>JASGGN010000005.1:0-90325 GCA_047605005.1 Microbacterium sp.
GGCGGCGCGATCGTGAACATCCTGTCCGCGCTGTCGTGGTTCGTCGCCCCGGGCGCGGGCGCCTACTCCGTGGCCAAGGCCGCCGAGTGGAGCATGACCAACGCGGTCCGTCTCGAACTCGCCGCGCAGCACACTTTCGTGCAGGGCGTGCTCCTCGGCTCCGCCGACACCGATATGTCCGCGGGATACGACGGACCCAAGATCGACCCGCGCGACGTGCCCCGCCGATCCCTCGACGCTCTCGCCGAGGGAAAGATCGAGGTCGTCGTCGATGACTGGACCGCGATGGTCAAGGCATCCCTCGCCGGCGACCCCGCACCCTTCTACGCCCGGATCACCGCCATGCTCGGCGCCTGATCACAGGAGCCGGCCCGGCGACAGCGTTCCCCTCCGCTCCTACCGGCAGCGGGTCTGTCACTCATCCGCCGCCGGCGTCTCACCCCAGCCGTTCCGCCGTCTCGCGGAACCTCTCCGCGTTCTCGCGCAGCGCGCCGTCACGGTGCAGATCCGCGCCGATCAGCAGCAGGACATCACGCCCGTAGACGCCCACGAGCTCGTCGGCACCGAGGTGCCGTGCTCCGCGTTGGCGCGGGCCACGGCATCCGCCACCTGTCAGGATTCGCCGTCGCCGTCGATATCCTTCGTGAATACGCAGCCGTTGCGTTGACGCAGGCTCGCCGTGGTTCCGGTCCCGGATGGCGGACCGTCGAGGCAACCAGATCGGAGCAACAATGACGTTCGGAAAGTTCGGAAAGTCCATCGCAGCGGTCGCCCTGGCGACGGGGCTGATCGTCGGCGGATCCGCCGGCGCGCAGGCTGTGACCTCGTCGTCGAGCTTCGCGACGATCGTCCCGGCATACCAGCAGTCGCACTACTGGGAGTACCAGAACAAGACGACGTCGTCGGCCTCGCAGGTCTACTTCAGTTCCATCGGGGCGTCGTACACGATGAACGTCAAGGCGCAGAACGGCGCGTCGGGAACGCAGTACACGGAGAAGAAGGGAATCGGCACCGGTTCGACGGTGTCGATCGCCAACTCGACGCCCACCGGCACGGCGACCCGGCTGATCGTGACCAACAACACGTGGGCCCTCGTGACGGTCCTCGTTACCGGCTGGTTCAAGACGAACTGACCGTTCGCGGGCGGGACGGTGGGATCCACCGTCCCGCCCGTCCGCGCGTCCAGACGGACGTGCCGAACCCCACGATCTGAAAGGGCGGGTACTCGTGCCATCTTTTCTTCATCGCTCGACGTTCTGGATTCCCGCGTGCGTCTACGCGGTTCTGCTCGTGTCGGGCTTGTGGCAGGGACTCGCGGAGGCCTCTCACTCGCAGTACGCGTCACCCATTCAGCTCTTCGGCAGCTTCATGAACGGCACGGTGCGTCTGCTGTTCCCCGTGGGCGTGGCGCTGGTGTCCGGGAGCAGACTCGCCAGCGAGCTGACCCACCGGCACATCGCGAATACGCGCACCCGAACCGGAATCCGTACCGCGCTCGGTCGGCGTCTCCTGCGGGTGCCGCTCCAGGTCGGCGCGGCATTCGCGGTCCTCGGCTTGGTGAATGCCGTCGTCGCTCTGTGGCTCCTTCCCGCGATCTGGCCCGACACCTTGGACCCCGCCGGCTACGACCTCGGCTCAGCAGCGGCGGTCCACGCGACCGATGTCTCCGTCGCTCCGCTGTCCGGCTTCGCGAACGGCAACCTCGTCGTGTTCACTGCGCTCGCGGCGCTCTGGCTGGGAGCGCACGCTGCGGTCTTCGCCTTGACGACGATGCTCGCCGTGCTTCTTCTGACGCACCCGCTCGTCGCGTTGCTGGTCCCGTTCATGCTCTACGTGGTCGAGTCGGTCGTGTTCCAGCTCCTGGATCTTCCGGGGGCGAGCTATCTCATCTCTGCGGTGTACCCGACGGGATTGCAGAACTATTCGTTGTGGTCCGCGGTGCTGCCATTCGTGGTTCTCGCCGCCGCGGCCATCGCGACGGCGACCGTCATCGTCTCCCGAGCGCCATCGAATCCGAGGCTCTCGTGATCAGGCTCGCCGTGCGCGGTTTCACGCAATCGATCCTGTCGTTCCGGACGCTCCTGCTGGGTGCGCTCATCCTGGGATACGGCATGTTCGACCTGGCGCTGCTCAGCGCCTATGGACCCGTCTCGGCGTGGGATGTGATCATTCCGCTCGCTTCGAGCACGTTCACGACATCGCTGATCGGGATGATCTGGTGGTGTCTATGGCTCTTGCCCATCATGCGCAACGCGCGCGTCGAGCACGTGCAACTCCGTCACGGCTCGCGTCGCCGAGTCATCCTGGACTCCCTCGCATTCGTGTCGGGAGTCCTCGCATCGTGGGCGGTCCTGCAGGTGCTGATGTACGCTGCGCTGACCCTCCACCTCGGCGTGACGGTCACGTGGGCCGGACCGGAGGCCGCGACGCAGGGTGGTTCCGTCTCGGCCTTCTCCGCGGACGCCTTCGCCACCTCCTTCTCGAGTCCTCTGGTTGCGATGGTGTGCATCGCCGCATTCACCGGCATGTCCTACCTCGTTCTGGCCGCTGTGGTCATCGCGGGGTCCACGTCCGGCCGGTATCGCGGTTCTCTCGCCGGCCTCATCGTTTTCGCGCTGTGGGCGGAGATCTGCAACTTCACCGCGTTCGATCTCCCGGCGGTGTTCGATTTCTCGGCTGTTCTGAGTCTGGGCTGGGCGCTGGCGACGCCGGGCGGCATGGCGGCGTGGGGCGTGTGGATGGGCATCGGGGCGCTCCTCACGTGGGCGTTGTCGCGGACGGGCGTGCTCCGTCACGTGCGGACCGCGCTGAGGTCGAGTTGGTCGTGGACGGTGGCGATGCTCACCTGCGCTCTTCTGGCCGCTCTGTACACCGGGTCAGGGCGCGGACAAGCAAGCGTCGCTGAGGCCTTCTTCGCCGGAGCAGAGCGCGACCTCCTCGGCTACGTCCTAGTGGCGGCGATCCCGCTGCTGTTCGGCACCAGATGCGTGGTCGAGCTGGTGGAACTCCGCGCCGGCCCGATCAGCTACCAGGCGATCCGGCGCGGCTCGTACCGCGCGTGGATGCTGCGATTGTTCACACGACAGGGGCTCCGCGCGGTCATCTCCGTCGTGCTGGTCGCGCTTGTGCTCACGATCGGTCTCGGCCGCGTCGGGCTCTGGTCGTCGGATGCCGGTGCGGCGCTAGCAGGGCTTGCGGGGCTGTTCGCGGAGATGCTGCTCATGTCGGCGATCGCTGGGCTGCTGGCCTGGATGCCGGGAGCGCTCGAGCACTCGTGGCTTGCGGTGTTCGCGGCGACCCTCGTCGTCGGCTACGCGCTGCCCGGAGCCGCGGCCGCCCTCAACATCGCTGCCGCCTATGCGGTGCGCAGTGGCGCCGGGGCGCTGCCGACGTTGGTGGCCGGCCTGACGACCATCGCGGTGAGCGCACTCGTCGCCGTCGCCGCCTGGTGGCGTGCGAAACCATCACAGGCCGAAGTGTTTGCATGAGTCATCCGAGAGAGGGAGAAAGCCGACGATGTCAGTGATCGAGGTCGAGCAGATGTCTAAGTCGTACCGAGGGCGGTTCTTGTACAAGGACGCGTCGTTCACGATCGAGAAAGGCCAGGTCACGGCGGTATCGGGACCGAACGGCTCCGGGAAGTCGGTGCTGTTCCGGCTCCTCTGCGGATTCCTGGCCCCGGATTCGGGGGTGGTCCGTATCGATCCGGCCTACCTCTCGAAGGGCCGGGACTTTCCCGAGAGATTCGGCGTCGTCATCGATCGTCCGGCCTATCTCGCGGGCAAGACGGGGATGGACAATCTCCGCGAGCTCGCGGCGATACGCGGCGTGATCAGCGACGACGACATCAGGTCGACGATGCGGCGCGTGGGTCTGGATCCCGAGTTGCGGCAGAAAGTACGCCACTACTCGCTGGGCATGAAGCAGAAGCTCGCGCTCGCGCAGGCGTTCATGGAGAACCCTGACGTACTCATTCTCGATGAGCCGTTCAACGCGCTGGATGCGGACAGCGCGCTTTGCGTGAAGGAGATCATCCGTGAGCTCAACGCGGCCGGCGTGACGGTGGTCTTCACGAGCCACAACGCTACCGACGTGGACGATCTGGCCAGCCGCCGGCTCGTCATCGCGAACGAGATGATTACTGCAGCCTGATCTTTGATCGGCCCGCCTTGTCAGGATCGTCTTGTCAGGATCGTCGTCGAGCGGCGATAAACCTGACAGGGGGGCCGGAGGCGAGAGGAGCGCAATTGGCGGTGCGCCGGGCGGGTTTCGAGGAGGTCTTCACGACCCACTACACGGCGATCTTGCGCTACGCAGAACGTCGTCTTCCGGCATACGCGCTCGCGGAAGAACTGGCCGCCGAGACGTTCGCGGCGGCGTGGGTCCGCTGGCAGAGCGGCGAGGGCGTCGAGCTGCCCTGGTTGTACCGCGTCGCCGCGAACAAGGTGGCGGACTACTACCGGCGCGTAGAACGTCAGAGTCGGGCGGAGGAGGCGCTCTTTCGCCGGTTCGAGGAGTTGGAGGGAGCTAAGGACACGCTCGATGCGATCGCGCTGCGTCGTGCATTGGAGGAGCTGGGCACACGAGATCGCGAAGCGGTCTTGCTCACGTACTGGGACGGGCTATCAGCGGCAGAGGTAGCGAAGGTGCTCAGCTGCAGCATCCCGACCGTATGGGCCGTACTCAGCCGCACTCGGAAACGTCTTCGAACGCTGCTGGATGCGGACACAGCAGTACCAGCCGACTCGGTAAGGAGGGAACGATGAGGAGCCGTCACGAGCACCTGGCAGAGATCATGAGCCGTGTCGACCCGGCCCGCTCACGTAAGTCGCAGACGCCGACCGATGCGCAGCTTGAGACGCTGCGCGCGATCATGAGCGCGTCGCCGTCCGGGAGCGCGGATGCAGACGCCGGTGAACGTCGCGACATGCCGCAGATCGGCCGTTCCCCTCGCCGCACTCGGCCGATCTATCTCTCCGTCGCCGCGGCCATGGCGGCGATCGTCGCCATCGCTGTGACGTTGCTGATGACACCTGCTCCGGTATACGCCGCCACCCCGCCGCTGCTGTCGGCATCCGCGATCAAGAGCTCCGCGCAGGAGGTGATGATGGCCGCGGCCTCGAAGCTCACTGACACGGCTGGACCATCCGAGGAACAGATCATCCGTGTCCAGATGTGGTCGCTCGTCGTCACCGACGGCGGCTCGGTCCCGAGCGTCGTCGTGCCCGAGGACGTCACAGTGACGCGCGCCGCGGACGGATCCGGGACCCTCGTCTCGAAGACCGGGCAGGCGTACGACGCGAAAGGTCGGCCGATCGACGACGACCGCGCCCCATCACCGGGGACCGTGCTCAGAGACGAGACCTACGGGAGTGACGACGGCCAGTTCATCTTCCTCGAAGCGCCCCCAACGTCAGCCTCGGAGGTCGACGAGTACCTGCGCACATATGCGGGCCTCGACGACGCCTCCTCCGCGGGGACGTATCTCGACGCGGTGTCCCAGCTGTTGATGGAATGGGATCCGACGCCCGAGCAGGAACGCGCGCTGCTCGGCGCTCTCGCCGAGCTCCCCGGGCTGACCGTCGCCGGCGAGACGACCGACCGGCTCGGGCGGGACGGCGTCGTCATCGAGGCTCCGGCCGATGGCGACTACCAGAACCTCCTCGTCGTCTCCACGACGACAGGCCACATCCTCTCGTTCGAGACGCTCTACGTCGGCCACGATCGCACCGACGTGCCCAGCCCCGCTGTCATCGCCTACTACGCATGGGAAAGGACCCCCGAATGAAGCTCCGCCGCCGCCTGCTCGCTCCGCTCGTCGCCGTCGGCGCCGTCGCCGCGATCGCGCTCGCCCCGACCGCCGCGAACGCGGCGGAAGATCGCGTCCAAGCCCGAATCGACGCGGTCATCGCGGAGTACGGCGGCGAGCAAACGGCCGCGAACGAGGTGACATGGGACGACGGCGCCATTATCCTGACGGTCGAAGCCGCAGCCTCCGTGTCTGCGCTGACCGGGGTGGGCACCTGCCCGAGCGGCTCCTACTGCGCGTACAGCCGCACAAACTATCTCGGCTCGCGTCTGGCGTTCACGACCTGCACGACCGGCAACTCCGTATCCGCGCTGGGTAGTGCGGTCCGCTCGATCGCGAACTCACGCAGCAGCGGGACTGTATCGGCATATAACGGATCGACGAAGGTTCTCACCGTCGCCGCCGGGAACGGCAAGAACACGACCGCGACGATCACGACGCTCAGCTGCAGCTGACGCCGTTTCGCGTTCGACTCGAACAACAGCTGTCTCCGCGTGTATTCGGCATGCCGAGACACGGAGACCGGCGTCTCACCCCAGCCGTTCCGCCGTCTCGCGGAACCTCTCCGTGTTCTCGCGCAGCGCGCCGTCACGGTGCAGGTCCGCGCCGATCAGCAGCAGGACATCACGCCCGTAGACACCCACGAGCTCGTCGGCACGCGCGACGGTCATCCCTCCCCCCGGCGAGGGCAGCACCGGGGCAAGCCCCGCGAAAGGGCGCGACGACGCGGCGGCGATCCGCTCGCACTCCACCCGCGTGAGGCTGAACCGGCCACCGTAGCTCGGGAAGATCGCGGCATCCGCCCCCGCGAGCCGGCTGATCAGCCCGAACAGCACATCCGGCGCGATGCCGTGACTGCCCGCCGCCGTGAACCCACCGAGAAAGGACGGGTGCGCGTAGAGGATGCCGTCAGCGCCGAAAACCTCTCGCGCGACGCAGATCCTGTCGTAGCCGGAGATCCCCGGCAGCACGAGCGCACCGTCCGCGCCACGCTCCCGGGCGAAGCGCAGGCGCTCCTCGAAGAGCGCCCCGGGGCCGGAGACGGCGGGAAGGTAGCGCGCCGAGGTGCCGTGCTCCGCATTGGCGCGAGCTACGGCATCCGTCACCGCGGCGACCCGCTCGCGGAACGGCGCCCAGACCTGATTGGCGAGCCCCTGGTCGTCCTTGATGATGTCGATGCCGCCGGCGGCGAACGCGTATGCCTGGGCGGCGAGCCCTTCCGGCGACAGGCCGACGGGCTTGAGCGCCGTGGCCAGCAGCGGCCGGGTGGGCGCGCCGACGAGGCGCCGGATGCCGGCGACCGCCGGGTGCGGGCGTGTCCACGCCGCCGGAAGCGAAGCGGGCACGTCGAGGTCGACGAGGCGCAGCCCGTCTTGCAGCGAGATGTTGCCGAGGAGCACGACGAGCAGCTGGGTGAGCTCGGCGCCCGCCAGCTCGACCGGATAGGCGATCGTCGCGCGCGCGGGTCCGCCCGCCGAGCGCTCCACCGAGACGACGCGGGCGAGGGAGACGAGGGCGGATGCCGGGGCCAGCGCGGTCGGCAGCTCGTGGCTCTGCTCGACGGCGGCACCGGCGGCGCGGGCCTCGGGGTCGTCGCCTGAGACCTCGTAGACGGCGGTGATGACCTCGGTCACCGCCGTCCTCCGCTCACGAGCAGGCGCCCGGCGCCACGCGCGGAGGCAAGCGCCGTGGCCAGCGCAGGCCCGAACGGCGCCCGGAGGACCCCCGCCTCGGTGATGACGCCGGTGATCGCCTCAGCCGGGGCGACGTCGAACGCGGGGTTCCACACCCGGATGCCGGCGGGCACCGCACCGGGACCGCTCCCCCGCAGCTCGTCGCCGTCCCGCTCCTCGATGGGGATCGCCGCGCCATCGGGGGTGTCGAGGTCGACGGCGTTGAGCGTCGCGGCGACGTAGAAGGGCACCCCCTCGGCCCGAGCGGCGCGGGCGAGGGCGCGAGTGCCGATCTTGTTCGCGGTGTCGCCGTTGGCGGCGATGCGGTCGGCGCCGACGATGACGGCGTCGACGCCGCGGACGGCGAGCGCGGCGGCCGCGGCGGAGTCGGCGATGAGCTCGACCTCGATGCCCGACTGCGCGAGCTCCCACGCGGTGAGCCGCGCGCCCTGCCGCAGCGGCCGGGTCTCGGTGGCGATCACGCGCACGCTCTCGCCGGCGGCCTGCTTCGCGTAGACGACCCCCAGCGCGGTGCCCCAGCCGGTCGTCGCGAGGCGGCCGGTGTTGCAGTGGGTGAGGATCGTGCGCGCACCTGGCAGCTCGGTGCGCCCGTGCTCGCCGATGAGGCGGCACTGCTCGGCATCCGCGTCGATGAGCGCGAGCGCCGCCTCCAGCGGGTCGGCGGCGGCGAGGGCGGTCTCGACGGCTGTGCGGAGGTTCACGGCGGTGGGGCGCGCCCCGATGATCCGGTCGGCGGTATGGCGGGCATCGAGCCCGGCACGGATGCCGAGGGCGAGCCCGAGTGCCCCCGCCGAGCCGATGACGTTCGCGCCGCGGATGGCGAGGGTCGCGATCGCGTCGATCACCTCGTCGACGGTGCCCAGCTCGCGGACGCGCAGCTCGTCGGGGATGAGGCGCTGGTCGATGATCCGCACGGCCTCGCCCGTCCAGGCGATAGACGGCGGCAGGCCGGTCACGGCAGCTCCTCGGCGACGAGCGCCGACAGCGCCTGCGGCGAGGCGGGGCGCTCTTCGACGGCCCGGCGCGCGATGCGCAGGGCGGCACGTACGGCCCGCACGTGCGCGGGCTCGTCGAGGCTCTGGATGTCGCTGACCTTCGCGCCGCCGACGATGCGGCGGATCGCCTCGGCACCGGCGTACCCGACCGCATCCGTCCAGGTCTGCGCGAGCCAGCGGCCCAGGAACGCGTCGGTATACGAAGCGTCGACCCGGCCCGGCCAGAGGGCGGTGAGCTCGGCGACGAAGGCATCCCACGTCTCGGTGATCAGGCCGTCGAGCCAGGCGCGGAATCCGGCGTCCCGCTCCAGCACGGCGGCGCGCACCTGCGCGAGCAGCAGGTTGCCGAACAGCGTGCCGAGGTCGAAGCCGACCGGCCCGTAGAACGCGAACTCGATGTCGAACGCCTTCGCGGGCTGCGCGCCCTCCTGCACGCCCTGCGCATCACCCCGAACGAAGATGGACCCGGTGTGCAGGTCGCCGTGCACGAGCGCCTCCGCTCCGGTCGTGAAGCGGAACTTCAGGGCGGCGATCTCGTCGAGCAGTCCCCCCTCCCGCAGCGACAGCACGTCGTCGGCGACGCCCGGATGCCAGCTCGCGAACTCGTTCTCGGTGTAGGGGTGGACGAACCACCAGTCTTCCGTGATGCGGCGCAGGTCGGGGTTCTCGTCGAGGGTGCGGGCGCGCTTGACGGCATCCGGGTCGAGCCCGAACACGCTCGTGCCGAACGCGAGCCGGGCGACGTAGCGCCCGATCGCGGCCGCCGCCCCGGGCGCCCGGCGGCCCTCGTCGAGCGCGCGCCGCCACACCGTCCAGGCGGAGAGGTCTTCCATGACGATGATCCGGCGCTCGGCGTCCAGGCCGTAATAGGCGGGGATCGACTCCGGGCTCACCCGGTCGGCGGCCTCGTAGCCGCGCGCTTCGTACAGGATGCGGTCCTGGCTGAGTGGCCACGAATCGCCCACCATCCGCACGTACGGCAGCGACTGCTTGAGAACGAGCGAGCGCCCCCGCGCGTCGGTCGCGATGAAGACGAGGTTGAGGTTGCCGTCGCCGACCTCGGCCACCTCGAGGGTGGCGACGTCGACGAGGGCGGCGAGATCCTCCCGCGCGGCGATGTAGGCGGCGACGGTGGTCACCTCGAGCAGTGCGGCGCTCATGCGCGCTCCTTCTTGCTGATCCCGGTCTTTCTGAAGACGGTGGAGAAGCTCAGCACGAGCGCGCCGACGAGGAGCGCGCCCTTGATGAGGTCCTGGGTGTAGTACGGCACGTTCTGCATCGTGAGCCCGTTCAGAAGCACGCCGACGAAGACGGCGCCCACGAGCGTACCGAACCCGTTGGGGCGATTGGCCCCGAGCACCGCGAACCCGATGAGGGCGGCCGCGACCGTCTCGAGCAGATAGTCGCCGCCGGCGCCGACGTCGCCGCGCCCGAGACGCGCCGTGAGGAGGATTCCCCCGACGGATGCCAGCAGGCCCGAGAGCACGTAGGCGAGCATCTTCAGTCGCCCGACGCCCGCTCCCGCGAGCCGTGCCGCCTCCGCGTTGCCGCCGATGGCGGCCAGCACGCGGCCGGTGCGGCTGCGCGCCAGGAACACCGAGACGACGACGCCGAGCACGAGCGCGAGGACGACGGGGACGGGAACGCCCAGGATCGTGCCACGCCCCAGCCAGAGGAACCCCGGGGAGATGCTGCCCGTCGTCGGCTGGCCGAGGAAGGTGGCCCCGGTCGACACCGACTGACCGCCGGTGATGACGAGGGCCAGGCCCGCGAAGACGAACATGGTGCCGAGCGTCGCCAGCAGATCGGGGATGTGCGCGTGGACGATGAGCACGCCGTTGAGAAGCCCCACGAGGATGCCTGCCGCAAGGCCCACGAGGATCGCGACGATCGCGGGGAGCCCGAAGTACACCTGCACGGCCGAGGTCAGCATCACGACGAACGACATCGTCGAGCCGATCGACAGGTCGAAGCCGTCGACGGTGAGAGAGATCGTCACGCCGAGGGCGACGATCGCGGTGATCGCGACCGACTGGCCGATCACGAGGACGTTCCGCCAGGTCGCGAAGGCGGGCTGAGTGAGCGAGAAGTACACGATGAACGCGAGCAGCAGGGCCAGCAGCCCGTAGCGGTAGACGAGGGTTCCCGCGCGGGAGGTCATGCGGCGGCTCCTTCCGGACCGGGGCGCACGCTCGGGGACACGGGTGCGACGGGGGCGATAAGGGTTCCGAGGGCGGCGGCGTCGACGGCATCCGGGGTCAGCTCGGCGATGAGCGCACCACCTGCGAGGACGAGGATGCGGTCGGCGACCTCGAGGATCTCCTCGGGGTCGCTGGAGGCGACGATCGCAGCATCCACGTCGCCGGAGCGCAGCAGCCGGGCGATGTCGGCACGAGCGCCGAGGTCGACCCCGCGGAAGGGCTCGTCGAGGATCAGCACGCGGCTGCGGGCGCTGATCCATCGGGCGACGATGACCTTCTGCCGGTTGCCGCCGGAGAGCGACTCGATCGCAGCGCCGGGCCCTGCGGCGACGATGTCGAGGCGGTCGATGGCGGCTGCGGCGGCAGCGCGCTCACGGCGGCGGCTGACGAGGCCGAGGCGGGTGTAGCGGCCGAGGTCGGGCAGGGTGAGGTTCTGCGCCAGCGACCAGCTCGGAACCTCGGCGAGCACGCGGCGGTCCTCGGGGACGAAGCCGACCCCGGCGGCGATCGCGTCGGCGATCGTGCGCGGGCGGTAGGGCTCGCCGTCGAGCGTGAGCTCGCCGGTCGCGAGCTGCGAGACCCCCACCAATTGCGAGAGCAGCTCGCTCTTGCCGGCGCCGAGCAGCCCCGTGATCCCGAGGACTTCCCCTCGGCAGAGGGTGAGATCGAACGGCGTGGCATCCGGCAGGGCACGGATGCCGCGCCCGACGAGCACCGGAGCGCCCGCGGTGCGGGCGAGACGGTGGTGACGGGCGAGGGACCCGAGCATGAGGTCCGCGATCGCATCGGGCTCGATGGGGCGCAGCGCCTCTCCCTCGACGTCGCCGTCACGCAGCACGACGACGCGATCGCAGATCTCGGCCAGCTCGCCGAGGTGGTGGGTGATGTAGACGACGGCCGTGCCCGCCGCAGCCGCCTCGCGCACACGATCGTGCAGCTCGCGCTGCTCCGCGATCGACAGCGCCGCGGTCGGCTCGTCGAGGATGAGCACGCGCGCGCCACGGTGCAGGGCCCGCGCGATCAGCAGGAGTTGCTTCTCGGAGGTGCGCAGCGCGCCGACACGCGCGTTCAGGTCGAGGTCGAGGCGCCCGCCGGCGACTTCCGCCGCCGTCTCGCGGATGCGCCGCGCGCTCGGAAGCGCACCCAGAGCGCCCCGGGCGATGAGGTCGAGGACGAGGTTCTCGGCGACCGAGAGGGTAGGCACGAGGGCGAGGTCGACGTCCTGCTGGACGGTGGCGACGCCCGCGTGTGCCGCCGCCTCGGGCGAAGCGAAGCGCACCGGCTCACCGTCGACGCGCAGCTCACCCGAGGTCGGGGCGAGAGATCCGGAGAGGACGGAGATGAGCGTCGACTTGCCGGCGCCATTCGCTCCCACGAGACCGACGATCTCCCCCGCGCGCACGCCGAAGTCGACGCCGCGCAGGGCGCGCGTCGATCCGAAGCTCTTGACGACCCGATGGGCCGAGAGCACGAAGCCGGGCGTCGTGTCCCTCGACCCGACCCCCTGCTCGTGCCCCTGCTCATCGGGTCGTTCGCGGGCGGTGGTGCTCACTCGACGGGCGCGATGTCGGGCGTCGTCAGCTCCGGGACGGCGGCCGTGAGGTCCTGGATGGTGGTCACACCGGCATCCCGCAGCTGCTCCTGCGTGATGAGCACGGGCTCGATCGTCAGGGTCTGGTCGACCTCTCCCCCGGTGGCGGCGAGGTAGGCCGCGCGCACCGAGACGGCGCCGACGTTCGAGGGATCGGTGGCCGCGGTGGCGACCCACGGGCTGTCGTCGGCGACGATGACCTCGATGTCAGCGGTGGAGATGTCCGCGCCGTACACGGTGACGGTGTCTTCGAGGCCGAGCTCCTGGACGGCGAGGGTCGCGCCCTTGGCGAACTCGTCGTAGGGGGCGAAGATCGCGGTCACCTCGGGGTTGGCCTGGAGGGCGGCCTTGGCCTGGTCGGCGACCTCGGCGGCGGTGTTGTCGTTGACGACGCCGATCTGGGCGACCTGTTCGAGGCCGGTGTTCTCTGCCTTGACGTCCTCCCAGATCTCGTTGCGGCGGTCCAGCGGCGCGTAGCCGGAGACGTAGGCGTAGATGACCTGGGCCTGGCCGCCGGTGTCCTCGACGAGCTGGCCGAGGACGGCCTCGGCGAGGGCGTAGTCGCTCTGCTCGACGGTGATGGCGCGGTCGTCGCCCGGGTCGACGTCGAAGGCGACGAGCGGGATGTCCGCGTCGAGCGCCGAGAGGATGCCGGGCTGGATGGTCTCGGCGAAGCCGTGGTCGACGATGATCGCATCGAAGTCCTGACCGATCGCGGAGTCGAGGTCGGTGGCCTGCTGTGCGTCGTCGCCGTCGGCGTTGAAGACGGTGAGATCGACGCCGAGCTCGTCGGCCTGCGCCTGCGCGCCGGAGAGCCACTGCTCGAAGTAGTCGCCGGAGCCGAGCTGACGCACCAGTGCGATCGAGACGGCGTCTTCCGTTGCGTCGGTGCTCGACGTGTCCGCCGACGAGCAGGCGGTGAGGGCGAGCACTGCGGCGGCGGCGAGAGGAGCGAGTCGTCGGAGGGAGGTCATGGATCGTGTCGCTTTCGGTGCTGTGGCGGGACCCTTCGACGTTAGGAGGGCCGGGCCGGTGGCGAAAATCACGTGACGTTCGATGTCGCCGCAGGGCTCGGGGCCACGCGCACGCTCCCGCGCGACCGGGTGGCGCGCCCTGTCACGACGCGCGCTCTCAGAGGCGCCCCAGGAGGGATTCGAACCCCCGACGCCCGCCTTAGGACGGCGGCGCTCTATCCACTGAGCTACTGAGGCGAGCCGGGTCAGTCTACCCGAGAGGGCCGGGGCCGGTGCCATCGCGGCGGGGGCAGCCCCGGGTACGATTCACGACCGCACCGGGGTGCGCCCACTCGGGCGAGGCAGCAACGCGATCACCGCGAGGGCGAGCAGCGCGACGGCGCCGCCGACGACGAGGGCGAGCTGGAAGCCCGCAAGGCTCGGCGCCGTCGTCCCATCGATCGTGGTCGTCATGGCGGCCAGGACGACACCGGTGACGGCGGAGGCGCCGCTCGTGCCGATCGAGCGGACGAGGGTGTTGAAGCTCGTCGCAGATGCGGTCTCGCCGACCGGGACGGCCCCCATGATGAGCATGGGGATGGCGCCGTAGGCCAGTCCCACGCCGATGTTGATCACCATGATCGACCCCATGATCCCCCAGGTCGAGCCGAGCAGCAGCAGGCTCGCACCGTAACCGGCGGCGACGCCGATCGCGCCGAGCGCGAGGGTCGTCTTCGCGCCGCGCGCCGCGGTCAGGCGCGCGCCGAACGGGGAGACGACCATCATCACGACGCCACCGGGAACGAGCCAAAGCGCCATCTGCAGCATCGACTGCCCGTGCCCGTACCCGGTGGATGCCGGGAGCTGGAGCAGCTGCGGGAGGATGAGCGACTGCCCGTACATCGCGAAGCCGATCATCAGCGACGCGAGGTTGGTGAGGGCGACTTGCGGGTTGCGCAGGCTCCGGAGGTTCACGAGCGGCTGCCGCGCGTGCACCTGCTGGAGGACCCAGAAACCGAGGAGGAACACGGCCGCGGCGAACAGGCCGAGGGTGACCGGCGAGTCCCACCCCCACGTCGCGCCCTTGGAGATCGGCAGCAGCAGCGCGGCGAGTCCACCCGACAGCAGCAGCGCACCGGGCAGGTCGAACCGGGCGCCACGAACACGACCGCTGCCGGGCGGGACGAGCCAGAGCACGAGGATCAAGGTCACCGCGGTGAGGGCGGCGAAGACGGCGAACATGATCCGCCAACTCGCGTATTCGGCGATCGTCGCGGCGAACGGCAGCGCGATCGCCCCGCCGACGCCCATCGACGCGCTCATCGTCGCGACGGCCGAGCCGATGCGCTCGGGCGGCACGACCTCGCGCAGCAGGCTGATGCCGAGCGGCACGACGCCCATGCCGAGACCCTGCAAGGCACGTCCGGCGATCATGAGGTCGAGAGATCCGGCGACGGCGCACAGCATCGAACCGGCGGCGAGCGGGATGAGGCTCGCCAGCAGCACACGGCGCTTGCCGAGCATGTCGCCCAGACGGCCCGCGATCGGGACGGCGACGGCGGCCGCGAGCAGGGTCGCCGTCACCGCCCACGCCGTGTCATCCGGTGCCGCATCGAGGATGCCGGGCAGCTGTCCGAGAAGCGGGACGATGAGGGTCTGGGTGCCCGCGGCGATGATGCCGGCGACGGCGAGCACGGCGACGATCGCCGTGGGCGGGCGCCGCGGCGACGTCGCGATCGTCTCGCTCGACTCGGTCTTCTTCGCCCGTTGGATGGTGGTCGTCATGAGAGCAGTCCTTCGTTCGTCGGGTCGGGGCAGTGGCCTGAGCAGGTCAGCTCAGCAGGCGGGTTGCCTGCTCGGTGGTCTCGTAGAGCGCGTCGAACTCGCGGTCGATCAGCGGCGCGACGGCGGCCGTCCGGCGCGCCATCACACCGTGATAGGCGAGGAAGCCGCCGACCCAGCCGATGAGGCCGATCGCGCCGAGCACGATCGAGACGGCCAGCATCCCACCGTTCATGAGAAAGACTGATCCCGCGAGAAATGCGGCGCCGAAGATGCCGATGGTGACGGCGACCGCGAACGCACGGGTGGTCTTGGACTTCTCCAGCCGCGCGATGGCCGACAGCGACCCTTCGGCCTTGCGCTGGAGGGTCTGTACCAACTGCCGGTTGCGGATGTTGCGGTCGCGCTTGAGTTTGAGGGTGACCGCGGTCGGACGGATGCCCGGGGTAAACGCCCGGATCGGGCCCGCGACCTCGGTGGAATCGACGGTCCACCCGAAGCTGCGGTAGGTGTCCTGGTAGAGCGGCTCGAGGTCGCGGGGGGCGCGCACAGAAGCGTATTCGTTGGCGGCGAAGCCGGTGGGCCGGTCGGTCGGTGCGGTCAGGATGGTCATGATCTGGGTCTCCTTGCGGGATGTCTTGCGGGATGTCGATCCCGATGCCCGGCTGGGGCATGTATCGATCGTCCGCGAGCCGCCCATCGAGCGAATCGTCCCGCTGAACCGCCGTCGCTACTGCGCATGAAGTACCTCCGCGACGACGGCGCGGGAGAGGATGAGGACATGCGCACGGCAAACGACGCCCGGCACCGATCGGGCACGCGGGCGTGGGAGCTGGTGCCCCGCGCCCTGGAATCCGGGGTGCTCGTCATCCTGCTGCTCGCCGTCGGCACCGAGGTCGTCACGGCCGCCGTCGGCGGCGCGACCGTCGTGCACTACCTGCCGGCGGCCCTGATCGTGACGGGCGTCGCCGTCAGCCGCCGCCTCCCGTATCTCGGACTCGGGCTCGTGGCCACGGCCCCGCTGCTGGCCACGCTCGTCGGTCGAGAGCCGGCGACCGGCATCTGGTCGATGGCCTGCTTCGCCGTTCTCCTGTTCACCCTGCGGGGCTTCTCGGCGCTGCTGAGCGGCGCGGTGGTGGCGATCGCGAACTTCGCCGCCGTCGCCTGGCAGCTCGGCACGATCAACGTGAACACCGATGCCAGCGCTTCGATCGCCGCATTCGCCGCGATCGTGTGCGCAGCCATCGGCAGCGCGATCCGCGGCAACCACCGTTACCGGCAGGAGGCCGAGCGGCGTGTCCAGGATGCCGAGGCGAGCCGCCTCGCCGCGGTCGACCGCGGCATCGCGCAGGAGCGACTGCGCATCGCCCGCGACCTGCACGATTCCGTCGGCCACCAGATCGCCGTCGTCAACATGCACCTCGGCGCCGCCGAGGTGCACCTGCCACCGGGTGCCGAACAGACACGCGGTGATCTCGCGGCAGCCCGCGAGGGCGTGCAGGCGGTGCTTCTCGAGACGCAGCAGATCCTCACCGTGCTCCGCGTGGGCGACGGCGAGCAGGGCCTGGAGCCCACCCCCGGACACACCGGCATCCAGGACCTCGTGGACTCTTTCCGCCACGCCGGGATGGCGATCGAGGCGACCCTGGAGGACGTCACGGGCGAACTGTCCGCGCAGGCGAGCGTCGCCGCATACCGCATCGTTCAGGAAGCGCTCACGAACGCGCAGAAGCACGGCGAGGGCACCGTCTCGGTCACCATCCGGCAGGGCGAGGCAGGCGACGTGTCGATCGAGGTGGTCAACGTCCGCCGGGCGCACGGCCATGCCGCCCCGGGCGGAGGGAACGGCGTGGTGGGCATGCGCGAGCGTGCCGCGTCCGTCGGCGGAGCGCTCAGCACCCGCACCGATGGGAAGCTGTTCTGGCTGACGGCAACCATTCCCTGCGAGAGAGAGGCCGCCCGATGACGACGGCGATGACCACCGTGATGCTCGTCGACGACCAGGAGATGATCCGCGCGGGCCTGCGCGTCATCATCGATGCCTACTCCGACCTCGAGGTCGTCGCCGAGGCCGGCGAGGGCTACACGGCCGTCCATCTGCTGGAGTCGACCCCGGTCGACGTCGTCCTCATGGACCTCAACATGCCCGGTATCGACGGGGTGGAGGCGGTGCGCCGCATCCGCGCCGCCCACGGTCCCGAGCGCCCACGCATCCTCGTGCTGACCACCTTCGACCAGGATCAGAACGTCCTCGCCGCACTCCGCGCGGGCGCGGACGGATTCTTCAGCAAGGGCGCGGGGCCCGCCGAGCTCGCCGACGGCATCCGCCGCATCGCGGCCGGAGCGCACGCGCTCTCGCCGACGGCGATCGACGCGCTCGTCAGCCACGCCGCCGAAGAGCCGGTGCCTCCGTCGGACCCGGAGAAGGCCGCCCTGTTCACCGCGCTCACCCCCCGAGAGCTGGAGGTCGTCGAGCTCATCGTCACGGGTCTCGACAACGCCGAGATCAGCCGTCGCATCTTCATCTCCCCTTAGGACTCGCTAATAAATAACTGCGTCTGATATGGGTTGGCGTGGGATAATGGTGTATGGCTATTGCTCCCGAGACTGTTGTCGCGTTGCGGGCGAAGTTCGACGCGTTGCTGCCGCATCTGGATGAGCGGGCGCAGCGGCTGACGCTCGCGGCCGAGGCGAGATCGTTGGGTCATGGCGGGATCGCGGCGGTCGCGCGGGCGTCGGGGTCGTCGAGGTCGCGGGTGCAGCAGGGCGTTGCGGAGCTGGAGGCCGGCGTGGAGCCGCTCGGGCGGGTGCGCAGGCCCGGCGCGGGACGCAAGCCGATCGCCGAGACCGATCCGGGGATCGTGGAGGCTCTGTTGGCGCTGGTGGAGCCGACCCGGCGGGGGGATCCAGAATCGGCGCTGTCGTGGACGACGTTGTCGACCCAGAACCTCGCCGACGAGCTGACGGCGTCGGGGCATCCGGTCAGCTCGGTGAAAGTCGCGCAGCTCCTCAAGGAGCAGGGGTTCAGCCTGCAGGCCAACAGCAAGCAGATCGAGGGTCGTCAGCATCCCGACCGGGACGCCCAGTTCTCCTACCTCAACGACCATGTCCGCGATCACATCATGGCCGGGGACGCGGTGATCAGTGTGGACACGAAGAAGAAGGAACTCATCGGCGAGTTCCGCAACAACGGGCGAGAGTGGCATCCGAAGGGTGCGCCGCGGGCGGTGAACGTGCACGACTTCAAGGACCAGGAGTTGGGCAAGGTGAACCCGTACGGGGTCTACGACGTCGCCGCCGACACCGGCTGGGTGTCGGTCGGTGTCGATCACGACACCTCCGCGTTCGCGGTGAACACGATCCGTTCGTGGTGGAACACCGTCGGCCGTGGCGCTTACCCGGGCGCATCCAGGCTGCTGATCACTGCTGACGGCGGCGGCTCCAATGGATACCGCACCAGGCTCTGGAAGACCGAACTCGCCCAGCTGGCCACCGAGACCGGCCTGACCATCACGGTCTGCCACCTCCCGCCAGGAACGAGCAAGTGGAACAAGATCGAGCACCGCCTGTTCTCGCGCATCTCGATCAACTGGCGTGCCCGCCCCCTGACCAGCCGAGAGGTCGTCGTGAACAGCATCGGCGCGACCCGGACCGCTTCCGGTGAACGAGTCGAGGCCGTACTCGATACCGCCGAGTATCCCGCCGGGATCAAGATCCCCGACACGCAGATGCAGAAACTCGTCAACGACGGCGTACTGACCCGCCACGAGTGGCACGGAGAATGGAACTACACCCTCCGCCCCGACACGCACACCTAATTACTTCGCGCCCCCTTACACCGTGAAGACGCACGCGAACCGCGCGATGATGAAGGTCGGTGCCCGCGATCGCGCCCAGCTCGTCTCCCTCGCGATCCAGGCCGGCATCCGCGGATGAGCCCGCGTCTACTGCGGGCGCGGTAGAGGGTGCGCTCTCGGCGGACGACGCGTCCGGCCCGGGGAGCTGAGACGGTGGATATGTCGCCACCGGGCGGCGGAAACGAGCAGCACGCAGCCATGTTCATGCAGACCGAAGTCCTCGCCAGCCACGAGGCGCCCGGCCGCACCGGAAACCTCGTCGCCGCGATGCGCGACACCGGCCGCCGGAACATCTACCTCTCCGCCGCCGCGATCCCCTCCCACCTGCTGATGGGCGGGTGGAAGGGCGCACTGCTGATCGTCAGCCCGTCCCTGTTCATGCTCGCCAACGTTCTGTTCACGCTGGGCCTGGCCGGCGTGAAGCTCATCGTCGTGCTCGCCGACGGGCGCCACCGGCGTACCGGGGACGATGCCGTCCTGACGCGCGCGTATCGTGCCGGCGGGCTCGTCCTGCTGCTGCTCTCCCTCGTGTACGCCGGCCTCTGCCTCCCCCTCCTGCTCGGCCAGGCGAGCACCGAGCGGTACTCGTACGAGGTCGCGATCGCGATCGCGACCGTCACCTTCGTCGAGCTCGGCTTCTCCATCCACGGCTTCGTCTCCTCGCGCCGGCGCGGGGATCTGCTCATGGAGGCCGTCAAGCTCAGCAATCTCGCCGCCGCGCTCATCTTCCTCGTGCTCACCCAGACCGCGCTGCTGTCGATGACCTCCGAGACCGACCACTCCCGCTACAACGGCATCTGCGGGATCGTCATGGGCGCAGGCGCCGCGCTGATCGGCCTGCGGCTGCTGCTGCGCCGCGTGCCGTCGCCCGGCGCCCCGTCTACGCTGTCGCGCAGTCATAGGCTGACGGCGTGGTGAGTAAGCACAAGGGACCAGAGGAACGTGCACGCGCGCTGAAGGAGCAGGTCTACGCCTCGTTCACGGGGCTGGCGATCGTGACGGTCTTCGCCCTCGACCCCGGCCACACCACGGCGATTGACGCGCTGCTCACCCTGCTCGCCGGCATCGTGGGGATCACGATCGCCGGCTTCGTCGCAGAAGTGCTGAGCCATCTCGTCTCGCACCGCGCCCTGCCCACGCCCGCGGAGGTGCGGACGATGGTCCGGATCGCCGCCGGCGCGATCGCATCGGCATCGATCGCGCTGATCGCCCTCGCAGCGGCGTGGGTCGGGCTGTTCAGCCTCGGCATCGCCCTGCAGGTGAGCGTCGGCATCTACCTGCTGACCCTCGGCATCATCGCCATGACAGCGGCATATCGCACCGGGCTGCCCTGGCGGCACCAACTCATCGCGTTCGGCGGATTGGTCGGGCTCGGCGCGATCGTCATCGCGGTGCTCGTGCTCGCGCACTGAAATACCGAGGCAGCACCCCGCCCCGAGGCTGATACCGCGAATGGAGTATCCCCGCCGCTCCCGCTGCACGATGCCGGAAAGCTCGCCGAAGGCGATCGTGGAAGGGCGCGAACGAAAGCGCTACACCCCGACTCGCCGACCGAGGAGAACCGATGCCGAGCCTCATCGCGATGTACGTAGGGACCCTCGCCGCCAGCGCCCTGACCCTCGCCCTGACGCTCGCGGGTGTCTACCTCCTCGGCCGGATCGATCGCCACCGCTCCGGAGGCCTTCGAGTTTCGAGTCCGCGAGCGGCGCGCCCGGCCGCCACATCGGCATCCTGGGCCGGTCAGCCCTCCGGGAGCGCCGGACGCTCCTCGACACCGGCTTTCGGCTGGGGAATGAGCGCCGCCAGCACGGTGCACACTACGGCGGCGACGAGCCCCAGGATGAAAGCGAGCTGGAAGCCCCCGGCGGTCGGCAGCGACGTGCCCCCCACCTCGACGGCGGACTGCGCCAGCACCGCCGCGATCGCCGCCGATGCGATGGCGGTGCCGAGCGAGCGCATGAGCGTGTTCAGTCCGTTCGCGGCCCCCGTCTCGGCGGCGGGGACGGCGCGCATGATGAGGGTCGGCATCGCGGCGTATCCGAGGCCGATCCCGATGCCGACGCAGACGTTGATCAGCAGGATGCCCCAGACGGGCAGCGGCAGCAGGACTGCTCCCAGGTAGGTCACCGCGATGATCGCAGCTCCTGTGACGAACAGGGGCTTCGGGCCGCTCCGGCGCTCGATGCGACCGGCGACCGGTGACATCGCGAGCATCGCGAGCCCGGACGGCATCAGGATCAGGCTCGCGGGGAGGAGCTCGAGGCCGAGTCCGCCGACCTCTTCGGGCAGCTCCAGCAGCTGCGGGAAGGCGATGCTGGAGGAGAACAGCGCGAACCCCATCGCGATCGACGCGAGGTTCGTCAGCAAGACCGGCCCCCGCGCGGAGACGCGAAGATCCACCAGCGGTCGCGGCATCCGCAGCTCGTACCAGCCCCAGATCAGGAGCACCACGACACCGCCGGCGAGCAGGCCCAGGGTGGGTGCGGAGCTCCACCCCCACTCGTTGCCGCGCGAGATGGCCAGCAGCAGCCCCGCGAGCCCGAGGGCGAGCCCCACGGCACCGACGAGGTCCACTCGACCCGGGGCGCGCAGCGTCGAGACGGGAACGACCAGCAGGATCAGTGCGAAACAGATCGCGCCGAGGGCAGCGGCGACCCAGAACAGGACGTGCCAGTCGTAATGCTCGGTGACGAAGGCAGAAAGCGGAAGACCGAGCGCCCCGCCGACCCCGAGCGTCGCCGAGACGAGAGCGATGGCCGAACCGAGCCGGTCGCGGTGGAGGGTGTCGCGGAGGATCGCGATGCCGAGCGGGATGACTCCCATGCCGGCGCCCTGCAGACCCCGGCCGATGATCAGGGGCGCGACAGTCGGCGACAGCGCTGCGATGACCGAGCCGAGGACGAGCAGGACGAGGAGCGACAGGGCGACGCGACGCTTGCCGAACATGTCGCCGAGTCGTCCCGAGATCGGCGTGCAGATCGCCGAGACCAGCAGCGTGATGGTGATGACCCAGGCGGTGTCGTCCCGGCTCGCGTCCAGCAGCTCAGGCAGTTCTGCCTGGATCGGGATCAGGATCGTCTGCATGAACGAGGCGCTCATCCCGGCGAATGCCAGCACCGCGGTGACGAGCCCCGGTCGCGGCATGCGGGTCAGATCACGCGCGGTCATGACACGAAGCTCGAAGTGATACGGCGTCTCATCATTGATTCAGAATATCACTTGGTAGACTCCGCCTCATGAGTTCAGGTGTCCGCGAGCGCGTCCGGGACCTCGTGCGCGCGGAGACGGCGGAGGTCGCGGTCCGCGTTTTCGCCGAGCACGGCTTCGATCAGACGACCGTCGACGACGTCGCGCGCGAAGCCGGCATCTCGCGGGCCACCTTCTTCCGCTACTTCGGCTCGAAAGAGGAGGCCGTCGTGGCCTCCGTCGAGTCGGGCGGCCTGGACTTCGGCGCGCTGCTGCGCACGCAGGCATCCGATGTCACCGGCGCGGGGAGCGCCTGGGATGTGCTCACGAACGTGTTCGAGGCCGGTATGGCGAGCATCGAGCGGGATGCCTCAGACCTCCGCGGCCTCCGCGCGCGGACGCGCATGATCACGCAGACGCCCTCCCTGCGTGCCCATCTGAGCGAGAAGCGACGGAGCCAGGAGGAGAGCCTCGTCGAGGCGCTCACCGATCTGGGAGCCGATCCCCTCACCGCGAGGGTGCTGGCCGCCATCGCCCTCGCCGCGTATGAGCTGACCTGGCAGGAGTGGTCGGCCGGCGACGACGCCGAGCTGCGGGACGTGTTCCGCGACGTGTTCGCGCGGGTCCCGCAGCTCGGCGCGCCGCTTCGGCCCCGGTAGACCGGTCGGCCCCGACGGTGCCGACGACCCCGGGAGTCAATCGAAGGTGACCACGACCTTGTCGGCGGCGCCGGGCGTCTTGGCAAGTTCGAGCGCCTCGAGGGCCCGGTCGAACGGGAGCCGGTCGCTGATGATGACGGCGTACTTCTCCCAGTTCTCCACGATGTCGTCGGTCACCTCGAAGATCTCCGTCGGATACCCCATCGACCACACGAGCGTGAGCTCGGAGGTGAGGATGCCGCCGAAGTCGAGCTCGACCGGGCGCTTGTGGACCGCGACGACGCCGAGAGTCGCGCCTTGTTTGGCGATGGCGGCCGCGGTCGGCGGGATGCTGGGCGCGCCGGCGGCGTCGAGGTAGATGTCCGTGCCCGCACGGACGCCGCGGTTGAAGACCGTCGCGCCGTCGCCGTGCAGTTCGACCAGCCGCGCCGCGAGATCCTCCTCGGCGGAGTTGACGACGGCGTCGGCGCCGACCTGGAGCGCCTTCTCGAGTCGCGCCGGCAGGATGTCGACGACCACGATGTGCGCAGCGCCGCGACGGCGGTAGCCCAGCACCGCGCCGAGCCCGATGGGTCCCGCGCCGAAGACGACCACCTTGGCTCCCGGCTGCGGATTGGTGCGGTTGACGGCGTGGGAGGCGACGGCCATCGGCTCGTTCAGGGAGGCGACCTCCCACGGGACGTGCTTCGGGATGACCTTGAGCTGGCGTCCGGGCTGGGCGTCTGTGATGACCACGTACTCGGAGAGGGCGCCCTGGGCTCCGCCCGAACCGAGCAGCCCGTCGGTGAGGGCCATCGTGTCGATGACGACGTGGTCGCCGACCTCGAACCCCTGCACGTCGGCGCCCACCTCGACGACCTCGGCCGCGGGCTCGTGCCCGAGCGGGGTCGCGCCCTGGCGCGGCGGGATCCCGCCGTTGTGGCTGTACATCGCGTCTGAGCCGCAGATGCCGCAGGCCTTGATCTTCAGCAGGACGTCGGCCGGGCCGGCGACGGGCTGGTCGATGTCGACCCAGGCGTTGGTGTCGGGGGCGACGACGTGGACGGACTTCATGGCTCCTCCTCGGGAGACTGGGGGTGGTTCGGGAGACTGGGGGTGGTTCGGGAGACTGGGGGTGGTTGTGGTGGTGGTTCAGGCGTCGAGCAGTGCGACGACGTCGTCTGTGACGCCGGTCTCGCCCAGAATGCGGAACACGCCGGCGACGGAGCGCTCGTGCGCTCCGGGGATGCGGTCGGTGATCGCGTCGGTGGGGATGGTCACGTTGTAGCCGAGGTCGTAGGCGGCCCGCGCCGTGGACTCGACCCCGAAGCTCGTCGCGACCCCGACGAGCACCACCTGGGTGACGCCGAGCGCCGAGAGCTCCTCGTGGAGCCCCGTGCCGGCGAAGGCGCTCCACGGCCCCTTCGTGATGACGAGGTCGCCCGGTTCGGGCTGAAGGCCCGCGACGAACTCGGTGAACTCGGGCGGCACCTGCGGCATCCGCCCGCCGAGCTCGGCGCGACCGGCCGGAGCCTGTGCCGGATCGAAGCGGACGAGGACGACCGGAAGGCCCCGCTCGCGGAAGGCGGCGGCCAGGCGCGCGGCATTGCCGATCACGCCCTCGATCGGATGCGTGGTCTGCGCTGCCGTCGTCCCCTTCTGCAGGTCGATGACGATGAGCGCGGTGACCGGGTCGAGGGTCGTGATCGGCATGGTGGTGTCCTTTCGTGGTGGCTTTCACGCACCGGTGCGGATGAAGTGGGCGACGAGCTCGCCCACCAGATGCGCCGACGCTGCGGGGCCCCGCAGGGGTGCGTCGGGCAGGATCGAGGTGTCGGCGACGCGCAGTCCTTCGACGCCGTAGACACGACCGTACTGGTCGACGACGGCGCCGTCCTCCTCACGTCCGGCCTGGGCCGATCCGCACATGTGGATCGCGGTGCCGAGGTGGTCGAGCATCCACTCGTCGAGCTTCGCGTCGTCGGCGAGGATCTCGTCGGTGATCTCGGCGTACCTGTCGAACCAGGGTTCCATCGCCTTGGTCTTCAAAATCGCGGCGGAGGTGCGCATGACCTCGCGCATGCGCACGAGGTCGCGCTCGTCCTGCAGATAGTTGTAGTCGATCTGGGGATTCTTGCGCGGGTTGCTGGAGGTGATGCGGATCTCTCCGCGCGATTCCTCGTGCTGGATCGCCGTCGCGAAGAACATCGCCGGCATCGCCTTGCCCTGCTTCATCGTGCGCGCGATGTCCATGCCCTTGAACGAGGACAGCATCTTGAGGGGATGGCGGATCGACCGCAGCATCACCGGCAGCATGCTCGGGCCCATCACCTGCATCTGGGTGGTCTCGATGCTGAACAGCAGCTCCAGGTCTCCCCCGTCGTACCCGTGCTCCGCGGCCTTCCAGTTGAGCAGGTTCTGGAATCCGGCGCTCTGCTTGCCGGTGTTCTTCTTCGACATCCAGGCGAAGGCGATGTCGGGGTGGTCGCTGAATCCCTTGCCCACCCGGGGCGCGTTCTTGACGACGGGGATGCCTGCCGCGCGCAGATCCGTGATGGGGCCGACGCCGGACAGCAGCAGGATGTGCGGGGACTTGATCGCCCCGGCGCTGAGGACGATCTCGCCGGCGTCGATGCGCTGCACCTTACGTCCCGCGGTCTCCACCTCCACGGCGACGGCGCGGGTGCCCTCGAACAGCACGCGGCGCACGAACGAGTCACCGCGCACGGTGAGGTTCTTCCGGTGGCGGGCGGGATTGACGTAGGTGATCCCGGTGTTCAGCCGCACACCGTCGACGGCGTTGCGCGGCAGCGGGCCGATGCCGGGAGTGCCGGTCTGATCGTCCTTGTCCTCGTCGAGCGGGAAGCCGAGCTCCACGGCGGCATCCTGCAGCGCCTTGGCGAGAGGGTGCAGGTTCGTCGCGTCGTTGCGGAAGATCTTCACCGGGCCGGATCCGCCGTGCACGGCGCTCTCGCCGTACGTCAGGTCGGTCTCGATCCGCTTCCAGAACGGCAGCGTCTTCTCGTACGACCACTCGCTGAGCCCCGCAGCCTCCCAGCGGTCGTGATCCTCCTTGCGCGCCCGGATGAAGTAGGCGCCGTTGAGCGTGGAGGACCCGCCGAGGATCTTGCCACGGGCGATGGAGTAGGCGAAGCCGGGACGGATGTTCGCGAGGAACCCCCAGTTGTTCGGATGCCCCGGCATCGCTCCGGCGATCAGGCCCGCGTCGAGCAGTTCGGGCGGGAAGTCCTTCGTGGTCGGGGCGTCGGGCCCCGCCTCCAGCAACAGGACAGTGCGGTCCGCATCCTCGCTCAGCCGCGCCGCGAGCGGTCCGCCGGATGCCCCGGCACCGACGACGATGACGTCGTATCTTTCGGTGGTCATGCCACCCTCCTCAATGTCTTCTTTGACATCGGACCGGCCGGATCAGCCGGTCCACCGACAAGAATATCTCACCCGTGTTCAGTTATTCGCGGTGCGGAGGGAAAGATGTGCGGGAGAATCAGACGGTGACCAGGCGAGGGCGAGGGCGGCCGCGGGAGACCACCCACGACGAGATCCGTGACGTCGCCCGTGCCCTGTTCCTGCAGCAGGGCTACGCGGCGACCTCGCTGCAGCAGATCGCGGATGCCGCGGGCATCAGTCGCACCACTCTGTTCCACTATTTCCCCGCGAAGCGCGACCTCATGGCCGACGAGTTCGATGCCAGCTTCACCCGGCTGCGCGACGCGCTCGAGCACGGGGAGGGCAAGCCGATCGTGGCGGCGATGGCCGAGGGCATCGAGGCGGCTCTGCGATTCGGTCGCGCCGAGCACGACTCCCTGGTGCTGCGGTGGCGGATCGTGCGCAGCGACGAGGGACTGCGCGCGGACGTCGCGCTGCGCACGAGCGACATCGCCGATCTGCTCGTGGATTACGGCCGCGCCCGGGCACCACGAGCGGCCCCGAGCCTCGTGACCCACCTCGTCGAGGCGCTGCTGGCCGTCGTCCTCAGCGCGACGACGACGTGGGCCGACCAGGAAGATCCGTCGACCGACCTGAACGCGCACGTCGCCGCAGAGCTCGCGCCGTTCGTCACGGCGCTGAGCCCCCTCCTGGAGTGACCTGCGCGAGCAGCGTCAGCCCGTGCTCCACGGCGCTCCATCGATCCATCGGCTCGCCCTCGCGCGCGCTGGATGCGAACAGCAGCATGACCTCGTCGATGCCGAGGTCTTCTGCGAACGCCCGGAGGCGCCTGCGGGATGCCTCCGCGGAGTCGACCGTCCAGGTGGGCAGCAACGCGTCGATCACCTGTCGCTCGGCCGCGCTCATGCCACGACGCTGCGCGGCCTCGACGGTCTCGACGGCGAACGGGTCGCCGCCGCCGGTGAACATGCGGGCGTAGCGCAGCAGGGCGGGGAGCGCCCGCGAGTACGCCTCCTCGGCGGTGTCGGCGACGGACGCGTTCATGGTCGCGATCGCCCGCGGGCGGTCGAGCTCGGGTGAGGGCCGGAACTCGTTTCGGTAGGCATCCAGCGCCGCCTCGGTGCCGCGCCCGCTGAAATGGTGGGCGTAGACGTACGCGAAGCCGCACCGACCCGCCATCCGTGCCGAGCTTTCGCTGGTGCCGAGGATGAAGATCGGCGCGGAGCCCGTCGGCGGAGCCGAAACGAGGACGTCCTCGGTGCGCAGCCCCGCCCGGCGCCGAATCCGGCCGGTGTCCGTGAGCTCACGCAGCAGGCGCACGTTCGCGGTGAACTCGGCATCCTCTTTGCCCTTGCCGCCGCCGTACGACGAGGGGCCGACGCCGCGAGCCAGCCCCAGGTCGATGCGACCGGGGGCGATCGACTCGAGCGTCGTGAAGTGCTCGGCGATCGTCACCGGATCGTGCCGGGGCAGCACGACACCGCCCGAGCCGACGCGGATGCGCTCGGTCAGCGCGGCCGTGGCGGCCATGAGGACCTGCGGCGCGGTCGCCCCCGTCGAGGGCATGCCGTGGTGCTCGGTGAACCACCATCGCTCATAGCCGAGCCGGTCGGCCAGACGCGCCGCGGACAGCGAGGCGGCGACCGACTGCGCCGCCGTCTGTCCGTCGCGGATCGGCACCGGGTCGAGGATCGACAGCTTCGGACGCACGGGAATCTCCTGCACCGACGCCTTCTGCGCCCGGCTCAATACCGCTTGCTGGCGAGCACGCGCGCGCTCTCGCGCCCGGCCTTCTCGTTCTTGCGTCCGGCGCGCGATCCGGCGAGTTTCGCGGCGATGTGCTCGCCGACGGTGACCGGTTCGTACTGGGCGGGATGCTGCTCATCGATGCACTGTGGGAGGGTTGCGATGACGGCATCCACATTGCCGTCGTGGAAGAACGCGGCCGAGCGACGCCGCTCGATCGTGCCGTCGATGACGGGGGGCTTGACGCGGTGCAGCGTCGACATCCACTGGTCGTTCGTGAGTCGCGCGGTGGCGTCGCCGAGGTTGATCAGCAGCGCGCCGTCGGCGGGAGCGACATCGTTCCACGAGCCGTCCGTGCCGAGCACCTGCAGACCACGCACCTGATCGGCCCAGAGGATCGTGACGATGCCGTAGTCGGTGTGCTCCCCCATTCCGATGAGGTCGCCGTCGAGGCGCACGTCGGTGCCGGGCGGGAGGGCGTAGTTGTTCATCCGCAGCACGTCGAGCGAGTGGTCGGTGCGCACCGCGAAGAAGTCCGCCGGAAGGTCGAGCGCGTCGGCGAAGATCGCGGTCATGGTGCGCGCGACGCGCGCGGCCTCGGCGAAGTACGTCTGCACCTGCTGCTCGAAGCCGTCGATGGCCGGCCAGACGTTGTCCGCGTAGTCGGGCTGGGGCAGGCCGGGCACGTGCGGATAGTCGGCCTGGCCTGCACCGACGTTGAACGCCTCGAAGAAGTCGTTCATGCGGCTCGCCTGCTCGACGCCGAGCGAAAGGCTCAGCGACTCCGTCTTCGGCGGGGTGTAGCCGCGGTTGATCTCAGGCGGCGTGCGGTAGGTCTTCTTCTCGTCGAGGTCGAGGGCGAAGAAGCGGTCCATCGCGTCGGTCAGCCCGTGCGTGATCGCATCGGGGATGCCGTGACCGGTGATCTGGATGAACCCGACCGTGCGGCACGCGGCGTCGATCTGCCGGGCGACATCGGCTTTCGCGGCATCCGACCCGCCGGAGATGTACGGGGTGATGTCGACGAGGGGAACGTGGAAGGTCATGGCGACTCCTTGGCTCGAGCTCCTCGAAGGCGGCGGCTGGCTCTTCTGAGGGATACCAGAGTACCGGCACGCGGGAGGGGGCCAGCCGAGGGTCACGCCGGGGAGGACGGCTCATCGGTGTCGGAGAAGATGTCTTCGATGGGGCGGTCGAACACCCGGGCAAGGCGGAATGCGAGAGGCAGAGAAGGGTCGAATCGTCCACGCTCGATCGAGATGATCGTCTGCCGCGAGACTCCGAGCTCGTCGGCGAGGCGCTGCTGCGACCATCCCCGTTCCCGCCGAAGATCGGGCAGGGCGTTGCGCATCGCTTAGCCCCGTCGCCGCTGGATGAGGTACCGAACCGCGAACGATCCCATCGCGATGAGGACGACGGCCGCGAGAGCATTCACGGCCGAGATCTCGATCCCCGTGAACGCGACGGCAGCCGTGCCCAGACCGGCGACGAGCAGAACATCCGTGAAGGCGCCGCTGGCAGCTTTCTCGTACCAGACGGACTCGACGGATTGCTCAGGGTTATCGATGGCGCCGCGGAGCGTTTCGCGATCGACGATGAGCGCCCAGGCGATCCCGAGGCACGGCCACCACGTCATCACGGCGATGACGCTGCCGCCGAGGATGGGGCGGGAGCCGGCGCTGTCCGTCGCCACCGCGAGCACCGCGATGCCGATGGCGAGGACCAGCCCGACGGGGGCGGCGACCCACAAGGCCGGCATCCGTCCCGCGCCGAACCGCACCCGCCCCCAGCGACTGCGTCGGTCGGTCTCCGTGCCCTTCTCGTCATCTCGACCGTCGTTCATGTCACACCTCCCATGTAAAGCGTGCTTGACTGCGTTCACCCCAGCATGACATGTCAAGCGTGCTTTACGCAAGAGGTTCGCCAGCGCAGTGTCGGAGCCGATGTCGGAACCCCCGCGTAGCGTTCAGAGTATGAAGATCATGACCGCAGCAGATCCCATTCGGGACCCGCTGTGGTGCGATCCCGAACTGCGCGAGGCGTACTTCGACGCCCTCGCGCGCGAGGTTCCGCCCGCCGACGATGTCGCGGACGACGAGAGCGATCTGCTGTTCCCGCCCGACCTCGACGCCGTCGCCGCCAAGGCCTATGTCGATGACCTGCTCGCCATTGAGGACACCGTTCGCGCAGCCCGCGCCCTCGCAGCCGAGCAGGACCACCTCTTCCACCTCACCCTCTGCCGCGCCGAAGAGGAGCCGGATGCCTGGGTGGGCCCCGATCCCACTCTCGACCCCGCGTGGCGCGACCCGCGGGGTCGCTCGGCAGCCACGGTGCGCACCGATCGGCGCGATCTCGCCGTGCGCTCCGCGGCCGCTGACCTCGGCGCCCGCGTGCGCCTCTCCGACAACCAGGTGCGCTCGCGCGCGTACCGCGCCGAGGTCCACACGACACGCACGCCGCGGCTGTGGGAGGCGTGCCGGCTCGGGTTCGTGCCGGAGCAGAGCATGTCGCTTGCCGCGACCCTCGCCGCGAGCCTTCCGGATGATGCTCCGGATGCCTGGGCGACGTTCGACGAGGCCGTTCACGAGATCGCGACGACGCAGGCGCCGGGCCGCTTCGCGCGGCGCGCCCGGGCGGCCCGCGAGCGCGCACACCGCGAGTCGCTCACCGAGCGCCATCGCCGTGCGGCATCCGATCGTGAGGTCACGGTCGAGCCCGGCCTCGACGGCATGGCCTACATCGGCGCCGTCGTCCCGGCCGCCGCGGCCAGGGCGATCGAGCGGCGCCTCGACGACCTGGCGCGGCACCTCGCCGCCGCATCCGACGAGAAGCGCACTCTCGCCCAGCTGCGCGCGGATGCCTTCGTCGACCTGCTCACGAGCGCGCCCGTCGCGGGCGGCGCGCAGATCGCCGCCACCGTCCACGTCACGATCCCCGCGCTCGCGCTGCTGGGCCACAGCGACGAGCCCGCCATCCTCGACGGCTACGGCCCGATCGACCTCGACACCGCGAAGAGGCTCGCCGGCGAGGCGAAGAGCTGGATCCGCGTCCTCACGCACCCTGTCACCGGCACCGTGCTCGACGTCGAACGCCGCACCTACCGCGTGCCCGCCGACCTGCGGCGACTGCTCGGCGTCCGCTACCGCACCTGCATCTTCCCCGGGTGCACCCGCTCCGCCGACCGCTGCGACATGGATCATCGCCAGCGCTGGGCCGACGGCGGCACGACCTCCGAAGACAACCTCGGCCCGGAGTGTCCATCACATCATCCGCTGAAAGACGAGACCCTCTGGCGCCTGGAACAAGTTGCGGATGCCGACGGCGGTAACGCCGCGGATGTCGCCGCGCTCCGCTGGATCTCCCCCACCGGAGCCGTCTTCGACGTCGACCCGCCACCGTTCTGACCTATGCACTCGCGGTGACTCCCCGCCCTCCGTGAAGCTCACCACACCGGCAGGCCGAGTGACCGGGATGGGATGATTGGGCTATGCAGATCGAAGAGGCACAGGCTGATGTTCTCCGCATCTACCGCGGAGGGTTCTCCGGGCCTCTGGTTTCGGCACCCATCTGGTTCGCCGCTGCCGCCACCTACCAGTGGGCCTCACCTGGCGTGGCGATGACGGTGTTGTTCCTCGGGGGAATGCTGATCTTCCCGCTCTCCGCATTCGTGCTGAAGATCTTGGGCGGTCCCGCCTTGCTCCCCCAGGGACACCCCTTGGGGCCGCTCGGGTTCCAGAGCGCCGCCACCGTACCGCTGGGACTACTCGTCGCCATCGTGCTCGGCACACTGGAACCAACGCTGTTCTTCCCGGCAGCGCTCATCATCGTGGGCGCGCACTACCTCACTTTCATCACCCTCTACGGAACATGGCTCTTTGGCGCTCTTGCTGGTGCCCTCGTCACCATCGGCGCAGTCGCACTGTTCGCACTGCCGGCCCTCCGCGAACCCAGCGGATGGATCGGCGCAGCGGTACTCCTGGCTTCCGCCATCCCGCTCTATCTCAACTACCGCGCCTCGCTCACCAAGGAGGCACATCCCCAAAAGCGTCGGCGACTTGCTTAATAGTTCTCCGGCGGATAGTGCACTCCCACCGGTAAAGCTTGGCGTCAGCGGACCGTCCACGACCGGTCGTCGCCGCGCGTGAGCCGATCACCGACGAATCCTGATCTGGCACACCTCAGCCGTATCGCCGAATAGTCGGTCAACGACGGGCAGGCCGGCGCTCCCGGCGTTGTCTGCCGCGGTCACGACCGATCGCCCTCTTCAGTCGCGGCAAAGCGTGGGCCCCGGCCCACACCACCCACACAATGCCGCCACTGAACGCCAGGTGCGGCTGCTGCAGCGCGGATGCCTCACGGGTTCGAGAAACGCCGCATCACTGAAAATCCCGCGAGCGGTGCCGCACCCCCACGCGCAGATCCTCGAACGCGTCGGCGAGCAGGTTCGTCACCCCCTCGGGCGAGCGTTCCAGCACGCCCCGCGCGATCAGCGCCGGCGCATCGCGCAGCACCCGCCGGTACCTGCTCCACACCCCCTTCGAGCAGATCACGTTGACCAGCCCGTGCTCGTCCTCGAGGTTCAGGAACGTGATGCCGGATGCCGTCCTCGGCCGCTGCCGGTGCGTGACGAGCCCCGCGATCTCGACCCGCCGCCCGACCTCGTGCGTGCGCAGCGCGCGCGAGGTGATCACCCCGCGCGCGTCCAGCTGCACCCGGAAGTGCCCGAGCGGGTGGTCGTCGGCCGAGATGCCCGTCGCCCACAGGTCGGCCGCGAGGATGTCGTAACTCGTCTGATCGGGAAACAGCGGGGGCTGCACCGACACGAGCGTCCCGGCGAGGAACTCGGGGCGGTCCCGTGCGGCGTCCCCCGCCAGCCAGATCCCCTCGCGGCGGCTGATGCCCATGCTCTCGAAAGCACCCGCCGTCGCGAGGGCCTCGACCTGCGCCTGGGTCGCCCCCGTGCGCCGCACGAGGTCGCGCAGGTCGTGGAAGGGCCCGTCGGACTCGCGCGCCGCGACGATGCGGGATGCCAGCGGCGCGCCCACCCCCGTGACGGATGCCAGCCCGAGCCGCACCGCGAACGCGCCGTCGCGCCGATGCGCGGCCGACTCGTCGGGGGCCTCGGGGTCGAAGCCGGGCACCGGGGGCTGGCGGCGAGCGGTGCAGGCGTCCCTGCCGGTGGGGGCCGCTGAGATCAGAGGGGCCACGTCGCCGGGCGGCTCCATCCCCTCCACAGCGGCATCCGCCCCCGACGCCTGGATGTCGGGACGACGCACCCGCACGCCGTGCCGGCGCGCGTCGGCGACGAGGGACGCCGGAGAGTAGAACCCCATCGGCTGCGCCCGCAGCAGCGCCGCGAGGAACGCCGCCGGGTAGTGCAGCTTGAGCCACGACGACGCGTACACGAGCAGCGCGAACGACAGCGAGTGGCTCTCGGCGAAGCCGAAGTTCGCGAACGCCTGGATCTTCGCGTAGATGTCGTCGGCGGCTTCTCCCACCAGCCCGTTGCGCGCCATCCCCTCGTACAGCTTCGCCCTGACCGACGCGATCCGCTCGATCCCGCGTTTTGACCCCATCGCGCGGCGGAGCACATCGGCATCCTCGCCCGTGAGATCTCCGACGGCCATGCCCATCTGCATGAGCTGCTCCTGGAAGATGGGGATGCCGAGCGTCCGCTCCAGCACGGGCTTCAGCTTCGGGTGCGCGTACGTCACGTCCTCGCGTCCCAGCTTGCGCCGCACGTACGGGTGCACCGCACCGCCCTGGATCGGCCCGGGCCGGATGAGCGCGATCTCGATCACGAGGTCGTAGAACCTGCGCGGCTGCAGGCGCGGCAGCAGGCCCATCTGCGCGCGCGACTCCACCTGGAAGACCCCGATCGCATCGGCCCGGCACAGCATGTCGTAGACCGCTGCCTCCTCCTTCGGGATCGTCGCGAGCTCCCACCGCTCGCCCGTCGAGGCCGCGATCTCATCGAAGCAGTACTGGAGCGCGGCGAGCATCCCGAGCCCCAGCAGGTCGAACTTCACCAAGCCCATCCACGCCGCATCGTCCTTGTCCCACTGGATGACGGTGCGGTCCACCATCCGCGCGTGCTCGATCGGCACCACCTCGCCGACGGGTCGCTCGGTCAGCACCATGCCCCCGGAATGGATGCCGAGGTGTCGTGGCGCCTTCATGAGTGCACCGGCATATTCCAGCACCCGGGCGGGAATGTCGGACCCTGATCCGGACCCAGCCGGTGATCGAGTGCCCGTGCGCAGCACGGGTGTATCGAGATCGCCCACCTGCTTCGCCCAGGCATCCTGCTGCCCGGGCGAATGCCCGAGCGCCTTCGCCATGTCGCGCACGGCATTGCGCGGCCGGTACTGGATGACGTTCGCGACCTGCGCGGCCCGATCGCGCCCGTAGGTCTGGAAGACCCACTGGATGATCTCCTCGCGCCGGTCGGAGTCGAAGTCGACATCGATGTCGGGCTCTTCGTCGCGCATCGCCGACAGGAACCGCTCGAACGGCAGCCGGTAGAAGATCGAGTCGACCGCCGTGATGCCGAGCAGGTAGCAGACGGCGCTGTTGGCGGCCGAGCCCCGCCCCTGGCACAGGATGCCGCGGCGCCGCGCCTCGGCGACGATCCCGTGCACGATGAGGAAATACCCCGGGAAGTCCTTCTGCTCGATCACCGCCAGCTCGCGCTCGATGCGCGCGCGCCCCTCGTCGTCGAGGTCGGGGTAGGCGCGCGGGACGGCCCCCCACACGAGCTCGCGCAGCCACGACATCGGCGTGTGCCCCTCGGGAACCGGCAGCTTCGGCAGGGCAGGCCTGGCACGCCGCAGGGGGAAGGCCAGCTCGTCGGCGAGGGTCACCGTCCGCGCGATCGCGCCGGGGTGCCGGCGGAACCGCCGCATCATCTCGGCCCCCGAGCGCAGGTGCGCGCTCGCGTGCGACGGCAGCCAGCCGTCGAGCTCGTCGAGCCCGCGGTTCGCCCGCACGGCGGCGACCGCCGCGGCCAGGTGCACGCGCTCGGGAACCGCGTAGTGCACGTTGTTCGTCGCGACGACGGGCAGGCCCCGCTCGACCGCGAGGGATGCCAGCAGGTCGTTGTCGCGTGTGTCGGTCGGGTTGCCGTGGTCGATGAGCTCGACGTTCACGGCATCCCGCCCGAACCGGGCGACGAGCTCATCGAGCGCGTCGCCCACCGCCCGCGCAGCTGCCGCACCGCCGTGAACACCACCGTGTGCGAGCGCCTGCCGCACGGCGCCCTTGCGGCATCCCGTGAGGATCGCCCAGTGCCCGTCGGCGCGCTGCGCGAGCTCGTCGAGGTCGTAGCGCGGGCGGCCCTTCTCGCCTCCTGCCAGCTGTGCGTGCGTGATCGCGGCGGCGAGCCGGTGGTAGCCCTCCTCGCCGCGCGCGAGCACGAGCAGGTGCGCGCCTGCGGGGTCGGCGGACCCGGAGCGCGATGGATCGGGTGAGAGCGACAGCTCGGCCCCGAAAACGGTCTTCACCTCCAGTTGCTCGGCCGCTTCGGCGAACCGCACGATCCCGTAGAACCCGTCGTGGTCGGTCACGGCGAGCGCGTGCAGCCCGAGACGCTCGGCCTCCTCGGCCAGCTCGGCAGGAGACGAGGCGCCGTCGAGGAACGAGAACGACGAATGCGCGTGCAGCTCCGCATACGGCACCGGGTTCTCGGGCCGCACGATGGGCGGCTTCTCGTACGCGCCCCGCTTGCGCGAGAAGGCCGGCCCGTCGCCGCCATCGGGTTCGTAGAGGGGTTCGGCAGCGCGCCCACTGGTCTGCCCACTGAGCAGGCGCTCCATCTCCGACCACGTCACAGAAGGATTGTTGAAACCCATCAGTCGTACACCCCCTCGGCCTGCCAGACGCCCTCTTCGCACACGAGCAGCCACGCGGACTGCGCGGCGTCGACGACCTGAAAGCGATGCGCGTGCCGTGCGCGCGAGGCATCCCACCCGCGCTCGACCACGGGCCACGGGCCGGCCCAGGTGCGAATGCGGGTGCGAATGCGGGTGCGGATGCCGTGGCGGCGCCCGCCCGCGGCGAGCGGGGGCTCCACCGGTCCCGCCGGCGCGGGCAGCGTGAGCCACACGGGCTCGGCCGTCGGCTCGCCCCGCGCATCGACGGCCACCATGTCGCCGTCGCCGTCGAGCACCGCGACCGGCACGGCCGGGTCGAACACCGTCGCCGGCAGGGGACCCGGCAGGCTACCCGGCCACGGCCGGTCGGCATCCGCGACGGGGCCGGCATCGGTCGCCCCGGCCGACACGTCGCCCCACGGCACGAGCCGCTGCCGCTCGGCGAGCCACCGCCCGCCGCCGATCTCGGCAGTGAGCACCCCCTGATGCCCGAGCATCGCCTGCACCCGGGACAGGGCATGGTGCACCCGCTCCTCCGGCCCCGAGCCGAACAGCCGCGCGGTGTGGTGGGCTGCGGCGTCCACCCCCTCCGGCTCGAGCCGCACGGCCGCGACGGCACTGCGCAGTCCGTGCTCGGCGAGCTGCCAGCGCACCCGGTCGACGATCCCGGCCGCGTCGAACGCCCCCGGGTGCAGCCACACGCGATCGCTGCGGTCGCCGCGCTCCCCCCTCAGAGCGACCCGCAGCCCCGTGCAGACGAGGCCCTGTGCGCCCAGCCGTGCCACGAACTCCTCGGCCGGCACCCGCAGCCCGAACGCGACCTGGTCGGCGAGCACGACCGCCGGCTCGAAGACGACCTCGCGGTGCAGTTCGACAGGCGGTGTCCGCGCCGTCACGGGCCGCGGATCGGCGCCGGATGCCAGGGCGTGCAGTCGCGCACCCCGCGCTCCGAACCGCTCCGTGAGCCTGTCGGCGCCGAGGGCGGCCACCTGGCCGAGCGTCTGCAGCCCGAGCCGGGCGAACAGGCTGGAGAGCTGAGAGGTCTCGTCGTCGAGCGCTGCGACCGACAGCGGCGCGAGGAACGCGGCCGCCTGCCCCGCGGGGACGATCCGCACGGGGTCGCCCGCCCGCGTGCCCGTGCGTGCCGCCTGCTCCGCCGTGAAGACGCCGTCACCAGCCCCGACGCGCACGTCCGTCACCCCGAGCGCCGCCACCGCGCCGACGAGCACCGTCGCGGCCGCCGCCTCTCCCCCGTAGTAGCGGGCCGGGCCCTTGGCCGCCAGCGCGCACAGCCCCGGCTGCATCAGCTGCACGCCGGGAGCCGCCTCTTCGACGGCGGCGATCAGCGGCGCGAATGCGCGGTGGTCGCGCACCGGGTCGGACTCGACGACCTTCAGATGCGGGCAGCGTGCCTGCGCGTCGCGGCGGCGCTGCCCGCGACGCACCCCCTCTGCGCGCGCGGCCACGGAGCACGCGAGCACCGTTCCGCCCCCCGCACCGCGGGCGAGCACCGCGAGGGGGGCGGATGCCTCGGGCCGCTCGTCGCCGTCGCGCATGAGGGCGACGACCGGCCAGTCCGGCACCCAGAGCACGATGCTGCGCATAGCGCTACATTAGAATATTTGTTCTATATCTTCAAGGGGCAGCCCCCACCGGAGCGAGCGACTACCCGACGGCGCGCAGGGGCGCGGCATCCCGCAGCGCGCCCGAGACCCCGCCCGTGGCATCCGGCAGCAGCACACGGCACGTCCGCGACGCGGGAAAGCGGCGACCGGTCGCCGCAACGGTCACCGCGCGCCCCTCGAGCAGCCCGAACCCCGCCCCCAGCCCCGACCACACCGGATCGCCGACGTCGATCACCGCCTCGACCCGCGGCCACGGCCCCTGCGCGAGGAGCACCGACTCGCGCTCACGCAGGCGAGCGGCCAGACGTGTGATCTCGGCATCCTTCGCGCGCGCGGGCGGGCGCACTGCGACGACGGACAGCACGTCGGCGAGGGCCGCCGTCACGGTGAGCCAGCGATCGCCGGGGTCGGGCACCAGCACGAGCCGCGACAGGTCGACCCCCGCGGCCCGGGCCGCCTCCGCGCCCAGGTGCGGCACCCCCACGACGGCACACCAGGCGCCCGCCTGCGAGGGCCGAGCCAACAGTGCGAACAGGAGCGAGGTCGACCGCCCCAGGGAGTACGCCGCGCCCGGGCGCAGCCCCCCGCCGGGCAACAGCTCGGCGAGCGCCCGCGGCGCCGGCAGCACGGGCGTCTCGAGGCGGCTCCCCTGCATCCGCTCCACCTGCGCGCGCAGGGCACCGACGGCTCCCGCGACATCCGCCGCGGCGTCTCCCCCGATCGTCCTCATCCCACCAGACTAGAACATCTATTCGAGATTCTCACCCGGTGAGATCGCGAGATTCAGGCGGCGAGCGAGAGATAGGGCTCCCACGCGGGCTCAGAACGCTCGGTGCCCCGCACCGTCCACTGCGTGCCGCGCGGCGCCTGCGGCACCCAGCGCAGTTCCCAGCCCATCTCCTGCGGCGTGCGGTCGCCCTTCTGGTTGTTGCAGCGCAGGCAGCAGGCCACGAGGTTCTCCCACGAGTCGGCGCCGCCGCGGGAGCGCGGCAGCACGTGATCGATCGTGGTCGCCCCTTTGCCACAGTACGCGCAGCGATGCGCGTCGCGTCGCAGCACGCCACGGCGGGTGACCGGCACCCGGCGCACCCCGGGAACGCGCACGTAGCGGGTGAGCACGATCACGGCGGGGCGATCGGTGACGCCCCGAACGCCCCAGACCGGATTCTCCTCGATCCGCTCGATGACGGTGGCCTTCTCGTTCATCACGAGCACGAGGGCTCTTTTGAACGAGACCACGGCCAGCGGTTCGTATCCTGCGTTCAGTACCAGAGTGCGCATGCGATCTCCTCTCGAACGGCCGTGACGGCTTCAGCGGCCTCTCGGTGTGCGCTCACGCGAGCCGCGAGGAATGTGTGGGCATGAAAAAAGGCGCTGCCATCATGACAGCGCCTTTCCGGCACGGCGGATGCCGCGGCAGTCGTGCACACGATGCCGAAGGACATAGCGGCCGGAGGCATTCCGGCAGAGGGCATCCATGGTGCGGATGCGGTCTCCTGCGATGTCCATCGACTCCCCCTCGGCTTCTGCGAGCGTCGGGATCAGGGTAATACAGTCCGAGGCCTCCGGATGACCATCCGCGGGTGCGGGTCGGCGTGTCTGGAATGACGGATGCCAGGGCGCCACGACGAACCCGCGCCGCGGTCAGGAGACGTTGGCCACCAGCCAGCTCTCCGCGTCGACCCACGAGCCGTTGACGTAGATCTCCAGGTGCAGATGCGTGCCGTACGCGAGACCGGTGTCGCCGACCTCGCCGATCAGCTGACCCGCCGTGACGGTGTCGCCGACGTTCACGCGACGCGTTCCGTAGGTCATGTGGGCGTACAGCGACGTGACGACCTGCCCGTTGATGGTGTGGGCGATCTTGACGTAGACGCCCCAGCCCACCCCGCTCTCGGACGACTCGACGACCACGCCGTCGGCGATCGCATAGATCGGGGTGTAGCGGTCGGCCATGTAGTCGGTGCCCTTGTGGCCCGCGTACGGGGTGCCGAAGCTGTTGAACGAGGTGAGCGGGCGCACGACCGAGCCGGCCGTCGCGATCGACTCGGCGACCGCCGTCGTCGAGGTCGTGGTCGTGGTGCTGGCGGCTGCCGCCGCGATACGCGCCGCTGCGGCAGCCGCCGCAGCCTCTTCGTCCTTCGCCGCCTGGATCTCTTCGAGCGTCGTGGCGCTGTATCCGCCACGGCCGAGATCGGTCGTGGTGTCCTCGGAGGCAACGACGAGCGACTGCGCGTTCTCCGCGGCGACCTGCTGCAGCGTCGTCACAGCGGCCTCGGCCGACGCACCACCGGCGGCCGAGAAGGCGGCGGGCAGGGCGACCGTGGCGATAAGGCCCACGACAGCGGCGACGGTCAAGACGCTGCGGACGGGATGCGATGCCCCGGCCGCACGACGCCGGGCGCGTCGGGAACGGGCGAGGCCCTTTTCGCTCGCAGCGAGGGTGCCACCGCCGGAGCGGGGCATCGTCTCCCGCAGAGCGGGCGTCGTCGAGGACGACTCAGAGATCTCCTGCGACGGATCGAGCTGTTCAGCCAAAGGGTCCTCCGGCGCCTCTGCGTGCACTCCGCTGACGGAGGATCGCTGGTTCGTCGGCACTCGGTGTCGGGGCACAGATGTACGGGCTTCACCGCGCGAACGACGAACCGATGAGGCAATCCGTGCGGAGATCCGTGGCGGGCTTGAAGCCAATGGACGTCTCGAGGCTACCCGAAGGTAACGAATATGTCACGTCGAGCGCCGGTCACGGCCGGCGGGATGCTCACACCCGGGGCTCGGCGTCCACCAGGAAGATGTGCGAGGCGACCTCGACAGGCAGTTCCAGCCCCTCGTCCTGCCCCGCCATCTGCACGAGCACGTACCCCTCGTTGAACCGGAAGTCCCCCGCGGCGCCCGGCAGCACCCCCGCGTCGCGCAGCTGCGCGAGCAGCTCGGGGTCGACCTGAACGGGCTCCGCAAGACGGCGCACCGTGCCGGCCACGGGGCCGCCGGTCTCGTTCAGCAGCCGCACCAGGCCGATGACGCCGTCGTCGAACGTGCGCGCGGGCGCGTCGCCGAGCTGATCGAGCCCGGGAATCGGGTTGCCGTACGGCGACTCGGTCGGGTGCCCGAGCAGCTCCACGAGCCGCCGCTCCACGAGCTCGCTCATCACGTGCTCCCAGCGGCAGGCCTCTTCGTGCACGAACGCCCAGTCGAGACCGATGACGTCGCTGAGCAGGCGCTCCGCGAGACGGTGCTTGCGCATGACGTCGACGGCCTTCTGCCGGCCGGCATCGGTGAGCGCCAGCGACCGGTCGTCGGTCACCACGATGAGTCCGTCCCGCTCCATGCGGCCGACCGTCTGCGACACCGTCGGACCGGAGTGCCCCAGGCGTTCCGAGATGCGGGCACGCAGCGGCACGATGCCCTCTTCCTCGAGCTCGAGGACCGTACGCAAGTACATCTCGGTCGTGTCGATCAGGTCGGTCATGGGCACCTCGTGCACGTGTCAGGGGGTTCCCAGCCTATCCGTTTCCCACGGCACCCGACCCCGCAGGCGGGAGCGGCGAAAACGGCTCGCCCTAGAATCGAGGGCATGCCCCACGTCACCCTGCCGCGCGAGATCCTGCCCACCGACGGCCGTTTCGGCTGCGGGCCGTCGAAGATCCGCCCCGAGCAGCTCGCCGCTCTCGCCGGCCCCGGGTCTGTGCTGCTGGGCACCTCGCACCGGCAGGCGCCCATCAAGAACCTCGTCGGCCAGGTGCGCATGGGGCTGAGCGACCTGCTCCGCCTGCCCGACGGGTACGAGATCATCGTCGGAGGCGGCGGCTCGACCGCGTTCTGGGATGCCGCGGCGTTCGGCCTCATCCAGACCCGCGCGCAGAATCTGGTGTTCGGCGAGTTCGGCGGCAAGTTCGCCGCGGCCGCCGCCGCACCCTGGCTTGAGTCCCCCGACGTGCGCAAGGCCGACGCGGGCTCCCGTGTGGATCCTGAGCCGGTCGAGGGCGTCGATGCCTACGCGTGGCCGCACAACGAGACCTCGACGGGCGTGGCCGCTCCCGTCGAGCGCGTGCACGGCGACGAGGGCGCCCTCACGGTGATCGACGCCACGAGCGCCGCGGGCGGCATCAACCTCCGCATCTCCGAGGCCGACGTCTACTACTTCGCGCCGCAGAAGAACCTGGGCTCCGACGGAGGGCTGTGGTTCGCCGCCGTCTCGCCCGCCGCGATCGAGCGGATCGAGAAGATCGCCGCCTCGGGCCGCTACATCCCCGAGTTCTTGAGCCTGAAGAACGCGCTCGACAACTCGCGTCTGAACCAGACCCTCAACACGCCCGCTGTCGCGACCCTCTTCCTGCTCGACAAGCAACTCGAGTGGATCAACGATCACGGGGGCCTCGGCTGGGCATCCGAGCGCACCGCCGAGTCGTCGTCCGTGCTCTACGACTGGGCTGAGTCCGTGCCGTACGCGACGCCGTTCGTCGCAGACCCGGCCGACCGCTCCCCCGTTGTCGTCACGATCGACTTCGACGATTCGGTGGATGCCGCAGCCATAGCATCCAGCCTGCGCGCGAACGGCATCGTCGACACCGAGCCGTACCGCAAGCTCGGCCGCAACCAGCTGCGGATCGCGACGTTCGTCTCGATCGCGCCCGACGACGTGCGCCAGCTCGTCCGCTGCATCGAGTACACGGTCGAGCGCCAGCAGGGCTGATCCGCCAGAGGGAGAGTTGAAAGGACCCCGCCTCGTGACCTTCGCGGCCTATCTCGATGCGACTGCGCCCACCGCCGAGCGCGTCGCCGACCTCCTCGCGCGCATGACCCTGCCCGAGAAGGTCGGGCAGATGATGCAGTACGACGCCCGCGAAGATCTCGATGAGATCGTGCGGGAACGCCACGCCGGCTCCATCCTGCACACCTCGCCGGAGAAGGTCCTGCGCGCGGCGGAGCTCACCGCGCAGACCCGGCTGCGGATCCCGCTCATCGTCGGCGAGGACTGCATCCACGGGCACTCCTTCTGGGAGGGCGCGACGATCTACCCGACGCAGCTCGGCCTGGCAGCCACGTGGGACCCGGAGCTCGTCGAGCAGGTCGCCCGCGCGACGGCCGTCGAGGTGTCGGCCACCGGCATCCATTGGACCTTCTCGCCCGTGCTGTGCATCGCACGCGACCTCCGCTGGGGCCGCGTCGGGGAGACATTCGGCGAGGATCCGTTCCTCATCGGCGAGCTCGCCGCGGCGATGATCCGCGGCTACCAGGGCGCGGGGCTGACCGACCCGACCGCGATCCTCGCGACCGCGAAGCACTTCGCGGGGTACTCGGAGACCCAGGGCGGGCGGGATGCCAGCGAGGCCGACATCTCGCGCCGCAAGCTGCGCTCGTGGTTCCTGCCGCCTTTCGAGCGGGCAGCCCGGGCGGGATGCGCGACCTTCATGCTCGGCTATCAGACCACCGACGGCGTGCCGATCACGGTCAACGACTGGCTGCTGAGCGAAGTGCTCCGCGGCGAGTGGGGCTACACCGGGACTCTCATCACCGATTGGGACAACGTCGGCCGCATGGTGTGGGAGCAGAAGGTGCAGCCCGACGACACCCACGCGGCGGCGGCGGCCGTCAAGGCCGGGAACGACCTGATCATGACGACGCCGGGGTTCTTCGAGGGCGCGCTCGACGCCGTCGCCCTGGGCCTGCTGGACGAGGCCGATGTCGATCGCGCCGTCGCCCGCATCCTCACGCTCAAATTCGATCTCGGGCTGTTCGAGAACCCGCGCATGCCCGACACCACCCGCATCGCCGAAGACATCGCGAAGCCCGCGCACACCGCCCTGAACCTCGAGGTCGCGCGCCGCTCGCTCGTGCTGCTGCGCAACGACGGCACCCTGCCGCTCGAGCTCGACGACCAGGGCGCCGCACCGCGGAAGATCGCCGTGGTGGGTCCTCTCGCCGACGACGCGCAGACGCAGCTCGGCGACTGGGCCGGCTCATCGGGCCAGGTCGACTGGCTCGTGCACGGGCAGCCACGCGCTCAGATCACCACGGTTCTGGACGGCCTGCGCGAGCTCGCACCGGCCGGCTGGACCGTCGCACACGCCGAAGGCGCCGGCATCCTCACCCTCGAGGACGACCCGGCGGGGGCGTTCTTCCCTGACGGGCAGCCGCGCCCGAAGATCGTCGTCCCGGCAGCGCCCGACGCCGCGATGATCGCCGAGGCGGTCGCCGCGGCGCGGGACGCGGACGTCGTCGTCGCCGTCGTCGGCGATCGCATCGAGCTCGTCGGCGAGGGGCGTTCGACGGCCACTCTCGAGCTCGTCGGCGGTCAACGCGAGCTGCTGGGGGCCCTCGCCGCGACCGGCACCCCGCTGGTCGTCGTGCTGCTGGCCTCGAAGCCGCTCGTGCTTCCCGATGCCGTCCGGGGCGCCTCGCTCGTGTGGGTCGCGAACCCCGGCATGCAGGGCGGTCGCGCCATCGCCGAGCTGCTGCTCGGGCGCATCGAGCCGTCGGGACGGCTGCCGATCTCCTTCGCGCGGCACGTCGGCCAGCAGCCGACCTATTACAACCAGATCCGCGGTCAGCACGGAGACCGCTACGCCGACCTCACCCAGCGTCCCGCACACGCCTTCGGCGAGGGGCTGTCGTACACGACGGTCTCCTACGACCCGCCGGTCGTCACGACGCCCGAGGTCACGGTTTCAGGCAGCGTGCACGCCCACGTCACGGTGCGCAACACGGGACGCCGCCCCGTACGCGAGCTCGTGCAGGTCTACGTGCGCGACGCGGTGACCTCGGTCAGCTGGGCCGACAAAGAGCTCAAAGCGTATCGGCACGTCGACCTCGCCGCGGGCGCGTCGGCGACAGTGGACTTCGAACTCGCGGTGTCCGACTGCACGATCGTGGATGCCGCGGGGCGGCGCATCGTCGAGCCCGGCGCCTTCGAGCTTTTGATCGGGTCATCGTCGCGCGATGAGAGTCTGCAGGCGGCCGGGTTCACCGTGGTCGCATGACCGGCACGCGGCGGAGTCACTCCTCGTCGGAGTCGTCGTCGAGCTCGTCGATGTCCACACCGTCGACGTCGCCCGCGTGCAGGATCGGCGAGCCGTCTTCATCGAAGTCGACCGCATCGAGATCGAGGACGTCGTCGAGGTCGTCGACCTCGTCATCGTCTCGATCGTCGTCGAGGTCGTCCTCGACGTCGTCATCCTCGGCCTCGTCGTCCGCCCCCGCGGCCAGCGACGCCTGAGCCGCCTGGTATTCGGCCAGGCGCTCGGCCCACGGCACCCATTCCGGCGCCAGCAGCGCACCCTCGCCGGGCAACAGCTCGGCCTCGAGCACCGTCGGATCGGCCTCCGGTGCCGCCGCGACGCTCACCGTCCAGAACCAGCCCGGATAGCCGGGCATCGTGTTGACGAAGCGCAACGAGACGACGCCGCCGGCCTCGGACGTGTAGCCCGCGGCGCCTCCGACCGTCGAGGCCGGGGTGATCTCGTGCAGCGCCGCGAGGGCGAGGTCGTGCGCGGCGAGAAGACGCTCGTCGGCCGGCTCAGGCGTCGAGGTCATCGGCCACCTTGCGCAGGATCGCCGCGACCTTCGCGCCCTGACCGGCGCTCGGATAGTGCCCACGGCGCAGGTCGCCGCCGAGCTTGTCGAGCAGCTTCACGAGGTCTTCGACGATGATGGCCATGTCGTCGGGACGCGGACGGCTGCGCTTGGCGAGGCTCACGGGAGCGTCGAGCACTCGCACCGCGAGCGCCTGCAGGCCGCGCTTGCCGTCGGCGACACCGAACTCGAGTCGCGTGCCGGTCTTCACGACCGCTCCGGCGGGAAGTGCCGTGGCGTGCAGGAACACGTCCTGGCCCTCATCGGAGGTGATGAAGCCAAAACCCTTCTCGTCGTCGTAGAACCTGACTTTGCCGGTGGGCATGGGGACCTCGCTGATCGTGCCCGCGGCGAACGCCACGGGCATGGGGGGTGGGCATGGGGGATGCGGGGCTCACGGCCCCTCCGTCAAGACTACGACACGACCCGACGCAGTAGGCTGGTGCGGATGTCGCCTTCCAGTTCCCGCACCCCGGCCCCGTCCGACGACCTCCCGGTCCGGCGGATCGATCGCATCCTCGCGTTCATGTCGCTGGGTCTGCTTCTGCTGTCGGTCGTGTGCTTCGTCGCGATCATGATCGGCTCGGCCGCGGGAATGGACCACGAGGACTTCGGTGCGGGTCTGTGGCCGTCCGTCGGCACGACGGTCTATATCGCACCGATCGTGGCGTTCCTGCTCTTGCTGGCGGTGCTCATCATGACCTTCATCCGGAAGGCGCGGGTCGGCAAGGGGCGCTGACGGTGGCCGCATCCGACGCCCGCACCCTCGCGCACGAGCTCGAGGCGCGGGGCGATGCCGCGCTGGCGAGCCTTCTGGCCGCACGCCAGGTCTCCCCCGACGTGCCGTGGGCCGACGCGTTCGACGCGGTTGACCACTTGCTCGAGCCCGCCTCGCTCGCCCGCGCGATCGCGGCGCTGACGGCGGGCGAAGCACACACGCTGGATGTGGCGATCGCCTCCGGCGCGGCGCCGGTCGGCGCGGAGCGCGATGCCCTGATCGCGTGCGCCCTGCTGGACGAGCGCGGAGCACCGTGGGAGAGCGTCGCAGCCGCGTTCCGCGCGGCCGTTCCGATCGCGCACGAGAACATCCCCGCGGCGGCCCCGCCCGTCGACGACGACGCCGAAGCGGAGCGCGCCTTCACGGCATCCGCATCTCTGGCCGACGTGCTGCAGGAGGCGTTGTCGTCCCCGCTCGGTCGCATCGGCACCGGAACTCTCGGGGCGGTCGATCGACGCCGATTGATCGAGTCGGGCGTCGTGGCGGATGCCGCGGCCGCCGACGATCTCGTCGCGATCGCCGAGCGCACGGGCCTTCTCGCCGTCGTCGAGCGCGCCTGGCTCGTGACCTCGCGCGGGATCGCGTGGCTGCACAGCGGCACGGTCACCCGGTGGCTCGATGTCGCGACGAGGCTGATCGCAGCGCTCCCGGCCGCCGTGCGGACGCCACACGGCGGATGGCAGGATCTCACGGACTGGCCCGCGGCCTACCCGTTCGACCCGGCCTGGCCTGCCCGCGCGGCGGCGACGGCCACGCTGCTGAAGCGCTGGGCGGTCGTGGATGCCTCGGGCACCGCCCCCGCCTGGTCGCAACCGGCCGCGGACGGCGACGGCTTCGACCAGGCGGCGCTCGCGGCGCTGCTCCCGCCCGAGGTCGATCGCGTGTTCCTGCAGAACGATCTTTCCGCGATCGCACCCGGCTCGCTCGCCCCCCAGCTCGACATCCGGTTGCGCTCGATGGCCCGGCGCGAGTCACGGGCACAGGCCTCCACCTACCGGTTCACCGCTGATACGCTCGCCGACGCGCTGACCGCGGGAGAGACCGCCGCGACGCTGCGCGCGTTCCTGCTCGAGCTGTCGCTGACGGGCTTGCCCCAGCCGCTCGCGTACGAGATCGAGCGCTCGGCGAGCCGCCATGGCGCGCTGCGCGTGGGGCCGGATCGGCACGGGCGCACGCGCGTTGCGAGCGACGACGAGGCGCTGCTGCGGACGATCGCGGTCGACCAGGCCTTGCGCCCGCTCGGTCTCGTCCCGGACGGCGACGAGTTGGTCACCCGCTCGAGTGCTGACACCGCGTTCTGGATGATCGCGGACGCACGTTACCCCGTCGTCGCCGTGGATGCCGACGGACAGCGCCGCGCCCTCGATCGGCATCGGCTCGCGCCTGATCCGGTGCCTGACACCGAGCCGGCCGAGGTCTACGCCGAGTTGATCGCGCGCCTGCGCAGTACACAGGGGGCGGACGCGGATGCGGCGTGGCTCGCGCGCGAGCTCGAACAGGCCGTGCGCACGCGTGCGACGCTGACCGTCGCGGTGCGGATGCCCGGGGCGCCGGGCGACGCCGAACGCGAGTTCACGATCGAGGCCACGGGGCTCAGCGGCGGACGTCTGCGCGGCGTCGACAAGAACGTGGACGTCGAGCGCACGCTGCCGGTGGCGAGCATCACTCGCGTCGACACGGCGTGACCACGACCAGCGGAGCGCGCGGCGCTGAGATCCGGGCGGCGACAAGCGCGGCGTAGACTTTTCCGCTATGGCCGACGGACCCCTCATCGTGCAGAGCGACCGCACCGTACTGCTCGAAGTGGCACACCCCGACGCCGAGAGCGCCCGTCACGAGCTCGCGATCTTCGCGGAGCTCGAACGCGCCCCCGAGCACATCCACACCTACCGGATCACCCGTCTCGGCCTGTGGAACGCCCGCGCTGCGGGACATACCGCAGACGACATGCTCGCGACGCTCGACCGCTGGTCGCGCTTTCCCGTCCCGGCATCCGTCTCGCTGGACGTGCGCGAGACCGTGAACCGCTACGGGCGCCTCGTGATCGAACGGGATGCCGAGGGCACGCTCGTGCTGCGCGCGACCGACGTCGCCGTGCTGGCGGAGGTCGCGAGGAACAAGCGCATCCAGCCGCTGCTGACCGGCCACCCCTCTCCGGGCGTGTTCACGGTGGATGCGTGGGCCCGCGGCCACATCAAGCAAGAGCTGCTGAAGATCGGCTGGCCCGCCGAGGACCACGCCGGCTACACCCCCGGAACGCCCCACCCGATCGACCTCGCGGAGGACGGGTGGGCGCTGCGCCCCTATCAGCGCAAGGCCGTCGACATCTTCGCCAAGGACGGATCGGGCGTCGTGGTGCTTCCCTGCGGCGCCGGCAAGACGCTCGTGGGAGCGGCGGCGATGGCCGAGGCGAAGACGACCACGCTCATCCTCGTGACGAACACCGTGAGCGCCCGGCAATGGCGCGACGAGCTGCTGAGGCGCACGACCCTCACGCCCGAGGAGATCGGGGAGTACTCGGGTCAGGCGAAGGAGATCTGCCCGGTCACGATCGCGACCTACCAGATCCTCACCGCGCGGCGGCGGGGCGAGTATGCGCACCTGGCGCTGCTGGATGCCCTGGACTGGGGCCTCGTCGTCTACGACGAGGTGCACCTGCTGCCGGCCCCCGTGTTCAAGCTCACCGCCGAGCTGCAGGCACGCCGGCGCCTGGGCCTGACCGCGACGCTCGTGCGCGAGGACGGCCGCGAAGGCGACGTCTTCAGCCTGATCGGGCCCAAGCGCTTCGACGCCCCGTGGAAGGAGATCGAGGCCCAGGGCTTCATCTCCCCCGCTGTCTGCTACGAGGTGCGCATCGACCTGCCGCCGTCGGACCGCATGGAGTACGCCGCGGCGGCCGACGACGACCGCTACCGGCTCGCCGCCACCGCGCACGCGAAGATCCCCGTCGTGCGCGACCTCGTCGCGCGTCACGCGGGCGAGCAGATCCTCGTCATCGGGCAGTACCTCGACCAGATCGACGTGCTGTCACAGGCGCTGGAGGCCCCGCAGATCACCGGCGCGACCCCCGTCGACGAGCGCGAGGAGCTCTACGGCGCGTTCCGCGAGGGGCGCATACCGGTGCTGGTCGTCTCGAAGGTCGCGAACTTCTCGATCGACCTGCCGGAGGCATCCGTCGCGATCCAGGTGTCGGGATCGTTCGGCTCCCGCCAGGAGGAGGCGCAGCGCCTCGGGCGCCTGCTGCGCCCCAAGACGAGCGGTCACACCGCGAGCTTCTACACCCTCATCGCGCGGGACACGGTCGACCAGGACTTCGCCCAGAACCGCCAGCGCTTCCTCGCCGAGCAGGGCTACAGCTACACGATCCTTGACGCCGAAGGGATCACCGCCGCGTAGCGGCGTTGATGCCGGAGGGGTCAAGGTTGAGTGCACGCGCACAGCGCGGGCGTATCGAAACCTACGCCGAAGGGATCACCGCCGCGTAGCCGGGCGGCGTCACCGGGACCGGCGGGGTGAGCACCAGCGTGCGCGGGAGCGGGCGGCGGCGCAGCATCCCCTCGATCGCCGCGACGTAGCCGCCGACCAGCAGCAGCGACCACAGGAAGCTCACGATCCCCGTCTCGGCGGAGGTCGGGTCGGAGCCGTCCGCGATCGCCAGCCCGAACGCGACGAGATTGTTCACGACGTGCATTCCGATCGCTGCCTCGAGCCCTCCCGTGCGCCAGGTCAGCCAGCCCGCAGCGACCGCGAACAAGCCGATGCCGATCTGCCCGAGCAGGTCGTACATGTGCCCCATGACGAACAGCGGCACGGGCAGCAGGATCGCGAACGCCGGATGCCGCAGCCACCGTCCCACGGCCTGCATGAGATACCCGCGGAACACGTACTCCTCCGCCGCGGACTGCAAGGGCACCAGCAGCAGCACGACGCCGAGCGTCACGGCCCAGGACGGTCCTGGACCCGAGCCCGCGGGCTCCGTCGCTTCGCCCGCGAGCTCGGACGGGAGCAGCATCGTAGCCCCGACGAGCGCGGCGGAGACGCCCAGCGCAACGAGCACGCACAGCAGCATCCACCGCCAGCGCAGCCTTCCCGCCGCCGAGGAGATCAACCCGACCCAGCGTCCGCTCACGATCAGCGACGCCAGCAGGTAGCTCGGCAGCATCAGCACGATCGTGCCGAGCATCACGGCGACCGTGAAGGGATCGTTCATGTCGAGCGCCAGGTCCTGCCCGAGCACATCGAGGCCGTCCATCAGCTCCGGCTGAGCGAACGAGACGAGCACGATGACGACGATGACCACGAGCAGGAGTGCGATGTAGAACGTGACGCCGAGGATGCCGACCAGAAGCGGTGTCCACCACCCGCTGCGCCGCCGCGCGAACACGAGTCGGTGAAAGGCGAGACCGCCCGCGGTGGCATCGGGGGGAAGCGTCATGTCTCCATCTTGCCGTGCGGCGCGAGGAGCCGACCCGACCGAACGGATCATCCGCGGCGGCCTCGCCGTGTGAGCACCCCGCGCGCGGATATCCAGCTTTCGCATGGCATCCGGTGACAATATGGACACATGACAGCACCGCGCATCCTCGTCGTCGACGACGAACCGAACATCCGCGATCTGCTCGTGACCAGCCTCCGCTTCGCGGGCTACCAGGTGCGCGCCGTCGCCAATGGCGCCCAGACCATCTCCGCTGTGCTGGAGGAGGAGCCGGACCTCATCATCCTCGACGTCATGCTCCCCGACATGAACGGTTTCAGCGTCACCAAGCGCCTGCGCGGCGCGGGCTATACGGCACCGATCCTCTTCCTCACGGCGAAGGACGACACCGAGGACAAGATCGAGGGCCTCAACGTCGGCGGCGACGACTACGTCACGAAGCCGTTCTCGCTCGATGAGATCGTGGCGCGTCTGCAGGCGATCCTGCGCCGCACGATGCAGGCCGACGAAGAGTCCACCGTCAGGGCCGGCGAGCTGACGATGGACCAGGACACTCACGACGTGCTCGTCGGCGACGTGTCGATCGACCTCTCCCCCACCGAGTTCAAGCTCCTGCGCTATCTCATGCTCAATCCGAATCGAGTGCTCAGCAAGGCGCAGATCCTCGACCACGTCTGGGAGTACGACTTCAACGGAGACGCCGGCATCGTCGAGAGCTACATCTCCTATCTCCGCCGCAAGATCGACCCGTACTCGACCGAGCCGCTCATCCAGACCAAGCGCGGCTTCGGCTACATGCTGAAGGCCGGCAAGACGGCCTGAAGCCGCCCCGGCGACCGTGGGAGGCGTCCTGGCAGCTCACGCCAAGAGGGGGGACCGCGTCACTGTGTGGTGGCGCGGGATCAGCCTGCGCGCCAAGGTCACAGGCGTCACGGTCGCGGTGCTGGCCGTGGGGCTGCTCGCGGCGGGCCTGGGCACGGGCGTGTTCCTGCGCAACGCCCAGATCGCGGCGCTCGACGATTATCTGCTGCGGCTTGCCCCGGCGGACGTCGCCAGCACCCTCATGGATGTCGAGGTCATCGACGGCGTGCCGCACTTCAGCGACAACGGCAGCCCGGCGCAGTACGTCGTCGCCGTATACGGCCCCGACGGCACCTTCCTCGCGTCGGCAGGCGGCACGGGCCAGAGCCCCGTGTTCCCGGAGACGCTCACGATCGAGCAGACGCTCTCCACGCTCGGCCAGATCATCGAGTTGAAGGCGGCGGACGGAACCGGCACGTTCCACGCCAGCGCCGACTTCCTCGCGCCGATCGACGGCGTCGGCGACAACGCGAACTACTCCCAGGTCGTCGCTCTCCCGCTGTCGGTCGTGAACCAGACGGTGACGAACTACATCGGCATCTACACGCTCCTCGCACTCGTGACGATCCTCGCGGGCGCCCTCGCGACGCGCTGGCTCGTGACCCTCGCCTTCCGCAGCCTCGGCCAGGTCGAAGACACGGCGATGTCGATCGCGGCGGGCGATCTCAGCCAACGCATGGCGGATATCTCACCGCGCACCGAGGTCGGCAGGCTCAAGACCGCGATCAACGCGATGCTCGATCGCATCGACCAGGCGCTCGCGCAACGTGATGCCACCGTGCAGCAGATGCGACGGTTCATCGGCGATGCGAGCCACGAGCTGCGCACACCCCTCGTCACAGTGCGCGGGTACGCGGAGCTCTACCGGATGGGCGCGATCGCAGGCTCCGAGCAGACCGCACAGTCGATGGAGCGTATCGAGAAGGAAGCGATCCGCATGGGCGTGCTCGTCGAGGACCTCTTGGCTCTCGCCCGGCTCGATGAGCGCCGCGACCTCGTCGTGTCAGCGATCGATCTGCGCCCGATCGCCCGTGATGCCGCACTGGATGCACGCGCCACCTCGCCCGAGCGCGAGGTGTCGGTCATCGTCGCCGACGTGCCCGCGCGCGCGCATCCCTCCACCATCAACCCGGATCCCTCGGAGAGCAGCGCCACGGCCATCCGCCGCGGCGGTCTGGCGGGAGCGACGCGCTCGATCCTGCGGCGGCGCCCACGTCCGGCGGCCTCCGCCGAGGCACCCGCCGTCGAGCAGGCCCCGCTTCACCCGGTGGCCGCGGATCCCGTGCCGATCGTCCTCGGCGACGAGAACCGCATCCGGCAGGTCGTGGCGAACCTGCTCGGCAACGCGCGTCGCTACACGCCGGCGGGGTCGCCGATCGAGCTCGCAACCGGCGTCGACGAACCGGCGGGCATGGGGTGGATCGCCGTGATCGACCACGGCGACGGCATCCCCGTCCAGATCCGCGACAAGATCTTCCAGCGGTTCTGGCGCGCCGACACCTCCCGTGCCCGAGAGACCGGTGGCTCGGGACTCGGACTGTCGATCGTGGCATCCATCGTCGAAGCGCTACACGGTTCGATCGACGTCACCGACACCCCCGGCGGCGGCACGACGTTCCGGGTCGCGTTCCCGCTCGCGCGGGCGCGGGATGCCGCCGAGCACCTCTTCATCGAGACACAGCCCTTGCACCGCATTCGCGACGAGGCGTGAGCATCGCCTCCTCCCCAAGCGGCGATTTCCGCATGTTCTCCCCCGATCGGCTCCGCACCTGCCCGCGGAGTCTCCGCGGCGTCTAGCGTGGCGGCATCCCATCGAAAGGAGCCTCTCATGGCCACATTCAGCGTCGACTCCGATGCCGTCTTCACCGCCACCGGCGCGATCCGCGCCACCGCCGATCGCCTGCAGGGCGAGACGTCCGCGATGCTCGGGCAGCTCACGCAGCTGCAGGGCGTGTGGACGGGATCTGCGGCGATCGCCTTCCAGTCCGTCATCGACCGATGGCGTGCGATGCAGTGCGACCTCGAGGCCGCGCTCGGCGACATCGGCACGGCGCTCGCCTACGCCGGCGATCAGTACGTTCAGACCGAGACCGCCGCCGCGGGGCTCTTCCGCTGAACGACCCCGGAAGAGCTCCAACGGCAGAAGGGCCCCTCCGGAGAGGGGCCCTTCTGTGCACGGGGCGGGTTTCTATACGCGTCGCGTCAGAAGTCCATGCCACCGGTCGGGTCGCCGCCGGCCGGGGCCGCGACCTTCTCGGGCTTGTCGGCGACGACCGCCTCGGTCGTGAGGAACAGGCCCGCGATCGACGCAGCGTTCTGCAGCGCCGAGCGGGTGACCTTGGCCGGGTCGATGATGCCGGCGGCGAACATGTCGACGTACTCGCCGGTGGCCGCGTTCAGGCCCTGACCCGCGGTCAGCTCCGAGACCTTGTTCGCCACGACACCGGGCTCCAGGCCCGCGTTGAGGGCGATCTGCTTGAGCGGGGCCTCGATGGCGACCTTGACGATGTTCGCACCGGTCGCCTCGTCACCGGTCAGCTCGAGCGTGTCGAACGCCTTCTTGCCCGCCTGGATGAGCGCCACGCCACCACCGGGGACGATGCCCTCCTCGACGGCCGCCTTCGCGTTGCGGACGGCGTCCTCGATGCGGTGCTTGCGCTCCTTGAGCTCGACCTCGGTGGCCGCGCCCGCCTTGATGACCGCGACGCCGCCGGCGAGCTTCGCGAGGCGCTCCTGCAGCTTCTCGCGATCGTAGTCGCTGTCGGTGTTCTCGATCTCGCGCTTGATCTGGGTCACGCGACCCTCGATCTGAGCGACGTCACCGGCACCCTCGACGATCGTGGTCTCGTCCTTCGTGACGATAACCTTGCGCGCCTTGCCGAGCAGATCGGTCGTGGCGTTCTCGAGCTTGAGGCCGACCTCCTCGGTGATGACCTGGCCGCCGGTGAGGATCGCGATGTCCTGCAGCTGCGCCTTGCGACGGTCGCCGAAGCCGGGAGCCTTGACGGCGACCGACTTGAAGATGCCGCGGATCTTGTTCAGCACCAGGGTCGCCAGGGCCTCGCCCTCGACGTCCTCGGCGATGATGACGAGCTCCTTGCCCTCCTGGATCACCTTGTCGACGATCGGCAGCAGGTCCTTGATGTTCGAGATCTTCTGGTTGGCGATGAGGATGTACGGGTCCTCGAACACCGCCTCCTGACGCTCCGGGTCGGTGACGAAGTAGGGGTTGATGTAGCCCTTGTCGAAGCGCATGCCCTCGGTGAGCTCGAGCTCGGTGCCGAAGGTGTTCGACTCCTCGACGGTGACGACGCCCTCCTTGCCGACCTTGTCGATGGCCTCGGCGATGAGCTCGCCGATCTCGGTGTCGGCGGCGGAGATGGATGCCGTGGCGGCGATCTCCTCCTTGGTCTCGACCTCCTTGGCGGTGGCGAGCAGCTCGTCGGAGAGCGCCTTGACGGCCTTCTCGATGCCCTTCTTCAGGCTGATCGGGTCGGCGCCGGCCGCGACGTTGCGCAGGCCCTCGCGCACGAGAGCCTGGGCGAGAACGGTCGCCGTGGTGGTGCCGTCTCCCGCGACGTCGTCGGTCTTCTTCGCGACCTCCTTGACCAGCTCAGCGCCGATCTTCTCGTACGGGTCGTCGAGCTCGATCTCCTTGGCGATCGAGACGCCGTCGTTCGTGATCGTGGGGGCGCCCCACTTCTTCTCGAGCACGACGTTGCGACCGCGCGGGCCGAGGGTCACCTTGACGGCGTCGGCCAGGGTGTTCAGGCCGCGCTCGAGGCCGCGGCGGGCCTCCTCGTCGAAAGCGATGATCTTTGCCATAAGTGTGTCGTCCCTCCCGGACGTGAGGATGAGTCTTTAGCACTCGGCATGAGTGAGTGCTAACTCATTCTGGCACTCGGGCATGACGAGTGCAAGCCGACGACACGGCATCCGCCCGCCGTGCGGCACAAAGGTTGCCAAAGGGCAGCCGCGGCGGAGGTCTCTCAGACGACGCGGACCGACTCGGCCTGCGGGCCCTTCTGACCCGCACCGATGACGAACTCGACCGTCTGCCCCTCTTCGAGCACGCGGAACCCGCTCATGTCGATGTTCGAGTAGTGCACGAACACGTCCTGGCCGCCCTCGACCGTGATGAAGCCGAAGCCCTTCTCGGCGTTGAACCACTTGACGATGCCTTGGGTCGTTCCGGCCATGCGAGTCTCCTGATGCTGCGGTATGACCTCGCCATGCTAACCAGCGCCCAGGGGCTCCAAACGCCGATACGGGAAGTGTTGACACGAGCGCATCGAAGAGTTCACACCCGCGAAACACGCACCGCCAGAGCACTCGCGCGAGACGCCGGTACCGCCTCAGGGAGTCGTGGACGCGTCCGCGCCATCGACGCGATCGAGGCCGATGACGATCACCAGCTGCGCGCTCGCGCTCTCATCGACGTCGGTCGTGCTGGTGTCGTCGGCGATCTGGTACACGTCGTTCAACTGCACTTCGGCGCCGCCGATCGCCTGCGCGAGTCCACGAGCGGCGCCCTCGTCGTCCGCGGTCGCGTAATAGACGGTGGTGGTCTCGAAATCCTCCGACCCCGCGTCGCCGTCGATGACGGCATCCTCCGACCAGCCGGCCGCGACGACGACCTCGCGCATCTCACCGGCGAGGCCGTCCTGCGGGGTCGCGTTGAGGATGAGAACGGTATACGAGGTGTCGAGCACCGGTTCTGCGGTGGGAACCGCCGTCACCGTGCTTTCGGCGGTTGCCGCGGCCGTGGGGAAGAGCGTGATCCGGCCGGTGGCGAACATCGTCCCGGCCACGCCGACGACGACGAGCACGACGGTCGCCACCGCGGCCCACAGCAGTACCGCACCTGCGCGCACGCCGGGGTTCTCGGCACGATGCGCTCCGAGGCGCCGGCCGTCCTCGGGCAGCTCGTCGAAGCGATCCTTCGGAGCGGAGGTCTGGGGCACCTGAGAATGTTACCCGGCCGCGCCTGTGGGTACACTCCCCCGCGGTCTCTGCCCCGAAGATCGGCCGTCGCGCAGCCGACGAAGCCGATGGACCAGGAGCGCATCGTATGCCGCGGCGTCGGCCTGCTCGATCGCGCGACCGAGAAGCTGGTAGTACCGCGCCGGGGTCAGACCGAGCTCGCGACGGATCGTCTCCTCCTTCGCGGCCGAGTGCCCGATCCAACGCGACTCGAAGTCGAGCAGGCTGCGGTCACGATCGCTGAGGGGCACGCACTCACGCTACCCGGCCGCGCCCCGGCCGTTGGGGTGCCACTCGGAGGCATCCACCGATTGCCACCATCCGCCCAGCGGGCCGGCGGCACCGAGCACATCACCCTCCAGCGCGACGGCGAACCCCTCCGGCCACCTTTCGCGCCACCACTGGCCGCTGATCTCCTCGGCCCATCCGTCATGCAGACTCGGCGCGTCGAGGGTGATCCAGCGCCCGCAGCGACGTGCCTCCGCGATGAGCGCGCGCCTGCCCGCCCACGGGATGTGCGCGAGCACTCCGGGTGTCTGCACGACGAGTGTCGCCTCGCGCGGCGCCAGGTCCGCGATCTCGGCGAGGCGCGCGGCTCCGTCGCCCGCGACCAGGAGCGGCGGGTCGGATGCCGCGATCCGCAGCGCCGCGCGGATACGCTCCGCCCGGCCCTCCTCCCCCGGCCAGACGAGCCCGGCAAGCCATGCCGCGGTCTCGGGCGCAGCCGGATCGAGCGGCGCGAGGTCGACACCAGCGCGCCACACGACCTCGGGGAGGGAGACCTCAGGCATCCGGTCGCCGCGCACAACACAGTCGAGAACGACCTCCGACGCGCCGTCGGCGGGGTCGAGCACGATCGTCTCTCTGGCACCGCGGTACCGGTACGAGTAGCGGTCGGGGTACAGGCACAGCCCGGCGCTCGCCCCGATCTCGAGGAGAGCGATCGGGCCCGCGATCTGCGCGAGGGCGGGCAGGAGCGCCGCGCAGCGCAGGGGCTCGTTCGTCTGCAGCGACCGGCGACCGCATTCAGCGACCACCTCGTCGGCATGGTCGAGAAGCCACGAACGCCACCCCGCGGCATCGGGTTCGCCCGAGCCGAGCAGGCGTGTGACGGCGAACACGAGCGGCGGCTGCCGGCGCTGGGCCGGGATGCGCGCGAGCACGCGTTGCACTTCGTCGTCGCGCGCCACCAGCAGTGCCCACGCGGCGTAGAGCGGCGATCTTCCCGGGGCCTCGTCGCGGGCGAAACGGGCGAAGCGCTCGGCGACGGCGCGACATTCGACAGCGATGGCCCGGGCATCCATCCCCCTATTGTCCGGGGAGGAACACCGGAGACCACACCGCGCGAGGTCGGGTTGAATAGGACAGAGGAAGGATTCCATCGTGGACTATCGCGTGAACAAGACCGACGAGCAGTGGCGAGCCGAGCTCAGCCCCGCGCAGTACGCCGTGCTGCGCCAGGCCGGCACCGAGCGGGCATGGACGGGAGAGCTCCTCGACGAGCGCCGCGCCGGCCTGTACGCGTGTGCCGCGTGCGGTGCGGAGCTGTTCGTCTCCGGCACCAAGTTCGACTCGCACTGCGGCTGGCCGAGCTTCTACGAGTCCGTGCGCCCCGAGGCGGTCGAGCTCATCGAGGACCGCAGTCACGGCATGGTGCGCACCGAGGTGCGCTGCGCGAGCTGCGGCTCACACCTGGGGCACGTGTTCGCCGACGGATTCGGCACCCCGACGGGCGACCGCTACTGCATGAACTCGCTGTCGCTGTCGTTCACCCCCGAATCATGACGGATCCGTCGACACGCCCCACCCTCGAGGCCGTGCGCGCACGCCGCTCGTGGTCGAAGGTGACCGATGCCGCCCCGCCCCGCACCGAGCTGCTGACGCTGGTCGAGGCGGCGGCCCGCGTCGCCGATCACTCCTCGCTGCGCCCGTGGCGGCTCATCGAGTTGCGCGGCGACGATCGTCTGGCACTCGGAGCGGCGATCGCGAAAGCCGAAGGCAGCGACAAGCCGTCACAGAAGCCGCTGCGCGCCCCACTGCTGATCGCCGTCGTCGCCAGCTACCGCACGAGCGACAAGGTCCCGCGCTGGGAGCAGGAAGCGGTCGCATCGGGGGTCGCCCACGTGCTGAGCCTGCTCCTGGATGACGCCGGCTGGGGCGTCATCTGGCGCACGGGGCGCCACACGCGCAGCAAGCCGGTGGCGAAAGCTCACGGGCTCGGGCCGGACGAGGAACTGCTCGGATGGCTCTACGTCGGAGGCAAGCCGGCAGGTGCGCGCCCCGGGCATCGCACGTTCGTCGACGCGCGCGCCCATGTCAGCCGGATGCCGGCGGGGACGACGATGCCCGCCGAGCTCGTCGCCTGGCGCGAGGCCGGGGACGAACCCGCCCAGCGGAAGAAGCAGAAGAAGCGGAAGAAGCAGAAGAGGTCGAAGGACCGGGCGACGAAGGCACGCACGCAGGCCGCTCCCGCGTAGGCGAAGGCCGACGCCGCAGGAGCGCGCCTTCTCAACGAGGCGGCTGGGTCCGGCGTCCTCTCCCGAGCGCAGCCGCGACGACGACCCCGGTGCCGGCGACGAGCACCATCGCGAGCTCCGCGGTCCAGCTCAACCCCGCCGTGGCCGGCCACACGGCATCCATCACCAGCGACGTCACGAGCTGCCCCGCGATCGAGCCGAGGCTCAGCAGCAGCACACCGGTGTGCACGACGAGCGCGGCCGACATGAAGATGTACGTCACTCCGATCACTCCACCCAGGTACAGCCAGGGCTCGGCCGGCAGCGGGTTCGGCGGGCCGGCGCTCACGACGTGGACCACCGCGGCGATCGCGAGGATCACCGTGCCGCCGAAGAAGTTGACCAAGGTCGCCGTCAGGGGGCTGCCGACCCGCTGACGTAGGCGGCCGTTGGTCGCCTGCTGCCACGCGATGCCGATCCCGGTCAGCACGGGGAGCACGAGCATCCACCACGGGACGCGTTCGAGCACGCCGCTGTGCAGCGAGATCGCGACGCCCCCGAGCGCGAGCGCGCCGCCGCCCACGCGCGGCATCGTGACCGGGACGACCCCCGCCGGCCCGTAGCCGACGCGGTCCAGCAGCAGGCCCGACAGCGTCTGCCCGGCGACGACACCGACGGCGAACAGCGACAACCCGATGACCGCGACCGCGAGCCCCTGGGTTGCGACGGTGAGCGCGCCGGCGGCACCACCCGCCAGCATCCACCAGGGGATAGCGCGGGAGCGGATGCCGGTCGCGAGTGCCCGCACCCCGCGCCGTCCCGACGCGACGAGCGCCGACAGCGAGACGAGCGCGAGCAATCCCGACCCGAACGAGATGACCGCGGCGACGAAGCCGTCGCCCAGGCGAAGGCCGAGCTGTCCGTTGACGCGCGCCTGCGCTGCGGTCAGCACGCCGACGAGCACCGCGCCGGCCAGAGCCATCGCCGCAGCAAGACGCGGGCGATCGTTCACGGAGAGTCAGCCTACGGGCACGACGCCAGCAGCCACACGGGATGGGTGCCGGCTACAGGACTCGAACCTGCAACCCCCTGTTTACAAGACAGGTGCGCTACCAATTGCGCCAAGCCGGCGAGGCGGTACCCAGTCTAGAGCGCCGGTCCACCGCGGCTCGCCGTCAGGGGGCCGTCGACCCCGTCGCGCTGGGGGTGGGCGTCGCGCTCGACTCCGTGACACTGGCGCTGGTCAGCACGAATTGGGCGAACTCGTCAGGATCGCTCATGTCGCCCACGTAGGCCTCGCCGTTGACGACGACGAGCGAGTTGCCGGTGAGAGCCAGCCCATCGGTGCCGTCGATGCCTGCGACCGCGCGCTCGGTGGCATCCTTCACCCACGCTGAGAACTGCTCGGACTCGATGCACGTGCGCAGCGTCTTGGGATCGTCACTGCCGTTGGCCAGCGCGATGTCGGCGAGGTCGTCGTTCGAGAAGCCGTCGGAGTCGATGTCAGGCTGGCGCTGCAGCAGGTCGTCGTTGAACTGGAAGAACGAATCGGGCGCGTACGTCGCGACGCACGCCGCGGCGTTCGCGGCGCGCAACGAGTACTTGGTGCCGTTCGACTTCGCCGTAAGCATCGCGACAGGATGATAGGTCAGGGTGACGGCGCCCTCGGAGACCCACGCCGACAGCTGCGACGTGTTCGCCAGCTCCCACTCGCGCGCCGACGACGACAGGTAGTCGACGTACACGTGGATGCTGACGGGGGCGGGTGCCGTCGCCGCGGCGGCCGTCGCTTCCCCCGCGGAGTCCTCCGTCGGCGTCGCCGCATCGTCGGGGGATGTGATCGACACCGCGCTGGCGATCGAGGTGACGACGAAACCGTCATCCTGGGCGCTCTCCGGCGACAGCTGCGGACGGCCGACGGCACTGCCGATGGCCCATGACACGACGACCGCGACGACGGCGACCGCCGCGACGACCCCTGCACCCAGCACCGTGCGGCGGACCAGCCGCGCACGCGACTGCCGGATCTGCACCTGCTCCGCCTTCTCACGCACCGCGTCGCGTCGCCCCTGCAGGGGCTGCTCCGTCGTGTCCGTCGTGCTGACCTCGGAACCGCGGTCGTCGCCCGCCGGCACGTCGGTGGTGTCGTCGCTGGACATGGAACCTCTCGAAGCTTCTGCGAACGCCGCGCACCCGGCACCGCGATCCGTCGCCTCGGGGACGGCGACGCACACGATCGTAGAGCGCATCCCTGAGAAATGCCCAGACACGCACCTCTCTTTCCGAGACGGAGCGTGCGATACTGGGAGCACGCCCGACGTCGGGCGTGCGGAGCGAACCTCCGCTCATTCCATCACTACGGATCGTCCGGCACGTACCTGCCGGTGAAGGAGAAGAAATCATGGCGTCTGTCACGTTCGACAACGCAACCCGCGTCTACCCCGGGGCCACGCGTCCCTCCGTCGACAAGATCAACATCGACATCGCCGACGGCGAGTTCCTCGTGCTGGTCGGACCCTCCGGTTGCGGAAAGTCCACGACGTTGCGCATGCTGGCCGGCCTCGAAGAGGTCAACTCGGGCCGCATCCTCATCGGAGACCGCGACGTCACGGATGTGCCCCCGAAAGACCGCGACATCGCCATGGTCTTCCAGAACTACGCGCTGTACCCCCACATGACGGTGGCCGAGAACATGGGCTTCGCCCTGAAGATCGCCGGCGTCAGCAAGGAGGAGCGCGCCAAGCGCGTGGAAGAGGCGGCGAAGATCCTCGACCTGGAGCAGTACCTCACCCGCAAGCCGAAGGCGCTCTCGGGCGGCCAGCGCCAGCGCGTCGCCATGGGCCGCGCCATCGTGCGCAACCCGCAGGTGTTCCTCATGGACGAGCCGCTGTCGAACCTCGACGCGAAGCTGCGCGTGCAGACCCGCACCCAGATCGCCTCGCTGCAGCGCCGCCTCGGCGTCACCACGGTCTACGTCACCCACGACCAGACCGAGGCCCTCACCATGGGCGACCGCATCGCGGTGCTCAAGGACGGCCTGCTGCAGCAGGTCGGCACGCCGCGCGATCTGTACGAGAAGCCGAACAACGTGTTCGTCGCCGGCTTCATCGGCTCGCCCGCGATGAACCTCTTCCCCGTGGACCTCGCCGAGGGCGGCATCCAGTTCGGCTCCGCCGTCGTCGACGCCGACATCGACCGTCCGACGAAGGCCACGCAGGTCACCGCGGGTGTCCGCCCCGAGGACATCGTCGTGAACCCCGCCGACGGCCAGGGCCTCACGGTGACGGTCGACCTCGTCGAGGAGCTCGGTGCGGACGGCTACCTCTACGGCCACTCCGAGATCTCGGGCAAGCGCACCGACATCGTCGCGCGCGTCAACGGTCGCATTCACCCGAATGCGGGTGAGACGGTCATCCTCGCCCCCATCCCGCACCACGTGCACGCCTTCGACATCGAGTCGGGCGAGCGCCTGACCAAGAAGGCCATCGTCTCGGCCTGACCGACCCGACCGCGGCGCGGGGTCCACGGTGTGACCATGGACCCCGCGCCGCGGCGTATCCAAGACCCACGAAAGCAGCATTCCCCCGTGGTCGATTCCCTCAGCATCACCGCCTCCAGCATGGACGCGGGCCTGCTGAACCTCCCCTGGTCGACGCCTCTCGACGAATGGCATCGAGACCACATCGTCTCCCTCCCCAAGGGCCTTTCGCGCCACCTCGTGCGGTTCGCGAGCCTGTCCGGGCGCGTGATCGCCGTCAAGGAGACGACCGCCGAGATGGCACGACGCGAATACGACATGCTCGGCATGCTCGGACGCCTGGCGGTGCCGTGCGTCGATCGCGTCGCCGTGATCGACGGGCGGCGAACGCCGAAGGGCGATCCGCTGCCGGCAGCCCTCGTGACCGCGCACTTGAAGTTCTCCCTGCCCTACCGCGCGCTGTTCACTCAGACGTTGCGCCCCGACACGGCCGGCCGGCTCGTCGACGCCCTCGCGGCCCTGCTGGTGCGCCTGCACACGGTCGGGTTCTTCTGGGGTGACGTCTCACTGTCGAACACCCTGTTCCGGCGGGATGCCGGCGCATTCGCCGCCTATCTCGTCGACGCGGAGACCGGAGAACTGCACGAGACCGGCCTCACCCCGGGGCAGCGGGAGCATGACCTCGATGTCGCGCGCACGAACATCGCGGGCGAGATCATGGACCTCGCCGCGGGTGGACGGCTCGAAGGCGGCGTGGATGCCGTGGCGATCGCCGATGGGATCGTGTCCTCCTACCGCTCCCTCTGGGCGGCCCTCACCGACCAGGAGTCCTTCTCCGCGGGCGAGTCGTGGCACATCACGGAGCGCGTCCAGCGCCTGAACGACCTCGGATTCGACATCGACGAGATGTCGATCGAGGCGACTCCCGACGGCACGCGCGTCTCGATCCAGCCCAAGGTCGTCGACGCCGGCCACCACCAGCGGCGCCTGCTGCGGCTGACGGGACTCGACGTCGAGGAGAATCAGGCGCGGCGCCTGCTCAACGACATGGACGAGTTCCGCGCGCGCGTCTCACGCCTGGGCGCGGATGAGGACATGGTCGCCCACGAGTGGCTCACGCGCGTGTTCGAGCCGGTCGTCAAGGCGATCCCGTGGGACCTGCGCAGCAAGCTCGAGCCCGCCGAGGTGTTTCACCAGGTGCTCGAGCACCGGTGGTACATGTCGCAGGAGCGCGGGCAGTCGGTGCCGATCGCCGAGGCGCTCTCCGCGTACGTCGACACCGTGCTGCGCCACCGCCGCGACGAGGCGACCGTCATGGGCCCGCCCACCGACACCGTGTCGATCCCGGTGATCACCGGGGCACTCGACCTGAACGACGATGAGGGCGACGAGGTCGACTGGCGCGACCTCGTCTGAACCTCAACACCCGAGTCTCAGTATCCGACGGTGAAGCGCTCGCGCGAGTGCTTCGGGCGCTCGATCTCATCGAGCACCGCGATCGCGAGATCGGCCCCCGAGATGAAGGACTCGCCCGCGGCGTCCGTGACGATCACGTCGCCGCCGTCGCGGTAGACGCCGGTGCGCTCGCCAGGGTTGTACGCGCCGAACCCGCCGGCGGGATGCACGAAGAACCAGTCGCGCCCGGTGTGCTCGCCCTGCAGGTCTTCGAGCACGCCGATCGTCTCCAGCGCCTCGGCCTTGAACGCCTCGGGGAAGTCGACGTCGACCACGCGGGGACCACCCGGCGCGACGAGGCTGCCGCCCGCGCCGCCGACGACGCCCAGGCGCACGGTGTCGGGCAGCACATTGTTCAACGCCTCGAGGTTGGGGCGCACGAGGCCGAGCATGTCGCCGCGCGGTGCGACCGCGCTGACGACGACATCGACGCCCGCGAGCTGATTCACAAGGGTCGGCACGTCGAGGATCGTCCCTTCCAGGTAGGTGGCACCGGGGACGCGTTCGGCGGGCACGGAACGTGCCACCGAGAGCACCGTGTGGCCGCGGTCGACGGCTTCTGCGACGATGTGGCGGCCGGCGTATCCGGTTCCGCCGAGGACGGCGATGATGGCCATGATCTCTCCTTCTTCTTCTCTCGCCCCGCTCGCGCGGGCGATATCACTCGGATGCGGCGCGGATCGTGGCGATCTGATAGAGCGCGACGGATGCCGCGATGCCGACGTTCAGCGACTCCGTCGCCGTCGAGATGGGGATCGACACGATCTGATCGCACGTCTCGGCGACCAGGCGCGACAGCCCCCTGCCCTCCGAGCCCGCCACGATGACGACAGGTCGGTCGGCGAGCTCGAGACCGGGCAGCGAGACCTCTCCCCCGCCGTCGAGGCCGAGCACGAAGACGCCCTGCTTCTTGTACTCCTTGAGCGTCGTCGTCAGGTTGGCGGCCATCGCGACCGGGATGCGCGCGGCCGCACCAGCGCTCGTCTTCCACGCGGCCGAGGTCACGCCCGCAGACCGGCGCTGCGGGATGACGACACCCTGTCCGCCGAAAGCGGCGGTCGAGCGGATGATCGCGCCGAGGTTGCGCGGATCGGTCACGCCGTCCAGCGCGACGATCAGCGGCGTCGCACCGGCGTCGAAGATCTGCTCGAGGAGATCCTGAGGGTGCGCGTACTCGTACGGCGGCACCTTCAGCGCGACTCCCTGGTGGACACCGTCGAAACCGGCCATGCGGTCCAGCTCGGGGCGGGTGACCTCCAGCACCGGGATCCCTCGGTGCGTCGCGATCGAGAGCATCTCCTTGACGCGGTCGTCCATTTCGACGCGCTGGGCGATGTAGAGCGCGGTCGCCGGGATCTTCGCGCGCAGCGCTTCGAGCACGGAGTTGCGACCGGTCACGTTCTCGGTGTCATCCCCGGTCTTCGGCTTCGCCGTCCGGCCCGGGCTCGATCCCTGCGCACGCTGACCCGGGCGGCCTTTCCCCCCCGCGGCGGCGTAACGCTCAGCCGCGGCCTTGCGCTTGCCGGCGGGATGCCACGCGCGATCTTCGGCCTTCGGGGTCGGCCCCTTGCCCTCGAGGGCGCGCTTTCCCTTGCCGCCGCTGCCCTTCGTGGGCCCCTTGCCGCCCTTGGCGGCCCCGGGACGTCCTGGCTTAGCCATCGATGCTCCAATGCGTTCCGTCCGGAGTGTCCTCCAGGGTGATCCCGGCCGCTGCGACGGCGTCGCGGATGCGGTCGGCTGCGGCCCAGTCCTTGCCCGCTCGCGCCTGCGCGCGCTGGGTGATCATCTCCTCCACGAGCGTGTCGAGTGCACGCGCCTCCATGCCGGCGCCGGCGCCGCACCACTGCGGATCGGCCGGATCGAGACCCAGGATGCCGGTCATCCGGCCGACCTCCACGAGGGCGCGTGCCGCGGCATCCGTCTCGCCTGCATCCAGCGCAGCGTTGCCGGCGCGCACCGTCTCATGCACGACCGCGAGCGCCTGGGGCACGCCCAGGTCGTCGTCGAGAGCCGCGGCGAAGGCACGGGGAAGATCGGGAAGACCAGGAGGATCGGACAGGCCGGCAGCTGCGGCCGGGGCCGTGCCGAGCACGCGCGCCGCCCGCTGCTGGAAGGTGCGGATACGTTCGAGCGCGGCTGCGGCCTCGTCGAAGGTGGTCGCGGTGATCTCCAGCGCGGAGCGGTAGTGCGCCGCCGCGAGCGCATAGCGCACGACGAGCGCATCCTGTGCGGCGAGCACGTCATGCGCCAGCAGGAAGTTGCCGAGCGACTTGGACATCTTCTGGTCGCCGACCGTGACGAGCCCGTTGTGCAGCCAGTACCGGGCGAAGGCATCGCCGGCCGCGGTCGACTGCGCCAGCTCGTTCTCATGATGCGGGAAGCGCAGGTCGATGCCGCCGCCGTGGATGTCGAACTGCGCCCCCAGGTAGCGCCTGCTCATCGCCGAGCACTCGATGTGCCACCCGGGCCGCCCGGGGCCCCACGGCGAAGCCCATGCGGCATCCGTGGGCTCGTCGGGCTTGGCCGCCTTCCACAGCGCGAAGTCGCGCGGATCGCGCTTGCCGCGCTCGTCGGCGTCGCCCGCAGACGACATCGCATCGATGCTCTGGCGGGTGAGCGACCCGTACCCAGGCCACGAGCGCACATCGAAGTAGACGTCGCCGCCGGAGGCATACGCATGGCCGCGGTCGATGAGGAGTGCGATCAGATCGAGCATCTCCGGGATCGAGCCGGTCGCGCGCGGCTCATACGTCGGCGGAAGGATGCCGATGGCGGCATATGCTGCACGGAACTCCTGCTCCATGCGGTAGGCGAGCGCCCACCAGGGCTCGGTCGCCGTCGCGTTCGCGAGCACTTTGTCGTCGATGTCGGTGACGTTGCGCACGAACGTGACGCGGCCGTAACGGTGCGAGAGCCAGCGCCGCAGCAGATCGAAGGCCAGCGCGGCCCGCAGGTGGTGGATGCCGGGTCCCGACTGCACCGTAGGGCCGCAGACGTAGATCGTGACGTTGTCGGGGGTGAGGGGAGCGAACTCACGCAGGGCCTGCGCCTGGGTGTCGTAGAGCCGGACCGTCACGCATCCAGCCTACCGGCGGGCCTGTGCGGGAGAGGTCCTGTGCGGGGCGAAGTCCTGTGCGATAGAAGTGAAGGATGCTGCACGTGCTCGCCGTCCTCGCCGCCGCTGTGCTCTTCGGCACCACCGGCACCTCGCAGGCGCTCGGCCCCGATGGCACGACGCCGCTGTCGGTCGGCGCCGTCCGGATGGTGATCGGCGGCACGGGGCTCGCCGTGCTGGCGTTCGCACTCGCGGGCCGGCACCGGCGGCGGCATCCCTCCGCCGGGCGCCCGCGCGCCGGCATCCGTCCCGTTCTGCTCATGGCCCTCACCGGTCTGTGTCTCGCGGTCTACCAGCCCCTGTTCTTCCTCGGCACAGCACGCAACGGCGTCGCCGTGAGCACGGTCATCGCGCTGGGATCGGCGCCCGTGCTCGCGGGGCTGCTGGAGTGGCCGCTCACGCGGCGGTTGCCTTCGACGACGTGGATGGCGGCGACGGGTCTTGCCACGGTCGGCGTCGTTCTGCTCGGGCTCGGCGGCGCCAGCGGATCGGGAGGCACCGATCCGCTCGGCGTCGCCGGGGCGATCGGCGCGGGGGCCTCGTTCGCCGTTTTCACGAACGTGCAGCGGCGTCTGCTGGATGCCGGGTGGGACGCCTTCACGGTCGTCGGGGGCATGGGGGTGAGCTCGGCGCTCGTGAGCGCGGCAGCCCTGCCGCTGATCGACGCGTCGTGGATCGGGCAGCCGCGGGGACTGGTGATGGCGCTCTGGCTCGGGCTTGCGACGACCGCGATCGCGTATGTGCTGTTCACCTGGGGGCTGCAGAGGCTGTCCGCGGCGACGGCCGCCACCCTGACTCTCGGCGAGCCGCTGACGGCAACCCTCCTCGGGGTCACGGTCCTCGGTGAGCGGCTGTCGGTCGCAGCGCTCGCAGGCGTCCTCGTGCTCGCCGCGGGGCTCGCGCTGCTCGCGCGGGGCGCAAGCCGCGCCCGCGGCTCCTCCCCTTCCCCTGACTCTCCCGCGAGTCACCACGCGCCTCACGAATCACCAGCGCCCACGCGCGAGCGGACTGGTGACTCGCGAGCGGACTGGTGACTCGCGAGGTCGAGGTGGGGGGGCAGCGGGGGTCAGGGGTGCGGCAGGACGAGCGCGACAGCGTAGGCAGCGACGCCCTCTCCTGCGCCCGTGAAGCCCAGACCGTCGGTCGTCGTCGCGGCGACCGACACCGGCGCCCCGAGCACGCCCGACAGAGCCGCCTCGGCCTCGGCCCGCCGCGCCGCGAAACGCGGACGGTTCGCCTGGAACTGCACCGACACGCTCCCGATCGAAAACCCCGCCCCTTCGACGAGCTCCCGCGTGCGGGCCAGGAAGTCCTCGGCGTGCGCGCCCGCGAACTCGGGCCGCGCCGTGCCGAAGTGCGTGCCGATGTCACCGAGCCCGGCCGCGGCCAGCACCGCATCGACGATCGCGTGCGCGACCGCGTCGCCGTCCGAGTGCCCGCGCAGCGCGGGCTCACCGGGCCACCGCAGACCCGCGAGCCAGAGCGCGCCCTCGCCGCCGAAAGCGTGCACATCGGTGCCGATGCCGATCCGTGGCGCGCCAGCGACCGTGACAACGGCGTCCGCCACGCCGCGCGGCGCGGCGCCCAGCAGCAGTCTGGCCCGCTCGAGATCGGCCGCGGTCGTGATCTTGAACGCCCGCTCGTCGCCGCGGACCGTCCACACCTCGACCCCCGAGGCCTGCACAAGCGCGGCGTCGTCGGAATGGTCGACGACGGCATCCGCATATGCGGCATCCAGCACCGTCCGCCGGAAGCCCTGCGGCGTTTGCGCGGCGGCCAGCACCGACCGGTCGACGGGCTCGACGACGAGGTCGCCGTCGACCCGCTTGATCGTGTCGACGACCGGCAGCACCGGCAGCACGGCGTCGTGACCGGCCGCGAGCGCGGCGATCACGCGCGTGAAGACATCGGGAGGCGTCAGGGCGCGCGCCGCATCGTGGACGAGGACGAGCTCGACATCGGCCCAGACGGCGCCGAGGCCGGCCGCAACGGATGCCTGACGGGTCGCGCCGCCCGCGACGACGCTGACGAGGTCCCGGCGGTCTCCCGCGGCCTCGCGCGCCTCGGTCACGGCATCGCCGACACGATCCTCCGGCGCGACGACGATCACCTGCGCGGTCGGTGCCGCGAAGACCCCCGCGAGCGCGTGCCGGAGGACGCTGTGCTCGTCGATGCCCACCAACGCCTTCGGAGACGCCGCGCCGAGGCGCTGCCCCGATCCTGCCGCGACGACGACGACGGCGATGCGCGGAACGGGGACGGGAGAGGTCGTCATACCTCGGGGACGAGCGAGCAGGTCAGCTCGCGAGGACCTCGTCGAGCACACCGGAGGCGTGCTCCTCGTCGGCCTTGAGAGCAAGAGCGATCTCGGAGACGAGGATCTGCCGCGCCTTCGCGAGCATGCGCTTCTCACCGGCGGACAGCCCGCGGTCCTGATCGCGGCGCCACAGGTCGCGCACGACCTCGGACACCTTGATCACGTCGCCCGAGGCGAGCTTCTCAAGGTTCGCCTTGTAGCGGCGCGACCAGTTGGTCGGCTCCTCGGTGAACGCGGCGCGCAACACGTCGAAGACGCGCTCGAGACCGTCCTTGCCGATCACGTCGCGAACGCCGACCAGATCGACGTTGTCCGCCGGGACCTCGATGATGAGGTCACCCTGCGTGACGTTCAGCTTCAGATACTTCTTGGTCTCGCCCTTGATGATCCGGTCTTTGACCTCGATGATCGTCGCGGCGCCGTGGTGCGGATAAACGACCGTCTCGCCAACCTCAAACAGCATGCAGTTATGTCCTTTCGGCAACGTCAAGGATACCACAGGGGACATGCGCTAAGGTTTGCGCCGCCGATGTCGACGAGTGCCGCGGGGCGCCTGTGCGACCCACCTCGGCACCCCTAGAATGGTCACGCACCGCGCGACGCGGCTTGCGCCCGACCGTCTCCAGGAGGATCCGTGAACACGCGCCGTCTCGCGACTGTCGCTCTCGCCACTGTCGTCGCCGCCACCGCCGCGCTGAGCGCGACCGGCTGCACCTTCATCTCACCGCAGGCCACGACGATCTCGTACTCGCCCTCCGACGGGGTGAGCGTTCCGGCATCCGGCCCGCTGAGCGTGCGCAACGCGCTGCTGGTCGCCGACGAATCGGGCGAGAACGCCAATTTCATCGCCGCGATCGTCAACGACACCGACAGCGCCGAAACGCTGCTGGTCGGTATCGACGGGGTCAACAAGAGCGTGCGCGTGCCGGCGAACAGCACCGTGAGCCTCGGCTTCGATGGGGACGACCCGCTGCTGTTCACGGGGTTGGATGCCGCTCCGGGCATCGACCTGGAGATGACGTTCCAGTCCGGTGATGGTGAGGGCGTGGTCCAGTCGATTCCCGTGCTCGACGGATCCCTCGACTACCTCGCCGACTTCGTCCCCGAGGCCGACTCCGAGGACGAATAGGCCTACGCCTCGAAGCGGTAGCCGAGGCCGCGCACCGTCAGGAGCATCGCCGGCTCGGACGGGTTCTCCTCGATGCGCGAGCGGATCCGCTTGATGTGCACATCGAGCGTCTTCGTGTCGCCGAAGTAGTCGCTGCCCCACACTCGGTCGATCAGCTGGCCGCGGGTGAGCACCCGCCCCGCATTGCGCATGAGCACTTCGAGAAGCTCGAACTCCTTGAGCGGCATCGCGATGATCTTCCCGTCGACGGCGACGGTGTGCCGATCGATGTCGAGCACGACACGGCCGCCATCGATGAGCCTGTCATCGAGGTCGACGTCGGATGTCTCCGACCGGCGCAGCACCGCGCGCATGCGCGCGAGCAGCTCGCGCGAGGAATACGGCTTGGTGACATAGTCGTCGGCACCGAGCTCGAGGCCGACGACGATGTCGACCTCGGAGTCTTTCGCCGTCAACATGATGATCGGCACCTTCGACGTCGCCCGGATCACGCGACACACTTCGGTTCCCGGCATCCCCGGGAGCATGAGGTCCAGCAGCACGATGTCCGCACCCCGCGCCGCGAACGCTTCGAGCGCTGCGGATCCGTCCTCGGCGATCTCGACGTCGAACGCCTCCCGGCGCAACAGATACGCGAGCGGGTCGGCGAGGTCGGGCTCGTCCTCGACGATCAGGACATGGGTCATGGCGTACCTCCTCGGGTTCGCGCAACGGCGCGAACATCCCTCTTCTTCTTGCTCTTGTCGCTCTTGTTGTTCTTCTTGTCGTTCTTGCGCTTCTTGACCTTCGTCTTCGCACTCGGCTCGAGGGGAGCGTCGACCGCGGGCAGGCGCACCGTGAAGGTCGACCCCTGCCCGGGCCGAGACCATAGCTCGACCTCGCCGCCGTGGCGCTGGATGGCGTGCTTGACGATCGACAGCCCGAGGCCTGTGCCGCCGGTGCGCCGGGAACGGGCCTGGTCGGCCCGGTAGAACCGCTCGAAGATGCGCTGCTGCTCGCCCTCGGGAATGCCGATCCCCCGGTCGGTGACGGCGATCTCGACGAACCCGTCGCGCAGGCCGACCCCGACGCCGACCTGACCGCCCGGCGCCGAGTAGGCGACCGCGTTGGCGACCAGATTCGCGATCGCCTCACTGAGCACCTGAACGTCGCCGCGCACATGCGCGCCGCGCACGCCGCCGCGCACGATGGTGATCCCCGCCGCCGTCGCGGCGAGCGACTGCGACTCCGCCGCCGCCGTGACGACCTCGTCCACCGAGACGTCACGCAGTTCCGTCAAGTCGTCGGCGGACTGCAAACGGGAGAGGTTCATGATGCGGGAGGTGAGCTGCCCGAGGCGCGCGGCCTCCGCGCTCAGACGGGCCGCGAAGCGACGCACCTGCTCGGGGTCATCGGCTGCGGAGTCGATCGCCTCGGCGAGCAGCGTCACCGCCCCGACGGGAGTCTTCAGCTCGTGACTCGTGTTCGAGACGAAGTCCCGGCGCATCTGCTCGATCCGCTCGTGCTCGGTGATATCGCGAATCACGATGAGGGTGAGGCGAGCGGAGATCACGCTTGCGCGCGCCGAGACCAGACGCGCCTCGACCCCGCGGCGCAAGCGCAGCGTCGCCGTCTCCGGGGCATCCGTCTGGCGGACATCGCGCGCGAGCGCGCGCAGTTCTTCGCCGGGCAGCGAGTGCCGCTCCAGCATGCCGAACAGCTCCGCAGGGGCGGACGCCGCGACGACCTGCAATGACGCGTCGACGACGACGGCGACCTCGTCCATCCCCTGCAGCACCGCGCGGGTGCCGTCCGGGAGCTCCACGGATGCCGCCCGGCGCGCGCGATCGCGGGCACGCAGCGGCATCAGGATCACGGACACCATCGCGCCGCCGATCAGGACGCCCACCGCGAGCGCGATGACGGCGATCTGCGTCGAATCCATGACCTCCAGCGTAGGGTGGGAGACGAGGACCGCAGGCCCATACGCGAGCCGCGCCCGGCGCCACGAGCACTGTTCACCACGACAGAACCGTTCGTTAACCTTCGGGCGGGAGGATCGACCGCCGAGCGAACGGCCCGCCGACGAACGCCGGCACCCCAGCGATCGCCCGAGGAGAGGTTCGAAGATGCGCGAAGTGTTCCACCAGTCGCTCGAGGACGTGCAGACCCGTCTTGTCGAGATCTCCGAGCTCGTCACGGTGGCCATCGACAAGGCCACGCGGGCATTCGGGTCGAGCGATGTGGCGCTGGCCGAGGAGGTCATCGAGGCCGACGCGGTCATCGACGAGAAGGCGATCGCCCTCGACGAGCTCGCCATCCAGATCCTCGCCCGCCAGCAGCCGGTCGCCCGTGACCTGCGCATCGTCGTGGCGGCGCTGCGCGTGAGCGCATCGCTCGAACGGATGGGTGACATCGCGGAGCACATCGCGCAGCTGACCCGCATGCGGTTCCCGGAGCGGGCCATCCCGAAGGGGCTCAAGGGCAACTTCACGCGCATGGGCGAGCTCGACGTCGAGGTCGCGCGCACCCTCACCGATCTTCTGCGCACCGAAGACCTGTCGCTCGTGGAGACGCTGCGCACCCTCGACGACCAGCTCGACGACCGTCACCTCGCCGTCTTCGAGAAGGTGCTCAGCGACAACTGGCAGGGCGAGGCATCCGCCACCGTCGACGCGACGCTCGCCAGCCGCTACCTCGAGCGCTTCGCCGACCACGCCGTGTCGGTCGCCAAGAAGGTCGCCTACCTGGCGACGGGCGACTGGACCCCCGACACGGAGACGATCGCCGTCATCGCGGCGACCGAGTCCGCGACGCAGTAGCCGGCCGGACGAGGCTCGGGCGACTCAGCCCTTGCCCTGGCTCGCGACCGCCGCGGCCCCCGCGGCCGCCGCCTCGGGGTCGAGGTACTCACCCGGGCCCAGCGGCAGGAAGTCCTCGCCGAGGCGGTACACGAGCGGGATGCCGGTGGGGATGTTCAACTCGGCGATGTCGGCGTCGCTGATGCCGTCGAGGTGCTTGACGAGACCGCGCAGGGAGTTGCCGTGCGCCGTGACGAGCACCGTCTTGCCGGCCGCCAGGTCCGGCTTGATGTCCGACTCCCAGTACGGGAGCATCCGGTCGATGACGATCTTCAGCGACTCGGTGCGCGGGACCTCGCCGTCGATGCCCGCATAGCGGATGTCGCCGACCTGGCTGTAGGGGTCGTCGTCGTCCAGCGGGGGCGGTGGCACGTCGAATGACCGGCGCCACAGCATGAACTGGTCGTTGCCGAACTCGGCGAGGGTCGCCGCCTTGTCCTTGCCCTGCAGCGCGCCGTAGTGCCGCTCGTTGAGCCGCCACGAGCGCTTCACCGGGATCCAGAGCCGATCGGCCGCCTCGAGGGCGATGTTCGCGGTCTGGATCGCGCGGCTGAGCATGGAGGTGTGCAGCACGTCCGGCAGGATGCCGGAATCCTTCAGCAGCTCACCGCCGCGCGCGGCCTCGCTGCGCCCCTGCTCGGTGAGGCGGACGTCCACCCAGCCGGTGAACTGGTTGGTCTTGTTCCACTCGCTCTGCCCGTGGCGGAGGAGGATCAGCGTGTACGGAGCAGTCATGGCGCCATCCTACTCGGGGGCGCGCTGGCATCATGGGGACATGCCGCCGGACGAGCTCGCCCCGCGCGAAGCGCGGATGCCCGCGGCTCGCCGACCGGTGGGCCGCATCACGCGCGGCACGACGAACACAAATCGGCTGCGGCGCGTCGACCGCTGGATCGCACGGCATCCGGTGCTGCCGCGCGCGCTGGATCCTCTCGTGGTGGACCTCGGCTTCGGCGCGAGCGGCGTCACCGTGCTCGAGCTCGAGGCACGGCTGCGTAGCGTGCGCCCCGATGTCGACGTCGTCGGGTTCGAGATCGATCCCGCCCGCGTCGCGCGAGCGCGGGAGCAGCTGAAGGCGGTGCGCGCCGGGGGCACGCCGTTCGCGGCGGACGCCCGGGTCTCGTTCGAGCGCGGCGGGTTCGAGGTGCCGCTCCCGCAGGGGCGGACGGCGGCGATCATCCGGGCGTTCAACGTGCTGCGTCAGTATGAGGAATCCGACGTGACGGAGGCGTGGACGCGCATGTGCGCGCGGCTGCAGCCGGGCGGCATCCTCGTCGAGGGCACGTGCGACGAGCTGGGCCGCGTCTGCACGTGGATCGAGGTGGGCGCGGATGCCCTGCCGCGCAGCCTCACGATCTCGCTGCGGCTGTCCGCACTCGACTCCCCCGCCGTCGCCGCGGAGCGCCTGCCGAAAGCGCTCATCCATCGCAATGTCCCGGGGGAACCCGTGCATGCCTTCCTCTCGGCGTTGGATGCCGCGTGGGTGCGCGCTGTCGCATCCGCTCCGTTCGGCCCGACGCACCGCTGGCGCACCGCGCTGCAGACGATGGCGGATGCCGGCTGGCCCGTGCAGGGCCGCGCGCGCTGGCGCCTCGGCGAGGTCACCGTGCCCTGGACCATCGTCTCTCCCTGACCCCCGCACCTCCTGCCTTCTCCCCCGTCGCGTGGTCGAAAGCTGCGCGCGCTGCGGAACTTTCGGCCGCGCGCGCAGCTTTCGGCAGCGCGAGGCGGCGGCGAGGCGGACCTCAGGCGCGCGGCAGCGCCGCGCGGGCATCGGCGGCGGGCATTCCCGCGGCCGTCATGAGATCGACAGCGAGCGGGCGGAGCGCACCGATCAGAGCCAGATCGAGGCTCGTCCCCCCTCCGCCGAGCGCGACCGGGTCCAGTCGCGCAGCGACCGCGCGCACCGCCTCACGTGCCGCCGGCTCGTAGGAGATGTCGGTGAGCGCGTCGCTGATCAGCCGCGCTCCAGCGGCGAGCTCGGCGAGCAGGTCCGCGGTCACGGGGCGCGCCGAGCCGTCGTCGCACAGGTACACGATGCGCCGTGCGATCACGCGCAGATTGCGGCCGGCCAGATCCAGCTGCGCGCGGACGCGCTCCTGCCTGTCGAACTCGGCGCGCTGCCGACGCAGGAACGGAGATATCTTCGCGATCGCCGCACCCGACTCGATTCCCGCGCGCCACAGTTCGATCGGGCCGTCCAAGGCGCGAGCCTTCGTGAGTCCGCGCTCGGCGCGGCGACGGTCGCCCCGCCGCAACGCCTGGACGAGGGTCGACGCCGCGGAGTCGAACTTGGCCAGCGCGGCGACGCCCTCCCGCGTGACGCTTCGCAGCGGACTGCGCGGGACGAGAGCCGTCACCAGCAGTGCCGCGACAGCTCCGATGATGCCGTCGATCACGCGCACGAAGGGCACGCTGGCCGGGATCACCAGGACGATCGCGGACTGGATCGCGGCCGCGATCGCGAAGGCGGGATTGTCCGACAGGAACCGCGCGACGACGAGGCTCGCCGAAAGCGTCAGCGCCAGCTGCCACCAGCCGATCCCCGCGACGAAGACGATGAGCTCGGCGATCAGGATGCCGACGACCATCCCGGTCACGGTCTCGAGCACGCGCCGGGGACGGGCGTCGCGGACGAACCCGAGGCTCGAGACGGTGACCGTCGCCGTCACGAGCGGAGTGGTGTGACCGAGGACGTCGTGCGCGATCGCGAAGGCGGCGGTCGCCGCGACGACGACCTGGATGATCGCCGGCAGAGACTCCCGCACGCGCTGCATCCCGGGCCGCGGAGAGAGGCGGGCGCGCAGCCCGGAGCGAACCGCGACAGCCTCTGTCAGCGGGGCGGGGACATCCTTCGCCATCATCGTCAGCGTCGACGCGAGAGCCGGGGAAGTCGCGGGACGGCGGCGGTGCGTCCGGCATCCGGCGGGACGATCGTCTCCTGCGCGGCGGCGATCTCGCCGTCACAGGTCGCGACGCGGAGCGGCGCCTCGACCGGAACCGCCCGCTTGATGAGGGCGAGGGCGATGGGGCCGTCCTCGAAGTGACGCGCCGATGACGTCACCGCCCCGACGACCTCGCCGTCGTACGAGACGTCGGCCCCCGAGCCCGGCAGGGCGCCGCCGGTGCCGTCGAGCTGCAGCGCCACCAGGCGCCGCGGCGGATGACCGAGGTTGTGCACCTTCGCGACCGTCTCCTGCCCGCGGTAGCACCCCTTGTCGAGGTGCACCGCCGTGCGCAGCCAGTCCACCTCGTGCGGCAGGGTGCGGCCGTCGGCCTCACGAGCCGCGGTCGGACGCCAGGCAGCCACACGCAGGGCCTCGGCCGCGAGCTGCCCGGCGATCGGCCGGGTTCCGGCGGTCGCAGCGCGCGCGACGCGCTCGTATTCGTCCCGACCGACGATCGCCTCCGCCCAGTCGCGGTCCGCGCCGGGGTGGGGAGCGGTCGCGGCGTACCCCCAGCCCCCGTCGGCGACGCCGGGCCAGGGGTCGCGCCAGACGGCCGTCGCGACCAACGACGCGACCGCTGCCGCGCTCCCGCCGATGACGTGGTGCGTGGCCGAGGCGTCTTGCGGGTCGACGTGCAACCGGAACCGCATCCGGTTCAGCCACGCCAGCAGCGTCGCCGCCCGCGGCCGGTCGACGATCAGCCACGTGCGCTCACCGTCGTCGACAGCGGCCGCCGCGTGCTCGACGTGCCCGTGCGGATCGAGCACGAGCAGCTCGGTGCTGTGGCCCGGCGGGAGAGAGGCGAGCGCCTGCGAGGTGATCGAGTCGAGCCAGCTGAGCCGATCGGCACCGGCGACCGTCAGGACCGCGCGAGCCTCCAGCGGCGCAACGGCGAGACCGGATGCCAGGGCGCGCTGTTCGCGGTGCGGCGAGCCGACGTGGGCGAGCCCGTCGTCATCGAAGACCGCGCCGGGGACCGCCGCGAACGCATCCGCGGCCGGGGCGAGCATGCCGCCGCTCATTCCACCCGCGCCAGTCGCGCCGAGGCGTGCGAGGCGAGCGGCTCACCGAGGGCGGCGACGTCCCACGCCCACAACAGGTGACCGTCGACATAGCCGTACATGCGCGTCGCGGCGGAGTAGGCCTTGGCGCTCGCCGGCCGGACGATCGCGTCGGATGCCAGGTCGATGCGCGGCCCGCGGACCTGCCCCAGGTACAGCTCGCTGGAGCCGTCGGAGTGGACGATCGCGACCTCCAGGTCGAATCCGCCCTGCGCGCCGCGGAGCGCCTCGATGTCGTCAGCCGTGCGCACGGCGCGAGCACCGCGCGCCGGCAGCAGCGCCGGTCCGGGATCCGCGTCGGAAGCGGCGCGGGCGAGTCGCCAGAACCCGGTCTCCGCGACCAGGGGCGTGCGCGCGCCGTCGTCGGCGAGCAGCCAGGCGCTCGCGGAATAGTTGACGTAGTCGCCGCCGTCGTGACTGAAACTGGCCCGATAGCCGAACTCGCCGCCGACACGCGTGCCGTCGACCCCGTAGTCGATGACCCCGGTGCCTTCCCAGACGCCCAGCAGCCAGGACAGCGGGACGATGTCCGCCGGCAGCTCGGTCGGAAGCTCGATCACGGCGTCAGCGCTGGCCGCGGTAGAGGTTCTTGATCACGACGCCGGAGACGAACACGATCGCGGCCGAAGCCAGAGCGAGCAACCCCACGAAGAAGAATTCGAGTGCGACCAGGTCCATGCCCTCACTCTACCGCGTGCGCTCGGCCCGCCGGCGGAGACGCGAAGATGCCGGAGGGCTCGCGCGGCGACCGCTCAGCCGCCGAAAAGGTGCACGACCCCGAGCACCATGCCGACCAGCCCCATGACCACCAGCGCGCCGAGGGCGCTCGCGCCCATGCGACGCAGGAATCCGTCGGGGTGGCCGGAGCGCAGTTGCACCACGAACGCGATGATGAGGCATCCGGCGAAGCCCAGCGGCATCCATGCGCCGACCCATTCGGACGGCACGAACAGGCCCACCGCGAGCGCGACGACGGCAGCTGTGACACACACCGCGACGATGCCACCGATGACGTTGCGGGGGGCCAGTCCGGGAATCGTCATGGTCCTATCATGTCCCACGACCGCCATCGACGCGCGCACGCCCCGGTGACGACGGGATTGGTCGAGGTCCTAAGATGGTGGGCACGGCTCGCCCGAAGGGCCGGAAGGGACTGCATTGGCCAAGCTCCTCGTGTTGAGTTCCGCCCTCGGCGGGGGGTCCGTCCTGCCCGCGCTTGAGCTGCTGAGCCACCGCGTCCGCCAGATTCCCGCCGAGCCGGCGCAACTGGTGAACGCACCGAGCGCGGACATCATCTTCGTCGATGCGCGCAGCGACCTCGTCGGCGCGAAGTCGCTGTGCAAGATCCTCAACACGACGGGCCTCGACGCGCCCCTCGTTCTCGTCGTCACCGAGGGCGGGCTCACGGCGGTCTCAACCGACTGGGGCGTCGACGACGTCATCCTGTACGGCGCCGGCCCCGCCGAAGTCGACGCCCGCATCCGGCTCGCGATCGGTCGTCAGTCCGCCGACCAGCTCACGAGCCGCATTCAGACCTCCGGCATCACGATCGACGAGTCCTCGTACTCCGCGAAGGTCCACGGCAAGCCGCTCGATCTCACCTACAAGGAGTTCCAGCTGCTGCATTTTTTCGCGACGCACCCCTCGCGGGTCTTCACCCGCGAGCAGTTGCTGAGCGAGGTGTGGGGGTACGACTACTTCGGCGGAACGCGCACAGTCGATGTCCACGTGCGGCGTCTGCGCGCAAAGCTCGGCGACCTCGAGCAGCTCATCGGCACCGTCCGGAACGTCGGATACCGCTTCAACGTCTACGAGGACGATCAGCTGCCGGCCTCCCGCGAACGCTCCGGCGCGTGAGCCGTTCACCCGTCAGCCATCCGTCCCTGCAATGATGTTGGGATGATCGACTCCGAGGTTCTGTATTCCGAGCTGAGCGACGACGACGACGATGACTTCGATGAAGCCGTCGAGTCCGAGGACGCGCAGTTGCCCGACCATCGCTACATGGACCGCGAGCTCAGTTGGCTCGCGTTCAACCAGCGGGTTCTGGAACTCGCGGAGGACCCCGCGCTCCCCCTGTTGGAACGGGCCAACTTCCTCGCGATCTTCGCGTCGAACCTGGACGAGTTCTTCATGGTGCGCGTCGCGGGACTGAAGCGACGCATCGCAACCGGCCTGGCCGTGCCCACGAACGTCGGACGCGCACCTCACGATGTGCTCGCCGACATCTCCGAGCACGCGCAGGCCCTGCAGCTGCGTCATGCCCGCGCATGGCAGGACCTCGTGCAGCCCGCGCTGCTGGAGGCGGGGATCGAGGTCACGAGCTGGGATGCCCTGTCGGATCAGGAGCGCGCCGAGCTGTACGAGTACTTCCAGGCGCAGGTGTTCCCCGTCCTGATGCCGCTGGCGGTCGATCCCGCGCACCCGTTCCCCTACATCTCCGGGCTGTCCCTGAACCTCGCGATCCGCATCCGCAACGCGAAGACCGGACGCCAGGAGTTCGCACGCCTCAAAGTGCCTTCGATGCTCCCCCGCTTCGTCGCGCTGCCGGGCGCCACGGCATCCGGGCACGCCCGCTACCTGCCGCTCGAGCAGCTCATCGCGCAGCACCTGGGTGACCTGTTCCCGGGAATGGAGATCCTGGAGCACCACACCTTCCGGCTGACCCGCAACGAGGACGTCGTCATCGAGGAGGACGAGACCGAGAACCTCATCCAGGCTCTCGAGGCCGAGCTGCTGCGCCGCCGGTTCGGACCGCCCATCCGGCTCGAGGTCACCGAGCAGATGGACGAGGTCACGCTCGACCTGCTCATCACCGAGCTCGAGGTCACGGAGCAGGAGGTCTATCGCCTTCCGGGGCCGCTCGACCTGCGCGGGCTGTTCGACCTGACCCGCATCGACCGACCCGAACTGCACTACCCCGCGCACGTGCCGGGGACCGCGGCGGCGTTCAAACCTGCCGAGCAGAACAGCCGCGCCGACCTGTTCTCCGCCATCCGCAAGAACGACATCCTGGTCCACCACCCTTACGAGTCGTTCACCACGAGCGTCGTCGCCTTCCTCGAACAGGCGGCGCGCGATCCGCACGTGCTCGCGATCAAGCAGACGCTGTACCGCACCTCGGGCAACAGCCCGATCGTGCAGGCGCTGATCGACGCGGCCGAGCGCGGCAAGCAGGTGCTCGCCCTGGTCGAGGTCAAGGCGCGCTTCGACGAGGCGGCGAACATCGTGTGGGCGCGCAAGCTGGAGAAAGCCGGCGTGCACGTCGTGTACGGCCTGGTGGGCCTGAAGACGCACTGCAAGCTGCTGCACGTCATCCGCGAAGAGGACGGCATGCTGCGCAGCTACAGCCACATCGGCACGGGCAACTACAACCCGAAGACGAGCCGCCTCTACGAGGACTTCGGCCTGTTCACGGCCGACGAGCAGGTCGGCCGTGACCTCACCCGCCTGTTCAACGAGCTGAGCGGCTACGCGATCGAGAAGAAGTTCAAGCGGCTGCTCGTCGCACCCCTGCACCTGCGCAAGGGCCTGCTGCGCCTCATCGACCAAGAGCGGCGCAACGCGCTCGCGGGCAAGCCCGCGCACATCCGGATCAAGGTCAACTCGATGGTCGACGAGCAGATCATCGATGCGCTGTACCGGGCGAGCCAGGCGGGCGTGCGCGTCGACGTCTGGGTGCGCGGCATCTGCTCGCTCAAGGTCGGCCTCGACGGCGTCGGCGACAACATCACGGTGCGCTCGATCCTCGGGCGCTACCTCGAGCACAGCCGCATCTTCGCCTTCGCGGGCGGCGGGCACCCGCAGGTGTACATCGGCAGCGCCGACATGATGCATCGCAACCTCGACCGCCGCGTCGAGGCGCTCGTGCGTGTGGTCTCACCCGCTCACGTCAAAGAGCTCGTGGACCTGTTCGAGCTCGCGATGAGCGACACCACCAGCTCGTGGCACCTGGGCGCCGACGGCGAGTGGGTCAGGCACAGCACCGATGACGACGGCAAACCGCTCACCGACGTGCAGGAGCACACGATGACACAGGTGCAGCGGCGTCGGCGCGCACGGGCGGCACGATGACGGACACCGCCGTGTACGCGGCCGGGGGCGTCGTGTGGCGGCTCGTCGCGGGCAAGCTGCACGTTCTCGTCATCCACCGCACGGCATACGCCGACGTCACCCTGCCCAAGGGGAAGGTCGACCCCGGCGAAGCACTCGCCGAGACGGCGGTGCGGGAGATCTTCGAGGAGACCGGCATCCGGGTCGCCCTCGGCATCCCCGTCGGGGTGTCCCGGTACCGGATGCCGAACAAGCGGCAGAAGATCGTGCACTACTGGGCGGCGCAGGCGACCGAGGACGCGATCCGGGCGTCGGCCTTCGTGCCCAACAAGGAGATCGCCGCGATCGAGTGGGTCACGCCGCGTCGTGCGCTCGGCCACCTCTCCTACCCCGTCGACGTGGAGATTCTCGAACAGTTCCTCGCGTACGTCGACGACGGTGTGCTCGAGACCTTCCCGATCGCCGTGCTCCGTCACGCGAAGGCCCTGCCGCGCGACCACTGGAAGGGCGCCGATGCCGCCCGCCCGCTCACACAGCGCGGGGCCAAGCAGGCCGCTGCCGCGGTCGGCCCGCTGCGCGCCTTCGGCATCCGCAAGGTGGTCTCCAGCGATGCCGTGCGGTGCGTTTCTACCGTGACGCCGCTTGCGGCGGCTCTCGGCCGGAAGATCGACCGGACGTCGTTGATCGGGCAGGATGCCTGGGAGGGCGGGACCTCCGATGTGCGGTCGGTGGTCGGCCGGCGGGTGCGCGCGCGCAAGCCCGCCGTGCTGTGCAGTCACGGGCCGGTCATCCCCGACATCCTCGCCGAACTCGCTCTCGCGACCGGAACGTTGCGCGGGTCCTACCTCGGCAGCGCAGCGGCGCTGGAGCCCGCCGCCTTCTCGGTCGCACACCTGTCGGCAACCAACCCCGGATCGGGGATCGTCGCGATCGAGACCCACGAGCCCAAGTCCTGACACGCCGGACCGTTCACTTCCCGTTCACCGCCGCACCGCAGTCTCGTAAGAGTCGACGTCTACCGTCGCGGTCGTGCCCCGCACCGGGCCTGAACATCCCTGACACGTGAAGGACTCACAGTGAAGCTCACCCGCATCGCCCAGTTGGGCGCTGTCGCCGCCGTCGCGGCCCTCACCCTCACCGCCTGCGCCTCGAACGAGGGCAGCAGCGACACCACGAGCTCGGAAACGACCGCCGAAGCCCTCACCGGCAGCCTCGTCGGCCAGGGCGCCTCCTCGCAGCAGGTCGCGATCCAGTCGTGGACGGCCCTGTTCAACGAGACCAGCCCCGATGCGGTCATCGAGTATGACCCGGCCGGTTCGGGAACGGGCCGCGAGTCGTTCCTGGCCGGCGCCGTCAACTTCGCCGGCTCGGACCGTGCGTTCACGACCGATGAGATCGCCGCGGGCGGCTTCGGCGCGTGCGCCGAGGACTCGGCGATCGTCGAGATCCCGGCCTACATCTCGCCGATCGCGATCATCTTCAACGTGCCCGGGGTCGACTCGCTGAACCTCGATGCCGAGACGATCGCGGGCATCTTCGCCGGCACGATCACGAACTGGAACGACGAGGCGATCGCCGCCGACAACGCCGACGCCGATCTGCCCGACCTGGCGATCAACCCGGTCCACCGCTCTGACAAGTCGGGCACGACCGGCAACTTCACCGACTACCTCTCGGCCAACGCTTCCGACGTGTGGACCTACGGCAGCGTCGAGGAGTGGCCGGACGGCGTGGTCGGCGAAGCCGCCGAGAAGACCTCGGGCGTCGTCGAGGCCGTCAAGGCGGGCGAGGGCTCGATCGGCTATGCCGACTCGTCGCAGGCCACCGACATCTCCTCGGTCGCCGTGAAGGTCGGCGACGAGTTCGTCGATCACTCCGCCGAGGGCGCGGCCATCACGCTGGATGCCTCGGAGATCGAGTCGGGCCGCGCCGACGGCGACCTGGCCTTCACGATCGACCGCACCACGACGGAGTCCGGCGCCTACCCCGTGATCCTCGTGAGCTACCTCATCGGGTGCGAGCAGTACGAGGACGAGAACATCGCGGCGCTGACGGCGGCGTTCTTCGAGACCGCCGTCAGCGAAGCCGGGCAGGAGACGGCCGCGACCGGCGCGGGCAGCGCCCCCATCTCGGATGACCTCCGCGAGCAGGCGCTCGCGGCGATCGCCCTGATCCAGTGATCGAGCCGGGTGGTCTCCCGGCGACATGCCGGGAGACACCCGCCCACACACCTACCCGAACCGAAAAAAGAAAGCGCGATGACGGCAACATCACCCGCGACGAATCCCTCGGAGGGGCGGATCACCGCGAAGCAGCGCCCCGGAGACCTGTGGTTCTCCGGCACCGCGATCTTCGCGGGCTCGATGATCGTCGTGACGCTCGCGGCGGTCGCGATCTTCCTGATCGTCCAATCGCTGCCCGCCCTGGGCGCGAGCTCCGAGACGGCCTCGCTGCTGACCACGAACTTCTGGTCCTACGTCGCCCCGCTCCTGCTGGGCACGATCTGGGCGGCATTCCTCGCGCTTGTGGTCGCCGTGCCGCTGTCGCTGGGCATCGCGCTGTTCATCACGCACTACGCGCCGCGTCGGCTCGCGCAGACGCTCGGCTACGTCGTCGACCTGCTCGCCGCAGTCCCTTCGGTCGTCTACGGCCTGTGGGGCATCCTCGTCTTCGCCCCGGCGGTGGTGCCGACCTATACCTGGCTCAATGAGCACCTCGGGTGGATCCCGCTGTTCTCCGGCCAGGTGCTGAACTCGGGTCGCACGATCCTCACCGCCGCGCTGGTCCTCGCCGTCATGGTCGTTCCCATCATCACCGCGATCTGCCGCGAGATCTTCCTGCAGACCCCGAAGCTGCACGAAGAGGCCGCCCTCGCCCTCGGCGCGACCCGCTGGGAGATGATCCGCATGGCGGTGCTCCCGTTCGGCCGCTCCGGAATCGTCTCGGCGTCCATGCTCGGCCTCGGCCGGGCGCTGGGCGAGACGATGGCCGTCGCGATGGTGCTGTCGGCCACGAACGTCGTGACCCTGCGACTGCTGACGTCGCAGAACCCGTCGACGATCGCCGCGAACATCGCGCTCACCTTCCCCGAGGCGTACGCCCTGAACATCAACGTGCTGATCGCGACGGGCCTCATCCTGTTCGTCGTGACCTTCGCCGTCAACGCGATCGCGCGCTGGATCGTCAGTCGCCGCAAGGAATTCTCGGGAGCGAACTGACATGACCACCACCCCCGCACCGGCAGCAGTGCGCCCGGCGGCGCCCGCGCACGGCTCGCTCACCGCCGGGCACCTCCCCCGCTGGGCCCCGTGGGCCCTGCTTTCCGGATCGCTGGCCGTCATCGGCGCGATCTTCGCCGTCCTGGCCGTCGCCTCGGGAGACGAGTTCTCCGTCGCCGGGTGGATCGTGCTCTCGGCGGTGGTCTACCTCGTGCTGATCTATGTGGTCTCGCGCATCATCGAGGGGGTCCGGCGGGCATTCGACCGGTTCGTGACCGGCATCGTCTCCACCGCTTTCGCGGTCGCGATGGTTCCGCTCGTCTCGGTCTCGTGGACGGTCATCGCCGGCGGCATCGCCCGCTTCGACGGCACGTTCTTCTCCAGCTCGATGCGCGGGATCGTCGGCGAAGGCGGCGGCGGCGTCCACGCCATCTGGGGAACGGTGCTGATCACGCTGGCCGCCGCGATCATCTCGATCCCGATCGGGCTGATGGCCGCGATCTACCTCGTCGAGTACGGGCAGACCTCACGGCTCGGGAAGGCGATCACCTTCCTCGTCGACGTCATGACCGGCATCCCCTCGATCGTGGCGGGCCTTTTCGCCTACGCGATCTTCGCCCTCGTCTTCGGGCCGGGCGTGCGCATGGGCTTCGCGGGAGCCGTCGCGCTCGCGGTGCTGATGATCCCCGTCGTCGTGCGCTCGAGCGAGGAGATGCTGCGCCTGGTGCCGAACGAGCTGCGCGAGGCATCCTTCGCGCTCGGCGTGCCGAAATGGCTGACGATCGCGAAGGTCGTGCTGCCGACCTCGATCGCCGGCATCACGACGGGCGTCATGCTCGCGATCGCGCGCGTCATCGGCGAGACGGCGCCACTGCTGATCACGGCCGGATTCACGGATGCCCTGAACACGAATCTCTTCGACGGCCGCATGCAGACTCTGCCCGTTTTCATCTACTCGCAGTACGCGTACAAGGGCATTCCGCCCGAGGCATACGTCGATCGCGCGTGGGCCGCCGCCCTCACCCTCATCCTCATCGTCATGGCGCTCAACCTCATTGCGCGCCTGGTCGCGAAGCTTTTCGCGCCCAAGACCGGCCGCTGAGCCCGTTAGGAACACACCCGTGTCAAAGAGCATCGAAGTCAACGACCTCAACGTCTTCTACGGCGACTTCCTCGCCGTCGAAGGTGTCTGCCTGGAGATCGAGCCGCGCAGCGTCACGGCGTTCATCGGCCCGTCCGGCTGCGGCAAGTCGACGTTCCTGCGCACCCTGAACCGCATGCACGAGGTGATCCCCGGCGCCCGCGTCACGGGCGAGGTGCTGCTCGACGGCGACGACCTGTACGGCCCGGGCGTCGACCCCGTGCTCGTGCGCCGTCAGGTGGGCATGGTGTTCCAGCGGCCGAACCCGTTCCCGACGATGTCGATCAGGGAGAACGTGCTGGCGGGGGTGAAGCTCAACAACAAGCGCATCTCCAAGGGCGATGCCGACGCGCTCGTCGAGAAGTCGCTGCAGGGTGCGAACCTGTGGAACGAGGTCAAGGACCGGCTCGACAAGCCCGGCTCGGGTCTTTCCGGCGGTCAGCAGCAGCGGCTGTGCATCGCGCGCGCGATCGCCGTCTCGCCCGACGTGCTGCTGATGGACGAGCCGTGCTCGGCCCTCGACCCGATCTCCACCTTCGCGATCGAGGAGCTCATCCAGGAGCTGAAGACCGAGTACACGATCGTCATCGTGACGCACAACATGCAGCAGGCGTCGCGCGTCTCGGACAAGACGGCGTTCTTCAACATCGCCGGCACCGGCAAGCCGGGAAAGCTCATCGAGTACGGCACGACCGATGCGATCTTCACCTCGCCGTCCGTCCAGGCCACCGAGGACTACGTCTCCGGTCGTTTCGGGTGAGGGTCGGGGTGGCCCCGGTGTGCGCTGTTCCGGCCGTTGAGCGAGCGCCGCAGGCGCGAGACGAAACGTGTGCGGCGTGCGTGCGTCAGTCGCGCGGGCTGAGCAGATAGGCATTCATGGATGCCGTCAGCTCGGCGTCCTGCGGCAGCACCATGCCGTCGAGCTGCCTTATCGGCGCTGCCAGGCGCACGCTGGAGACGAGCCAGGCACCGTCTGCTGTCGCGAGCTCGTCCGCGGGGAGAGTCTCGTCGGCGACCGCGAAGCCCGCCGCCTCCAGGTACGCGAAAAGGCTCAGCTGCGTCGTGCCGCGCAGGATGCCGCCGTTCGGCGCGGGGGTGACGAAGGTGTCGCCGCGGCGCAGGATGAGCGAGGCGGTGGGTGCCTCGAGCACGAACCCGTCGGAGGAGACGAAGATCGCGTCGTCCGCGCCGCGGCGGCGCGCCTCGCGCTGCGCCGCCATGTTGACGGCGTAGGAGAGGGTCTTCGCGCCCAGCAGCAGCCAGGGCGCCCGCGCCGGTGCGCCGATGTCGTAGCCCCGGTCGAGGGCGACGACGCGGATGCCGTCAGCGCGCGCCGACGTGAAGTCGGCGGTCTCGGCGGCGGTCACCCACGCGGTCGGCGCCGGCCCGTGCTCGACGCCGCGGCTCAGGATGAGCTTGATGACCGACTCGCCGGCTGTGCAGTGCGCGGCGGCGAGCGCGATCGCCGCCCTCCACTGAACGAGGTTCGGGGTCGGCAGATCGCACAGCGCTGCCGAATGCGCCAGCCGATCGAGGTGCGCCGTGACCTCCTGCGGGTGGCCGTCGACGACGCCGATCGACTCGAAGATGCCGTCGCCGCGCTGCGTGCTCAGCTCCCCCACCGTCAGCGCGGGAGCCGCCGGATCGAGGGCAGTGAACGTGTCGGTGAAGTCGGTGCGCGCATCGCCTTCGGTCGCGGGGTCGATCAGGAGTGCGAAGCGCCAAGCCATCCTCCGAGACTACGCCGGGGAATGAATCACACAGGTGCACTTGTTACACTGATCCGGCCGGGCCGCAGTAACCCCGGGCTCCAACTTTCGCCGCCGCGAGCGGCCTTCCGCCGAGAGGCGTTCTGCGGCCCGGCACTTCTATGCCGGGATGCGGAACGCCTCTCCCGCGAAGCGGCCCAACAGCATCCGGCGTTCTGCGGCCCGGCACTTCTATGCCGGGATGCGGAACGCCTCTCCCGCGAAGCGGCCCAACAGCATCCGGCGTTCTGCGGCCCGGCGCTTTCGCGTGTGCCGCGCGGTTCAGTGCCGCTCGGTTCACACGCCACTCAGTGCAGCGCGTCACGTCGCCACAACCGCGCGCACGAGGTCAGGTCGGTCGCGTAGGTGTCGAGCCGCAGGGCGCGAGCGGTGAGCGCGGATGACCGCTCGGGCTCGGCCGCATCGTGATCATCGGCGAGGTCGAGCGCTCCCGCCGCCTCGACGCGGCAGAACGATGCCGCGCGTTCGAGGGCGACAGCGAAGTCGCCCGCGAACACGCCGCGCAGGATCTCATCGATGAGCGCCGCCAGCTCTTCCGGGCCGGCGGGCGACGGCACGCCGGCGATGACGTCATCGGCGGTGTCGTTCACCACACGACCTCGCTCATAGAGCAGCGCGGCCATGCGAGGGTCACCGCCGACCATGAGTCGCAACAGGTACAGCCGCCACAGCGCGCCGGGCAGAGACTGCCCCGGCGCCTGTGACCACAATTCCGCGAGCGTGTCGATGCCGTGGTCGTCGGTGTAGGCGACGAGACGCGCAACCACCTCGTCCGTCGGCTCTTCGCGCACGCGCGTGACGAGAGCCGCCGCCGTCGCATGCGCCGCGCGCGACACCTCGGCGGGATCGGTCGAGCCGAACCGACGGTCGAACGTCGCCGCGGAACGCTGGACGGGCCTGTGGAAGCCTCTCCGTTCGTCGTCGGTCACCCGTCCAGGGTACTCGCGCACAGGTCGACGGAGCGGATGCCGCCCGCCTGGCCCGTAGCTGCGCCGCAGCCCGATACGCTGGAGTGCAGGGGCCTCTAGCTCAGTCGGTAGAGCATCGGACTTTTAATCCGCGGGTCGTGGGTTCGAGCCCCACGGGGCCCACCACGATCGCCTTACTCGAACCCACGTCGCGAAAATTGACGTCGGAGGCGAGCCGGTCGATCGAGGGAACTGATCCCGTGAGCATCATCGGCGTCCGCGCATCCGCTGAGCAGGACTGCCGTCGCGACCACCGCGATCGGCACCGCGAGCTTTCGCGTCCGGCAGACCTGCCGCGCCTCGGAGAGCGCGCAGCGCACGCCCCGGCACCTTTCTCGTTCAGGGTGTGAAGCGTTCCACGCGCAGAACACACTCCAGGCTCTCGTCGTCGAGAGGGAACGAAGCAGTCCACTCCGCACTCGCCTCCCCCTCGACATCCGGGACATCCACCTGAATGATGCCGCGCGTGTCATCGTCGTCCCGCACCGTGACGTAGATGCGATAGCTCTGCACCTCGTCGAGCGGGTTGGTCACCGTGCCCGCCACGACCCAGTCGCCACCTTCGCGAGCACACGTGACCACCTCGGCATCCCCGAGAGCACCGACATAACCCTCGACTGAACCAGGCTGATCGGTGATCTCGGACACGTCCTCCTGAGCCGTCGACGACACCCCGGGAGAAGCCACGACCGTCTCGTCACCCGCAGCACCACCGCCGCAGCCGGCCAGCGCGAGGACCGCGGCCAGGGCGGAAACCGCCCTGGCCCGACGACCAGACCTCACGCGTTCTCCCGACGACGCGCCGCCGCGAGGAACAGACCGGCACCGATCAGCATCGCCAGCAGCGCTCCCACCGGCAACGCGTAACCGAACACGCCACCCGTGGACGGCAACTCACCCGTGACCACAGTGACCGAATCGGAGCCCTCCACCACATCGCCACCGCTGGAGACACCGGTGACCGTCGCGGTGTTGACCACCTCACCAGCAGTCAGATGAGCCTCGGTGAGCACGAGGGTCGCGGTCGCAACCACCGACTCACCCGGAGCCAACACGCCCTCATCCGGCCACACATACGACAGATCCGACAGACCCGGCAGCAAGTCAACGATCTCCACGTCGCTGAGCGTCACGTTACCGACGTTGGTCGCCGTGAACGTGTACGTCACGACATCACCGACCGCACCGGAACCACCGACCGAACCCACCTTGACCAGCTCGACGGCCGGATCAGGCGCGACCGAGACCGTCACCTCATCGGTATCCGTCACCGACTCACCCGCCACCGACACACCACCCGACGAAACACCCGACGCCGACGCCGTGTTCACCACGGATCCCGCATCGACATCCGCCTGCGTCAACGTGTACCCCGCAGCCGTCGCCACCGACTCACCCGGTGCCAACACACCGACCTCGCCCGGCCAGGCATCATCCGCGACCACCAGCGCACCGCCCAACAGCGGATCACTGATCACGACATCCGACAACGTCACATTCCCCGTGTTCGTCACCGTGAACGAGTACGTCACCGAGCCACCGACCGCAGCGTCGCCGTCGAGAGAACCAGTCTTGACCACGTCGATCGACGGATCGGCCGCCAACTCCGTCGTGGTCTCACCCGCGCCCTCCACCGGCACACCACCCGACGAAACACCCGACGCCGTCGCCGAGTTCGCCACCGAGCCCGCGTCGACGTCCGCCTGCGTCAGCGTGTACGTCGCCGCGCCCGTCACCGACTCACCCGGCGCGAGGATGCCCTCCCCACCAGACCACCCGGCCAACGCGACCGCACCACCGGTCAGCGCATCGGTCAGCGACACATCCGTCAGCGTCACGTTGCCGGTGTTGGTCACCGTGAACGAATACGTCACCGTGCCGCCGGCGACCGCGTCACCGTCCAGAACACCGGTTTTTTCGACGGTGATCGCGGGAGTGCTCGAGACCTGGACCGTCGCGGGATCCGCAGCCGTCACCGACTCGTCGTCCGGCGTCACACCTGTCGCCGTCGCCACGTTCACGACCGCACCCGCGTCAACATCCGCCTGGGTGGTCGTGTACGTCGCCGTACCCGTCGCCGACTCGCCCGGTGCGAGGATGCCCTCATCACCCGACCACCCGGTCAACGTCACCGCACCACCGGTCAGCGGGTCCGTCAACGCCACATCCGTCAGCGTCACAGTGCCGGTGTTGGTCACCGTGAACGAATACGTGATCACGTCACCATCCGCGTCCACAGTGTCGACATCCGCCGACTTCACGACAGTCAATGCAGCCGATTGGTCGACCGTCACCTGCACGGCGGACTCATCCGAGGTCATGTCGCTACCGTCCGGCCCCGTGCCGGTCGCGGTCGCGGTGTTGGCGATCGTCACGCCTGCATCGATATCCGCCT
>JASGGN010000006.1:0-76142 GCA_047605005.1 Microbacterium sp.
CCTTCCGCAGCGCAAGCAGCTCTCCAGAGCGCAAGCACCCTTCCGCAGCGCAAGCGGTCGCGCGCCACGGCGCGGCACGCCACGCGTCAGGCCGGAACGGCCTCCGGCCGCCGGGACTCCACGGCATACCCGATCAGCGCCAGCGCGAGACCGGCGGCCGCGAGCACGACGCCCACCCAGATCGGCGCGACGAAGCCGAGGCCGGCGGCGATGACCACTCCTCCCAGGAACGCGCCGAGCGAGTTGCCGATGTTCAGCGCCGAGTGGTTCAACGCTGCGGCGATCGACTGGTTGTCGCCGGCGACGCTCATCAGGCGCGCCTGCACCGTCGGCGCGAGAGCGGAGCTGACGGCGCCGAGTGCGAACAACAGCACGCCGAGCGGGACGATCCACGCGGCGGTCACAGCGAGCAGCACCTCGACGGCGATGAACACCGCGAAGGCGCTCAGCATCGTGCGCTTCAGGTCGATATCGGCCAGGTGCCCGCCGATGAGGTTTCCGACCGTCATCCCCACGCCCATCACGACGAGCACCACCGGCACCGCCCAGGCCGGAGCCCCAGCGACCTCGGTCACCAGCGGCGCGATGTAGCTGTACACGGCGAAAACGCCCCCGAACCCGATCGCGCCGATGCCGATCGCGAACCACACCTGCGCGATGCGGAAGGCGCCGAGCTCCGCCCGGAGCGTGCGCGCCGGGTCGCCCGCGTGCGGCGGCACGAACAGCAGGATCAGCACCGTCGTGACGGCGAAGATTCCCGCGACGATCGCGAACGCGACGCGCCAGCCGACCTGCTGCCCGAGGAACGTGCCCAGTGGCACGCCGACGATGTTCGCGACCGTGAGGCCGGTGAGCACGAACGCCGCACCCTTCGCGCGGCTCCCCGGGCCGAGGACGTCGGATGCCACGAGCGCGCCGATCCCGAAGTACGCACCGTGCGGCAGCCCCGCCAAAAGCCGCGAGGCCGCGACGAGCTCGAACGTCGGCGCGATGACCGTGACGACGTTGAAGACCGTCAGCGCGGCCGCGAGCACCAGCATGACGCGATGCCGGGGGTACTTTGCGACAGACCCTGCAATGGTCGGCGCGCCGATGACGACGCCGAGCGCGTACAGCGAGATCAGCCAGCCGGCGTGGGCGATCGCCGTGTCCGGGTCGGATGCCTCAAGGCCCGGCAGCAGGTCGGCGGCGACCTGCGGCAACAACCCCATGATGACGAACTCGCCCATGCCGACGCCGAAGGATCCGATGGCGAGGGAGAGGAGCGCCCTCGTCGCCGCCCCCCTCGAGAGAGTCGAGGAGGTCACCAGATCATGCTGCCCGGCCAAACCGCCGGTCTCTCCGCCCCGGTCACCCCGTGAGCGAAGCGAGACGAGACGCCGTAACCCCCGGACGAGCCACAGACGTTTCGACTCGCGCCTACGGCGCTCGCTCAACGACCGGGGCCTACCGCGCCTCCGCCGGGCCCGCCCGACCAGTCACCCGCCCTCGATCCCAGAGCCGCCTCGAGCCGGGAGACCTTGCCGTCCATCTCTCCGGAGAAGCCCGGCCGGATGTCGGCTTTGAGCACGAGCGAGACGCGCGAGCCGAACGGCAGCACGGCATCCGTCGCCGCTTTCACGACCGCGAAGACCTCTTCCCACTCCCCCTCGAGCTCGGTGAACATCGAGGTCGTGCGGTGCGGCAGCCCCGACGCGCGCACGACGGCGACGGCCGCAGCGACCGCGTCGTGCACCGACCCGTCAGCGGATGCCACACCTTCCGCGGGAGCGCCGCTCGGGGCGACGGAGAAGGCGATCAGCACGGGGACCTCCATAGGGGTACGGGGAAAGAGGCTTTAGACGGATGCCGCAACAGCTGCCACCGGGGCATCCTGCCGCACGGGGGCACGCAGCCGCGCGAGACGGACGACCATCCAGACGAACAGCGCGACGAGCACGAGGTTCCGAAGCGTCAGGACGGTGACCGCGACCGGCTCGGGGTAAAGGATCCCCATATACAGGATCGGATAGACGAGCTGCGTCAGCAGCGCCGCGACGAGCGCGACCGCCGCGGGCGCGTACGACTCGCGCCGGGCCAGCACCAGGCCCAGGACCAGCGGCGGGACGAGCCACGCAAGGTACTGCGGCGATCCGACCTTGTTGAACACGATGAACCCCACGACGAGCGCGAGCGCGAGCGTCGGGAACAGCGCCACGAACCGCACGCCCTGAACGGCTTTGTACGCCCCGAGCGCCGCGACGAGCACGAGTGCGACGACGAGCACGGGCGTCATCGCCGCGATCACGGGGTCGATCTCGGTTCCCGTGACCTGGAAGGTCAGCAGCTCGAACGAGTAGTAGACGCTGAATCCGGGGATGCCGAGCGTCGCGCCCCACAGGTATGGTGTCGCGATCGGCGACTCGACCTGCAGCCCGCGCGTCGACTGCTCCGTGATGAAGCCGAACAGGTGGGTGCCGCCGCCCGCGGCGGCGACCGCGATCACCGTCAGCGCGCTGACGACGAGCGCTCCCCCGACCATCGCCCCGCGACGACGCACCGCGACGACGGCCGCCGCCAGGAGCGCGGCGGGCCACACCTTGATCCACGTCGCGGCGGCGAGGATCATCGACGCCGCCCAGGGCCGGCCGACGAGCCACAGGCATCCGATGATGCCCAGTGGCACCGTGAACCCGTCGAGGCGGTACAGCCCGACGGGCCCGAGCAGCGCGATGTACGAGAGCCAGAACCACGCGGCGGTCGTGCGCCCCGTCGAGCGCGCGCGGCCGACGAGCATGCCGAACGCGACGGCATCGGTGAGCGTGACGAGGATCGCCCAGCCGACGGTGTATCCGGCGATGGGCGCGAACGCGTGCGCGAGCACCATGGGCACGAGCGCGAGCTGGGGGTAGACCCAGTCCTGCGTGATGCCGACGATGCCTTCGCCTGCGAGCGCCTGCGTCGACCAGGGCTCGTACACGCGGTACACGTCGCCCATCGGCTCGTTCGGCATGAGGAAGCCGAGCCGCGCGACGCCGGCGTGCACGATCGCGAACGCGACCCACAGCACGGTTCGCCTCGACACCCTCCCCATCCTAGGGAGCGCATCTCTGAGAGGCCCCGGTCGCCCCGTTTCGACTCGCGCCTACGGCGCTCGCTCAACGACCGGGCAGAGATGCACCGCCGCGCAGCAGTGACCCGACGACGGATGCCACGGCATCCGCGACGTCGAGCGCGGTGACCGGCCCTCCCGCGCGCTCCGCCGACGCGGTCGCGGCGGCCTGCCCGTGCACGAAGGCCGCCGTCGCCGCGAGCGGCCCGAGCGATTCGACATCGACACCCGCGGCAGACGCGACGAGAGCGCCGAGGATGCCGCCGAGCACATCGCCGGTGCCGGCCGCCGCAAGCCATGCTGTGGGCGCGATGACCACCCGCACGGTGCCGGAGGGCGTCGCGACGATCGTCCGCGCGCCCTTCAGCAGCACGGCGACCCCCAGCCGGGCCGCCGTCTCGGCCGCCACGGCCGCACGGGCGGCGAGATCGTCGGGCACACCCGGCAGCGCGGGCGCGGGGCTCTCGCCACGCCCGAGCCGATCGGGCCGCTCGAGCGCCGGCAGCCCCGCCGCAGCGCGCAGCCGCGCGTGCTCGCGGTCGTGCGGCGTGATCACGACGGGAGCGGCGCCGGAGCGGCCGACCACGAGGTCGAGCGCTCCGGCATCCACGACGACGGGCACGTCACCGTCGAGCAGACCGCGCAGAGCCGCCGTCTCCGCAGCGCTGCGATCGGCGGCATCCGTGCCCGAGCCGATGAGCCACGCCTGCACGCGTCCTGCCACCGTCACGGTCTCCGGCCGGCGCGCGAGCACGAGCGCGGTGGGGCGCTCCGGCCCGAGATAGCGCACCATGCCCGCGCCCGCCCGGTGCGCGGCCTCGACGCCGAGGACCGCGGCCCCGGGGTAGCGCTCCGAGCCGGTGCGCACGCCGAGGACGCCGCGGGAATACTTGTCGTCGGATGCCGTTGGCATCCGCAGGCACTCCGCCGCCTCACGCGCCGTCCATTCGAGCGTCATGGCGTCACCCTACCCACCTCGGCCAGACCCCGCCCGGGCCTCGCCCGGACCCCACCTCGACCTCACCCCGACCTCACCCGGACCCCACCCCGACGGGAGCACACCGCATGAGCCTGATGTTCACGCCGATCGACCTCGGCGGCATCACCGCCCGCAACCGCCTGTGGGTCGCCCCGATGTGCCAGTACTCGGCCCAGGACGGCGTACCGAACGACTGGCACCACGTCCATCTGGCGCAGTTCGCGGCGGGAGGTGCGGGCGTCGTCATCGCCGAAGCCACCGCGGTCGTCCCCGAGGGCCGCATCTCACCGGAGGACGTCGGGCTGTGGAACGACGCGCAGCGGGATGCCTGGGCGCCGATCGCCGCGGCGATCCGCTCCCGCGGGGCGGTCGCCGGCATCCAGCTCGCCCACGCCGGGCGCAAGGCGTCGACGTGGTCTCCGCTCGTGCGCACGCGCGGCTCGCTGCCGGCCGCAGACGGCGGCTGGCAGACCATGGCGCCCTCGGCGATCGCGTTCGACGGCCTCGACGAACCGGTCGCACTGGAGGCCACGGAGATCGACGCCCCCGTGGAGGCCTTCGCCGCTGCCGCCGTCCGGGCGGCTGCCGCCGGGTTCGAGCTGCTCGAGGTGCATGCGGCGCACGGATACCTCCTGCACGAGTTCCTCTCCCCGCTGTCGAACCACCGCGCCGACGAGTACGGCGGAACGCTCCAGAACCGGGCGCGCCTGCTGCTGCGCGTGATCGACGCCGTGCGCGCCGCCGCCCCTGGCGCCGTCGTCGCCGTGCGCTTCTCAGCCACCGACGGGGCCGAGGGCGGGTGGGATGCCGCGCAGACCGCGACGGTCGCCGGGTGGGCCGCCGCGCGCGGCGCCACCTTCCTCGACATCTCCAGCGGCGGGCTCGTCGCACATCAGCGGATCGTCCCGGGACCGGGCTACCAGGTGCCGTTCGCGGCGCACGTGCGCTCCGCGGTGGCTGCCGGGGCATCGGACGACGGGGCATCCCTCGCGGGGGCGCCTGTCGCGGGAGCGCCCGCCAACGGGATGTCCGTCTCCGTCGGCGCCGTCGGCGAGATCACCACGGGCCCGCAGGCCGAGGGCATCCTCGCCGCGGGAGACGCCGACGTGATCCTCGCGGGCCGCGAGTGGCTACGCGATCCGCACTTCGCACTGCGCGCCGCCGTCGAGCTCGGCGAGCCGGGCGCGGCCGGATGGCCGCCGCAGTACGCGCGCGCGATCCCTCGCTGAGCTCCCGTTCAGGAGGAGATTTCCGTTCGGGAGGATGGATGCCGGCATCCAGATCCTCCCCAAGTGAAATCTCCTCCCGAAGCGCACGCCTCAGCGCCCGTACGAGCTGCGCCGCGTCGCGTCGCGCACCTCGCCGACGAGCTCCTCGATGATGTCCTCGAGGAACAGCACCCCCGTCGTTTCCCCCGACGCGTCCCGCACGAGCGCGAGGTGGCGGCTGGAGCGGCGCATGAGCGTGAGGGCGTCCTCGAGGTCGGTCGACTCCGTGATCGGCACCATGTGGTTGATGCGCTTGTGCTTGATCGGGGTGTCGAGCTTGCTGACGGCATCCTGCCCCTCGGCCGCGCGCAGCACATCCTTCAGATGCACGTAGCCCAGCGGCGACCCCGCGGCATCCACGATCACGTAGCGCGAGAACCCGTGCTTGGCGACGGCGCGCTCGATCTGGCCCGGGGTCGTCGTCTCGGGCAGGGTCACGAGCTCCGACAGCGGCACCGCGACATCGCGCGCCTTCTTGTCGGTGAACTCGAGCGCCGCCGTCACCGCCCCCGAGGCGTCGTCGAGCACGCCCTCGATGCGCGACTGGTTGACGATCGTCGCGACCTCGTCGAGCGTGTACGTCGAGGCCGCCTCGTTCTTCGGCTCGACCCCGAACAGCCGCACGGCGTGGTTCGCGAGCCAGTTGAGGGCGACGATGACGGGGTAGAAGAGCTTCGAGGTCCACACCAGCGGCGTCGCGAGCAACAGCACCGCGCGGTCGGGCAGCGAGAACGCGAGGTTCTTGGGCACCATCTCGCCGAAGACGACGTGCAGGTACGAGACCAGCACGAGCGTGATCGCGAAGGCGACGCCGCCGACGACGGTCTCGCTCCACCCGGTGAGGCCGAGCGGCCCCTCCAGCAGATGGTGGATCGCCGGCTCCGAGACGTTGAGGATCAGCAGCGAGCAGATCGTGATGCCGAGCTGGCAGGTCGCGAGCATGAGCGTCGCATGCTCCATCGCGTAGAGGGCGGTCATCGCCGTCTTCGCGCCCTTCTCGGCGAGCGGCTCGATCTGCGAGCGCCGCGCCGAGATGACCGCGAACTCGCTCGCGACGAAGAAGGCGTTGAACACGAGCAGCACGACCAGCCACGCGATCCCCGCCCCGTCGCTCACGACGCCTCACCGCCCTCGTCGTTCGAGGCGCGCGACGCCTCCGACGCGCGCGGGGCATCCGACGCACGCGGGGCGTCGGGGGCATCCGCGTCGTCCGGCACGGGCTTCGGGGTGAACTTGACCCGGTCGACGCGGCGGCCGTCCATCCGCTGCACCTCGAGGGCGCCGTCCTCGATCTCGATCGCATCGCCCACCACCGGGATCCGCTCCAGGACCGCCATGAAGAAGCCGCCCACGGTGTCGTACACCTCGCCCTCGGGAACGCGGATGCCGGTGCGGTCGAGCACCTCGTCGGGGCGCAGCTCGCCGGGGAAGATCACGGCATCCGCGATGCGCACGACCCCCGCACGGCTGCGGTCGTGCTCGTCGAGCACCTCGCCGACGATCTCCTCGACGAGGTCTTCGAGCGTGACGACGCCGGCCGTTCCGCCGTACTCGTCCACGACGATCGCCATCTGATAGCCGCGGGCGCGCAGCTCCGACATGACGGAGTCCAGGTGCACGGTCTCGGGCACCCGCAGCGGCTCTTCGGCGATCGCGGCCGCGGGCACGTCGGCGCGACGGTCGCGCGGCACGCTGACGGCCTGTTTGACGTGCGCGATGCCGGTGATGTCGTCCATCGACTCGTCGTAGACCGGAAAACGGCTGTGGCCCGTGCGGCGCGCGAGCTGGATGACGTCCTCGACGCTGTCGGAGGCGGCGACCGCGTGGATCGACGGCCGCGGCGTCATGACGTCGGCCGTCGTCAGCCGGGAGAAGGTCAGGGTGCGGTCGAGCAGCGACGCGGTGTCCTGCTCGAGCACGCCGGCGCTCGCCGAACGGCGCACGAGGCTGGAGAGCTCCTCGGCGGTGCGCGCGCCGGACAGCTCCTCCTTCGGCTCGATGCCCATCGAGCGCAGGATGCCGTTGGCCGAGCCGTTCAGCACCGCGACGGCGGGGCGGAAGACCATCGTGAAGGCGACCTGGAAGGGCATGACGAGCTTGGCCGTGGCCCGCGGGATCGCGAGCGCGAGGTTCTTCGGGACGAGCTCGCCGAGGATCATCGAGAACGTCGTCGCGATCGCGATCGCGACGACCGTCGAGATCGCGCTGGCCGCGGCATCCGAGAGCCCCCCCGCGCCGAGGGCGGGGCTCAGCAGGCTCGTGAGCGCGGGCTCCATCGTGTAGCCGGTGAGGAGGGTCGTCAGGGTGATGCCGAGCTGCGCGCTCGACAGATGCGTCGAGGTGATCTTCAGCGCGTCGATCGTGAGCGACAGCCTGCTTTCGCCCGCCGCCCGGCGAGCCTCGAGGTCGGCACGGTCGAGGTTCACGAGCGCAAACTCGCTCGCGACGAACAGACCGGTGCCGACGGTCAGCAGGAGCCCCACGCCCAGCATGACGTAATCCATCACGCGTCACCCCCGTGCTCTGCGGAGCCGGCGCGGTCCGTTGCGGTCCGCGGATTCCGGAGCGTCGTCGGGGGCGGGTCGGTGGGGCGGGCGTCTACTGGGAGGGTCGTCCATCGTGCCGTCGAGTTTACGCCACGCGCGCCGCGGGGGCGCCGCTCCCGGGTTCTAGGCTCAGACACCGCGGGGGCCGGCGGGGCCGCTCGCGCGCCGGCGGTCCGGCACTCGCGCTCACGCAAGCCGCCCGGCATCCGCTCACGCACGCCGCCCGGCATCCGCTCACGCTACACAAAGCCGCACACGCCACGCATCTTTCGACAGCGCACGCACTCTTCCGCAGCGCGCGCAGAGTTCCGCAGCGCGCGCACCCCCGCGAACGGATGCCATCACCGCAGCCCACCGCAACCCCAGCTCCCAGCCAGCGCCCGCGCACGCCGCCCGGCACCCGCTCGCGCAAGCCGCCCGGCATCCGCTCGCGCTACACAAAGCCGCACACGCCACGCATCTTTCGACAGCGCACGCAGCCCTCCGCAGCGCGCGCAAACTTCCGCAGCGCGAACACCCCCGCGAACGGATGCCATCACCCCAGCCCCAGCTCCCAGCCAGCGCCCGCACACGCCGCCCGGCACCCGCTCGCGCTACACAAAGCCGCACACGCCACGCATCTTTCGACAGCGCACACAGCCTTCCGCAGCACACGCAGCCCTCCGCAGCGCCAGCCGGCTTCCGCAGCACACGCCGGCTTCCGCAGCGCACGCAGCCCTCCGCAGCGCGCGCAGAACTCGACCACGCCCGCGGATGCCCATCGCCTCCTCCCCAGACGCCCACTTCGCCGATCTGTCCACCGATCGACGTCTTGACGGCGTCGCCGCACGGCCGAGATGGGAGCGTCGGAGGATGAGACCCGCACCCGATGTCCACCTCTCCCGGCGTCGCGACCTCGTCGACCCGCCTGACTACCGCAGGCTGCGGCGAAGCATCCGCGACCGACGCTGGATGCACCTCACCGCGGGCGTCTACGTCAACGCAGCCGACTGGTTCGCCCTGAAGCCGATCGAGCGTCACCGTCTGCTCGTCGAGGAGGTGCTGGCGCGACGCGAGCAGCCCGCCGTCGTCTCGCATTTCGCCGCCGCCGCGGTGTGGGGAATCGACGTCCTCGGCCAGTGGCCCGACGTGGTGGACGTGACGATCGCCCGCGCCTCGGGAGGGCGCTCCGGCGGCGCCGTGCGTCGCCACGCGCTGGGGCTCGATGGCGTCGCGCGCGTGCCGTTCGGCCGGCACGAGGTCACGACCCCGGCGCAGACGGCACTCGATCTCGCCCGCGCGCTGCCGCACGTGCGGGCGGTGACGGCGATCGACCAGGCGATCTGGCGCGAGCGCCCCGGCGGCCCGCTCACGACGAACGGCGAGATCCCCGCTCTGCTGGATGCCGATCTCCCGCGCCGCGGCGATGCCCGCGCCCGGCGCGCGATCGCGGCATCCGAGCCCCTCGCGGCGAATGCGCGGGAGACGCAGCTGCGGCTCCTCGTCGTCGCCCTGGGCTTTCCGCGACCGCGCCTGCAAGAGCGGCGCGTGCTGCGCAGCGGCCGGCTGGTCTACGGTGACCTCTACTTCCCGGAACAGGACCACTGGCTCGAGCTCGACGGGCACGGCAAGTACCTCAGCCCGGAGTTCGGCGCGGGCCGCGAGCCTGCGCAGATTGTGCTCGACGAGAAGAACCGCGAGAACGAGATCCGTCGCGAGGTGCGCGGGTTCTCACGGCCCGAGCCCGACGAGCTCGACGACCCTCGCCGGGTCTACGACATCCTCACCGCGGACGGATTACGCGGCTCGAAACCCCGGCCCTCGCGCTGAGCAGCGAGCGTTTCTCGCGGCATCCGCGACGCCCCGGTCGTGCCTCGTCACCTGCGCGCGGGGTCTCGCCACGCGCCTTGGTGCGTCGCGCTATCGAATGCTGCTTGCGCTGCGAAACATTCCGCAGCACGAGCGGGCATCCGCAGCGCGAGCAGGCATCCGCAGCGCAAGCGGGCACCCGCAGCACAAGCGGATGCCAACGCACGAGCAGACACCCGCGCAACGACAGCCTCCCGCCAAACGCCTCTTCGCGCTCTCGAAAACAACCCACGCTACGGAACTTTCGACAGCGCAAGCAGCATTCCACAGCACGAGCAGGCATCCACAGCACGAGCAGGCATCCACAGCGCAAGCAGGCAACCGCAGCGCAAGCAGCATTCCACAGCGCAAGCGCCCGGGCGGAGGCGCGCAAGCGCGCGAGCCCCTACCAGCTGACCGGCAGGGCCTTGCCCTCGTCATAGCCCGCCGCCGACTGCAGCCCGACCATCGCGCGCTCGTGGAACGACGCCACCGACCCCGCCCCCGCGTACGTGAACGACGATCGCACCCCCGAGGTGATCATGTCGAGCAGGTCCTCGACCGACGGGCGCAGCGGGTCGAGGTAGATCTTCGATGACGAGATGCCCTCGGCGAACAGCTCCTTGCGAGCGCGCTCGTAGGCGTCGAGCCGGCCGAACCGCCCCCGCACAGCCTTCGTGGATGCCATGCCCCACGACTCCTTGTAGACGCGCCCGTCCGCGTCGGTCTGCAACTGCCCGGGAGCCTCGATCGTCCCCGCGAACCACGAGCCGATCATGACCGACGAAGCCCCCGCCGCGAGCGCGAGCGCGACGTCGCGCGGGTAGCGCACTCCCCCGTCGGCCCAGACATGCGCGCCCAGCTCCGCCGCAGCCTGAGAAGTCTCCAGAACGGCGGAGAACTGCGGCCGCCCGACGGCCGTCATCATGCGCGTCGTGCACATCGCACCCGGCCCCACGCCCACCTTGAGGATCGTCGCGCCGGCATCCACGAGGTCGCGCGCACCCTCCCCCGTCACGATGTTTCCCGCGACGATCGGAAGCCCCAGCCCGAGCCCCGACACGGTGCGCAGGGCGCGCAGCATCCCCTCCTGGTGCCCGTGCGCCGTGTCGACGACGAGCACGTCGACCCCGGCGGCGGCGAGCGCCCGCGCCTTCGCGGCGACGTCGCCGTTGATGCCGACGGCGGCGGCCACGATCAGCCGCCCCGAGGCGTCGACGGCGGGCCGGTACAGGGTCGCGCGCAGCGCCGTGCGCTGCGAGAGCGTGCCGACGAGCTGGCCGTGGTGCAGGACGCACACGATCTCGGCATCCGCGGCGACGATGAGATCGAACGCGTGCCGGGCATCTGTCACGTCGTCGGCATCGATCGAGGGCGTGCGACCGCGCGCGAGGTCGCCCAGGCGGGCATCCGGCAGGGCCGTGCCGAGGCGGGCGGCAGAGACGACCCCGAGGATGTCGTCCACATGCACGCGGTCGGATGCCGAGTCGACGACCACGATCCCGTGTCCCGCCGTCGGCGGCAGCAGCGCCGCCGCCTCGGCGACCGTCGCGGAGCCGGGCATCGTCACGGGCGTGTCCCACGGCACCGGCTGGGCCTTGACCCAGCGGATCGCGGCGTCGAGGTCCTGCAGCGGCATGTCCTGCGGCAGCACGCCGAGCCCGCCGCGGCGCGCGAGGGTTGCCGCCAGTCGCGCACCGGTGACGGAGTTCATGTTCGATGCGACGAGCGGGATCGTCGCGGGCGTGCCGTCAGCGGGCGACAGGTCGACGTCGAGACGGCTCGTGATCGCCGATCGGCGCGGGACGAGGAACACGTCCGAATAGGTGAGGTCGACGGTGGGCGCAGCGCCGGAGAAGTGCATGCCGTCCACGGTACCCGCGGCAATCTGGGATACCCTTGTTCAGATGTGCGCGTGAGGGCGGCAGCTGCCCCGCGCCATCCGAACTTCATCGACGAAAGCAGGCGTAGACCGTGTCCAGTCAGTTGACCGGCGTGGGAACCTCCAACGACGACGACTTCGGAGCCAATGAATGGCTCGTCGCCGAGATGTACGACCAGTTCGCCAAGGATCGCGATTCGGTGGACCGCGCCTGGTGGCCCGTGCTCGAGGAGTACGAGAAAGCCCACCGGGATGCCGCGGCGGGGCGTTCCGCCCCGGCTGAGCCGGCGGCAGCCCCCGCGGCACCGACGACGACCGCGACGCCTGCGGCATCCGCGCCGCACCCGCCGACGGCGCCGGTCCCGGTCGTCGGGGCGCAGCCGGTCGCGAGGACCACCGCGCGCCCCGCCACGCGCACCCCCGTTCCCGCCCAGGCGCCCGCCACGGAGCGCGCGGCGACCGTCGCGGGTGAAGACGTGGTCACCCCGCTGCGTGGGATGCCGAAGACCCTCGCGGCGAACATGGACGAGTCTCTCACCGTCCCGACGGCGACGAGCGTGCGCACGGTGCCGGCGAAGCTCATGATCGACAACCGCATCGTGATCAACAACCACATGGCGCGCACGCGCGGCGGCAAGATCAGCTTCACTCATCTCATCGGCTGGGCGCTCATCCAAGCGCTGAAGGCCTTCCCGAGCCAGAACGTGTCGTACGCGGAGATCGACGGCAAGCCGTCGGTGGTCGCGCCCGCGCACATCGGCCTCGGCATCGCGATCGACCTGCCCAAGCCCGACGGCACTCGCGCCCTCATGGTTCCGAGCATCAAGCAGGCCGAGTCGCTCACCTTCGGCGAGTACCTCGCCGCCTATGAGGATCTCGTCAAGCGCGCCCGCGCGAACAAGCTGACCGCCGCCGACTTCCAGGGCACGACGATCTCGCTGACCAACCCCGGCGGCATCGGCACCGTCCACTCCGTGCCGCGCCTCATGAAGGGTCAGGGCTGCATCATCGGCGCGGGCGCCCTGGAGTACCCCGCGCAGTTCCAGGGGTCGAGCGAGAAGACCCTCGTCGACCTCGGCATCGGCAAGACGATCACCTTGACGTCGACCTACGACCACCGCGTCATCCAGGGCGCGGGCTCGGGCGAGTTCCTCAAGATCGTGCACGAGCTGCTCACCGGCGGGCACGGCTTCTACGAAGACATCTTCGCGGCCCTGCGCATCCCCTACGCGCCGATCCGCTGGAACAGCGACATCAACGTCGACATCGCCGAGCGCGTCGACAAGACCGCGCGCGTTCAGGAGCTCATCAACTCGTACCGCGTCCGCGGCCACCTGATGGCCGACATCGACCCGCTCGAGTACGTGCAGCGCACGCACCCCGACCTGGAGATCGAGAACCACGGGCTCACCTTCTGGGATCTCGACCGCGAGTTCGTCACGGGAGGCTTCGGCGGCAAACGCACGATGAAGCTGCGCGAGATCCTCGGCGTCCTGCGCGACTCGTACTGCCGCACGATCGGCGTCGAGTACATGCACATCCAGGACCCGGACCAGCGGGCCTGGTTCCAGGCGAACGTCGAGGTCAAGTACCAGAAGCCGAGCCACGACGAGCAGCTGCGGATCCTCGACAAGCTCAACCAGGCAGAGGCGTTCGAGACCTTCCTGCAGACGAAGTACGTCGGGCAGAAGCGGTTCAGCCTCGAAGGCGGCGAGTCGCTGATTCCGCTCCTCGACCAGATCCTCCAGGGTGCGGCGGGGTCAGGGCTCGACGGCGCCGCGATCGGCATGGCCCACCGCGGCCGCCTGAACGTCCTGACGAACATCGCCGGCAAGACGTACAGCCAGATCTTCCGCGAGTTCGAGGGCTCGGTCGCGATCGGCTCGAAGAGCGGCTCGGGTGACGTCAAGTACCACCTGGGCACGGAGGGCACGTTCGTGTCGGACGTCGGCGAGGAGATCCCCGTCTACCTCGCGGCCAACCCGTCGCACCTCGAGACGGTCGACGGCGTGCTGGAGGGCATCGTCCGCGCGAAGCAGGACCGGATGCCGATCGGCTCCTTCTCGTGGCTACCGATCCTCGTGCACGGCGATGCCGCGTTCGCCGGCCAGGGCGTCGTCGTCGAGACCCTGCAGATGTCGCGCCTGCGCGGATACCGCACGGGCGGTACCGTTCACGTCGTCGTCAACAACCAGCTCGGCTTCACGACGCTGCCCCTCGACGGGCGCAGCTCGGTGTACGCGACCGATGTCGCCAAGACGATCCAGGCGCCGATCCTGCACGTCAACGGCGACGACCCCGAGGCGGTCGTCCGCGTCGCCGAGCTCGCGGTCGCGTACCGGCAGGAGTTCCAGCGCGACATCGTGGTCGATCTCGTGTGCTACCGCCGCCGCGGCCACAACGAGGGCGACGACCCGTCGATGACCCAGCCCCTGATGACGAACCTCATCGAGGCGAAACGCTCGGTCAGGCGTCTGTACACCGAGGCTCTCGTCGGTCGCGGCGACATCACCGAGCAGGAGTACGAGAACGCCAAGCAGGACTTCCAGAACCGCCTCGAGGTCGCGTTCGCCGAGACGCACGCGGCCGAGACCGGCACGACCGGGGTCGTCGCGCCGTTGACCGGCAGCATCGAACAGGTCGTCGGCGAGCCGGAGACCACGGGAGTGGCGACCGAGGTCGTCCACCAGATCGGCGACGCCTTCGTGAACAGGCCCGAGGGCTTCACGGTGCACAGCAAGCTCCAGCAGCTGCTCGAAAAGCGCCGCGACATGAGCCGCAGCGGGCAGATCGACTGGGCGTTCGGCGAGCTGCTCGCCTTCGGCTCACTGCTGATGGAGGGCACCAACGTGCGCCTGGCGGGCCAGGACGCACGGCGCGGCACCTTCGTGCAGCGCCACTCGGTGCTGCACGACCGGATCAACGGCCAGGAGTGGCTGCCGCTGGCCAACCTCTCCGCGAACCAGGGTCGCTTCTACGCCTACGACTCCCTGCTCAGCGAGTACGCCGCGATGGCCTTCGAGTACGGCTATTCGGTCGAACGCGCCGACACTCTGACGCTGTGGGAGGCGCAGTTCGGCGACTTCGCCAATGGCGCCCAGTCGGTCATCGACGAGTACATCTCCGCCGCCGACCAGAAGTGGGGGCAGCAGTCCGGTCTCGTGCTGCTGCTGCCGCACGGCTATGAGGGGCAGGGCCCCGACCACTCGTCGGCCCGCATCGAGCGCTACCTGCAGATGTGCGCCCAGGACAACCTGACCGTCGCGCGGCCGTCGACGCCGGCATCCTACTTCCACCTGCTGCGCCGGCACGCGTATGCACGCCCGCGGCGCCCGCTCATCGTCTTCACGCCGAAGGCGATGCTGCGGCTGCGTGGCGCGACGAGCCCCGTCGAGGACTTCACGACCGGCCGCTTCCAGCCGGTTCTCGACGACGAGCGCGGCATCGACCCGTCGGCCGTCACGCGCGTGCTGCTGCACTCCGGCAAGATCCACTGGGACCTCAAGGCCGAGCTCGACAAGAAGCCGAACCCGCGAATCGCGCTGGTGCGGCTCGAGCAGCTGTATCCCACGCCGATCGACGAGCTGGGCGCGGTGATCGAGCACTATCCGAACGCCGAGCTGCTCTGGGTGCAGGACGAGCCCGCGAACCAGGGCGCGTGGCCGTTCATCGCGCTCGAGGTCGCCGGGCACCTGCGCGGCCGCACGATCCGCCGCGTGTCGCGCGACGCGGCGGCGTCGACGGCGACCGGGTCCCCGAAGGTGCACGCGCGCGAGCAGACCGCCATCCTGGAGCAGGCGCTCACCCTCTGACAGTCGTGTGCGCGGCGGACGCAGACGTGTCGCGATCCGCCGCCATGGGCGCCCGTGCAAGGCGGATGCCGACACATCCGCCGGCGCGCGCCGGGCTCAGTCGGCGGTGACGTGCGCGGAGCGCAGCCGCCCGAGCACCTGGTCGCGCAGCTGTTCAGGCGCGGCCTCCCGGCACGAGCGGGCGAGCACCTCGGTCAGCGTGCGCGACACGAGGGCTTCGTCCTGGCATCCGGGGCAGCTCTCCAGATGCTCGCGGATGTCGGCCTCGGCCGTTTTGCACACCTCGCGCCGCAGGTACTCTTCGAGGTCCCGGCGCGCCTTCTCACAACCGCAGTCGCTCATGTCGTGCTCCTTGCATCGGGCACCGTCATGCCCCGTTCCCGTGCGTAGTTGGCCAGCAGGTCGCGCAGCATCCGTCTGCCACGGTGCAGACGGCTCATGACCGTGCCGATCGGGGTCTTCATGATGTCCGCGATCTCCTGATACGCGAATCCTTCGACGTCGGCGAGGTAGACCGCGAGGCGGAAGTCCTCGGGAATCGCCTGAAGTGCGTCCTTGACGATGGATGCCGGCATCCGGTCGATCGCCTCGGCCTCCGCCGAGCGGCTGCTCGTGGCCGTCGTCGACTCGGCACCGCCGAGCTGCCAGTCCTCGAGCTCGTCGATCGTCCCCTGGTACGGCTCGCGCTGCCTCTTGCGGTAGGTGTTGATGTAGGTGTTGGTGAGGATGCGGTAGAGCCAGGCCTTCAGGTTCGTGCCCTGCGTGAACGACGCCCACGACGCGAACGCCTTGACGAACGTCTCCTGCACGAGGTCGGCGGCATCGGCCGGGTTGCGGGTCATCCGCATCGCGGCCGCGTACAGCTGGTCCATGAACGGCAGCGCCTGCTCTTCGAACTGCGTGCGCGGGGCCGGCTGCGCGCGCGTCTCCTGGTCGTCGTTCCGATCTGCGTGCGACTGCTCTTCCATCGCGGCCAAGTCTATGTCCGGCGTCGACGGCGGGGAGGGCGCGAGCGTCGCTGTCACAGTGGCATCTGCGTTTCTGGGTGTGTCGGACGGGTTCGTTAGGGTAGAACCCGATGACCACGACCGGGTATTCCCTCGCTGACCCGCCCGCCTCGTCCCCGTGGGCGGCGCCTTGCGTCGACGGGCCGGTGCGGGCGAGGGTCGCCGTGCCCGGGTCGAAGTCGCTCACCAACCGCAAGCTCGTGCTCGCCGCCCTCGCCGATGCGCCGAGCATGCTGTCCGCGCCGCTGCACTCCGACGACTCCGCCCGCATGATCGCGGCGCTGCGCGCTCTCGGCGTCGGGATCGACGAGGTGCCCGGCAAGGGCCCCTTCGGGCCGGATCTGCGGGTGACCCCTCCGGCCGCCCTCCGCGGGAACGTCGAGATCGACTGCGGTCAGGCGGGCACGGTCATGCGGTTCCTCGCCCCCGTCGCGGGGCTCGCGACCGGAGCCGTGACGATCACGGCGCACGAGAGCGCTCTGCACCGCCCCATGGGCGAGATGATCCGGGCGCTGCGCGATGTCGGCGCCGACATCGACGACGGCGGCCGCTGGGCGCTGCCGTTCACGGTGCGCGGTCATGGGCACCTCCGCGGCGGCGAGGTCGCGATCGACGCGAGCGGATCGAGCCAGTTCGTCTCGGGGCTGCTGCTGGCCGCGCCGCGCTTCGACGTCGGCCTGCATCTCATCCACACCGGGGCGCGACTGCCCTCCGTGCCGCACATCGACATGACGGTCGAGACGCTCGCCCGCCGCGGCATTCCCGTTGAGCATCCCCGCCCGAACGAGTGGGTCGTGCCCGCGGGAACGCTGCGCGGGCGGGATGCCGCGATCGAGCCCGACCTGTCGAACGCGGCGCCGTTCCTGGCTGCCGCCGTGCTCACCTCCGGCTCGGTCACGATCCCCGGGTGGCCGGCGACCTCGACGCAGCCCGGCGCGCTGCTGCCTGAGATCCTGTCTCTCCTGGGCGCGCGCACGCGGCGGCGGGGTGGCGCGCTGACCGTCACCGGCACCGGACGCATCGCGGGCGTCGACCTCGACCTGGCCGCCGCGAGCGAGCTCACCCCGACGCTGTTCGCGCTGGCGGCGTTCGCCGACGCCCCCACGACCCTGCACGGCATCGGGCACATCCGCGGTCACGAGACCGACCGCATCGACGCGCTCGTGGGAAACCTGCGCGCGCTGGGCGGGGATGCCGAAGAGCTGCCCGACGGCATCCGCATCACTCCGGCTCCCCTCCACGGTGGACTCTGGCGCGCGCGTCACGACCACCGCATCGCGACGGCGGGCGCGCTCATCGGGCTGCGCGTGGCGGGGGTCGAGGTGGACGACATCGGCACGACCGCGAAGACCATGCCCGAGTTCCCGCGGCTGTGGCAGCAGATGCTCGACGCCGACCGCGTGAGCGCGTCATGACCCGAGCGTGACATGAGCTGGCTGGACGACCACGACGACGGGTTCGAGCTCGATGAGACCGACGTCCGCGTGCGCCCGAACCCCAAGGCGAACCGCCCCCGCACCAAGCGCCGTCCCCCGCACGCCGATGCGCGCATCGCGCGCGTGCTCGGCGTGGACCGCGGCCGTTACACCGTGCTCATCGACGAGGACGGCCGCAGCGAGCACACCACCCTCGCCAGTCGCGCGCGCGAGCTGCGCAAACAGCCGATCGTCACCGGCGACCGCGCGCGCGTCGTGGGCGACACGTCGGGCGAGGCGGGCACGCTCGCCCGCATCGTGGGCATCGAGGAACGTGCCTCGCTGCTGCGGCGCAGCGCCGACGACACCGACCAGGTGGAGCGCGTGGTCGTCGCCAACGCCGACCAGATGCTCATCGTGGTCGCAGCGGCCGATCCCGAGCCGCGGCCGCGGCTGGTCGACCGGTATCTCGTCGCGGCGCTGGATGCCGGCATCCACCCCCTCCTCGTGGTCACCAAGACCGACCTCGCCGACCCGGCGCCTTTTCTGGAGCACTTCGAGGGGCTGGACGATCTGACGGTCTTCCGCAGCGCGACCGGGCGGATGCCGGTGGACGAGATCGGCGCGCATCTGACCGGCCACTCGACGGTTTTCGTGGGCCACTCCGGCGTCGGCAAGTCGACGCTCGTCAACGCCCTCGTGCCGACGGCGGAGCGCGCCACCGGTCACGTCAACGAGGTCACCGGCCGTGGCCGGCACACCTCGAGCTCGACCGTGTCGCTGCGCTACGTCGGGCCGGGCGGGCGGGGCTGGGTCATCGACACCCCCGGGGTGCGCTCGTTCGGGCTCGGGCACGTGAATCCGGCGGGCATCATCACGGCGTTCGGAGACCTCGCCGCCGTCGCGGAGGACTGCCCGCGCGGCTGCACCCACCTGCCGGACGCGCCGGACTGCGCGATCGTCGAGGCCGTCGCAGCGGGCCGTCTCGGCGATCGCGGCGCCGCGCGCCTGGACTCTCTGCAGCGGCTGCTCGCGACCTTCGCATGAGCCGCGCCGATCGGCACCTGCGCGTCTACTCTGGAGAGATGGCCCATCTCGCACCCGGTACCCCCGCTCCCGACTTCACTCTCGTCGACCAGGACGAGAGGTCCGTCTCCCTCGGAGACCTGCGCGGGCGCAGCGTCATCCTCTTCTTCTACCCCGCCGCGATGACTCCCGGGTGCACGACCGAGGCCTGCGACTTCCGCGACAGCCTCGCCCCCCTCCAGGCGGCGGGCTACACGGTTCTCGGCGTCTCGCGGGACGCCCCCGCGAAGCTCCGTGAGTTCCGCGAGCGGGACGGGTTGACCTACGACCTGCTGAGCGACCCCGACCACGCGGTGCACGAGGCGTACGGCGCCTGGGGCGAGAAGATGAACTACGGCAAGGTCGTCGAGGGCGTCATCCGCTCCACCTTCGTCGTCGATGCGGACGGGGCCATCGCGCACGCCCTGTACAACGTGAAGGCCACCGGCCACGTCGCGCGCCTGCGCACGATCCTCAGCGCATAAGGAGCGCACCTGATGAGCAGCCAGATCGATCATCTGCTGACCGAGACGCGACGATTCGCCCCCTCACCGGAGTTCGCCGCGAACGCTAATGCGACCGCGGAGCTCTACGCGCGCGCCGACGCCGACCGAGAGGCGTTCTGGGCCGAGCAGGCGCGCGCGCTGCACTGGCACAAGCCCTTCACGCAGGTGCTCGACTGGTCGAACCCGCCGTTCGCGCAGTGGTTCGCCGACGGCGAGCTCAACGTCGCCTACAACTGCCTCGACCGTCACGTCGAAGCAGGGCTCGGCGACCGCGTCGCGCTGCTGTGGGAGGGCGAGCCCGGCGACGAGCGTCGCGTCACCTATGCGGAGCTGACCGAGGAGGTCAAGCGCGTCGCGAACGTGCTCGAGGGGCTCGGCGTCGCAGCCGGCGACCGGGTCGCGATCTATCTGCCGATGATCCCCGAGGCGATCACGGCGATGCTGGCCGTGGCCCGCATCGGCGCGATCCACTCCGTCGTCTTCGGCGGCTTCTCGGCCGACAGCCTGCGTGCCCGCATCGACGACGCCGGCGCGAAGGTCGTCATCACCGCCGACGGCGGCTACCGCAAGGGCAAGGTGTCGCCGCTCAAGCCCGCGGTCGACCAGGCGCTCGGCGATCGCGGCGCCGGTGCGCAGGAGAGCGTCGAGCATGTGCTGGTGGTGCGCCGCGGCGGCAACGACGTGTCGTGGACCGAGGGGCGGGATCTGTGGTGGCACGAGGTGGTGCCCGCGGCATCCGCCGACCACGAAGCACGGCCCTTCCCCGCCGAGAACCCGCTCTTCATCCTGTACACCTCGGGCACGACGGGAAAGCCCAAGGGCATCCTGCACACCTCGGGCGGCTACCTCACGCAGGCGACCTTCACGAACAGGATGGTGCACGACCTCCACCCCGCCACAGACGTGTACTGGTGCACCGCCGACATCGGCTGGATCACCGGGCACAGCTACGTGACCTACGGGCCGCTCGCGAACGGCGCGACGCAAGTGCTCTACGAGGGCACCCCCGACACGCCCCACCCCGGGCGCTGGTGGGAGATCGTCGAGAAGTACGGCGTGACGGTGCTGTACACCGCGCCGACCGCCATCCGCTCGTTCATGAAGCTCGGCCGGCGGATCCCGAAGCGGTTCGACCTGTCGTCGCTCCGCCTGCTGGGCTCGGTGGGCGAGCCCATCAACCCCGAGGCGTGGATGTGGTACCGCAAGATCATCGGCGGCAAGACCGCGCCGATCGTGGACACGTGGTGGCAGACCGAGACCGGCGCGATCATGATCTCGGCCCTCCCCGGCGTCACCGAGACCAAGCCGGGCAGCGCGCAGGTGCCACTGCCGGGGGTCGGCGTCGACGTCGTGGATGACGACGGCAACCACGTCGGAAACGGAGGCGGCGGCCTGCTGGTGATCACCCGGCCCTGGCCAAGCATGCTGCGCGGCATCTGGGGCGACCCCGACCGGTTCGTGGAGACCTACTGGGAGAAGTTCCAGGACAAGGGCTACTACTTCGCCGGCGACGGCGCGCGCCTCGACGAGGACGGCGACATCTGGTTCCTCGGCCGCGTCGACGACGTCATGAACGTCTCCGGCCACCGTCTGTCGACGACCGAGATCGAGTCGGCGCTCGTGGCCCACGAGGCCGTCGCGGAGGCGGCTGTCGTGGGGGCCTCCGACGAGACCACCGGTCAGGCGGTGGTCGCTTTCGTCATCGTCAAGCAGAGCTACCTCGACGCGCACTCCCCCGAAGGCCTCACCGGGCAGTTGCGTCTGTGGGTCGGCGAGCAGATCGGCCCGATCGCCCGCCCTCGCGACGTCTACATCGTGGGCGAGCTGCCCAAGACCCGCTCGGGCAAGATCATGCGCCGCCTGCTGCGCGATGTGGCCGAAGGCCGCGAGGTCGGCGACACGACGACCCTCGCGGACACCCAGGTGATGAGCGTCATCTCGCGCCAGGTCACCTGACCCCTCGCGTCCTCCGCCCCCCCTGCGCCCCCGCCCGCCCCCGCGAAAGTGCATCTGGCGGACAAAGATGCCGGCGCCACCCGCACTCTCGGCCGCCCGTTGCACCCCGCCCGTCCCCGCGGGAGATGCTCACGCGAACGCGAAGACGACCTCGACCTCGACAGGAGAGTCCAGCGGCAGCACGGGCACGCCGACGGCGGAGCGGGCGTGCCGGCCGGCCTCGCCGAAGATCTCGCCCAGCACCTCGCTCGCGCCGTTGATGACACCGGGCTGGCCGGTGAACTGGGGAACGGATGCCACGAACCCCGTGACCTTGACGACGCCGCTCAGCCGGTCGACACCGCCGGCCACGGCCGCCGCCGCCGCGAGCGCGTTGAGCGCGCTCTGGCGGGCGTACTCCTTGGCATCCGCCGCGGAGACCAGCCCCTCGCCGTCGCCCACCTTGCCGGTCGCAGGAAGCGCCCCGGCGATCATCGGCAGCTGACCCGAGGTGTAGACGAGGTCGCCGTGGACGGTCGCGGGGATATACGCCGCCACCGGCGGGACGACCGCGGGCAGCTCAATGCCGAGTTCGGCCAGACGCGCGGAGACGCTCATGCGCGGCCTCCCTCGGCCTGCCCGGCGAACTGCTGGGCGGCGACCGCCGCGGCGCCCAGACCCGCGTTGTCCGCTCCTGCGCCGACGGGGCGCTTGAAGTATCCGACGAGCCCGCCCTCGGGGCCGGTGACGACCTGGACCAGCTCCCAGCCCTGCTTGCCCCAGTTGTTCAAGATGGCCGCGGTGTTATGGATGAGCAGGGGCGCGGTGAGATATTCCCACGTGGTCATAGATGCTCCAGAAGATCGGTGAGGTTGCGGTGGAATATCGGCGAACCGATCGAGGAGTGTCCGGCGCGGACGCGGCGCCCTTCGAGGGTTCGCCCAGGGTTCTCCCCTACGATCAAGCCTATGCCCCATGCGAAAAGGACGGCCACCGGCGTGCTCGGCGGCCTGGCGGGACTCGTCGGATTGAGCGCCATCGCGGGCGTTCTCGTGGCGGCCACGGTCACTCCGGCGATCGCCGTCTCCGGCTACGCGGCGACCAGTGCGCTCGACACGTTCGACAACATGCCGAGCATCCTCGAGATCGACCCGCTCATGCTGCCCACCGAGCTCTACCGCACGGACACCGACGGCAACTACTACATGTTCGCGGAGTTCTACGACCAGAACCGCATCCCCAAGACCTTCGACCAGGTCTCCACGGTGATGTACGACGCGATCATCTCCAGCGAGGACAAGAACTTCTACACCCACGGCGGCGTCGACCTCGTGGGCACCATCAGCGCCCTCGTGGGCAACGCCTCCAGCGGCTCGAACCGCGGCGGGTCGTCGCTGACCCAGCAGTACGTCAAGAACGTGCTGCAGCAGAACTGCGAGCGCGAAGCCGCCGGCGACGAGGACGCGGTCGCCGCCTGCTACACCGCGACGACCGTCAACACCGGCGCGGAGGGCTACCAGCGCAAGCTGCAGGAGATGCGCTACGCGATCCAGCTGGAGAAGACGTACACGAAGGACGAGATCCTCATCGGGTACCTCAACATCGCGAACTTCGGCGGCAGCGTGTACGGCATCGGCGCCGCCGCGCAGTACTACTTCGGAACGGATGCCGCGAACCTGACGATCGCGCAGGCGGCGACCCTCGCGGGCATGGTCCAGGAGCCGAACACCTATCGCATCGACATGCCCGAGGGCTCGACGACCGACAGCGACGGCAACGCCGTCAACAGCGCAGCCGACGGCTACTCGCTCACCCTGGAAAGACGCGACTACGTGCTCGGGCGCATGCTCGACGACGGCAAGATCACGCAGGCCGAATACGACGAGGCGGTGGCCTCGGCGATCACGCCGAACATCACCCCCCGCACCCAGGGCTGCCAGATCGCGACCGGCGCGGAGTTCTTCTGCGAATACGTGCGCTCGATCGTGCTGACCGACGAGGCCTTCGGCGAGACCTCGGACGAGCGCGCCCTGAACCTCCGCCGCGGCGGCATGAAGATCTATACGACGCTCGACCCCGACCTGCAGGCAACGGCGCTGTCCGCGATCTCGATCGTGCCGGCGAGCGTCGATTACATGGACCTCGGATCCTCCGGCGTCCAAGTCGAAGTCGGCACCGGGCGCATCCTCTCGATGGTGCAGAATCGCCCCTACTCCGTCGACGCCGACGGCGTCACCACGACAAACGTCAACTACAACGTCCGACAAGCCAACGGAGGCGGCGGACACTCCGCCGGCTCCACGTACAAGGTGTTCAGTCTCGTGAACTGGCTCGAACAGGGGCACTCCGTCAACGAGATCGTCGACGGCAAGATCGGCACCAAGACGGTCCAGACCTGTGACGGCGCGACCCAGACCGTGACGCTCGCCAACGATGGAACCGGTATCGGAAACTTCGAGAGCAGCAGCGGCTACAGCGGCACCGTCTACAACTTCACCCGAGACTCGCTCAACTCCGGATTCATCGCCATGGCGCAGACGATCACCGTCTGCAGCACGAACGAGGTCGCGATGAAACTCGGCGTCATGCGCGGTGACGGCACCGCGCTGGACCAGGACAACGTCGCCTACGACGTGCTCGGCTCGCAGGCCGTCGCCCCGATCGACATGGCCGAGGCCTACGCCGCGATCGCCGCGAACGGCATCCTGTGCGAGCCGAAGTCGATCGACAAGGCGCTGGATGCCGACGGCAACGACATCACCCCTGAGACGACGTGCGAGCGCCAGCTGACCGAGTCCGTCGCCGCGACTGCCGCGTACACCCTGCAGGGCGTCATGACCTCGAGCGGCACCGGTAGCGGAGCGATCATCGGCGACGGCGTGCCGGTGTTCGGCAAGACCGGCATCCACGAGTACGAGCAGACCTGGATGGACGGGTCCTCGACGAAGGTCACCACGGTGGTCTGGGTCGGCAACGTCAGCGGGCACGTGAAGCTGAACTACTACTACGAGAGCGGCTATGTGCTCTCACGCATCCGAAACGGCATCTGGCCGGTGATGCAGGGCGCCGCGAACACCAAGTACGGCGGAGACGAGTTCCCCGATCCCGACAGCACGCTCACGAAGTCGACCCTCACAGATCTGCCGAGCGTCGTCGGCCAGACCGTCGAGGAGGCGACCAGCACCCTGGAGGCTGCCGGGTTCACCGTCACCGTAGGCGACGAGGTCGACAGCACCGAGGCGGAGGGAACCGTCGTCTCGCAGAGTCCGTCCGCGGGCCAGGTCGCGTCGGGAACGACGGTCACGATCACCGCCAGCAACGGCAACGGCATCACTGTCCCCGCCGTCAGCGGCACGCTCTCCGCCGCCATCGCGACGCTGGAATCCGCCGGGTTCACCGACATCGACACGCAGTGCACCGAGAGCGACAGCGCGTCGGAGAACGGAACGGTCACGGGAACAGACCCCGCGACGGGCACCGTGACGACGGATTCGACCCAGATCACGGTCAAGTACCAGGCGCGCAGCTGCGACGAGGACGAGTGAGTCCCGGAAGGCGCACGGCCCTCGTCGCGGCATCCGCGACGGGGGCCCTCGCCGTCGGCGCGGCGGTGTGGGGCGTCGCGATCGAGCGGTTCCTGTTCACGGCGCGCCGGCACGAGCTGTCCATCCTGCCGCCCGGCTCTCCCACGCTCACGGTGCTGCATCTGTCGGACGCGCACATGGCGCCGTGGCAGCACCGCAAGCAGTCGTGGATCGCGCAGCTCGCGGAGCGCGTCCAGCCCGACCTCGTCGTCAACACGGGCGACAATCTCGGCCACGCCGACGGCTTGTCCGGCATCCGCCGCGCCTTCGCTCCCCTGCGCGGCGTACCCGGGCTGTTCGTCCACGGTTCCAACGACCTCATGGGGCCCGCGGCGCGCAATCCACTGCGCTACTTCCAGGGCCCGTCGCAGAGCACGCACCGAGAGGGAGACCTCAACACCGGCGCGATGGATGCCTTCTTCGGCGACGAGCTCGGCTGGACCGGCCTCAACAACACCGCCGCGACGGTGGAGGTCGCGGGCCTGCGCCTGGACACGTTCGGCATCGACGACGCGCACCGCGGCTGGGACGATCTCGCCGCGCTGCCCGGCGCCCTCGACACCCTGCGTCGCCGCCCCCCGTTCCGCCGGGTTCCCGAAGCCGCGGCCACGCTCGCCGTCACGCACGCGCCGTACCGCCGGGTGCTCGACCGTTTCGTCGAGCTGGGCGCCGATCTCGTCTTCGCGGGGCACACGCACGGTGGGCAGGTGCGCATTCCGTTCTCCCCGTCGGCACTCGTCGCGAACTGCGACATTCCGCTGGATCAGGCGCGGGGGCTGTCGACGTGGACCCACGACGGAAGGTCGATTCCGCTGAACGTGTCGGCGGGGCTCGGTCACTCCATCTATGCGCCCGTGCGGTTCGCGTGCCGGCCGGAGGCATCCGTGCTCACGCTGCGGGCGACGGCGTGAGAGACGTCGCCCGATTCGGCTGGAGCGTGCACAGCCTGTAGACTCGGGGGGTTGCCACGGGGTGTGGCGCAGCTTGGTAGCGCGCGTCGTTCGGGACGACGAGGCCGCAGGTTCAAATCCTGTCACCCCGACAGCAGAAGGGCTCCGCAAAAGCGGAGCCCTTCGTCGAAGAAAGCCCGGAACGTCATGCCCCTTCCCCTCCTCGTCGCGTTCGACCTCGACGACACGCTCGCGCCGTCCAAGAGCGCGATCGATCCGCGGATCGGCGCCCTGCTCGTCGCGCTCGCCGATCGCGTCGAGGTCGCGATCATCTCGGGCGGGCAGTTGCAGCAGTTCCGGAGCCAGGTCGTCGCGCGCCTTCCGGAGGCATCCGACAGTGCCTTGGCGCACTTCCACCTCATGCCCACCTGCGGAACGCAGTACTACCGGCTCACCCCGGGCGGCATCGAGACCGTCTACGCCCGTACGCTGACCGACGACCAGAAGGCCCGGGCGCTCGCCGCCGTCGAGGCTGAGGCGCGCCGCCTCGGCCTGTGGGAGGCGCAGACGTGGGGGCCGATCCTCGAAGACCGCGGCTCGCAGATCACGTTCTCGGCGCTCGGGCAGGCCGCGCCCGTCGAGGCCAAGTCGGCGTGGGACCCGACAGGAGCCAAGAAGAACGCGCTGCGCGATGCCGTGGCAGCCCTTCTGCCGGATCTCGAGGTCCGCTCCGGCGGATCGACCTCGGTGGACATCACCGAGCGCGGCATCGACAAGGCCTTCGGAATGCGCCGCCTCGCCGAGCAGACCGGGATCGCCCTGGGCGACATGCTCTTCGTCGGCGACCGTCTCGACGAGCACGGCAACGACTACCCCGTGCTCGCCCTCGGCGTCCCCTGTCATGCCGTCGAGGGGTGGCTCGACACCGCTGCTTTCCTCGACGAGTTGATCCCGGCCCTCCCGCCCCGCTGACCGGCGCCTCACCGCCCGCGGGCGTCAGGCCCGGGCCCGGGCGGGCGCGCGGCGAGGGGGAGCGGCGACGGGGATCAGGCTCTGCAGCTGGGTGACATGGCGGGGCTCGAGCTCCGCGACCGACGAGACGCCGAGGAGCTTCATGGTGCGCTCGATCTCGGTGCGCAGGATCTCGATCGTGCGGTCGACGCCGCGGCGCCCGCCCGCCATGAGGCCATAGAGGTAGGCGCGGCCGACCAGGGTGAAGCTTGCCCCGAGCGCCATCGAGGCGACGATGTCGGCGCCGTTCATGATGCCGGTGTCGATCATCACCGTGGCATCCTTGCCGACCTCGCGGACGACCTGCGGCAGCAGGCGGAACGGGATCGGGGCGCGGTCGAGCTGACGGCCGCCGTGATTGGAGAGCACGATCCCGTCGACGCCGAGATCGACCAGGCGCTTGCTGTCGGCGACGTTCTGCACGCCCTTGACGACGATCTTTCCCGGCCACAGCTCGCGGATGATCGCGAGGTCGTCGTAGCCGATCGTCGGGTCCATCGCGGCATCGATCAGCTCACCCACTGTGCCGCCGGTCGACGACAGCGAGGCGAACTCGAGCTTCGGGGTGGTGAGGAAGTCGATCCACCACCACGGCCGCGGGATCGCGTTCACGATCGTGCCGAGCGTCAGCTGCGGCGGGATAGAGAACCCGTTGCGCTTGTCGCGCAGGCGTGCGCCGGCGACGGGGGTGTCGACCGTGAACATGAGGGTGTCGAACCCGGCATCCGCCGCGCGCTTGACGAGGCCGTAGGAGATCTCGCGGTCGCGCATGACGTACAGCTGAAACCAGTTGCGCCCGTGCGGGTTCGCCGCGCGGACGTCCTCGATCGAGGTCGTGCCGAGGGTCGAGAGCGTGAACGGGATGCCGGCGGCCCCCGCCGCTGACGCTCCCGCGGTCTCCCCCTCGGTCTGCATGAGCCGCGTGAAGCCCGTCGGAGCGATGCCGAACGGCAACGCCGAGCGTCCGCCGAGGATCTCGACCGACGTGTCCACGTCTCCGGCGGGGCGGAGGATGTCGGGGTGGAACTCGATGTCCTCGAACGCACGCCGCGCGCGGGCGAGGGACAGCTCGCCCTCGGCAGCGCCGTCGGTGTAGTCGAAGGCGGCCTTGGGGGTGCGGCGCTGCGCGATGCGGCGCAGGTCGGAGATCGTCAGCGCCGCGTCCAGGCGCCGTCTCGTGCCGTCGAGCTCGGGCTTTTTGAACTGCATGAGCTCAAGCAGCTCGGGGATCTTCGGCAGCTGACGCTGGACCATGGGAGCCTCCTCTGGGGTGCTGGCAGGCGGTGGCAGGTGGGTGGCGGGCGGCATCGTGGCGGGCGCTACTGTGACGCCGTGATGCTCGGCGGCCCGGCATCCGCGTAGTAGCCGGCGATGTGCTCCCGCAGGATTCTGCGCGCGGCATCGGGGTCTCCCCGCTCGATCGCGTCGACGATCTCGTGGTGCTCGTGCCGCAGCCGTGCGCTGGTCGCCGTCCAGTCCTTGACGCGCGCCGCACCCGCGCGGATGTAGCCCTCGATGCTCTCCCGCAGCCCCGCCATCGTCGCCGCGACGACGACGTTGCCCGATGCCTCCACGAGCCGCGCGTGCAATTGGGCATCGAGGGCGAGGAAGTCCTCGACGGTGAGGTCCTGCTCGTCCATCGCCGACAGCGCCTCCCGCGCGTCGTCGAGATCCGGGGCGGGCTGAGCGGCCACGTGTGCGACGGCCCACTCCTCCAGCAGCAGGCGCATCTCGTAGACGTCGGGGACGGGGAAGCCCTGGGCCGCGACCTGGAGGCGCAGAAGCTGCGCCAGCCCGCCGCGCGGGGTCGCCGTGACGATCGCGCCGGCGGTGGGGCCCGAACCGGTCGCGGTGCGGATCAGGCCCATCACCTCCAGCACGCGCAACGCCTCGCGCGCGCTCGAACGGCCCACGCCGAGGCTTGCCGCGAGCTCTCGCTCGGGCGGCAGCCGGTCACCCGGACCCAGCCTTCCCTCGAGCAGATCGCTCTCGATCTTCTCCAGCACGATGCGCCACGCGCGCGTCGGAGCGCCCTGCTGCGCGGGGAGAGCGGCGGAAGACGGCGTCGTCATCGTTCTCTCCTCCGCTGACCGTTATGGTCAGACCACGTTAGCGCACGACGCGCGAACCGGCAAAGACCGCTCTCAGCTGAGCCTGCCACCCGACTCGCGCAGATAGCATTCGCCGCACATCGACTCGTACGTGACCTTCTCTCGCGAGAGCTCGTCGATCGCGACCTGGTCGCCGTCGAAGACGAAGCGCCCGCCGATCAGCCGCGCGTTGTAGATCGCTTTGCGCCCGCAGCGGCAGATCGTCTTGAGCTCCTCGAGGCTGTGCGCGAGCTCCAGCAGACGCGCGGAGCCGGGGAACGCGCGCGTCTGGAAGTCCGTGCGGATGCCGTAGGCCAGCACCGGAACACCTTCGTCGACGGCGACGCGCAGCAGGTCCTCGACCTGGGCGGGCGTGAGGAACTGCGCCTCGTCGATCAGCAGGCACGCGAGAGCACCGCCGAAGCGCGCGCCGTGCGAGGCGACGAGAGCGCGGAGGTCATCATCCGCACCGATCAGGAAGTCGACCGGGCGAGTGACGCCGAGCCGGCTGGAGATGCTGTCGGCGCCCTTCGTGTCGATCTCGGGCTTGGCCAGGAGGACGTGCTGTCCACGCTCCTCGTAGTTGAAAGCGACCTGCAGCAGCGCGGTGGACTTCCCCGAGTTCATCGCGCCGTAGCGAAAGTACAGCTTCGCCACGGCTCAGACGTCGATCGCGAGTGCGTCCGCCGTCGCCTTCAGCGACGCCGCGGCCGCTGCCGGGTCGCCGTTGAGCGTCGCCCCGTAGCTGGGGATCAGCTCGCGCAGCGTCGGCTCCCAGCCGGAGATCCGGTCGGGGAAGCAGGTCTTCAGCAGCCCCAGCATGATGGATGCCGCCGTCGACGCCCCCGGAGAGGCACCGAGCAGCCCCGCGATCGAGCCGTCGGCGGAGGTGACGACCTCGGTGCCGAGCTGCAGCTTCCCGCCCTTCATGACCTGCGCGCGCTGACCGGCGTTCAGCAGCTCCCAGTCGCCGCCCTCGGCGGTCGGCATGAACTCGCGCAGGCTCTCGATCTTCTTCTTATGGGTCTTCAGCAGCTCGCTGACGAGGTACTTGAGCAGGTCGAGGTTGGTGACGGCGACCTTGAGCATGCTGCCGAGGTTCGAGAAGCGCACCTGGCTGACGATGTCCCACATCGAGCCCCGCTTGAGGAACTTCGGGCTGAAGGTCGCGAACGGGCCGAACAGCAGCGACGCCTCGCCGTCGACGACGCGGGTGTCCAGGTGCGGCACCGACATCGGCGGGGCGCCGACGGATGCCTGCGAGTACACCTTCGCCTTGTGCTGCGCGACGATGGCGGGGTTCGTGGTCTTGAGGAACTGACCGCCGATCGGGAACACGCCGTAGCCGGAGATCTCGGGGATGCGCGAGGACTGCAGGAGCTTGATCGCCCAGCCGCCCGCGCCGACGAAGACGAAGCGGGCGCTGAGGGCTCCCGGGGTGCGCCCGAGAGTGTGGCGGTACGAGATCTTCCAGGTGCCGTCGTTCTGCTTGCGGAGCCGGCGCGCCTCGATGTTGGTGCGCACGTCGACGCCCTCGGACTGAAGGTGCGCGAACAGCTGACGCGTGAGCGCGCCGAAGTCGACGTCCGTGCCGGCGGAGACCCGCGTCGCGGCGAACGGCTCACCCTTCGGCCGCTTCTGCATGAGCAGCGGCGCCCACTGGTTGATGACGCGCGAGTCCTCGGAGTACTCCATGCTCGCGAACAACGGTTGCTTCTTGAGCGCCCGGTAGCGCCGCTTGAGGTAGGCGACGTCGTGCTCACCGCGCACGAAGGTCATGTGCGGCGTCGGGTTGATGAACGTCTTCGGCTCGTCGAGGATGCCGCGTTCGATCAGGCTCGACCACAGTTGGCGACTCTGCTGGAACTGCTCGTTGATCGAGATCGCCTTCGCGGGGTCGACCGAGCCGTCGGCCGCCTCGGGCATGTAGTTCAGCTCGCACATCGCCGCGTGGCCGGTGCCCGCGTTGTTCCACGCGTTCGAGGACTCCTGGGCGACCTCGCTCAGGCGTTCGAGGACCACGATCTTCCAGTCCGGCTGGAGCTGCTTCAGCAGGGTTCCGAGGGTGGCACTCATGATGCCACCGCCGATCAGCACGACATCGACGGGTTCGCTCACGATGACTCAGTCTACGAGGTCGAACCGTTCCCCGTTCAGCAGCCGCTTTCGCACAGTCCCTTGGGCAAGCGACTGTGCCGAAGCGACTGCTGAACGAGAGAGGAGCCCCTCAGACCGCGGCGGCGCCCAGGCGCGCGGCGACGAGCTCGGCGATCTGGACGGCGTTGAGCGCCGCGCCCTTGCGGAGGTTGTCGTTGCTGAGGAACAGCACGAGGCCCTTGCCCTCGGGCGCGGACTGATCGGCGCGGATGCGACCCACGTAGCTCGGGTCGGTGCCGGCCGCCCGCAGCGGCGTCGGCACCTCTTCGAGAGCGACACCGGGGGCGGATGCCAGGATCTCGCGCGCCTTCTCGGGCGTGATGTCGCGGGAAAACTCCGCGTGGATCGACAGCGAGTGCCCCGTGAACACCGGCACGCGCACACAGGTGCCCGCGACGCGCAGGTCCGGGAGCTCGAGGATCTTGCGGCTCTCGTTGCGGAGCTTCTTCTCCTCGTCGGTCTCGTTGTCGCCGTCGTCGACGAGGTTTCCGGCAAAGGGGAGGACATCGAACGCGATCGGGGCGACGTACTTCTCGGGCTGCGGGAAATCGACCGCCGAGCCGTCGTGCACGAGGTCGAGCGCATTCCCCTGGGCGAGCACGCCCTCGACCTGGCCGAGCAGTTCCTGAGCGCCGGCCAGGCCCGAGCCGGACACCGCCTGGTAGGTGCTCACGATCAGGCGCTCCAGGCCCGCGGCGTCGTGCAGGGGCTTGAGCACCGGCATCGCGGCCATCGTGGTGCAGTTCGGGTTGGCGATGATGCCCTTGGGGAGATTCTCGATCGCGTGCGGATTGACCTCGCTGACCACGAGCGGGACGTCCGGATCCATCCGCCAGGCGCTGGAGTTGTCGACGACGACCGCACCCGCCTCGGCGAAGCGCGGGGCGTGTGCGCGCGACCCGGTGGCGCCGGCGGAGAACAACGCGATGTCGATGCCGGCAGGGTCGGCGGTCGCGACGTCCTCGACGATCACCGTCTCGCCGCCGAAGACGACCGCGCGGCCGGCGCTGCGCGCCGTCGCGAACAGCCGCAGCTCGCGGATCGGGAACTCACGCTCGGCGAGGATCTCCCGCATGACCTTCCCCACCTGGCCGGTGGCGCCGACGACGGCGACGGAGAGTCCGGAATCGGAGATGCGGGTCATGGTGCTACCTCAGGCTCACTCAGTGGGGGGATCCCCCGATTCTACCCGGCGCCAACTCGCGCACCGGCGTCCGCGAGGGTGCATCTGCCGGACGAGAGCGCGGGCGCCACAGGCATCCTCGGCCGCCGGTCGCCCTCTCGCGGGAGGGATGCCGCGCGGACGCGGGTCAGCGGCCGGTGCCGGCGTGGACGACGGCGTCGACGTCACCGTCGAGGCCGAAGGCGGTGTGCACGACCCGGGCGGCCTCGCCGATGTCGTCGCCACGGACGACGACCGAGATGCGGATCTCGGACGTCGAGATCATCTCGATGTTGATGCCGGCGACCGACAGCGCCTCGAAGAGCGTCGCCGAGACGCCCGAATGCGACCGCATTCCCGCGCCGACGACCGAGAGCTTGCCGATCTGGTCGTCGTGCACGAGGCTCTCGAAGCCGATGCCGGCCTGGTCCGAGGCGAGGGCGCGCAGGGCCGGCGCCGCATCGGACTTCGGCAGCGTGAAGGAGATGTCGGTGCGCGCGGTCGCGGCGGCCGACACGTTCTGCACGATCATGTCGACGTTCGCACCGCTCTTGGCGACGATCGTGAAGATCTCGGCGGCTTTTCCGGGGACATCGGGCACGCCGATGACGGTGATCTTCGCCTGGCCGAGGTCGGTGGCGACGCCGGCGACGATGGGCTCTTCCATGGCGGACTCCTCTGCGATGGCCGCGATCGCGGCGGGGACGGTCATGCCCGGAGCCAGCACGAAGGTGCCCCGGCTCGAACTGAAGGTGGATCGGGCGTTGATGATGACGCCGTGCCGCCGCGCGTACTCGACGGCGCGGATGTACAGCACCTTGGCGCCGTTGGCGGCGAGCTCGAGCATCTCCTCCGCCGAGATGACGTCCAGCTTGCGGGCTCTCGGCACGACGCGCGGGTCGGCGGTGAAGATGCCGTCGACGTCGCTGTAGATCTCACAGACGTCGGCCTCGAGAGCAGCCGCCAGAGCGACCGCCGTCGTGTCGGACCCGCCGCGGCCGAGGGTCGTGATGTCGCGCGTGTCGCGGTTGAAGCCCTGGAACCCGGCGACGATGACGATCGCTCCCTCGTCGAGCGCTTCGCGCAGGCGCACCGGGGTGACGTCGACGATGCGGGCTGCGCCGTGCGTGGCATCCGTGATCATGCCCGCCTGGCTGCCGGTGAACGAGCGCGCCTCGAAGCCCATCGAGTGGATCGCCATCGCCAGCAGCGCCATCGAGATGCGCTCCCCCGAGCTCAGCAGCATGTCGAGCTCGCGCGGCGCGGGGATCGGCGCGACCTGACCGGCGAGGTCGAGCAGCTCGTCGGTCGTGTCGCCCATCGCACTGACGGCGACGACGACGTCGTGGCCCGCGCGGCGGGTGTCGACGATGCGCTTGGCGACGCGCTTGATGCTCTCGGCGTCGGCGACGGACGACCCGCCGTACTTCTGGACGATCAGCGCCACGTGGCGAACTCCCTGGGTGTCACGGGCAGAGGCGATTGCCGGCCCGAGGATCCATCCTAGAGGTCGCGCCCTGAAGTGGCCGTTGCGCGAGCGAAGCGAGACGAAACGGCTCAGCCGGCGGTCATGGCGCGATTCGTCTCGGGCGCTGCGCGCCCTCGCTCGACGACCGGAACACACAAACACCGTCGGTGCGAGCAGCCTCGACGACCACGCTCAGTCGAGCACGAGGCCGGCTGCGGCCAGCCGCTCTTCGACGCGGCGCAGGTCGTCTTCGGACGGAAGGTCGTCGAGCACCTTGCTCGCCAGCACGCGCGCATCCACGTGCGAGACGTCGCCGCCCACGGCGTTCTGGGCGACGAGCCGATCGGCGATGTGCCCGACCTCCTCGTCGCTGAGGCGCCGACGCAGCACGGCCAGCAGCGGCACGTAGTCCGCGATCGGGATGCCCTCGGGATACCCCAGCCGGAACCACGCGAGGATCCGCTCGATCACGCTCGGCGCCTGGGGCACGCCGGGATCCGGATCGAGGACGGCGTCGGGGACCGCATCGGGGCGCGGGTCCGAGGCGGCCGGCTCCGCCGCCCAGCGCTGCGCGCCGCCGCTGAGCGGCCAGCCCGCTGCCGCCAGGCGCGCCGCCACGGCGCGCACGTCCTGCTCGGCGGGCGGCTCCGAGGTGACGTGCCCGATCGCGGCGCGGATGTCGGTGTCACCGACGGGGCTGACGTGCCGCTCGGCGAGCACGTCGATGACGCCCTCGAACTCCGCGGCGCTGAGCGTGCGGCGCAGCAGCGCGAGGAGGGGGAAGTAGTCCTTCGCCGGCACCCCCTCGGGGTACCCCGCGCGCAGCCAGCCCAGAATCGCCGCTCCGATGCCCTCCGCCACGTCAGCCTCCGAAAAGCGAGATGCCGAAGTAGTGGTCGAGGCTGTGGCGCGTGATGTAGAGCACGCCGATCACGACGGCGGCCACGACGATCGCGAACAGGAGGTACGCGACGGCCGTCAGCGCCGGTCGGCGCGGGCTCGCGACACCTGCGGCGCCCCCGGCATCCGCCGCGTCGCTCTCGCCGGCACCGACCGCCTGCAACCGCAGACCGATCGCGAACAGGGCCGGCAGCCCTGCGCCGAAAAGCGCGCCGACGATGAGCACGCGCGCAGCGGCGAGGAGGATGTCACCCCAGGCGATGTCCCACATTGTCTCGATCCTCTCTTATGCGACCGGGGTCAGGTGGTCGGCATCGTGCGGGACGACATGGCCGTCCCATTCCGCGTTGACGTTGTTCGCGTCGACGACCTGGCGGCGGCTGCGCAGGTACAGGTAGCCCGAGACCAGCACGAGGATCGCGAAGACGACGATCGCCCCGGCGACGCCGCCGATGCCGTTCGCCAGGACGTAGCAGATGGCCCCGACGAGGCCCGCGGCGGGCATCGTCGTCAGCCACGCGGTCGCCATCCGGCCCGCGACGCCCCAGCGGACGAGACCACCGGGCTTGCCGACCCCGGAGCCGAGGATGGAGCCGGTCGCGACGTGGGTCGTCGACAGCGCCATGCCCATCGAGCTGGACGTCAGGATGATCGCCGCAGACGATGCCTCTGCCGCCATGCCCTGGGGTGAGTCGATCTCGACGAGGCCCTTCCCGAGGGTGCGGATGATGCGCCACCCGCCGAGGTAGGTGCCCAGGGCGATCGCAAGCCCGCAGACGAAGATGATCCACAGCGGCAGGCCGTCTTCGACGATGCCGTCTGTCGTGAGGGTCCCGTGGGCGATGAGGGCGAGGGCGATGACGCCCATCGTCTTCTGCGCGTCGCCCGTGCCGTGCGCGAGCGAGACGAGGGATGCCGTGCCGATCTGGCCCCAGCGGAATCCGGCATCCCGCCGCTTCTGCGCCACACCGCGCGTGAGGGCGTAGACGAGGAACGTGCCGAGCGCGGCGACGGCGCCCGCGATGACGGGAGAGAGGAAGGCGGGGACGATGACCTTGGCGAGGATGCCCTCCCAGTTGATCGTGACGGCGCCCGCCAGGCCCGCCCCGATCAGCCCGCCGAACAGGGCATGGGAGCTGCTGGAGGGAAGACCCAGCAGCCACGTCAGCAGGTTCCACAGGATGCCTCCGGCAAGACCCGCGAAGATGATGGTCATCGCGGTCTCGGAGGTCAGCCCGTCCACGAGCGCGCCCGTATCGGTCTGGATCTTCAGGACGTCCTTCGTGATGGTCGCTGCGACCTCGACGGACAGGAACGCGCCGACGAGGTTGAGGATGGCAGCGATCGTCACGGCGGCCTTCGGTTTCAGGGCGCCGGTGGCGATCGAGGTCGCCATCGCGTTGCCGGTGTCGTGGAAGCCGTTGGTGAAGTCGAAGGCGATCGCCGTGACGATCACGAGAATCAGGATGACGAACTCGCCGCTCATGGAGTGAGTGTCGCAGTGCGAAGTGAACTCCCGGTGAAGCCCGGGACAACGATCGGCGGCCGATCACACCGACACGATGGAAAAGAACAGCAGCAGGCCCAGCGCCAATCCGACGGCAGCAGAGGTCGACAGGCGCACCCTCGGCGACAGCGACCACGGCACGATCCCCAGCGCGCAGAACCAGATCAGACCGACCAGGACGCTCGGCATGATGATCTCGGCAGGGTCCGGATCGGAGATGCGGCCGTATCCCCCGCCACTGCATCCACTGACGCCGCACCACATGAGGCCCGCGATGAATGCGAGGCCCAGGCTCAGCACGAGTGCGGCAGGAATCGTGAGCAGCAGCCACAACGGGGACGCCCTCCGGGTGACGCGGGCGCCATCGGCCGCGTCACCGGCCGCTCCATCGGCCGCGCGTGAACCTCCTCTGCCGACGAAGCAGGTCACGATCGCGAGCACACCGAGCACGAGACCCCCGCCGATCAAGAGGTCAATCATCCGCTCACCTCCGCTCGACTATCCCGACCCTATCGCCGGACGCGAGCCACGCGGAGGGGTCAGACGCTGCGTCTGCCCTCGAAGGCGCGGCCGAGGGTCACCTCGTCGGCGTATTCGAGGTCGCCGCCGACCGGAAGCCCCGAGGCGAGGCGCGTGACGCGGATCTCGAGGGTGTGCAGCAGCCGGCTGAGGTAGGTCGCGGTCGCCTCGCCCTCGAGGTTCGGGTTGGTGGCGAGGATGACCTCCTGCACCGTGCCGTCGGCGAGGCGTTGCATGAGCTGCGCGATGCGCAGATCGTCGGGACCGACACCGGCTATCGGGCTGATCGCGCCGCCGAGCACGTGGTACAGCCCGCGGAACTCGCGCGTGCGCTCGATCGCCGAGACATCCTTCGCATCCTCGACGACGCAGATGAGGCTGCCGTCGCGCCGCGGATCACGGCAGACGGCGCACCGTTGCTGCTCGCTCACGTTGCCGCAGATCTCGCAGAACCGCACGCGTTCGCGCAGCTCGCCGAGAAGGTGCGCGAGCCGGGTCACATCGAAGCTCGGCGTCTGCAGGATGTGGAACGCGATGCGCTGGGCCGACTTCGGGCCGATGCCCGGAAGCCGTCCGAATTCATCGATGAGGTCTTGGACGATGCCGTCGTACATGGCTCAGTTGAACCTCGCCGCAGGGGTGTACGGCTCCTCGCGCACGAACCTCGCACCGAGCACCTGACGCACGACCGCCTCGCCGACGCGCTCGATGCCGCCGGGGCGGGCGGCGCGCGGCGCGGCGGGTGCCGCGGCGCTGGATGCCGGGCCGGCAGGGCGCTCGGTGATCACGGACGCGCGCGCAGGCACCGGTGCCTCGTCGTCGGGCGGGGGCGGGAGCTCGTCCTCGTCGTCCTCGAGGGCAGAGGCCGTGTCAGACGCCGGCAGGACGTCGCCGTCGTGCTCGAGGATGAGCGTGCGCAGGGGCGCCGCCGCGGCATCCTCCGGCTCGTCGTCGACCGGCAGCCCCGCGGCCGGCTCGGGAAAGGGCGTCGTCGCGGCCGAGGGCACGGCCGTCGATGCGTTCGCGGGAGGAGGCGCCGGAGCCTCGGGCGACGGGATCGCCGCGACCGCCCACTCGGTGACAGGGCCGGCGCTCGGCGCGGGGCGGCCGGATGCCGGGGGTGCGGCGGGGCTGCCGGTGCCGCCCGCGGGGTCCGTGCCGCTGCCCGCGCCCGTGCCCGAGGCCGGGGCCGGGCTCACCGGACGAGTGCTCTCAGGGACCTTGTTCCCGGGTCTTGTGATCCCAGGGCCTGTGGTCCCGGGGCCTGTGGCCCCAGCGCCTGTGTTGCCGAGGCCTGTGGTCCCAAGGCCTGTGATCCCAGCGCCTGTGTTGCCGAGGCCTGTGTTGCCGAGGCCTGTGATCCCAGCGCCTGGCCCCTCGATTCCCGGCCCCTCGATGCCCGGCCCCTCGGCGCCGCGCGCCGGCGCGGCCGTCGCCACTCCCCCGCCGGCGTCGTGGCGGGCGACGTATCTCACCCGCACGCCGAGGACGTCGAGGATCGCGGCACGCAGGTCCTCGCTCGGCCCCTTGCCCGCGGCGAGCTTCTTGAACGCGGCGACGTCTGCACGGCTGACGAAGCCAAGGGTGAGCACCTCGTCGGCGTACGCGATCGGGCTCGCCGCCGAAGCGAGCAGCCACGACGAGCGACTGATCGGCTCGAGCCGTGCCAGCACGTCGGGCCACGCGTCCCGCATCCGCGCGAGGGTCACCGGCCCGCTCGGCGCGGGAGTCGGCGACGGAGCGGATGCCTCGGGGGTGCCGCTCGACACGCTCGCCTCCGGCGCCGTCCGCGGCGCGGGGGTGGTCTGCTGCGGGTGCGGCGACGCTGCCGGCGGCCCCGGTGCCGCCTGAGGCGCACGCATCGCCGCGGCACCGGGCGCGGAGGGCTCAGTGCCCACCTCGGCACGCGGAAGCTCGGCGCGCGGGGAATCGGCGCGCGGAGGCTCGGCGACCGGAGCGGCGCCGGCCTGCGCGGCGAGCACGCGCGCGACCAGCAGCTCGAGCTGCAGCCGGGGCGAGGTGGCGCCGGTCATGTCATCGAGCGCGGCGACGGCGAGGTCGGCGATGCGCGACAGGCGCTCCGGCCCGAAGGCGCCCGCCTGCGCCGACATCCGCTCGAGCTCTCCCGCGGGGATGCCGCGCAGGACGGCGGCGGCGCCATCGCCCGTCGCGGCGACGATGATGAGGTCGCGCAGGCGCTCGAGCAGGTCGTCGACGAAGCGTCGCGGGTCCTGCCCCGTCTGCACGACCCGGTCGACGGCCGCGAAGGCCGCGGCGGCATCGTGTGCCGCGAACGCCGAGACGACCTCGTCGAGCAGCTCGGCGTGGGTATAGCCGAGCAGGGCGACCGCACGCTCGTACCGCACGACCACCTGACCCGCGTCAGCGGAGGCATCCGACCCGGCGATCAGCTGATCCAGCAGCGACAGCGTGTCACGCGGCGACCCGCCGCCCGCGCGTACGACGAGGGGCAGCACCCCGGGCTCGATGCGCACGCCCTCCTGGGCGCACAGCTCTTCGACGTACGCGAGCATCGCGGCGGGGGCCACGAGCCGGAACGGGTAGTGGTGCGTGCGCGAGCGGATCGTGCCGATGACCTTCTCGGGCTCGGTCGTCGCGAAAATGAACTTGACGTGCTCGGGCGGCTCCTCGACGAGCTTGAGCAGGGCGTTGAACCCCTGCGGCGTCACCATGTGCGCCTCGTCGAGGATGAAGATCTTGAACCGGTCGCGCGCGGGGGCGAAGATCGCCCGCTCGCGGAGGTCGCGCGCGTCGTCGACGCCGTTGTGGGATGCCGCGTCGATCTCCACGACATCCAGCGACCCGCCCCCGCCGCGCCCCAGCTCGACGCAGCTCTCGCACACGCCGCACGGGGTGTCGGTGGGGCCCTGGGCGCAGTTCAGACACCGCGCGAGGATGCGTGCGGAGGTCGTCTTGCCACAGCCGCGCGGGCCGCTGAACAGGTAGGCGTGACCCACGCGATCGCCGCGCAGCGCCGTCATCAGCGGCTCGGTGACCTGGGCCTGCCCGATCATCTCCCCGAAGCTCTCGGGCCGGTAGCGGCGGTACAGGGCGGTGGTCACCCCAACAGACTACGGCCAGGCGCCGACACCGACGGCGGGATGCCTCCTGGAAAGTGGCGTCCAGCTCGCTCGCGCTGCGGAAAGCTTCTCGCGCTGCCGAAAGTTCCGCAGCGCGTGCAGATTTCTGCAGCGCGAGCCGCTGCACGGGGGCGGGGGCGGGGGCGGGGCGCGGGCGCGGGGGCGGGTGCTAGGAGTCGGGGTGCTGTCCGCCGTCGACGACGGGGTGGCTGCCGGTGACCAGCGGGATGCTCGTGGTCATCGCGGCGCTGGGCACAGAGGGCGACAGCAGCGTGCCGTCCTCGCGGAACGACTCGCCGATCTCGCCGAGCGTCGGCCGCCCCGGGATCAGCGGCCCCTGGCCGGCGAGGGGCACCGTGACGGTGCTGTCACCGTCGATGACGTAGCCGCGCCCGCGGACGGAGAACTCGACCGGGTCCCCCGCGCCGGCGACCACGGTGAGCTGCCGAGCGGTGATCGTGATCTTCAAGGGCGTGCCGTGCCAGCGCAGCGGGAACGACAGCGACGGCCAGTCCGCGGGCAACCGGGGGTCGAACGACAGCTCTCCGTAATGGTCGCGCATGCCGCCGAAGCCCGAGACCAGCGCCGTCCAGACGCCTCCGGCGGAGGCGACGTGCACGCCGTCGGCGGCGTTGTGGTGCAGATCGCCCAGGTCGACGAAGATCGACTGCGCGAAGTACTCCTGCGCGAGCTCCTGGTATCCGACCTCGGCCGCGAGGATCGACTGCACCACAGCAGAGAGGGTCGAGTCCCCCGTGGTCAGCGGGTCGTAGTACTCGAAGTCGGCGAGCTTCTCGGCATCCGTGAAGTGGTTGCCCTGCAGGAACAGGGCCAGCACGACGTCCGCCTGCTTGAGCACCTGATACCGGTAGATCACCAGGGGGTGGAAGTGCAGCAGCAGCGGCCGCTGCTCGGAGGGGGTGTTCTCGAGGTCCCACACCTCGCGCTCGAGGAAGACCTCGTCCTGCGGGTGGATGCCGAGGGCCTCGCTGTGCGGGATGTGCATCGCCTCGGCGGCGGCCTCCCAGGCATCCGGCTCACCCGGATCCAGGTGCAGCCGGTCGACCATCTGCCGATACTCCACCGGCACCGCCACCGCCATCTCCCGCACGACCCGAGCCGCGAGGCGCAGGTTGTAGCGGGCCATGACGTTGGTGAACAGGTTGTCGTTCACGACGGTCGTGTACTCGTCCGGGCCGGTCACGCCGTGGATGTGGAACACCTCGGGCGCACCGTCCTCGTTGAAGCGCCAGAACCCGAGCGTCGACCACAGCCGGGCCGTCTCGACCACGATGTCGATGCCCTCGCGGTGCAGGAACTCCTCATCGCCGGTCGCCCGCACGTACTTGCCGACCGCGAAGCTGACGTCGGCATTGATGTGGTACTGCGCGGTGCCCGCGGCGTAGTACGCGGATGCCTCTTCGCCGTTGATCGTCCGCCACGGGAACAGCGCCCCCGCCTCGTTGAGCTTGTCCGCGCGCTTGCGCGCCGCGGGGAGCATCAGATACCGCATCCGCAGAGCGTTCCGCGCCCACCCGGGGCTCGTGTAGATGAGGAACGGCAGCACGTAGATCTCGGTGTCCCAGAAGTAGTGCCCGCTGTAGCCGGAGCCCGAGACGCCCTTGGCGGGGACCCCCAGCCCGTCGGCGCGGGCGGCGGCCTGGGCGAGCTGGAACAGACACCACCGCGTCGCCTGCTGCAGCTCCGGGTGACCGCCGATCACGACATCCGACCGCTCCCAGAAGGCGGCCATCCACGCCGCCTGCCGGTCATGCTGGGTCTGCACCCCCTCGGCGGCGACCCGGTCGAGGGTGCGCCGCCCACGGTCGACGAGCTCTCGCGTGGGCACTCCCCGCGAGGTGTGGTAGCTCACGAGCTTGGTGACCGTCACCGGGACGCCCGCCTTCGCCTGCACGCGGAAGACGTTCTTGGCGATGTCGGGCTCGACGAGCGCGCGCGCCGAGTACTCGTTCTCGGTCTCGATGAGATGATCCGCGACGACCGCGATCGTCATCCCGGAGGCCGCGACCCGGTACGACAGCGCGGCACGCTGCCCGTCCTGCCAGTACTCCTGAGGCTCCAGCACCCGCTCGTGGATCCGCTCCGCCTTGCGCGGGTCGAAGCCTGCCTTGCCGCCCTTCTTCGGAGCAGCCCCGCCGTAGACGTCCTCACCGTCCTGCCGGTTGATGATCTGGCAGCTGATCGTGACCGGCGCGTCCGCGTTCAGCACCGTCACCGTCAGCCGCATGATCGCGGCGTGCTTCTCCTCGAACGACACCAGCTGATCGAAGTCGATCACGACATCCTTGCCGCTCGGGGTGACCCAGCGCACATGACGGGTCAGCACACCCCGGCGCAGGTCCAGGGCACGCTCGTACTCGCGGATGTCGGCGACGTCGAAAGCGAGCGGCTCGTCGTCGACGTAGACGCGCATGACCTTGGCATCCGGGGCATTGATGATCGTCTGCCCGGTCTCCGCGAACCCGTACGCCTGCTCCGCATGGCGGATCCGGAAGATCTCGTGGAAGCCGTTGACGAACGTGCCGTGCTCGTGCGCGTGCCGGCCCTCGGGGTGGTTGCCGCGCAGACCCAGATAGCCGTTGCCGAGAGCGAACAGGGTCTCCGTGACCCCCACGTCGTCGAGCGAGAAGCCCGTCTCCACCAGACGCCACTCGTCAACCGGGAAACGATCGCGATCCATCATGTCCACTGCCTCATCTGTTCAGGGTCGTGCGGGCTCTGTCTGCGGCCTGTTCGCGTCACGCGACGAACGCCGCGAGGTCGTCGACGACGAGGTTCGCGCCGAGGTCGCGCAGCGCCTGCGCACCGGCGCCCCGGTCGACGCCGACCACGAGCGCGAAGCCGGCCGCAGCGGCGGAGGCGACCCCGGAGTGGGCGTCCTCGACGGCGGCGCTGCGCGCGGGGTCGACCCCGAGCATCCGGGCGCCCTCGGCGAACATGTCGGGGGCGGGCTTGGAGCGCAGCGCCTTGCGCGCGGCGACGACGCCGTCCATGACGACCGGGAAGAAGTCGCGGATGCCGGCGGCGGTGAGCACCTCTTCGGCGTTCTTCGAGCTCGAGACCACCCCGATGGGCGTCCCCGCCGCGCGGAGCCGCTCGATGAGGGCGAGCGAGCCGGGGTAGGGAGCGATGCCCTCGGCGCGCAGGACGGCGGCGAAGACGTCGTTCTTGCGGTTTCCGATGCCGCACACGGTGTCCGCCGTCGCCGGGTCGGAGGCCTCGCCCCACGGTACCTCGACGTCACGGGAGCGCAGCAGGCTCGCGACGCCGTCGTATCGCTGTTTTCCGTCGAGGTAGTGGAAGTAGTCGGCCTCGGTGTAGGCGGGCTCGATCCCCCACGCGGTGAACAGCTCCGTGAACATCGTCTGCCAGGCGTGCATATGGACCTCGGCGGTGGGCGTGAGCACACCGTCGAGGTCGAACAGCACGCCGTCGTAGGTCGCCAGATCGGGAAGGGCCTCGGTCACGGATCAAGCGTAGTCGCGGGGCGTGTCGGGCGTGTGTCGAGAACGCCGCAGGGCGTCGTCACGACACCTGCGCGACCGTGAGGGTCTGGCGGGCGATCTCGAGCTCCTCGTCGGTCGGGACGACGAGGACGGTGACCGCCGAGTCGTCGGCCGAGATGACCCGGATGCCGCGCTCGCGCCGTTCGTTGCGCTCGGGGTCGAGCCTCACCCCCAGGAAGCCGAGGGTCTCCAGCGCGGCGGCGCGCACGGACGCGGAGTTCTCGCCCACCCCGGCGGTGAAGGAGATGACATCCACCCCGCCGAGCTGCGCGGTGTAGGCGCCCAGGTAGCCGCGGATGCGGTGAACGTAGACCTCGAAGGCGAGCTGGGCCGCCTCGTCGCCGGCGAGCCTGCGCTCCTCGATGTCGCGCATGTCGCTGGCGCCGGCCAGACCCAGCAGTCCGCTGCGCTTGTTCAGGAGGGTGTCGAGCTGGCCGGGTGTCAGCTCCTCGCGGCGGGCCAGCACGAACAGCACGGAGGGGTCGACATCGCCCGACCGGGTGCCCATCACGAGCCCCTCCAGCGGCGTGAGCCCCATCGACGTCTCGACCGACCGTCCGCCGTCGATCGCGGTGGCAGAAGCCCCGTTGCCGAGGTGCAGCACGATCTGCTTCAACTCGCCCAGCGGCCGGCCGAGGAAGGCGGCCGCGCTCTCGCTGACGAACTTGTGGCTCGTGCCGTGGAACCCGTAGCGGCGGATGCCGTGCTTGCTCGCGAGGTCGTGATCGATCGCGTACGTGTACGCGGCCGGCGGGAGGCTCTGGTGGAAGGCGGTGTCGAAGACGGCCACGTGCGGAAGGCCGGGGAAGGCGGCGCGTGCGGCGCGGATGCCCTGCACGGCTCCGGGGTTGTGCAGGGGGGCGAGCGTCGAGAGCTCGTCGATGTTGATCTCGACGAGGTCGGTCACCAGCGTCGGCTCGAAGAACCGCGCCCCGCCCTGCACGACGCGGTGGCCCACCGCCGCCGGCGGCTGCTCGCTCAGCAGCGGCCCGTGCGCTGCGAAGGCATCCAGCATCACGGCGAACCCGGCGGTGTGGTCGGGGATCGGCAGCTCGCGCGGGTGCGCCTGACCCGCGACCTTGTGCACCGCGGCACCGGTGGCCTCGCCGATGCGCTCGACCAGGCCCGACGCCAGGGGCTGCTCGGTCTCGACGTCGATGAGCTGGTACTTGAACGACGACGAGCCGCTGTTGATCACGAGGACGACGGTCATGCGGGCCTTTCCGAGGTGGGCGTCTGCGCCTGGATCGCGGTGATGGCGATCGTGTTGACGATGTCATCGACCAGCGCGCCTCGTGAGAGGTCGTTGATCGGCTTGTTGAGCCCCTGCAGGACGGGCCCCATCGCGACGGCGCCGGCGGAGCGCTGCACGGCCTTGTAGGTGTTGTTGCCGGTGTTCAGGTCGGGGAAGACGAAGACGGTCGCCCGGCCCGCGACCGGTGAGTTCGGCATCTTCGTCTTCGCGACGGCGGCGTCGGTGGCCGCGTCGTACTGGATCGGCCCCTCGACGAGCAGCCCCGGCGCGCGCTCGCGGACGAGGGCGGTCGCCGCGCGCACCTTGTCGACGTCCTCGCCCGAGCCCGACTCGCCCGTCGAATACGACAGCATCGCGACGCGCGGATCGATGCCGAACTGGCGTGCGGTCGCGGCGGAGGAGATCGCGATGTCGGCGAGCTGGGTGGCGGAAGGGACGGGGATCACGGCGCAGTCGCCGTAGACCAGCACGCGATCGGCGAGCGCCATGAGGAAGACGCTGGAGACGACGGAGACGCCCGGCTGCGTCTTGATGATCTCGAACGCGGGGCGGATGGTGTGCGCCGTCGTGTGCGCAGCGCCCGAGACCATGCCGTCGGCGAGCCCGAGGTGGACCATCATCGTGCCGAAGTAGGAGACGTCGGTGACCGTGTCGGCGGCCTTCTCGTAGGTGACGCCCTTGTGCTTGCGCAGCTGGGCGTACTCCCTCGCGAACAGGTCGACGGTCTCGGGGTCGAAGGGGCTCAGCACGTGCGCCCCGCTGAGGTCGAGACCCAGCTCGACGGCGCGGGAGCGGACCTCGCTCTCGTCGCCGAGGATCGTCAGGTCGGCGATGCCGCGGGCGAGGACGGTCGCCGCAGCCCGCAGGATGCGATCGTCGCCGCCCTCGGGCAGCACGATGCGCTTGCGGCTCGAGCGCGCCCGCTCGAGCAGCTGGTACTCGAACATCAGCGGTGTGACGACGGCCGAGTGGGCGAGGCCGAACGACCGCGTCAGCTCTTCTGTGTCGACGTTCTGCTCGAACAGGGCGATCGCCGTGTCGTAGCGGCGCTGCGACCCGGCCGCGAGCAGGCCCCGCGTGCCCATGACGCGCGCGGCCGTGTCGTAGGTGTCGAGGTCGGTCAGCACGATCGGGACGGAGGAGTCGAGTCCCGCCATCAGGTCCTGGATGACGTGCGGCAGCGGGAACGGCCCGTTGAGGATGATGCCGGCGATCGAGGGGAACGTCCCCGAGGCGTTGGCCAGCAGGAGCCCCAGCAGCACCTCGGTGCGGTCGGCGGGGACGATGACGATCGCCCCCTCGGTCAGACGCGGGAGGACGTTGTTGAGGCTCATCCCGGCCACGACGACATCCAGCACCTCGCGGGTGACCAGCTCGTCGTCGCCGCGCAGCAGCCGGCCTCCGAGCCGGACCATGATGTCGCGCACCGACGGTGCGACCAGGAAGACGTCTTCGGGGATCGCCCAGACGGCCACCGGAGCCTCACGCGCGCCGTCGACGGCGGGAGCGCCGGCCACGACGGCGCCGACCGCGGCGTTGATCGCGGCGAGCTCCTGCGGGTCGGCGCGGTTGGTGATGACCGCGAGCAGCTCGGCGCGCTCGCGCGTGATCTCGGTGAACGCGAGCTCCATCACCTGCCCGAGCTGCGCGGGCGTGCGCGGCACGCTCACGCCCAGTCGTTCGCCCTCGCTCGCGCGCCCGTTCAGCACGACGAGGACGGGAGCGCCGAGGTTCGCCGCGATGCGGGCGTTGTAGGCGAGCTCGCTGGTCGAGCCGACGTCGGTGAAGTCGCTGCCGACGATCACGACGGCGTCGCACTTGGCCTGCACGGCTTTGAAGCGTTCCACGACGAGCGAGAGCGCGGCATCCGCGTCGCGCCGGATGTCGTCGTAGGTGATGCCCACGCACTCGTCGTAGCTCAGGTCGACCCCGACATGGTCGAGGAGCAGCTCCAGCACGTAATCGCGCTCGACGGTGGATCTGGCGATCGAGCGGAACACGCCCACGCGCGGGATCGCGCGGGCCAGGGCGTCGATGACCCCGAGGACGACGGTGGACTTTCCCGACAGGCCCTCGGTCGAGGTGATGTAGATGCTCTGCGCCACCCCGCCAGCCTAGGGCCGCGGTCTATGCGGTGGCCAGGACCGATCCGGAGAAAACCCGGAGAAAGAAAAGACTCTCCGCGAACCCGGCAGAGCCCGGTTACCCTTGCTACGTTTCCGTCCTGGGGGAGTTGGCCTGGATGCCGCCTCGCGGAGAGCTCCCCCGAGCCTACCCGACACGAGCAGCGCTCGCAGTCATGCCGGTGAGCCGACAAAGGCCTGAGCCGCGGGACTCGCGGCTCAGGCCGTGGCGGAAGTGACAGGATTTGAACCTGCGAGGCGAGTTACCCCGCCTACATGGATTCCAGCCATGCTCCTTAGGCCGCTCGGACACACTTCCGCCGGAGATCCTATCATCGGCACCCGGTCAGCCCAGGACCCCGATGACCCGGTCGCGATCCCACTGCTCTGTCCAGCCGAGACGGTCGAACAGGGCGTCCAGCAGGATGCCGGTGAATCCCCAGACGAGATGATCGGGTCCATCGGGGCGCGACACGAGGAACGCGGGGCCGCGCAGCTGCCGCCCGCCCCGGCGAAGCAGGCTCACACCACGACGGGCGGGGTCGAGCAGATCGGCCACGGGGGCACGGAAAACATCGGCCGACTCCGCGAGGTCGACGACCCGCACCGGGGACGGGCGCCGCCACCAGCCCAGCACGGGCGTCACGAGGTGACCCGAGTGCTCGAGCGGAACGGATGGAAGCGGCCCGAGCACGTCGATGCCCGACGGATCGAGCCCCGTCTCCTCCTCGGCCTCGCGCAGCGCGGCGGCGACCGGCCCGTCGTCACCCGCGTCGAGACGACCGCCGGGGAAGGCGATCTGCCCAGGGTGCGAGCGCAGCGTCGCCGCCCGCGCGAGCAGCAAGACGTCGAGGTCGCGCGCGACGGCGGCATCCTGCACCTCGTGCCGGCTCGCGTGCGCGTCGAGCACCCCGAACAGGATCAGCACGGCGGCGGGGCGCTCGGCACTGCTGCGGGGAAGCGCGCGCAGCGCCGCCGCCCATGACTCGCCCGCTTCGGCGACGGTTCGCAGCTGCTCGCGCGCGGCCTGGGGCGGTGCGTGCGGACTCACCCGTTCAGGCTATGCCCCGCGCGAGCCGGCACCGCTTCAGGACGAACGACGTCACCGAGCGGGCGAGGCGTCTCGACCGGCTTCGCTCGCGAGGCGTCTCGACCGGCTTCGCTCGCGGGGCGACCAGAACGCGCGAACGCCGTCGGCTCTGCAGCACACGGCCTGCGCCCGCTCGACGCCGAGCTCGTCGAGCCCTCCCTGAACCGGCACGTCGCACCGCGCGTGACGGATGCCGTGGCGAGCGCGATCCTGCGGGTGGCGTACCCCGCGGGGTGAGCGATACGCGGCGGGCACGGCTCGCGGCCCCTACCCTGGAGGGATGACCGCCTCCGCTTCTCTCGTCCTCGTCGCCAACGCCGCAGACGGCTCGATCTCGACCTTCCGCCTGGAGGACGACCGGCTGGAGCGGCTCGCCGTCACCGACGGCGTCGCGGGGTGCTCGACCTTCGTCGTGGATGCCGCGCGAGACCTCGTCTACGCGGGCGTGAAGGGAGACCCCGCGGGGATCCTGACGCTCGCGCTCGACCGGGCCACCGGCATCCTCACTCCCCTCTCCCGCCTCGACCTGCCCGCGGGTGGGATGAACTACCTCGCGCTCACCCGTGAGGGCACGGCGCTGCTCGGCGCGAGCTACGGCGGCGGCTACGGCATCGTCTGCCCGGTCACGGATGGCACCGTCGGCGAGCCGGTCGCGCGCGTCGCGTACCCGAACCTGCACTCCGTGCTGCCGAGCCCCGACGGGCGGTTCGCCTACTTCGTGTCGCTGGGCGCCGACCTCGTCGCGCAGTGCGCCATCGGTGACGACCTGCGCCTCGTGCCCCTCGACGCGCCGACGGTCGCCGCCCCGGCCGGCAGCGGGCCCCGTCACCTCGTGATCGACGACGCGCGCGGCGCTCTGTACGTGCTGACGGAGTTCTCCGGCGAGGTGCTGCGCTACCGGCGCGACGCGGCGTCAGGGGAGCTGACCTTTGCCGGCGCGGCGACGGCCTTCGACCCGTCCGCGGGCCTCGGGCACAGCGAGTTCGGGGCCGATCCCCTCGCCCACCACTACATCTGGGGGGCCGACCTGCATCTCGCGGGCGACCGGCTCTGGGCGTCCGAGCGCACCGCGAGCACGCTCGGCTCGCTCGCTCTCGGGGCGGACGGGACGGACGAGGCTCTCGCGCCCGCGGCATCGTTCACCGTCACCGAGCGGCAGCCGCGCGGATTCGCGACGAGCCCCGACGGCCACCTGCTGATCGCGGCGGGTGAGAAGTCCACGACCGTCTCGCTGTACCGCATCGACGGCGACCGGCTCGAGCTGCTGCAGCGGGCCGAGACCGGGCGCGGGGCGAACTGGGCGCGGTTCGCCTGAGCGCATCCGTCCGGCATCCGCTCTGCCTCGGGCATTCGATCTGCCCGGCAGAGGCGATCTGCCCGGAACAGGACGATCTTCGGCGAAACGCCCTTCCTCCGGCAGATCTCCTCTTCTCGGCAGGCGGCTGCCGCGCCCACGGCGCCGCCAGGCTGCGGAGGGACCAGAATCGGAAGAGCGAAGACCCGGATGCCGCCGCGCGGCATCCCCTGCGTCAGACACCTGAGGAGCACACCATGACCGACGACGGCAGCATCACCCGCACCCCCGGCACCGAGACGGCGATCCTCGCCGGCGGCTGCTTCTGGGGCGTCGAAGACCTCATCCGGCGCCAGCCGGGCGTCATCGACACCCGGGTCGGGTACACGGGCGGCGAGAACGCCCACGCGACCTACCGCGACCACCCCGGTCACGCCGAGGCGGTCGAGATCGTCTTCGACCCGGCGACGACGACATACCGCGACATCTTGGCGTTCTTCTTCCAGATCCACGACCCGACGACCCCGGGCCGCCAGGGCAACGACATCGGCACGAGCTACCGCTCGGCGATCTTCCCCCTGAGCCCCGAGCAGGAGAAGATCGCACGGGAGACGATCGCCGACGTCGACGCGTCGGGCCTGTGGCCGGGCAAAGCCGTCACGACGATCGAGCCGGCAGGTCCCTTCTGGGAGGCCGAGCCCGAGCACCAGGACTACCTCGTGCGCATCCCGAACGGGTACACCTGCCACTTCCCCCGGGCCGGCTGGGTACTCCCCCAGCGCGCCGAGGTCTGAGCCGGCCGCCCGCGGCCGGCGCCGATCCCGGCGCACGCTCATGCGGCGCATAACTCAGGCAGAATCGCGACAGACACGCCGTTCGGGGCCTCGCAGGGGCCGAACTGCCTGAGTTATGCGCGGCGCGACCCGGCGACGGCCCGCCGTCCGGCCCGCCGTCTGGGCCGCCCGCGTGGCCGATCAGCCCGCGAAGAAGGCGGCCGCGACGCGGCTGAGCGCGAGCAGATCGGCGGTGCCGGCGAGCTCGCGCGCCGAGTGCATCGACAGGATCGGGATGCCGACGTCGACGGTGCGGATGCCCAGGCGCGTCGCGGTGATCGGCCCGATCGTCGAGCCGCACGGCACCGCGTTGTGGGAGACGAACTCCTGCGAGGCGACGCCCGCCGCGTCGCACCAGCCGTGCCAGGCGGCGGCGCCGGCGGCATCCGTCGCATAGCGCTGGTTGGCGTTGATCTTGAGGATCGGGCCCGACCCGAGCAGGGGCCGGACGACGGGGTCGTGCTTCTCGGGGTAGTTCGGGTGCACGGCGTGGCCGACGTCGCTGGAGACGCACCACGACGCGGCGAGTGCGCGCAGCTGCTGCTCGCGATCCGCGCCGAGCCCGAGCTGGATGCGCTCGACGACGTCCGCCAGGAACGGCCCCGCGGCCCCCGAGCGAGAGGCGGAGCCGACCTCTTCGTGGTCGAAGACGGCGAGCATCGCGATGTGCGGGGCATCCGCGCCGGTCGCCGCGAGCGCGACGAGGCCCGCGTGCACCGAGGCGAGGTCGTCGAGCCGCCCGCTCGCGAAGAACACGTCATCCTTGCCGAACACGGCGCCGCGCGCCGCGTCGGCGGTCACGAGGTCATACCCGCGGATGCGGGCGGCATCCACGCCCGCCGCGGCGGCGAGCTCGGCGAGCAGGTCCGCGGATGCCGCGTCGCCGAGCCCCCACACCGGCTGCGTCTGGGTCTGCTTGTTCAGCGCGAGGCGGTCGTTCGCCTCGCGGTCCAGGTGGATCGCGAGCTGCGGCAGCCGCAGCAGCGGCCCCGTCGCGGCCAGTGCCTCGCTGCCGTCGTCGAGCACGAGACGCCCGGCGAGGCGCAGCTCGCGGTCGAGCCACGAGTTCAGCAGCGGGCCGCCGTAGATCTCGACGCCCGCCTGCAACCAGCCGAAACGACCGGTCGTCGGCCGCGGTTTGAGCGTGAACCCCGGCGAGTCGCTGTGCGCGCCGAAGATCCGGAAGGCGCTGTCGGCACCGGCCCCGTCGGGCACGATCCACGCGATCGTGGCGCCGCCGCGCACGACGAGCTGTCTCGCACCGGGCACGACGGTCCACGGCGCCGTCTCGTCGAGCGGGGTGAAGCCCACCTCGACGAGGCGATCGGCGACGGCGGATGCCGCGTGGAAGCTCGACGGCGAGTCGGCGACGAACTGCGCGAGATCGTCGGCGTGGGCGAGGGCTTCGGCGCGGGCAGGCATCCCTTCAGCGTAATGACCGCCGGCGAGGCCGTGACACGTCGGGCGCCCGCGCGGGAATGCCCGCGGACGCCGCGGCGTTGCGGACCCGCATGACGACCGTCGGGATCATCGGAGCGGGGCACATCGGCAGCGCACTGGCGGAGGGTCTCGCCCAGCGCGGCTTCGCCGTCGTGATCGCGAACTCGCGGGGGCCTGCGACCCTCGCCCCGCTCGTGGAGCGCCTCGGCGAGCGCGTGCGCGCCGCGACCGCGGAAGAGGCCGCGGCGGCAGCGGACTGGGCGATCGTCACGGTGCCGCTGAAGGCGATCGGCGAGATCCCGGTCACACCGCTTCAGGGCAAGATCGTCTTCGACACGAACAACTACTACGGGGAGCGCGACGGCCGCATCGCCGCTCTCGACGAGAACCGCGCGACGACGACCGGGCTCGTGCAGGCGCACCTTCCCTCCTCGCACGTCGTGAAGGCGTTCAACCACATCCGCGCCGACGAGATCCTCACCACAGGCTCCCCCGCGGGGGCCCCGGGCCGCCGCGCGCTCGCGATCGCGAGCGACCACGCGGATGCCGCCGCCCTCGCCACCGAGATCTACGACCTCTTCGGCTTCGACACGGTGGACATCGGCTCGGTCGCCGAGAGCTGGCGCGTGGAGCGCGACCGGCCCGCGTACGTCGTGCGGCAGGATGCCGGTCAGCTGCGCGCGAACCTCGCCCGCGCGACCCGCTGAGCACGAGCACGAGCACGGGCACGAGCACGAGCGGGAAGCACGGGCACGGGCGGGAAGCTCGGGCACGGGCGGGAAGCTCGGGCACGAGCGGGAGGCTCGGGATCGGGATGCTCTCGCGCGCGGGCGGTGGTCATGCGCGTCACACGACGCCGACCCTCCGACGGCCTGCGCGCGTCAGCCGCGCGCGAGAACCGCGAGCGCGTCGCCGGTGAGCCGCTGTGTGGTCCACTCGTCCATCGGCGTCGCGCCGAGCGAGCGGTAGAACGCGATCGACGGCGCGTTCCAGTCGAGCACCGTCCACTCGAACCGCGAGTAGCCGCGTTCCACGCACTCCGCGGCGAGCGCCGCCATCAGCGCCTTGCCGTAGCCGCGACCGCGCTCGGACTCGTCGACGTACAGGTCTTCGAGCCAGATGCCGTGCCTCCCCGTCCAGGTCGAATAGGTGAGGAACCAGATCGCGATGCCGACGATCGCCCCATCCCGCTCCACGACGTGCGCGAAGGCCCGCGGCTCATCGCCAGACCCGTCGCCGAAGAGCGTCACGGTCAGCATCTCGGCGGTGTTCTCGACGGCATCCGGCTCGCGCTCGTAGGCGGCGAGGGCGTGGATGAGGGCGAGGATGCCGAGCTCATCGCCCGGCCGCGCCACGCGCAGCACGGCACTACCGGCCAGAGGGACATCAGCGACGGTCATCGGCTCTCCGATCCGGTCAGACGTGCCGCGACGCGGTACTCGCGCCAGGTCGCGATGAGCCGCCAGCCCACGAGCATGGCGAGCAGCACGATGCTCGCGACGACGACGAACGGCCACGCCGCTCCCTGCCCGCTGACCACGCGCAGCAGCAGGCCGGCGGCGATCGTCACGATCCACACCGGGATGCCGCTGCGCCACGGCGAGATCGGCTCCCGCCAGGCCCGCGCCACCGCCCAGCCGGCGACGAGCGCCGCAAGAAACGGCCAGGCCGTCGTCCACAGCCCGAGCAGCGGGTCCTCGCCGTGGCTCGCCCGGCCGCTCACGGCGAAGACCACGATGAGGACGACGTCGACGAGGAAGGGCGGCACCACGGTGCGGCCGATGCTCGGCCGAGGATGCGTGCTCACTCCCTCAGCATAGGCATCCTGTCATCGCCGTCACATGTCCGACGGCGTCCACTCCGAGACGGCGTCGAGCCGGGCGACCTCGTCGGCGGTGAGGTCTGTCGTCGCCCCCGCGAGCAGGTCGGGCACCTGGGTGAGCTTCGAGGCCGACGCGATCGGGGCGACGACCGTGGGCTTCGCGCGCAGCCACGCCAGCGCTGTCGCGGCGATCGAGACGCCGTGCGCGTCGCCGATGCGCTCCAGCACCTCGAGGATCTGCAGGCCCTGCGGGGTCGCGTACTGCGCCGCGGCATCCGCGCGCGGCGAGGTGTGGCCGTCGCCCGCGGCATCCGTCGACCGGTATTTGCCGGTGAGGAAGCCCCTCGCGAGCGAGAAGTAGGGCACGAGTCCGATGCCGAGCTCCGCCGCGAGCGGCACGATGTCGTTCTCGGTCTCGCGGTGCACGAGGTTGTAGTGCGGCTGGATCGCGACCGGCTCGGCGACCCCGAGCTCGCGCGCGATGCGCACCCACTCGCGGATGCGCTCGGCGGTGTAGTTCGACACCGCGGTGTAGCGCACGAGTCCGTCCTGCACGAGCTGCCCGAACGCGGCGACGGTCTCTTCGAGGGGCGTTGCGGGGTCATCGAAGTGCGCGAAATACAGGTCGATCGCCTCGACGCCGAGCCGGTCGAGGGATGCCTCGGCCGCCGCCCGCACGTTCCCGGCGGACAGCCCCGGGAACTGCGGATGCTGGCTGACCTTCGTCGCGACCGTGACGCCGGTGTGGTTGCGGCTGGCGAGCCAAGCGCCGATGATCCGCTCGCTCTCACCTCCCACGTGCCCGGGCGCCCAGGCGCTGTACGCGTCGGCGGTGTCGATGAGGTTGCCGCCGCCGGCGTGGAACGCGTCGAGGATGGCGAAGGAGGCATCCTCATCGGCCGTCCAGCCGAACACGTTGCCGCCGAGGGCGAGGGGGAAGACGTCGAGGTCGGTGTGCGCGAAGCGGGCCATGCTCCGATCCAACCACGCCGCGCACGGGCGGGACGAGCGGATGCCTCGGCATCCATTCATCGGAATAGACCTGAGCGACCGGGCGTTGGCGCAGGCATGCGACGCTTCGGAACCCTCTCGTTCGGACACTACGGACCGCTCGGCGGCGGACGCCAGTTGACGGCGGGCGACATGCTGCACCAGGCGATCGACCTCGCGCAGGGGATGGACGAGCTCGGCGTGAACGGCATCTCCGTGCGCGTGCACCACTTCGCCCGGCAGCAGTCCTCGCCCATGCCGGTACTTGCGGCGATGGCCGCGAAGACGAAGCGCATCGAGGTCGGCACGGGCGTCATCGATCTGCGCTACGAGAATCCGCTGTACCTGGCCGAAGAGGCCGCGGCGGTCGACCTGATCTCCGACGGGCGGCTCGCGCTGGGCGTGAGCCGCGGGTCACCCGAGACGGTCGTGCGCGGCTACGAGAAGTTCGGCTACGGTGCGCAGGACCCGCGTGGCGCCGACCTGGCCCGCGAGCACTTCGACCTCTTCTGGCGGGCGATCGGCGGAGAGGGCCTCGCCGAGCGCGACCCGGGCTCCCCCTTCGGCGGCGGCGCCGGGATGCAGCGGATCGAGCCGCACTCGCCCGGTCTGCGCTCGCGCGTCTGGTGGGGCGCCGGGTCCCGTGAGACGGCGGAGTGGGCCGGTCGCGCGGGGCTGAACCTCATGTCGTCGACCCTCGTGACCGAGGCCGATGGCCGCCCGTTCGACGTGCTGCAGGCCGAGCAGATCGACCGGTTCCGCGCCGCGTGGCGCGAGGCCGGGCACGCGGGAACCCCGCGGGTGTCGGTGAGCCGCTCGGTCTTCCCGATCACGACCGCCGAGGACGAGCTCTCCTTCGGGCACAGCCAGGAAGGCGATGGCATCGGCTATATCGACGGCTTCCGCTCCACCTTCGGCAAGACCTACGCGGCAGCGCCCGACGTGCTCGTCGAGCAGCTGACGCAGGATGCCGCCGTCATGAGCGCCGACACCCTGCTGCTCACGATCCCCTCGCAGCTCGGCGTCGCATTCAACCTGCACATCGTCGAGTCGTTCGCCAAGCACGTCGCCCCCGCGCTGGGCTGGCAGCCGACCACGGAGAAGTGACGAAGAAGCCCTGACCGATCAGGCAACGACAGCGATTCTCGAGAGACATTCGGGATTGAAGACGCGCCTGGTCGACGCCGGATACGTCACGAGCCACGCCGCCGGTCGCACCGGCCGCGGAGTGAGATTCCCCTCGCAGTTCGGGCAGACATACTCCAGCGCACGAGCACAACCACCACACCACGTGCACTCGATCGTGCAGATGAAGACGTCCACATCATCGACGGCAAGGTCACGGTCGCAGCACTCGCAGTTGGGTCGGATCTCCAGCATGATCGAGAGCATACGTGTACGCACCTCCCCTCGGAAGAGCCCACGGGCGATGAAGATGACGACGATGACTGACGAGCAGCTCGAGGCCTCCTTCGAGGGCTTCGGCTTCGAGACCGCCACCCGTCACGAGCGCGACCCCCTCCGCGCGCTGCACTGGGCGGCGCAGTTCCGTGACGACATCGACGAGCAGCTCGGTGAGGTCGTGATCGAGGCGCGAGAGAACGGCGCCACGTGGACGCAGATCGGCGATGCTCTCGGGGTGAGCCACCAGGCGGCGATGAAGCGCTACAAGAAGTCGGCGTAGAAATCCTGGGCTCACGACGACGCTTCCCCAGCGCCCGGCGCGGCCGTTCGATAGCCTCAGGCCTGTGCCCGAACGTGAGCTGACGATTCGCAACGGCGACGTCGACCTCGCCGTCACCGAACGGGGCACAGGCGAGCGCGTGCTCGTCCTGCTCCACGGCCTGGCGGGCAGCTCCCGTGAGCTGCTGCCGACGGCCGCCGCACTCGGCGACGAGGTCCGCGTGATCCTGATCGACCAGCGCGGGCACGGACGCAGCACCCGCCGCCCCCACGATCTCTCGCGCGCGGCCTTCGTCGGGGATGTCGTCACCGTCATCGAGCAGGTCTCACCGGATCGTCCGGTCATTCTCGTCGGGCAGTCCATGGGTGCCCACACCGCGTTCCTGACGGCCGCGACGCGGCCCGACCTGGTCGAGCGGCTCATCATGCTCGAAGGTCACGTCGCCGCAAGCGACGACCCGGAGGAAGCCGCCCGCCTCGGCGCGTACTTCGCATCGTGGCCGGAAACCTTCGCCGACGAGGACCACGCGCGGGCGGTTCTCGGGCCATCGCCCCTGACCGAAGCGTGGATCGACGACTTCGAGCGCACACCGGACGGATGCCTGCGCCCGCGGTTCGACGCCGATGTCATGCGGCGCACCATCGAAGCCGTTCACGAGTCGCGCTGGGTCGAGTGGGAAGCACTCGAAACACCGACCCTGGCGATCTTCACGGAGAACGGGATGTTCAGTCAGGAGCAGCGCGCCGAACTCGTCCGACGCCGCCCCGCGACGCGCGTCGCCACGATGACGGGCGCAAGCCACGACGCGCATCTGGACAGTTTCGACGGCTGGATCGCCATCCTCCGCGACGAACTCGCCGCGCACGCTGTCGAACAAGGGAAGTCCGCGCTGACGGCGCTCTCCCGCGTCCGGCCGGCTACCGATGTCCGCGCAGAGTTGGGCGAGCTCTCGGCATCCCGCGACGACGACCTGCAGGACGACCCACACTGACAACCCAGTTGGCGCGCGTGTTACCGTGTAACACAGGAGGATGCCATGGCTACGACGACGATCACGCTGCGGCTCGCGGAGTCCGAGAAGCAGGTGCTTGCCGACTACGCGAAGACGTTCGGCATGAGCATTTCCGAGTTCGTGCGCACCACGGCGCTCGCGCGCATCGAAGACGAGCTCGACCTCGTCGCGTGGGAGAACGCGAAGCGTGAGTTCGACGCCGACCCGAAGACGCTGACCGCCGAAGAGATCACCGCGAAGTACCTCTAGATGTGGCGGCTGCTCTACTCCCAGCGGGCCGACAAACAGCTCAGCACACTCGATCCCGGCGTTCGCCGCATCATCGTCGCATGGCTCAATAAGAACATCGACGGATGCGACGACCCACGCGCGACCGGCAAAGGTCTCACCGCGGGGCTCTCGGGCACGTGGCGCTACCGCGTGGGTGGCTACCGCATGCTCTGCGAGATCCGCGACGCCGAGCTGATCGTGCTGGCGATTGAGATCGGCCACCGCCGCGACGTCTACCGCTGACGCCGCACCCACCCGCCCAACGAGCCCCCGGATGCCCAGCCCCCATTCCCCGGGGCCGGAAGAAAACCACTCCCGGCACCTCTGGCGCCCAGAGCGACCCCCGTGAATAATAGTGGTATGACCACAGGTCGCCGCGCGGCATACAGTGCCATTTCCAACTACTCGCGCGTCGAGATCCTCCACCTCGTGCAGGACCGGCCGAAGCGCACCGTCGCCGAGCTCGTCGACGCGACGAGCCTGCACCCGAACACGGTGCGCGAGCACCTGCAGCGGCTCATCGACGACGGCTACGTCGTCTCGGCGACCGAGCACCGCACGACCCGCGGCCGCCCGCGTGTGCTGTACAGCGCGAGCGACGGCATCGACTCCTGCAGCGCCGTGCAGCGCCGCCGCGTGCGCGCCGCCGCCGAGCGCGGAGACCTCATGCGGCGCGTGCTGCCGCACGATGTGCCCGAGCTCGACACCGCCGCACTCCACCAGATCGATGCGCTCGTCGAAGACCTCGAGGCCGCCGGGTTCGACCCGGCCGTCGACGAGCACGAGCTCACCGTCGAGCTCACCCCCTGCGCGCACGCGTCGGCGCAGTCCGGCCACCGCGACGTGCTCTGCGGCGTGCACCTGGGCATCATGCAGAGCGTGCTCAACGCCGCAGACGGCCCCCTCTCGGTCGACGGGATGCGCTCCTCGTGCGACCCGCGCGAGTGCGTCGTGCAGCTGCTGCACGCCGCGCAGCGGGAATGACCCCTCCGCCGCCCGGGCCGCAGACACACGGGACACACGGGACAGGCGGCGAAGGCCTTTTATTCACGGCCGGGGGTCTTCTTCTGCGGAGGCATCCTCGGTACCTTCAGTCGCAGAGAAGACGCTCAACGAGGAAGACGCCGCATGGACATTCTTGACCCGTTGCTGCTGGCACGCTGGCAGTTCGGTCTGACGACCCTCTACCACTTCATCTTCGTGCCGCTCACGCTCGGGATGTCGCTGTTCGTCGCGATCTTCCAGACCGCGTGGTATCGCACCGCGAACGTCGCCTGGCTGAGCCTGACGCGCTTTTTCGGCAAGATCTTCCTCATCAACTTCGCGATGGGGATCGTCACCGGCATCGTGCAGGAGTTCCAGTTCGGCATGAACTGGTCGAGCTACAGCCGCTTCGTCGGCGACGTGTTCGGCGCGCCACTGGCCTTCGAAGGCCTGATGGCGTTCTTCTTCGAGGCGACCTTCATCGGGCTGTGGATCTTCGGCTGGAACAAGCTTCCCCGCGGCATCCACCTCGCCACGATCTGGATCACGGTCGCCGGCACCTGGATGTCGGCGTACTTCATCCTCGCCGCCAACGCCTTCATGCAGAACCCGCAGGGCTACCAGCTGTCCACCGAGGGCACCCGCGCCGAGATGGCCGACTTCTGGGCGGTGCTGACCAACCCCGTCGCCCTCACGCAGTTCCCGCACACGATCTCCGCCGCGATCATGTTCGCCGCGGGCGTCGTGATCTCCGCCGCCGCCTGGCACCTCGCGCGCAGGCAGAACATCGAGACCATGCGGCCCGCGCTGCGCTTCGGCCTGTGGGCGATGGTCGCGGGCTTCGCGGCGGTCGCCGTCTCGGGTGACCAGCTGGGACTGGTGATGGTGGAGACCCAGCCGATGAAGATGGCGGCCGCCGAGGCGATGTTCAACTCGGCGTGCGGGGCGGATGCCTCGTTCTCGATCTTCTCGATCGGCACCCCCGACGGCACGAGCGAGGTCTGGTCGCTGCGTGTCCCCTACCTGCTGGCGTTCCTGTCCACGCACGATCTCCAGGGCTGCGTCGAGGGCATCAACGACCTCAACCTGCTGTACACGACCGAGCTGTTCCCGCAGTTCGCCGACCAGGTCGACGGCAACTTCGCCCCGGTCCTGTGGGTCACCTACTGGGCATTCCGCTGGATGATGGGCTTCGGCGGCCTCGCCCTGCTCGTCGCGATCGCAGGCCTGTGGGCCACCCGCAGAAACGCCACCCGACCGGTCGCGCCGTGGATGTGGAAGATCGCGATCTGGTCGGCGCCCCTCGCACTGTTCGGCGCGCTCGTCGGCTGGATCTTCACCGAGATGGGCCGCCAGCCGTGGATCGTCTTCGGCCTCATGCTCACCGAGGACGGCGTCTCGCCCAACGTCCCGGGCTGGAGCGTGCTGATCTCGCTCGTCGCGTTCACCCTCGTCTATCTGACGCTGGCGATCGTCGAGTTCGGCCTCATCTTCAAGGCGGTCCGCGAAGGACCCCCGCCGCTGCCGGGGCCGGGTGACGCCGACCCGTCCGAGCTGTCGGTCGAGCAGACGCCCTCGACGGTCTACTAGGAGCTGACATGGACCTCGCAACCCTCTGGTTCTTCATCGTCGGAGTGCTCTTCGTCGGCTACTTCGTCCTCGACGGATTCGACTTTGGTGTCGGGATGTCGCTGCCGTTCCTCGGCAAGGACGAGGTCTCCCGCCGCCAGGTCATCAACACGATCGGTCCCGTGTGGGATCTCAACGAGACCTGGGTCATCGTCGCCGGCGCCTGCCTGTTCGCCGCATTCCCGGAGTGGTATGCGACGCTGTTCAGCGGCTTCTACCTCGCGCTGCTGCTGATCCTGATCGCACTGATCCTGCGCGGCGTCTCGTTCGAGTATCGCCACCAGCGCGACGACCCCGCCTGGAAGCGCCGCTTCGACGGGATGATCACGATCGGCTCCGCCCTGCCCGCGCTGCTGTGGGGCGTCGCCGTGGGCAACATCGTGCAGGGCGTGCCGATCGACGAGGACAAGAACGTCACCGGGTCGCTGCTGACACTGCTGAACCCCTACGGCCTGTGGGTGGGCGTCACGACGCTGCTGCTGTTCTTCCTGCACGGGGTGTACTTCGTCGGGCTGAAGACCGACGGGCAGGTGCACCACGACGCGCAGGCGCTCGGCAAGAGGCTCGCGATCCCGGCCGTGATCTTCGCCGCGGGCACCGTCGTGTGGACGATCGTCATCGCGGCCGGTCGCGAGGCGCCACTGCTGTGGGCCGTCGTCGCGTGCGGTGTGATCGCGGCGGTGGCGCTGCTGGCATCCGTCGTCTTCAACGGGGTCGACCGCGACGGGCGCGCCTTCGCCGCGGGTGCGGTCACGATCGTCTTCGCGGTGCTGACGCTGTGGCTCGCGCTGTTCCCGTACGTCTTACCGGCCAGCAGCGACCCCGCGAACAGCCTGACCATCGAGAACGCGTCGAGCACCGAGATCACCCTGACGATCATGAGCTGGGCCGCGCTGATCTTCCTGCCCCTCGTGCTGCTGTACCAGGGCTGGACGTACTGGATCTTCCGCAAACGGGTCACCCGCTCGATGATCGAGCAGGCGGAGGCAGCTCCCGCCCACTGAGCGGGCCGCGCCCGCGTGGGTGCGACCCGTCGCCCGGCGCACAACTCAGGCTGAACACCGCCCTCAGGCGGCAAAGTCGCCCCCGCGGGCGGGAACAGCCTGAGTTATGCGCCTGTGACAGGCCCATCGGCAGAACCTCTAGGGCAGGATCGAAGCATGGCATCCGACCCGTCGACGCGCGTGCGGCCGGTCGACCCCCGTCTGGTGCGGTACGCGACGGCGTCGCGCGGGTTCTTCGTGACCATCGGCGTGATCGGCGCCGCGCAGACCGTCGTGGTCGTCGCGTTCGCATGGCTGCTGACCCGGGCGATCACCGGGGTGATCGAGGGGATGCCGCGAGCTCAGGTCGCCGGCATCCTGCTCGCACTCGGCGCCGTCGTCGCGGTGCGCGCCCTGCTGCTGTGGGCGCGCGAGGCTCTGTCGGCCCGCGCCGCAGCCCGCGTGCAGGCGCAGCTGCGCGAGCAGCTCGTCGCCGCCGTCAGCACCCTCGGGCCAGGGTGGCTCCCGGGCCACAACACGGCGAAGCTCGCCGTGACGGCGGGGCGCGGGCTCGAAGCCCTCGATGCCTACTTCGGGCGTTACCTGCCGCAGCTGGTGCTGACGGTCATCGCGACCCCGGTGCTCGTGGCGGTGATGTGGGGGCAGGACTGGATCTCGGGCCTCACGGTGCTGCTGACGCTGCCGCTGATCCCCCTGTTCATGGTGCTGATCGGGCTCGCGACCCGGAGCGTCCAGCAACAGCAGTGGAGAACCCTCGGGCAGCTCGCGGCCCGCTTCGCCGACACGGTGCAGGGGCTGTCGACGCTCAAGGTGTTCGGGCGCCATCACCGCGCGGTCACGACGATCGAGAAGGTGACCGACAGCTACCGCGGCCAGACGATGCGGGTGCTGCGGGTCTCATTCCTCTCCGGGTTCGCGCTGGAGCTTTTGGCATCCATCTCGGTCGCGGTCGTCGCCGTGTCGATCGGGTTCCGGCTGCTCGACGGCTCGCTGGAGCTGGAGATCGGGCTGTTCGTGCTGTTGCTCGCGCCCGAGGCGTACCTGCCGCTGCGTCAGGTCGGGGTGCAGTTCCACGCGGCGGCGGAGGGCGTCGCGGCGACCGAGGACGTCTTCGCGGTGCTGGACCAGGCGCGGGCGCGCGGCGCGAGCGCGACAGTTCGGGAGGAGATTTCCGCTCGGGAGGATGCCGACGCGGCATCCGATCCTCCCGACGTGAAATCTCCTCCCGAAGCGCGCGACACCCTCGGCGCGCGTCGGCCGCACGGCACGCTCGTCGTGCGCGACCTCCGCGTGCGTCGCGGCGACGCTCTGCTGCCGCCCGTCTCCTTCACCGCCACACCCGGCACCGTGACCCTGATCGAGGGTCCGAGCGGGTCGGGCAAGTCGAGCCTGCTCGCGGCCCTGCGCGGCGCCGCCGCGTTCGAGGGCGCAGCGATCGTCGACGGGATGCCGGTGGAGACCCTCGCCCCGTCGCAGTGGCTCGCGTGGGCCGGCCAGCAGCCGGGCCTGGTCTCGGGAACGATCGCCGAGAACGTCGCCCTCGGAGACGTGGCGAGCGACGCGGAGACCCGCGACGACCTCGTCGCGCGCGCCCTCGAGCTCGCGCAGGCGCGCGGCCTCGACCCCGCGCTCGCGCTCGGCGTGCAGGGCGCGGGGCTCTCCGGCGGACAGGCGCAGCGCGTCGCGGTCGCCCGCGCGATCCACCGGCACCTGCGCGGGCTCGCTCCCGTCATCGCACTCGACGAGCCGAGCTCCGCCCTCGACGCCGACACCGAGGCGGCGCTGTGGCGGAGCCTCCGACAGCTCGCGGATGCCGGGGCGACGGTCATCCTCGTCTCGCATCGCCGCTCGGCGCGCGAGCTCGCCGACCGCACGGTGACCCTCACGGCGCCCGAGACGCGCGAGACGCGCCCCGCCGAGGCGGTGGCGTCGTGACGACCACGAGCGACGTGCTGCGCCGCGCGATGCCGCCGCTGCGGCGGTTCTGGCCGGGCGCTGCGGCGGGGTTCCTCTCCGAGGCATCCGCCGTCGCCCTGCTCGCGTGCAGCGCGTGGCTCATCGTGCGCGCGAGCGAGCAGCCCGCCGTCATGTACCTGTCGGCAGCCGTCGTCGGGGTGCGCGCCTTCGCGCTCGCCCGGGCGGCCTTCCGCTACACCGAGCGGCTCGCGAGCCACGACGCGGCGCTGCGCCAGCTCGCCGTCACGCGCTCCGACCTCGTGCGCCGGCTCACCCCGCTCGCCCCCGACGGATTGACTCGCACGCGCCGCGGGTCGGTGCTCGGTGCGCTCGTCGACGACGTCGACGAGCTGCAGAACCTGCCGCTGCGGGTCGTGCTGCCGCTCACCTCGTCGGCCGCGGTCGCGGTCGGCGCGGTCGTTCTGGTCGCCGTCGTGTGGTGGCCCGCCGCCCTGACGCTTCTCGGATGCCTCGCCGTCGCCGCCGTCGCCGCGACCGCGTGGGGGTGGGTCTCGGGCTCGCGCGCCGAGCGGTCGATCGCGCCGCTGCGCGCGCGCCTGGCCGATGCGGTGCTCGACCACCTCGCGAGCCTCGACGTGCTCGTCGCCTTCGGCGCCGAGGGCGAGAGCGCGCGGCGCATCGCCGACGCCGATGCGCAGCTGCGCCGCGCCGTCATCCGCCGCGCGGGCGCGCAGGCCGGCACCGCGGCGATCGTGTCGTTGCTGACAGGAGCGGCGTCGCTGCTGGCGGTGCTGGTCGCCGCGCCCGCCGTGACCGGCGCCGCCTCGCCCGCGGGCACCACCGCCACGCTCGCCGGGCCCGCGTTCGCGGTGTCCGTGCTCGTGCCGATGGCGGTCTTCGAGGTGTTCGCCACCGTGCCCACCGCCGCAGCGTCGTGGCGCGGGGTGCGGGCGGCCGCGCGGCGGATCGCCGAGGCGCTGCCGGACGGCATCCCCGCCGGCATCCCGTCCGAGCACTCGCCCGCGCCCACGGGAACGGCGCCCGACCTCGGCTCGGGGATCGCGCTGCGAGGAGCCTCGGCCCGTTGGCCGGGCGATCCCGGCAGCGACGCGCTGCGGGGAGTCGACCTCACGATCTCCCCCGGCGAGCGCGTGCTCGTGGTCGGGTCGAGCGGAGCGGGCAAGACGACCCTCGCCCACGTGCTCGTCCGCTTCCTGGACACCCCGCCCGGCACCTACGCGATCGGCGGCGTCGACGTCGCCGACCTCGCCCCGGATGACCTCCGCCGCACCGTCGGGCTGTGCGAGCAGCAGCCGATGCTCTTCGATGAGGACATCCGCCAGAACCTGTTGTTCGCGCGCGACACGGCGACGGATGCCGAGCTCGAGGCGGTCCTGGAGCGCGTCGGCCTCGGTGCGTGGCTGCGCGAACGCGGCGGGCTCTCGGCACGCGTCGGCGAGCGCGGCGCGCTCGTCTCGGGCGGCCAGGCGCAGCGCATCGCGCTGGCGCGCGCGCTGCTGCACGGCTTTCCCGTGCTCGTGCTCGACGAGCCGACGGCGGGCGTCGACGCGGATGCCTCCGACGCCCTGCTCAGCGACCTGCTGAGCGCCGTCGGCGACGACCACGCCGTCGTCGTCATCTCGCATGTCACCGTGCCGCCCGGCCTCATCGACCGCACCGTGCGCCTCGTGGACGGGCAGGTGGTGTGAATGCCCGCAGGCCCTGCTCACCGAGACCCGCTCTGAACGTCGAGACCCGGCATCCCGACCCGGGTTTCGACGCTTCGAGCGGGTCTCGGCAACGACGCACAGCGAAGCACCAGGCCGGCCGGTCAGCCGCCGATCGCGTTCATGCCGCGCGCGGGCTGCAGGAAGCTCGGGTCGTCGATCGCGTGCCCGGGGAGCTTGCCGCGCACGCACGAGCGCAGGAGTGCGTCGATGGCGCCGTCGGATGCCTCCGCGACGCCCTGCCCTGCCCCGCCCCGCCCACCGCCGCCGGGCACATCCCCGCCCCGCCCACCGCCGCCGGGCCCGCGCAGCACCGGCAGCAGGTCGTACTCGGTCGTCGAGAACAGGCAGTTGCGCAGCTGGCCGTCGGCGGTCAGGCGTAGCCGGTCGCAGTCGCCGCAGAACGGGGCCGTGACCGAGGCGATGACCCCGACCGTTCCGACGGAGCCCTCCGCATCTTTCAGCGACCAGCGCTCGGCGGGCGCTCCGCCACGCCCCGGCAGCGGGACGAGCGTCCACCGCTGCGACAGGGCGTCGAGGATCTCCGCGCGCGTCACCATCCGCGCTCGGTCCCACGTGTGCCCCGCGTCCAGGGGCATCTGCTCGATGAAGCGCAGTTCCGCGTGGTGTGCGAGGGCGAACTCCACGAGCTCTGTGAGCTCGTCGTCGTTGATCCCGCGCATCGCGACGGCGTTGAGCTTGAGCGGCCGCAGCCCCGAGGCCGCCGCCGCCGCGATCCCGGCGCGCACCTCAGCGAGCCGGTCGCGGCGGGTGAGCTCGCGGAAGCGATCCGGCCGCAGCGTGTCGAGCGAGATGTTCAGCCGCGACAGGCCCGCGTCGACGAGGGCCGGCAGCAGCTCCGCCAGGCGGATGCCGTTGGTCGTCATCGCGACCTGAACCCTGGCGCCGTCGGCGCTCCGCAGCCGCGACAGCCGCCGCACGATGTCGGCGAGGTCGGTGCGCAGCAGCGGTTCTCCCCCGGTCAGGCGGAAGGTGGAGACGCCGGCATCCGCCGCCACCTGCGCGACCCTCACGATCTCGTCGGCCGTGAGGATGCTCGGCCGCGCGAGCCACGCGTTGCCCTGCTCGGGCATGCAATACGTGCAGCGCAGCGAGCAGCGGTCGGTGAGCGAGATGCGCAGGTCGCGGTGCACCCGGCCATGGGTGTCCACAAGCCGGCGATCGGATGCCTCCGCCACATCCCCGGCGGCGTGCGCCGTCGGCGCGCCTCCCGCAAAGCGCGCGGGCGTGCGGACGCCGATCGTGACGGGGACCGCCGTCACGATCGGCTCACCGTCGCCGTCACGATCGTCCCCACCCACACCTCTGCGGCCGCGCCCATGATGCGAGGGTAATCGCACAACGCGTTCGCAGGGCTCAGCGGACGGGCACGAAGCGCACCGCCGCAGCGTCGACGCGCAGGCGCACGACGGTGCCCGGGGAGAGGTCGAGCGCGGCGACGGCATCCGCCGGCAGGTCCACCGCGACGGCGGGCTCGGCCGTGTGCACGCGCGCACCGGCGGGCGTCTGCTCGAGCCGGACGATGCGCGCGAGCCAGCTGCCGCGCGCGGCGGGCGGGCGCGACGCGTCGGGGCGCGAGGGCGCGGCGACCGGTTCGAGGCGCACGTCGGCGGGGCGGACGAGGGCGATCACCGCGGAGGCGGGCACGGCATCCGGCACGTCGAACACGAGCTCGCCGTCGTCACAGGGCGCATGCCACAGGCCCCCTGTGACGTGCCCGACCAGTCGGTTGAGGCCCGCGATCGTCGCGGCGAACCGGGTCGCCGGCACCTGCAGCACCTCGCGCACGGGGCCTTCCTGCGACACCCGCCCGCCCTCCATGACGACCAGGCGCGTCGCGAGCGAGGCCGCGTCGATCACATCGTGCGTGACCACGAGCGTCGTCGTCACGCCACGGTCCGCATGCTCGCGCAGCTGATCGTGCAGCAGCGCCCGCACGTCCCCCGCCGTCTCGGGGTCGAGGGCGGTGAGCGGTTCGTCCAGCAGCAGCAGACGGGGCGAGGTCGCGAGCGCGCGCGCGAGCGCCGCGCGCTGCTGCTGGCCACCAGAGAGCTGCGCGGGCCGGCGATCGCCGAGACCGTCGAGGCCGACCCTCGCGAGCCACGCGTCGGCGGCCCGCGCGGCCTGGGTGCGGGCGATGCCGCGGGCCCGCAGACCGAAAGCGACGTTCTCGCGCGCCGACAGATGCGGGAACAGCCGCGGATCCTGCCCGAGCAGCACGACGCCGCGGCGGTCGGCGGGCACCGGCCGGGGCCCGCCGAGATCTTGGCCGTCGATGCGCACGTGGCCGGAGTCCGCCGCCTCCAGGCCCGCGATCACGGCGAGCAGCGTCGACTTGCCCGCGCCGCTCGGCCCCATGATCGCGACCGTCTCGCCCGCGAGCGCCGACACCCGCGCGTCGAGACGGAAGCCCCCGCGGCGGGAGACGACGACGCGCGCATCGAGGGCGCCGCCTGTCATCGGGTCGACCCTGTCATCGTGGCGCAGCCGGTCATCGTGGCGCAGCCTGTCATCGGGGCGCAGCCGGTCATCGGGGTGCCCCTGGCCGCCAGCCGCGCACGAGCAGCAGCACCGCGACGGCCGTCACGAGCAGCAGCAGCGACAGCGCGACCGCCGTGCCCTGACCGACGCCGGCACCGTTGAACGCCGTGTAGATCGCGAGCGGCATCGTCTGGGTGACACCCGGCGCATTGCCTGCGAACAGGGCGGTCGCCCCGAACTCGCCGATCGCGCGCGCGAAGCACAGGACGACTCCCGCGATGAGCCCGGGGGCGGCCAGCGGCAGTGTGATGCGCCAGAGGATGCGCCAGCGCCCGGCGCCGAGCGATGCCGCGGTGCGCTCGTATTCGACCCCGACCGCGCGCAGCGCGCCCTCGACCGTCAGCACGAGGAAGGGCAGCGCGACGAAGACCTGGGCGATGACGACGGCGGGGGTCGTGAACGGGATCGTGATGCCCCACCAGCGGTCGAGCAGACCGCCCAGCGGCGCGCTGCGCCCGAGCAGGAACAGCAGCGCGACCCCGCCGACCATGGGGGGAAGAACGAGCGGAACCGTCACGGCCGCCCGCAGCACCGCCGCCGTTCGCGGCCCCGACCTCGCGATGAGCAGCGCGAGCGGCACCCCGAGGACGAGGCACGCGCCGGTCGCGATCGCCGCGGTCGCGAGCGACAGGGCGAGAGCGTCTCGCGCGGCCGGCGCCGCGATGTCGGCGCCTAAGGTCGACCAGTCCACGCGCGAGACGAGGGCCCCGAGCGGCAGCACGAGCATGAGGATGCCGAGCACGGCCGGCACCGCGAGCACGGGCGGTACGAAGCCTCGCGCCTGCCCGGGTGCCCGCTCGCTCACGCCGTCCAGCATCCCACGCTCGCTGCGGCACGCCGCAGCACGCTGCAGCGCTTACGAGGAACCGGGTCCGTCGCGAGAACCGCGCCCCGCGCGCCGCTACTCACGCGACGCGCCCGCGCGACGGGCGGCCAGGAACAGCACGACCAGTCCCGCGACAGCCGGCACCGCGACGACAGCGGCGAACGCCGGGGACGGCGAGTCCCCGGTGATCGCCCCCGCCGCGACCGCGAGCATGAGCAGCTGCGTCACGATGCCCCCCGAGCGCCCCCACGACTGCCCGCGTGCCGTCGCGACGGCGAACGCCACGACAGCCGCCGCTGCGACGACGGTCAGGACGATCAGCGCGATCGAGCTGACGGTATCCGCCGCGTCCCCGCCGATCAGAGCGACGACCTCCCCGCCCGCGACGGACAGCAGCGCGAGTCCCTCGAGGGCGAGCAGGCCCGCCGCGAGGCGCTCGGGGAAGGTTGTCGACATGAGCAGGTGGTCCCTCGTCTCCGATGCGCGCGACCCGGCGCCGTCACCGGCACGTGGAGCGGATGCATAGCAATCCTCGCCAGGAAATGCCCCGTGAACTCTTGATTCATCTGAATCCTCATGGGAGCATGGTTGAGCCAGTGTGCTCCCACAGCGAGGTGGGGCGAGCAGGAAGCTCGCACACCGTTCAGGGTATCGGATATCCCGAGCCACCCCCTCACTCACTTCTCATCCGGCATCAAGGAGCACCTCACTATGGATTGGCGCGACAAGTCCGCCTGTTTGACCGTCGACCCCGAACTCTTCTTCCCCGTGGGGAACACCGGCCCCGCGGTCGAGCAGATCGAGAAGGCGAAAGCGGTCTGCGCCCGCTGCACCGTGACCGAGGTGTGCTTGCAGTACGCCCTGGAGACCGGTCAGGACTCCGGTGTGTGGGGCGGCCTCTCGGAGGACGAGCGCCGCGCGCTCAAGCGCCGCGCGGCGCGCGCCCGCCGCGCCTCCTGAGCCGGTCACGCTGACAGGCGCCGCGCGAGCCGGCATTCAGACCCGGGCCGGGTTCCGGCCGAGCACGCGCATCGGGATCTCGATGGTCACCTCGGTGCCCGAGCCGACCATGGTGTGCCAGTCGATCGTGCCGCTGAGCTCGCCCTGGATGAGCGTGCGCACGATCTGCGTCCCCAGGCCCCGGCCCACCTGCCCCTCGGGGAGCCCCAGACCCGTGTCGCGCACTCTGACGCCGAGCCGGTCCTCCGTGCGCTCGGCGATGATCTCGACCTCGCCTTCCTGATCGGCCAGCCCGTGTTCGACCGCGTTCGTCACCAGCTCGGTCAGAGCCAGCGCGAGCGGCGTCGCATACTCGCTCGGCAACGTGCCGAAGGAGCCGGTCTTGACCGTCCGGGCCCTCGTGTTGGGAGAGGCCGCCACCTCGGCGACGAGTTTCAGCACCCGGTCGAAGACCTCGTCGAAGTCGACGTTCTGCGCGAGCCCGCCGGAAAGCGTGTCGTGCACGACGGCGATCGCCGAGACGCGCCGCATCGCGTGGGTCAGCGCATCCCGCGCCTCGTCGGAATGCGTGCGCCGCGACTGGATGCGCAGGAGCGAGGCGACGGTCTGCAGATTGTTCTTCACGCGGTGGTGGATCTCACGGATCGTCGCGTCCTTCGTGATGAGCTCCTGCTCCTGATTGCGGATCTCCGTGACATCACGACACAGGACGATGGCGCCGATGCGCGCCCCCCGGTCCTTGAGCGGAATGGCACGCAGCGACACCGTGACCCCGCGCGCCTCGAGGTCCGCCCGCCAGGGAGCACGACCGGCGACGACGATGGGCAGCGACTCGTCGAACTGCCGCCCCTTGGGCAGGATGCTCGTCGCGACCTCGAGCAGCGACTCGCCCTCGAGCTCGTCGTCGAAGCCGAGCCGGTTGAAGGCCGAGAGCGCATTCGGGCTCGCGAACGTCGTCACGCCGTCGACATCGACGCGGATGAGACCGTCGGATGCCCGCGGCGCGCCCCTTCGCGGCGAGGTGGGAGCGGCGGGGTCGGGGAAATCTCCCGAGGCGACCATGCCGAACAGGTCGTCGGCGCAGTCGTTGAAGGTGATCTGCTGCCGCGACGGCGTCCGCGCCTCGCCGAGGTTCGTGTGCCGCGTCAGCACTCCGATGACGCTTGCCGGACGTTCCGCGGTGGCAGGCGTGCGCACGATCGGCACCGCGCGCACACGGGTCGGGGTCTCTTCGAACCAGTCCGGCGAGGCCGAGTCGACGATCTCCGCGCGCGTGAACGCCTCGCGCACCTGCGTGCGCCACTGCGGGCGCACGTGGTCGCCGACGATGTCGCGGTAGAAGAGCGTCGCGGCGCCGCTCGGCCGGGTGTGCGCGACGGCGACGAAGGTGTCGCCTTCCCCGGGAACCCAGATGACGATGTCCGCGAAGGCCAGATCGGCCAGCAGCTGCCCGTCGCCGGCGAGGCGGTGCAACCACTCGACATCCGCATCGCTCGACCGACCCTGGGCATACAAGAGATCGCTGAGCGTCGACACTCCCCCAGCCTAGGCCTCGACGTTCTCCCCCTCCGATCAGCTTCTCAAAGCGCAGCGCCGAGACACACCAGCCCCTCACGAGGCAGCCGGAGCACCCGGGCGTACGCCTGCGCGCGCGATCAGGCGGTGCGTGGATGCCGGCGCAGCCGGGCCGCGCTGCTGTGGCGGCTCACGTTCGCCGAGGAGCGCGCGGCGCCCCGCGCTCGCCCCGGGGGTTCGATCGCCTCGGCGACGAACTGGCGCACGGCGGCAGCCAGCGCGGAGCGCCCCGCGACACGGGCGACCGGCTGGGCCGCGAGCGTCGCAGCGTCGGCGGCCTTCGCATCCCAGGGGACGAACCACGTCTCACGAGCTCCGACGTAGCGCTCGAGTGTCCGCCGGACCTGACCGCGGGCGTCGAGGCCGAGCGTCGAGGTGCGCGTCTTGTTGACGAGGACGCGCACGGGGGTCGCACCGACGACGGCACGGAGCTCGGAATGCGCGCGCACGAAGCGCGACACTCCGACCGGGTCGGCGGCGACCACCGCGACGACGAGGTCCGCAGCCGCGAGCGCGGCGAGGGTCGCCGCGTTGCGGCGAGGCCCGTCGAGATCGCTCACGATCTCCTCGTCGCGCTCGAGCGAGCTCGCCACGTCGACCACGATGTCATCGGCCCACTCGCGGCATCGCTCCAGCGCCGCCGTCACACGATCGCCGGCGAGCTCGGGCCAGCGGTTCGGGCGGTTGATGCCGGTGAGCACGTCGACGGACCCCAACGGCATCGCGATGCGGGTCAGCTCCGCCGCCGTGAGCGTGCCGCGCCCGGCCTGACGACACGCGGCGGCGAACCCCGGCCCCTCGTCGGCCAGTCCCACCGCCATCGCGAGCGAGGGCGCATGCGCATCGGCATCCACGAGCGCGACACGGCGGTCGTCGCGAGCGAGCGCGCACGCCAGCTCGATCGCCATCGTCGTGCGCCCCGGCGCGCCAGCGGGGCCCCACACCGTGATCACCCGGCCACGGCTCGGGGCCTGCGGGGCCGTGGCCGCGGACGGCGCAAGGATCGCCTCCGCCGAGGCATCCGTCCCGTAGGCGGCGACCCCGAAGACAGCGGCGAGCCGCCGCTCGGCGGGCCCGGCGCACAATGCGACGATCCGGACCCCGAAGCGGTCGCAGGTCTCGACGAGCTGCCCCGTCAACGTCTGACGGTCCGCCTGGACGACCAGCAGCTCAGAGCCCGCGAGCTCCCCCAGCAGCTCCGCCGCCTCACGACCGCGCATCGCGTCGGCCGCCGCTGCGGCGGGGGCTGCGGCAGCGACCGGCACCACGACGCCGACACCCCGCTCGCGCAGATCCTCGACGAGGTCGTCGCGCCGAGGGGCGCTGACGGCCACGACGACCTTCGCCCGCGCGTCGCCGCTCACGGCGCGACCTCCGCGGCCGGGACGATCGACAGCGTCGCACCGCCCGTGATCGCCGCGAGCGTGTCGGCGACCTCGGCGCGGTCGATGACGAGCTCGACCGCAGCGCCCGTCGAGCCCACCATCGAGTCGTCAGCGTCGACGGACACCACCGTCGCACCCGAGACGAGGATGCGCGGCGTGTCGAAGACGCCCCGCTCCAGCTGCGGCGCAGCCCACACCTCGACAGTCGCGCCGGGGGCGACGGCGACCGGCAGCTCTGTCGCGCTGTGCACGACGACTGTCGTCGTGCGGATCCCGGCCGCATCGCCGATGGCTTCCAGCGGCACGAGCTCGCCCGCCGAGATCGTGCGCACCGCGACGGTTCCGGGTTCGAGCGTCGCGGGCGACGCATAGGCATCCTCGGCCTGGCCGAGAGCGACGTCGACGACCCGCAGGTCATCGGAGGCGACCGTCTCCCCCGGCACGATCGTGCGCGCGGCGACGAAGACGGGGACCGTCTGACGGGCTGCAGCGACGACGATCCAGACGCCGACGACGGATGCCACGATCAGCGCAACGCCGACGAGGAAGCGGATATCAGCCCAGAATGCTCGCGGCCGGGGCCGCGCGGTGTTCTCGCTCATGCCGGTATCGTGGCCCCGCGTCCGCCCCGGCCGCTGAGGTTATCCACAGGGCGCGCGTCCTGATAGGCGGTCATAGCAAGCGGTCCCATAATGTCCTCATGCCCGAACGACCCGAATCGGGGGTGCGTCTGTTCACGCCCGCCCAAGTCTCGGAGATGCTGCAGCTGCCGATCGACGAGATCGTCGCGCTCGTGCTCGACGGCAGGCTGCGCGGCATGAAGGTCGGCTCCCCCGCGCGCTGGCGGATCGAGCCCGCGAGCGTCGAGGGCTATCTCGACGATCAGGCCGAGCAGGCGCGGATCAGCGCGTTGTGGCGCGAGTCGAACGCGGCGAGTTTTCCCGAGCTGTGGGGGCGCGGGGCGATCCGCAGCGGCGACTGATCCCGGCGGCCGCGCGATGACCGGCACTCTCGCGCTCAGGAGAGCTCAGGAGAGCTCAGAAACCGAGGCGACGCGCACCGCGACCACCGCGGAGAACGGGACGACGCGATAGCCGGTGACGTTCTCGACCCGGCGCGGTGAGCCCGGCTCGTGCAACGCCAGGTCGAGGTGGTCAGCGCCCGCACGGTCGATCGTCCCGTTCAGCGTCCGCCCGCCGACGACCTGCACAGTCACGGCGACGCGCCGGCGGACGAGGTCACGCAGGACGAAGCCGAAGCTCATCCGCTGCCCCAGCGCAGGGCCGGGCCGCGCATCGCGGACGCTGCCGAGCACGGCGTCGGTGGCAGCGCCGATCCCGGCGACCGCCCACAGCGGCACGACCGCCGCTGTGCTCTTGCCACCGTCTGCGAACACGGCCGCCCAGTCGGCACCCACGCGAGCGACGGCGCCTGCCAGCACATCGCCGTCGCTGAGGTGCATCGTGACGACGCGGGATGCCGCAGCGAGTGCCACGAGCCGCTCCCGCAGCCCCACGCGCGACAGCCGCAGCCGCTCCGCCTCGCTGTCCAGCGCCGCGCGCTCGGCCTCCCATTCGGAGTCGAGCTGATCTTCCAGGTCCTCGAAGAACCGATCCCAGCGCACGGCGCGAGCGTACGCGAGCGGTGGCCGCCCCGACACAGTTATCCACAGGTGAGAGAATTCTCCTCCCGCAGCGCTGCTCGTTGTGCTCTACTCGGTCACACGTTCACCGGTCTTTGGAGGTCATCGTGGTTTCCTCAGCAGCGGGCGTCGCGCCGCCGGCATCACGTCTCGGATCCGCGCTCGAGGTCGCAGACTACTTCGCCCCGCAGCGAACCCCCTCGCGAGAGCTCCCCGCGCCCGAGCCGTTGCTGGCCAACGTGACGATCGGCGTGCTCGAGGTGCTCGCGGGGGTACGCGAAGTCGATCAGCTCGCCCGGTGGCTCGGCGAGGACGCCTTTCGCGCGCTCGTGACGCGCGCGAACCTGGCCGCCCGCGCGCGTAGCGCCCGCGGGGTCACGCCGGCGCGCCCGTCCTACCGGATCGTCTCCACACGCTGCTCTTCGCCCGCCGACGGCGTCGTCGAGGCGGTCGTCATCACAGCAGGCCCCGCGCGAACGCGCGCCATCGCGGTGCGTCTGGAAGGGTGGGACGGCCGCTGGCGCGCGACCTCCCTCGCCGCCCTCTAGCCGAGCGATCCCGTTCGGTGCGGGGCGGCGTGGCGGGATCACTGCCGATACGACGCCAGGAAGTTGCCGAGTCGCTCGATCGCCTCCGTCAGCACCCGCGCCTCGGGCAGCGTCACGATCCGGAAGTGGTCGGGCGTCGGCCAGTTGAAGCCGGTCCCCTGCACGAGCAGCACGTGCTCGGCGACGAGGAAGTCGTAGACGAGCTTCGCATCGTCGTGGATCTCGTACACGTTCGGATCGAGCCGAGGGAACGCGTACAGCGCCCCCTGCGGCTTCAGGCACTCGATGCCCGGGATCGCGGAGAGCGCGTGGTAGGCGGCATCCCGCTGCTCGTGCAGCCGGCCCGTCGGGGCGATCAGCGCATCGATCGACTGCACGCCCGACAGCGCGGCCTGCACGGCGTGCTGCGCGGGGACGTTGGGGCACAGCCGGGTCGAAGCGAGCACATGGATGCCCTCCAGGAATCCGGCCGCGTGCTTCTTGGGTCCGGTGATCACCATCCAGCCCGAGCGGTAGCCGGCGACGCGGTAGGTCTTGGACAGACCGTTGAAGGTCAGGCACAGCAGATCGGGGGCGAGAGTCGCCAGCGGAATGTGCTGGGCGTCGTCGAAGAGGATGCGGTCGTAGATCTCGTCGGAGAGCAGCAGCAGCGAGTTCTCCCGCGCGATCTGCACGATCCCCTCGAGCACCGCTCGCGAGTACACGGCCCCGGTGGGGTTGTTCGGGTTGATGACGACGATCGCCTTCGTCGCGGGAGTGACCTTCGCGCGGATGTCTTCGAGGTCGGGCTGCCAGCCGTTCTCGTTGTCGCACCGGTAGTGCACCGGAGTGCCGCCGGCGAGACTGGTCATGGCCGTCCACAGCGGATAGTCCGGCGAGGGGATGAGCACTTCGTCGCCAGTGTCCAGCAGCGCCTGCATCGTCATCGTGATGAGCTCGGACACACCGTTGCCGAGGTACACGTCGTCCGGGTCGAACGTGGGGAAACCGGGGACCTCTTCGTAGCGGCTCACGACCGCACGACGCGCCGACATGATGCCGCGGCTGTCGCTGTAGCCGTGCGCGTACGGGACGGCCTCGATCATGTCGCGCACGATCTGGTAGGGCGCCTCGAACCCGAAGACAGCGGGGTTGCCAGTGTTGAGCTTGAGGATGCGGTGCCCGTCGGCCTCCAGCCGGTCGGCCTCGACCAGGGCTGCCCCGCGGATCTCGTAGAGGACGTCCTTGAGCTTGGATGACTGGTCGAGAATGCGGGGACTCATCGGATCAGGATATCCCCGCCCCGCCCCCGCCTGCCCGTGCGGGCTGCGGTCCAATCCGGGTGCTGTGGTCCCGCGCGCGGCGGCTGCTCCCGGCAGCGCCGCGCCCAGGTCAGCGCTTCTTGCCGGCGGCGCGGCGCTGGGCGCGGTTGCTCGCGGCGGGGGCGGACGCCGGAGCCTCCGTGCGCTGGCCGAACGCCCCGCGCTGCGGCTCCGAGGCGGCCGGCGTGGCGCGCCCCGACGGCGCGGAAGGCACGGTGGTCTGACGCGCCTTGCTCGTGGCGGACTGCTGCATCTGACCGCGGTCGTTGCGCACCTCGACGTCGCCGCCCTCACCGGGCGCCGTGTACTGCAGCTTCTGCGCCTCGACGGGCGGCGCCTCCAGGCCCTTGGCTTCGACCTGCCCAGCCGCGACCTGGCCGTCCCCGGCCTGCCGCACCTCGACGTCGAGGTTGTAGAGGAAGCCGACCGACTCCTCCTTGATCTGGCCCATCATCGCCTGGAACATCTGATACCCCTCGCGCTGATACTCGATCAGCGGGTCGCGCTGGGCCATCGCGCGCAGGCCGATGCCGTCCTTGAGGTAGTCCATCTCGTAGAGGTGGTCACGCCAGCGACGGTCGAGCACCTGCAGCACGACGCGGCGCTCCAGCTCGCGCGTCGCGGCCGGCCCGAGGGTCGCCTCGCGGTTGGCGTAGGCGATCTTCGCGTCCGAGAGGATCTCGCGCTTGAGCCCCTCGGCCGTGACACGACCCTTGCTCCCGCTCTCCGCGACGACCTCGTCGATCGTGACCGACACCGGGTAGAGGGTCTTCAGCTCCGTCCACAGGGCGTCGAAGTCCCAGCTCTCGGTGTGACCGGCACCGGTGTGGTCGTCGATGATCGCGCCGATGGCATCCTCGATGAAGTGCTGGACGCGCTCGGAGAGGTCATCGCCCTCCAGCATGTGGCGACGGTCGGCGTAGATCGCCTCGCGCTGCCGGTTGAGGACGTCGTCGTACTTCAGGACGTTCTTGCGCATCTCGGCGTTGCGCGCCTCGACCTGCGACTGCGCGCTGCGGA
>JASGGN010000007.1:0-74792 GCA_047605005.1 Microbacterium sp.
TTCGACGAGCAGGGCGAGTGGCTGCGCACGCGCGGCTTCGAGTTCGGCACGACGACGGGCCGCCCGCGCCGGGTCGGCTGGTACGACGCACCGGTCACGCGGTACGCGACGAGGGTCAACGGCATCACCGATCTCGTGCTGACCAAGCTCGACATCCTCACCGGGCTCGAGGAGATCCCGGTGTGCGTCGCCTACGACGTCGACGGCGAGAGATTCGACGAGGTGCCGGTCAATCAGAGCGACTTCCACCACGCGACGCCGATCCTCGACTACTTCCCCGGCTGGACTGAGGACATCTCCGGTGCGCGCAGTTTCGACGAGCTGCCGCAGGCCGCGCAGGCATACGTCCTCGCCCTCGAGGCGATGAGCGGCACCCGCATCTCGGTCATCGGCGTCGGACCGGCGCGGGACGCCGTGATCGTGCGCCACGACCTCGTCGACTGACGGCGCGAGGGGCTGCCCGAGCGCAGGAAATCTGCCGAAGAAAGGCCAATCTCAAGGGAATCGTCCTTTTCTGGGCAGATAGCCTGTTTTCGGCAAGTGACCGGCGGGGTCGGCCTGCTCGGCGGGTGTGGACGAGGGCGCCGCGCGTGCGGCGCCGCGTGTCGTGAGCCTCGAGGTTCTGTCACTCAAGCGCTCGCTGTACCGGCTGCCGATAGGCTCGAAGCCCAGGAGGACCCGCCATGACCGACGCTCCCGCCGCCACCGATGCGGCAGCGCAGCTGCACAGCCTGCGCGCCAGCATCGACAACATCGACGCCGCGCTCATCTTCATGCTCGCCGAGCGATTCCGGTGCACCAAGCAGGTCGGAGTGCTCAAGGCGCGGCACGGGATGCCGGCATCCGACCCCACGCGCGAGGAGCAGCAGCTCGCGCGCCTGCGCCGGCTGGCCCTCGAGGCCGACCTCGACCCCGAGTTCGCTCAGAAGTGGTTCACCTTCGTCGTGGCAGAGGTGATCCGCCACCATACGGCTGCCGCCGCGGCCGAGGCGCCCCCGAGCGCCTGAGCCGCCTGACCAGCCGGAGCCGCCTGACCAGCCGGAGTCAGTCCGGGGAGTCGGATGCCGGGGCGTCGAGCTCGAGCGCGACCTTCTTCTCGAGGATCGTGATCGCGTCGTCGGACACGACGATCAGGCCGTCGAGCTCGTCGCGCACGCGCCGGTAGGCGAGCTGACGCTCGGCGGGCGTCGCCGCCTCATCGACGGCGACCGACAGCAGCTGCCGGGCCGTGCGGAGGCGCCCCCGCTCGGCCGCGGTGAAGTCGGAGTCTTTCAGGCGCTGCGCCTCGCGCTCGGCGACGTCGAAGGCGACCTCGTACTCGGTGACGGCATGGGCGTAGGCGGTGAGCTCGGCGTCGCTCAGGTGCGTCTTCGCGGTCGCTGGCCGCAGCCGGTCGGCGTGCTTCTTCGCACGCAGGAACGCCGCCGTCAGAGGCTGTCGGCCGTCGCTGATCGTGGGGAAGGCGATGAGCTTCGCGACGTCGAGCTCGTAGTCGAGCCAGCGCGCGGTCACCTCGTCGTGCTCGGCGAACAGCTTCTCGAGCTGCGGCTGCATCGGCGACGGCTTCGTGATCGGGCGGGGCTCGGATGCCGTGGCGACCTGTTTCGGCGGCTGCGCGGCCTTCAGCGTCGCCTTGGCTCGCAGGATCTCGAGGCGCCGCGCGTGGCGTGTGCGGGCGCCGAGCTCCCAGCGACGCGCGAATCCGCCGACGATCCCTGCGAGCGGAAACACCAGCCACCAGAAGTGCGCCGCGAATGCCCAGAACTGGTCCACGGCGCCACCTTACGCGTGGTTGCTGTCATCGTCGGTGCCCCGGCGCGGCGCGGTCGCGCGAGCGAGTGCTTCGGCCCCCTGAGCGAGGAGCGTCTGCGCGAGGTTCTGAGCCGCGGCCTGCGCGGACGAGACCCACGAGCCGGGGCGCGGCGCACCCGACCGAGGCGCGCCCGGCCCCGGTCCGTCGGGGGCGGATCCCGCCGCCCGCGCCTGCTCCCAGGCCTCGGTCTCGGCCACATCGAAAGCGCGCGTGAGCCGGGAGACCGCATCGCGGTAGGCGCCGAACTCGGCCGGGGTCATGCGGGTGTCGGGCGATGGCGGTCGCAGCGCACGGGTCGTGTGCAGCTCGGCGAAGAAGGCCGCGGTCGCCGGGACTCGTGTGTCGCTCATCGCGGGGAAGGCGAGCTGCCTCGCGGCATCCGTCTCATATTCCATCCAGCGGGTCGTGACGACGTCGTCGGCGGCCATGAGACGAGCCAGCGGCAGCTGAGCCGGGTCGTTGATGCGCCCGGCGAGGGCGGCGCGATCGGCCACGAGAGTCGCGCGCCGCGCCCGTAACGTCGCGCTCGCAGCCTTCGTCTCGCGCTGCGCGGCGTCGAGCGCACGTCGGGCAGCGGAGATCTCGTCGGCGCTCGCTCGACCCGCGGCGCGTTCGGCCTGCACGCGGCTCAGCTCGGCGCGTGCCACACGCACCTCGATGCGGGCCGCTGTCACCCGCTTGCGCGCGATGCGCACCTCTTCGCGCGAGGCGGAGAACGCGAGGCGTCGCGCCCGTGCGGTGCGCTGGCCGCGAAGGACGAACCAGCCGCCGGCGCCGGCCGCGACCAGCGCCGGGGCGGTCACCGCCAGCGCGACGAGGGTGTCCACAGCGTCATGCTACCCAGCATCGCTGAAAGCATCCGCGGTTGGTCAGAGCGATGTCTGCTCGTGGAGAGGCGTCAACCGAGGATGAGCGCGAGCACCGTTGCGCCGCCGCCCACGAGGATCAGTGCCACGATCACGACCCACGCGACGATCCGCGTACGGCGCGCGCGCGCCTCGTTCATGCCGGCGTATTCGTCCTCATCGGCCATGCGGATCAGCCTACGGGCTCCGAAACGGTCGCACCGAAGGCCGCGGGAAGCGTCGCCGCCGACACGCCGCGCAGCTGGGAGACGGTGACGGCGAACAGATCCTGAACCTCGAGTGCCGGCTCGCCGCCGTTCGCCGGCCCGCCGTCGGTCACGCCGATCCGCAGCACGGGGTAGCCGCGGCCCTCGCACAGTCCGCGGAACTTGACGTCCTCCTCGCGCGGCACCGAGACGATGACCCGCCCGGTCGACTCGCTGAACAGGGCTGTCGCGGCATCCACCCCGTCGCGCTCGACGATCTCGCGCAGCCACACGCGGGCACCGACGCCGAAGCGCATGACCGCCTCGGCGAGGGCCTGCGCGAGGCCGCCGGACGACAGATCGTGCGCTGACGAGACGAGCTCCTGCTGCGAGGCTGCGTGGATGAGCTCGGCGAGGCGCTTCTCGTGCGCGAGGTCGACGACCGGTGGGCGGCCGCCGAGGTGGCCGTGAATCGTGCCTGCCCATTGCGAGCCGCTGAGCTCGGTTGCCGTCACGCCGAGCAGGTAGATGTTCTCACCGGCATCCTGCCATCCGGAGGGGATGCGGCGGGCGACATCGTCGATGATCCCGAGGACGCCGACGACGGGTGTCGGGTGGATCGGGACGTCGCCGGTCTGGTTGTAGAAGCTGACGTTGCCGCCGGTGACGGGGATGCCGAGCTCGAGGCATCCCTCGGCAAGGCCGTCGACGGCCTGGCCGAACTGCCACATGACCTCGGGATTCTCGGGGCTGCCGAAGTTCAGGCAATCGGTCACCGCGGCCGGTACGGCGCCCGTGACGGCGACATTGCGGTAGGCCTCGGCGAGGGCGAGCTGCGCGCCCGCGTACGGGTCGAGCTGGCAGTAGCGCCCGTTGCAGTCCGTCGCGATCGCAAAGCCCAGGCCGCTCTCCTCGTCGACGCGGATCATCCCGGCGTCATCGGGGAAGCTCAGCGCGGTGTTGCCCAGCACGTAATAGTCGTACTGGTTCGTGACCCAGCTCGTGTCGGCAAGGCCCGGGCTGCCGAGCAGCTGCAGGAACTGCGCGCGGAGGGTCTCGGGGTCCAGGTCGCGGGGCAGGGCGGATGCCGAGTCGTCGCGCAGCGCGTCGATCCAGGCCGGGTAGGCGACGGGACGCTCGTACACCGGGCCGTCGACCGCGACGGTGGAGGGGTCGACGTCGACGATCTGCTCGCCGTGCCAGAAGATCTGCAGGCGCCCGTCGCCGGTGACCTCGCCGAGAACGCTCGTCTCGACCTCCCACTTGGCGGTCACCGCTTCGAACGCGGCGAGCTTGTCGGGCGTGACGATCGCCATCATCCGTTCCTGGCTCTCGCTCATGAGGATCTCCTCGGGCGTGAGCGTCGGGTCGCGCAAGAGGACGTTCTCCAGGTCGACGCGCATGCCGCTGTCACCGTTGGCGGCGAGCTCGCTGGTCGCGCACGAGATACCCGCCGCCCCGAGGTCCTGGATCGCCTCGACGAGGCCGCCGCGGTAGAGCTCGAGGCAGCACTCGATCAGCACCTTCTCGGCGAACGGGTCGCCGACCTGCACGGCGGGCCGTTTGGTGGGGCCGGTGCTGTCGAACGAGTCGGATGCCAGGATCGACGCGCCGCCGATGCCGTCGCCGCCCGTGCGCGCGCCGAAGAGCACGACCTTGTTGCCGACGCCGGTGGCGTTGGCGAGCTTGACGTCCTCGTGGCGCATGACGCCGACCGCGAGGGCGTTCACGAGCGGGTTGCCCTGGTACACCGCATCGAAGACCGTCTCGCCGCCGATGTTCGGCAGGCCCAGGCAGTTCGCGTAGAAGCTGATGCCGCTGACGACACCGTGCACGACCCGCGGGGTGTCGGGGTGGTCTACGCGTCCGAAGCGCAGCTGGTCCATGACCGCGACGGGGCGCGCCCCCATCGAGATGATGTCGCGGACGATGCCACCGACGCCGGTCGCCGCGCCCTGGAACGGCTCGATATAGCTCGGGTGGTTGTGGCTCTCGACCTTGAAAGTGACTGCCCAGCCCTCGCCGACATCCACCACGCCCGCGTTCTGGCCCATGCCGACCATGAGGCGCGTCTTCATCTCGTCGCTCGTCTTGATGCCGAACTGACGGAGGTAGATCTTGCTCGACTTGTACGAGCAGTGCTCGCTCCACATGACGGAGTACATCGCCAGCTCGCCGCTAGTGGGCCGGCGGCCCAGGATGCCTTTGATCTGCTCGTACTCTTCGGACGTGAGCCCGAGCGCCGCGTACGGCTGCTCCTTCTCGGGAGTCTGCTCGGCGTGCCGGACGGTGTCGGCGACCTTGTCAGTGAAGGCGGGGGTGCTCACGCGGCGGGACTCCAAGGTTGCTGAGGGTGCCGGGGATGGGGCAAGTCTAGTTGGGTGGGTGATCGCGCGTCTCGACCGCCGCCGCCGCCGGCATCCGATGCAGATGTGTCACGTTGCGCCGCCGTGGGCGATCCCGGGGGTGGGTGGCCGACATGTTTGCGTCGGCGCCGCGCCCACCGCACCCACCGGCCGCACTGGCCGCGCTGCGCGCCGCGGTGATCATCGCCGGTCGGGGCCGTTCAGCGCCCGGTCACTGGAACATCGGCAATTGGGATGCCAGGGCGAGCACGAGCCCCGCGAAGGTCAGGACCGCGATCCCGCGCCCGTTCGGCAGCGGGGTGCCCTGCGGCGCGTCCCGGCGCCCGCGCAGGAACAGGACGAGCGCGACGATGAGCAGCGCGAGCCCCGAGAGCACGAGAACCAGCCCGATCATCCGTCGCCCTTCCGGCGCCTGCGGACGTACTGCACGACGATCACGGTCAGCGTGCCGATCAGGATCACGATGGTCGCCACCTGCAGCAGCAGCTGCTCGGTCGGATTCACAGCAGCTCCGGGTCCTCGGTCTCGCGCGGCTCGGCATCGAGCAGGTCGGCCACCGAGTCGAGGACCTCGTCGGGACGGAACGGATAGCGCTCGATCTCGGCGTCGTCGGAGATGCCGGTGCGCACGAGCACCGTGTGCACGCCCGCCTCGATGCCCGCGATGACGTCGGTGTCCATCCGATCGCCGATCATGCCGGTGTTCTCCGAGTGCGCGCCGATGCGGTTCATCGCGGAGCGGAACATCATCGGGTTCGGTTTACCGACGACGTAGGGCTCCTTGCCCGTGGCGTGCGTGATGAGCGCGGCCAACGATCCCGTCGCCGGGACGACGCCGGAGGGGGTCGGGCCCGTGGCATCCGGATTGGTCGCGATGAACCGCGCGCCGGCGGCGATGAACCGGATCGCCTGGGTGATCCGGTCGAACGAGTAGTCGCGGGTCTCGCCGAGCACGACGTAGTCGGGCCGGGTCTCGGTCATGACGTAGCCCGCCTCGTGCAGCGCGGTCGTCAGGCCCGACTCGCCGATGACGAACGCGGAGCCCCCGGGCTTCTGCGAGCGCAGAAACTCGGCCGTTGCGAGCGCCGAGGTCCAGATGCGGTCCTCGGGAACGGCGATCCCCGCCACGCGCAGCCGGGCGCTGAGGTCGCGGGGCGTGTAGAGGGGGTTGTTCGTCAGGACGAGGAACGGCGTCCCGGTCTCGCGCCACTGCGTCAGCAACTCCGCAGCTCCCGGGATGGGCTTGTTCTCGTGGACGAGGACGCCGTCCATGTCTGTCAGCCAGCACTCGACGTCGGCGCGTGTCCGCATGGGCCCAGCCTAGCGGCGGAGTCGAGCCCCGGCCCGAAAACGCCCTAGTCTCGACCCGTGGGACGTGACCTGTGGGACCCCGCCGACCTGCCCGATCTGGGCGGGCGGCGCTACCTCGTCACGGGTTCGACCGCGGGCCTCGGCTTCTTCGCCTCGCTGCAGCTGGCCGAGGCGGGAGCGCACGTGATCATGACCGGGCGCAACCCCAACAAGCTCGCCACCGCGCGCGCCGCGGTGCGAGGGCACGTGCCGGATGCCGACGTCGAAACCCTCCTGCTCGACACCAGCAACCTGGGCTCGGTGCGTGCGGCGGCGGCGACCGTCCGGGGCCGGGCGGGGCTGCACGGGCTGCTGCTGAACGCGGGGATCGTGCATCCGCCGCGGGTGCGCACGGCGACGCCGGACGGCCACGAGATCATCTTCGCGACCAACGTCCTCGGCCACTACGCCCTCGCGGGCGAGCTGCTGCTGCCGCTCGCGGCGGGGCGCGGGCGCATGGTGTGGGTGGGATCGATGGCGACCATGCTGCGTCCCTACGAGCCGATCTCACCAGAGCTCGAGTCCGGCTACACGCCGTGGCGCGCGTACGTGCAGTCCAAGATCGCCACGACCGCGCTCGGGCTGGAAGCCGATCGGCGCCTGCGCGCGGCGAAGGTGCCGATCGCGAGCCTCGTCGCGCACCCCGGCTATGCGATCGGGGGGCGCACGCGCGGCATCCACGGCATCAACGAGCCCTCGAAGGCGAAGCGGTTCGTCGACAATCTGCAGGCGCCGATCACGCAGTCCAAGGAGCACGGCGCGTGGCCGCTCGTGCGGGCCCTCGTCGACCCGGACGCTGCGGGCGGCGAGTTCTGGGGTCCGTCGCGCTATCTGAACGGCCCGCCGCGCTCGGCCGCGCCCGCACGGATCACGCGCGACGAAGAGCTCGCGCGCGTGCTGTGGGACTTCTGCGAGCGCACCACCGGAGTCGTGTGGCCGTATCTGAAGGCGAGCCGCACGAGACGGCGCTCGTGAGCGGGAACCTCGCGCTACCGAGATGACGTCGGCCGCGCGCGGATGCCGGCCGCCGTGCTCAGGCGGTGAGCCAGACGGCGGATGCCGCGCCGCCGGGAAGCTCGACCGTCGCCCCGCCGTCGACGCGCACCGCGTCCCGACCCGTCACCGTGACCGCGTGGCCGACATCGATGCCCGCCGCCTCGAGCGCGCGCAGGAGCGCCGGCTCGCGATCGCTCACGCGCAACACGCGGCCGGTGTGGCCGATGCCGGCTTCGGCGAGGAGCACGAACGGCTCGCGATCGACCTCGCCCGCGGCATCCGGGATCGCGTCGCCGTGCGGATCGAACCGCGGGCGGCCGAGCCGCTCGTCAATGCCCTCCAGCAGTCGGTCGCTGATCGTGTGCTCGAGCACCTCGGCCTCGTCGTGCACCTCGTCCCACGCGTAGCCGAAGTCCCGCACGAGCCACGTCTCGATCAGCCGGTGACGGCGGATGACGGATGCCGCGCGCTGGCGTCCGGCATCCGTCAGCGTCACCGGTCCATACGGTCGGTGCGTCACGAGCCCGGCGGAGGCGAGCTTGTGCACCATCTCGGTGACCGTCGACGGGGCGAGCGACAGGGTCGCGGCCAGTTGCGACGGCGTGATCGGGGCACTCTGCCACTCGGTGTGGTGGTAGATCGTCTTGAGGTAGTCGTCGATCGCGACGGAGGATCCGACCGGGACCCCGGCGGAGGTTCCGAAGGAGCGAGCGGGCACGGCCCCAGAGTATCGGCCCGCCGGCGGCCGGTCAGCCGCCGGTCAGCACGAGCCACAGCAGCAGACCGTTGAGGGTCGCCAGGAACACCGACGCGAGCACGCCGCCGCCGGTCGTCCACCACTGGTTGCGGTGCCCGCCCAGCACGTCACGGCGCGCCGTGAGCCAGACCAGGGGGACGAGGGCGAACGGGATGCCGAAGCTCAGCACGACCTGGCTGAGCACGAGCGCCCAGGTGGGGTCGACCCCTGCCGCCAGGAGCGCGATCGCCGGGGCGAGCGTGACGAGCCGGCGCAGGAGCAGCGGCATCCGCACACGCAGCAGGCCGTGCATGAGCTCGGCGCCCGCGTAGGCTCCGACGGCGGTGCTCGCAAGGCCGCTCGCGAGCAGGCCCACCGCGAAGAGGGTCGCGGTCGCCGCGCCGAGGCCGCTCGCGAGCGCGGCGTGCGCGCCCTCGAGGGTTTCGGTGCCGGTGGCTCCGGTGAGGTTCGCGGCCGCCAGCAGCAGGATCGCGAGGTTGACGGTGCCGGCGATGACGAGGGCGACGGTGACGTCCCAGCGCGTTGCGCGCAGGAGGCGCGGGATGCGTGCGGTGCGGTCGATGTCGGGGGGTTCGGTTGCCGCTGACGAGATGTGTGCTCGGCGGGCAGCCTGTGCCTGGGTGGGTGCCCCGGTGCCTGCCCCGGTGCCTGGCCCGAGGCCTGCCCCGGCTGCGACGGACGCCGGCTCGGGTGGTGTCCCAGCTCGCGCGAGAGCGGCGGGAGCGGCGGGTGCCGCGGGGTCCGGTCGTGCGGTTGGAGCGGTCGGTGCGGCCTGGGCGGCGAAGCGGTCGCGGGCCAGCGCCGAGTGCGCGTAGATCGCGTGCGGCATGATCGTCGCACCCAGGATCGAGGCGGAAAGGAGCACCGAGTCGGTGCCCGCGAAGCGAGGGACCAGGCCCGCGGCGATGGCTGCGGCAGCCGGCGGGGAGACGAACACCCCGTACGCGAAGCCGCTCGCGATGACGGCGAGCAGGCCGATCACGACGAGCTCGAAGGCGCGCGCCCCGCGCCGCTGCTGGACCAGCAGCAGAGCGATCGAGACGGCGCCCGTGACGAGGCCGCCGACCGGAAGCGGCACGCCGAACAGCAGGTGCAGGGCGATCGCTCCGCCGATCACCTCCGCGACATCGGTCGCGCCGGCGACGAGCTCCGCCTGCAGCCAGTACGCGCGTCGGGCCCAGGGATTCGCGATGCGCTCACCGAGGAGCTCGGCGAGGCTGCGGCCGGTCACGACGCCGAGCTTGGCCGACAGGTACTGGATGAGCCACGCCATCGCGTTGCCGAGGACGACGACCCAGACGAGCAGGTACCCGAAGCGCGCGCCCGCCGTCATGTTGCTCGCCACGTTGCCGGGGTCGAGGTAGGCGACTCCCGCGACGAGCGCCGGCCCGAGCAGCCAGGCGCCGCGGGTGGCTGCGGAGTTCGGCATGCCGTGAATCTATCTGATTTTCGGTGAACCGAAAAATTGCGTGGCGGGTCATAACTCAGGCTGAAACCGCGTCGGAGGGGCGCGGAAGGGCTCCTGCGGCGATGTCAGCCTGAGTTATGCGCCCGGGGCCGGGCGGTCGGGAGTCGGGGCCGGGCGGCGGGCGGCTAGCCTGAGGCGATGACCGAAGCCGACCCCGAGCGCGAACCCGGTGCCGAGCCCGAGCGCCAGGTCCAGCTCGAGCCGGAGCTTCCCGTCGGCGCCCCGCCGTGGCCCGGCGGCCCGGATGCCTGGCCCGGCGACTCGCGCTACGACCGCGAGCTGCTCGCGGCGGGCGACCGGCGCAACGTCATCGACCGGTACCGCTACTGGACGATGGCGGCGATCGTCGCCGACCTCGATGCGCACCGTCATCCCTTCCACGTCGCGATCGAGAACTGGCAGCACGACCTGAACATCGGCTCGATCGTGCGCAGCGCCAATGCCTTCGGTGCCGCCGAGGTGCACATCATCGGCAAGCGGCGCTGGAACCGCCGTGGAGCGATGGTCACCGACCGCTACCAGCACGTGCGCCACCACGATGACGTCGCGGGCTTTGCCGCGTGGGCGGCCGATGCCGGCATCCCGATCGTCGCGGTCGACAACGTCCCGGGGTCGGTGCCGCTGCCGCACGCCGCACTGCCGGAGCGCTGCGCGCTGCTGTTCGGGCAGGAGGGTCCGGGGCTCTCGCCCGAGGCCGTGGCTGCGGCATCCGCCGTCGTCGAGATCACGCAGTACGGCTCCACCCGCTCGATCAACGCGAGCGCCGCCGCGGCCGTCGTCATGTACGAGTGGTGCCGCCGCTGGGCGTGAGGCACCTCAGCCTCCGATGAGGTCAGCCGCGGTCGATTCCGAAGGTGTGCCGCATCAGCGCCTGCACGCCCCGGTCGAGGGCGTCCATGCGGCGCTCCATGGAATCGAGGCGCCCGTCGAGTCGCCCGATCTCGCTGCGAAGCACACGCACGAACATCGTCGAGACGATCGTCATCGTGCCGAACATGAGCGTCGTGAACACCGCGATCAGCGTCCATACTTGCGGCTCGGTCATGGTCAGCACCCCCTCATACTCGCAGCCGTAAGGGGATCTTTCCAGGTTCGGTCGCGTCTGCTGCTGCGGAACCAACGAACTGCGCAGAACATGCTCGCATTGCCCGCCTGGGGAGGAGGCGATGAGCGCGAGCCGAGCCGACTGACTCGCTCCCGGCGAGAGGCGTCACGCCCCGACCGTCAGCCACTCCGAGCGGCGTACGCGCCAGCCGAGGGTCGCGAGCCGGGCGAGCATGTAGACGCCGAAGAAGCAGGCCGCCAGCCACGCCAGGCCCGCCGCTCCCGTCGGATGCACGAGCCACACGACGGCGAGCGCCGGGAGGTACGGCACGAGGTTCAGGCCGCCCGCGATCGCAAGATACCTGGCATCCCCCGCGCCCATCAGCACCCCGTCGAGCACGAAGACGACCCCGCACACCGGCTGCGCGACGGCGAGCGCGACGAGAGCCGGGCGAACGAGGGATGCCGCCTCCGCCGACCCCGTGAACACGAGTCCGATGACGCCCGAGCCCGCGGCGATCGCAGCCCCGGTGAACACGCCGAACCACCCGCCCCACGCGAGTGTTCGCCCCAGCACCCGCCGCACGAACGGCTCATCGCCCGCGCCGAGCCCGCGCCCGATGAGCGCTTGCGCGGCGATCGCGAGCGCGTCGAGCGCGAACCCGGCGGTCGAGAAGATCGTGAACGCGACCTGCCACCCGGCGAGCTCGTCGGTGCCGAGGCCCGTCGCGACGAGCACCGTCGCCAGCAGCGCCGCACGCAGCGAGACCGTCCGCAGGAACAGCCACCCGCCCGCCCGGGCCGACCCGCGCAGGCCCTCGCGCTGCGGGCGAAGGGATGCCGCGTGCCGCCGCGCCAGGCGCCCCACCACGATCGCGTATGCGCCGACCATGACCCACTGGGCGACGATCGTTCCGGCGGCCGAGCCCGCGATTCCCCAACCGAGGCCGTAGATGAACGCCGCGTTCAGCAGGGCGTTGAGCGCGAAGCCGATCCCCGCGATCCACAGCGGGGTGACGGTGTCCTGCATTCCGCGCAGCAGGCCGGTCGCCGCGAAGACGATGAGCATCGCCGGTAGCCCCCACATCGACAGCTGCAGGTAGATCACCGCCTGACCCGAGACCTCCGCGGACGCTCCGAACAGCGACACGAGCGACGGCGTCAGCAGTGAGCCGGCGACCGCCAGCAGCGAGCCGAGGCCGAGCGCGAGCCACAGTCCGTCGATGCCCGCGCGCACGGCATCCGCGTGCTCTCCCGCCCCGAAGCGGCGCGCGACGGCGGGCGTCGTCGAGTACGCGAGGAACACCATGAGCCCGACGATCGTCTGCAGGATCGCGGATGCGATGCCGAGCCCCGCGAGCGGGACGATGCCGAGGTGTCCCACGAGGGCCGAATCGGCGATCAGGAACAGCGGCTCGGCGATGAGCGCGCCCAGCGCCGGCACCGCCAGCCGCAGGATCTCGCGGTTGAGCGTCGGGGCGGGCACGGTTCGAGCCTACGGGTGTGGTCGCGGGCGTTCCGCCGCCGCGCGGGAGGTGCGCCATAGGCTGGACGCCATGACCCACGCTCTCCGCTCCGGCATCGCTCTCGACGAGCTGAGCCCCGGCATCCGCCCCCAGGACGACCTCTACCGTCACGTCAACGGCGCGTGGCTCGAGCGCACCGAGATTCCCGAGGACAAGGCGCGCTGGGGCTCGTTCCACCTCATCGCCGAACAGGCCGAGAAGGACGTGCGGGCGATCATCGAAGAGGCGGTGGATGCGGCGCCTGCCACCGAGACGCGCAAGATCGGCGACCTGTTCACGAGCTTCATGGACACCGAGCGGATCGAGGCTCTCGGCGCCGCGCCCCTGCAGGACCAGCTCGCGCGGGTCGACGCGATCGACGCGATCCCGGCGCTGTTGACGACGGTCGGCGAGCTGGAGCGAGAGGGCATCGGGGGCCTGTTCGGCACCTACATCGAGCCCGATCCCGGCAACCCGCAGCGTTACGTCGTGTTCTTCGGGCAGGGCGGTCTGTCCCTGCCCGACGAGAGCTACTACCGGCTGGAGAACTTCGCGCACACCCGCGCCGCGTTCCGCGAATACGTGGAGAAGGTGCTGAGCCTCGCCGGCGTCGCAGGCGCCTGCGCGCAGGCAGACCGCGTGGTGAGCCTGGAGACCGAGTTGGCGACCCACCACTGGGACAACGTCCGCACGCGCGACGCCGTCGCGACCTACAACCTCATGCCGTGGGACGAGGTGCGCCAGCTCACCGGTGTCGCGCTGGACTCGTGGCGGGATGCCGTCGCTCCCGGTCACCTCGAGGGCTTCGCAGAGGTCAACGTCATGGAGCCGAGCTTCCTCACCGGCCTGGGCTCGCTGCTGACGGGAGACCGGACCGGAGACCGGCTCGAGGACTGGAAGGCGTGGCTGCGACTGCGCATCGTGCGCGGCCACGCGCCTTACCTGTCGGCGGCCTTCGTCGACGCGAACTTCGCGTTCTACGGCACGGAGCTGTCGGGCGTCCCGGTCAATCGCGAGCGGTGGAAGCGCGGCGTCAGCTTCGTGGAGGCCGCGATGGGCGAGGCCGTCGGAAAGGTGTACGTCGAGCGCCACTTCCCGCCCGCCGCGAAGGAGGCGATGGACGAGCTGGTCGCGAACCTCATCGAGGCCTACCGTCGGTCGATCTCCGAGCTGGACTGGATGACACCGGCCACCCGCGACCGCGCGCTCGAGAAGCTCGCGGCCTTCACCCCGAAGGTCGGCTTCCCCGCCACGTGGAAGGACTACTCCGCGCTCGAGGTCGACCCCTGCGACCTCATTGGCAACGTGCGCCGCGCGAACGCGTGGGAGCACGACCGCCAGCTCGCCAAGCTCGGCCAGCCGATCGACCGCGACGAGTGGTACATGACGCCGCAGACGGTCAACGCCTACTACAACCCGCTCATGAACGAGATCGTCTTTCCCGCGGCGATCCTCCAGCATCCGTTCTTCGAGCCGGACAGGGATGCCGCGGCCAACTACGGCGGCATCGGCGCGGTGATCGGCCACGAGATCGGGCACGGCTTCGACGACCAGGGCTCGGCTTTCGACGGCACCGGGGCCCTCAACGACTGGTGGAGCGACGAGGACCGCGCCGCCTTCCAGGAGCGCACCGGCGCCCTCATCGCGCAGTACGACGCGCTCGTGCCGCGCGGGATCGACGGCCAGCGCCTGCCCGATGAGAACCACGTCAACGGGGCGCTGACGATCGGCGAGAACATCGGCGACCTGGGTGGTCTCGGCATCGCGATCAAGGCCTACCGGCTGCACCTGTCGGCGACCGCAGACCCCTCGGCGGAGGCTTCGGCGTCGTCAGAAGGACCCGTGATCGACGGGTACACCGGCATCCAGCGCCTGCTGCTGAGCTGGGCCCAGATCTGGCAGCAGAAGGGGCGGGATGCCGAGACGATCCGCCTGCTGACGATCGACCCGCACTCGCCCAACGAGTTCCGGTGCAACCAGATCGTGCGCAACGTCGACGCGTTCTACGACGCGTTCGCGGTGACCGAGACGGACGCGCTCTGGCTCGACGCCGACCAGCGCGTCACGATCTGGTAGCGAGCGTGGGCCGCGGCCCGTGGCATCGGCCGAGGCCGCCTGTGCGCGTCGAGACCCGGGGTCAGAACGCCGGTCTCGACGCGCAACGCGGGTGTCGGTGAGCCGCGCCGGGGCGCCTCAGAACACGATCGTGTGGTTGCCGTGGCGGATGACGCGGTCCTGCGCGTGCCACAGCACGGCCCGCGAGAGCACCTGCCGCTCGACGTCGGCACCGCGGCGGGCGAGCTCGGCCGCCGACTCGGCGTGGGTGACGCGCACGGTGTCCTGCTCGATGATCGGGCCCTCGTCGAGGTCGGCCGTCACGTAGTGGCTCGTCGCGCCGATGAGCTTGACGCCGCGCTCCTTGGCCTTGCGGTAGGGCTCCGCGCCGATGAACGCCGGCAGGAACGAGTGGTGGATGTTGATGACCGGCACCCCGAGTCGCTCGAGGAAATCCGAGGAGAGGATCTGCATGTAGCGGGCCAGCACGACGAAGTCGACGTTGCCGACGAGCAGGCGCAGGATCTCCTCCTCGGATGCCGACTTGTCCGGCCCCGCCACCGACGGCACGTGGAAGAACGGCACGCCGAAGCTGCGGACGTCCTCGGCGGTCGTGGTGTGGTTCGAGATCACCATCGGGATCGTCACCGGCAGGTCGCCGCGGCGGTGACGCCACAGCAGATCGAGCAGGCAATGGTCCTGTTTCGAGGCGAGGATCGCCATGCGCTTGGGGATGGACTGGTCGGTCAGCGACCACTCCAGCTCGAAGTCGGCGAGGGTTCGCTCGATCTCGGCCTCGATCGCGGGCCTGTCGGCGGCGAAGCCCGGCCGGTGGAACACGACCCGCTGGAAGTACGCTCCGCCCCGGTGATCGTCGGAGTACTGGTCGAAGGCGACGATGTTCCCGTCGATCCGGGTGATCATCGCAGAGACGGCCGCGACGATCCCCGGCGTGTCCTTGCCGTGCACGATGAGGCAGGCGTGGGCGGCCGGAAGGTCGGGACTGTGAACAGGGGGCATGCATCGATTCTGCCGTGCCGGGGCGGATGCCGCGGCATCCGCCCCGGCTCCGCCCATCCGAGCCACGGCGCATAACTCAGGCTGCGCTGCCCCTCCGGGGGGCTGTTCGGGGCCCCCGGGCTGGGTTCTGCCTGAATTATGCGCCGGCAGACTCACCGCTCCGGCAGCGCCGGGCGGGATTCGTCGTGCGGATGCCGGGGGATGAACGCGGCGAGCACGAGCGCGATCACCGCGGCCACCGCGCCGAGCGCATACGAAAGATCGAACGCGGCGGGGGTCGGCACCTGCACGCCGTCTCGCACCGTCGACATGCTCGCGAGCACGGCACCGACGACGGCGGCCGCGGAGCTCGTCCCGAGCGAGCGGAACAGCGCGTTGAGGCCGTTCGACGCGCCGGTCTCCTCCTGCGGCACGGAGCGCATGATGAGCATCGGCATCGAGGCGTATCCGAACCCGATCCCGACGCCGACGAGCACGTTCGCGACGAAGATGTGCCAGACGGAGGAGAGGAACAGCAGCACGAATCCGTACGCGACGATCAGCGCGATCGCGCCGAGCACGAGCAGCAGCCGCGGCCCCACCGTGCGCGCCAGCCGCCCGGAGGAGGGCGAGAGGACCATCATCACCAGACCCGCGGGCATGACCATCAGGCTGGCGGTCAGCAGCGGCAGACCGAACCCGCCGACATCCGTCGGCAGTTCGAGCTGCTGGGCGAAGAGCACGTTCGACGCGAAGAGCGCGAATCCCATCGCGATCGACGCGATGTTCGTCAGGAGCACCGGGCGGCGCGCCGCGACCCGCAGATCGAGCAGCGGCTCGGAGATGCGCAGCTCGTACCACCCCCACCCGAGCAGCACCGCGACGCCGCCGAGGCCGCAGGCGAGCGTGGCGCCGGAGCTCCACCCCCACTCGTTGCCGCGCGAGACGGCGAGCAGGATGCCGATGAGCCCGACCGCCAGCCCCGCGGCGCCCAGGTAGTCGAATCTCCCCGCTGTGCGTAGCGTGCTGGGCGGCACGATCCACGCGATCAGCACCACCACAGCGACGCCGAGCCCGGCCGAAACCCAGAACACGGCGTGCCAGTCTCCGGCCTCGGTGACGGTGGCGCTCAGCGGCAGGCCGAGGGCGCCGCCGACGCCGAGCGTCGCGCTGATGAGGGCGATCGCGCCGTCGACGCGGTCCTCGTGCAGCACGTCGCGCAGGATCGAGATGCTCAGGGGGATGACCCCGGTGACGGCGCCCTGCAGCGCCCGCCCGACGATCATGCCGACGATGCCGTGCGACAGGGCCGCGATGACGGAGCCGGCGATCATGACGGCGACCAGAACCAGCGCGATGCGGCGTTTGCCGTACATGTCACCCAGGCGCCCGGCGATCGGGGTCACGACGGCCGCGGCGAGGAGCGTCGCGGTCACGACCCACGCGGTGTCCTCACGACTGGCATCCAACAGCTCCGGCAGCTTCGACTGGATCGGCACGAGCAGCGTGAACATGAACGAGGCGGACAGGCCCGCGAACGCGAGCACGGCGACGATCGCCCCTGGGGGTGGCATCCGGGTGAGTCGTTCGCGTGCGTCACCGGAAGAGCCCATCCGCTCAGGCTATCGGTGCGGCAGGAGAGCGGGCGCCGAGGGCCCGGACGTAGGCTGGGTGCATGGCCGATCACGCCGAACCCGCCCCCGGCCACGCCTTCCAGGGCATCGTCATCCGCGAGCTGCGCACCGTCGAGCAGGTGTTCGCCGCCTCTGAGGTGTTGAGCGAAGTCTGGGGCGGCGATCGCACCGGGATGCCGCCGAACCTGCTGCGCGCGCTGGCGCACTCGGGCAACTATGCGGTGGGCCTGTACATCGACGAACCCGGCGGCGAGCGGCTGATCGGTGCCTCGGTGGCGTTCTTCTCCGCGCCGTCGGCGCGGTCGATGCACTCGCACATCACGGGGGTGCTCGCCGGGTATCGGTCGCAGGGGCTCGGGCGGCTGCTCAAGCAGCATCAGCGGCAGTGGGCGTTCTCCCGTGATGTCGGGCACATCACGTGGACCTTCGATCCCCTCGTCGCGCGCAACGCGCACTTCAACGTCCAGGTGCTCGGGGCCCGGGTGACCGAGTACCTCGTCGACCACTATGGGCCGATGGATGACGGCGTCAACCGCGGCGACGTCACCGATCGCCTGATGGTGTCGTGGGCGCTTGCGGCGCCGGCATCCGTCCCGCGGGAGGAGGACGTGGTGACCTCCGTCGCCGTGCCCACGGACATCGAGTCGCTTCGCCGGTCCGATCCCGGTGAGGCTCTGGAATGGCGCTACCGCGTGCGCGAGGCCTTCGAGGGGCTGCTGCAGGACGGCTTCGTCGTCGTCGGATTCGACGACCGGGGGTATCTGTTCGGCAGGCGGTGACCTCTGGTCCCGGGTGGGGGCGGGGCGGGGCGCAAAAACTCCTCCGATCTGGCCCGCAGTCGACCGCTTTCGGCCAGCCAGGGCCGATCTGCCGACGGATCGGAGGAGTTCTGGCGGGCGGCCCCCGATGCCCCCGCCCGTATGCTGGCGGAATGCCCGAATACCGCGCCCACGTCGACTTCGACATCACCTTCGCAAACGGCGGCGGCATCAGCGGCACGGGCTTTCGCCTCGACCTGCCGTCAGAGGAGGCGACCGACGCAGAGGTCGGGCGGTTGCTGATCCAGCACCTCAGCCTCGCGCTTGTCGACGAGGTACGTCTGAGCGGACTGCGCATCGTGGAGGAGCAGCACCGCGGCACCCGTGGTGTCGTGGCGGATTCTGCGGCGACGGATGCCGCCCGCATCGTCGACCTCAGCCACCGCATCCGCGCGGGCCTGGTCACCTACCCCGGCCTGCCGGCGCCGGTGATCACACCGCACCTGACCCGTGAGGACTCGCGGGGGAGGTACGCCCCCGGGACCGAGTTCGCGATGGACGTCATCACGATGATCGGCAACACCGGAACATATCTCGACGCGCCGTTCCACCGTTACCCCGACGGCGCCGACCTCGCCGGGCTCGCCCTCGACACCCTCGTCGACCTGCACACAGAGGTGTTCCACCTCGAGGATGCCTGGACCGCGGATCGCCGCGGAATCAGCGCGAACACTCTTGCCGACCGCGACGTGCGCGGCGCGGCCGTGCTGCTGCACACGGGGTGGGACCGCCACTTCGGCACGCCCTCGTATGGCCGTGGCGCACCTTTTCTCACCGCCGAGGGGGCGCAGTGGCTCATCGACGCCGGCGCCGCGCTCGTCGGCATCGACTCGCTCAACATCGACGACACCGAGTCCGGCGGCGAACGCCCCGCCCACACGCTGCCGCTGGGTGCCGGGGTGCACGTCGTCGAGCACCTCACCGACCTCGGCGCGCTGCCGCCCTCGGGCGCACGCTTCACCGCCGCCCCGCCCGCCGTCGAGGGCTTCGGAACCTTCCCCGTCCGTGCCTTCGCGCAGGTGCCGTGACGAGTAGGCTGCCCGCTGAACCCCTCGAAATCCCGCGAAAGGCGACCCATGGACATCCTCTACACGGCAGAAGCCCTCGCAACCGGTGACGGGCGCAACGGCCACGTGCGCACGAGCGACGGCATCCTCGACACCGACGTGCGCGCGCCGAAGGAGCTGGGCGGCGCGGGCGGCGCGCCGAACCCCGAGCTGCTGTTCGCCGCCGGGTACGCGGCGTGCTTCCACGGCGCCCTGCAGGCGGTCGCCCGCGCGCAGAAGGTCGCGATCGACGGGTCGAGCGTCGGGGCGCGCGTGGGCTTCGGATCCAACGGCCAGGGCGGCTTCGGGCTTGCCGTCGCGCTCGAGGTCAACATCCCTGAGCTCGACCCCGCACTCGCGCAGCAGCTCGCTGACGCGGCGCACCAGAGGTGCCCCTACTCGAACGCGACCCGCGGCAACATCGAGGTCACCGTCACGGTCGTCGACGACTGATTCGCGCACCCGCGTCATCGCGCGCGGGTTTTCGCGTCTCTCGGTTGAGGAAAGCCCGAGAGGACGGATGCCATGCACGCGCTCATCGCCACGATCACCCGCTCCGTCCGCCGGCGCGCCCCGCGTCGGCGCAGCACCTACGTGCCGCAGCGCGACCTCGTGCTCATCCGCGGGATGCGGTAGACCCCGCGCCCGCACCGACTCCGGCGAGACGTGCGGCGCTGATACGGTGCTCGGATGGGCTATGTCGTTGACGACTCACGCGACCGGATCGACGTCGATGCGGTCTGGGGCGCACTGCGCGGCGCCTACTGGGGCAAGTGGCGCAGCCGTGACGACGTGGCCGCGCAGATCGGGAACGCCTGGCGGGTCATCGGCGCCTACGACGAGCGCAGCGGCGCGCAGGTCGGGTTCGCCCGCGCGGTCTCCGACGGGCTCGGCTTCGCGTATCTCGCCGACGTCATCGTGTTCGAAGGGCACCGTGGAAGGGGCCTCGGCAAGCGGATCGTCCGGGCGATGATCGACGAGGGCCCCGGTGCGCACTTCCGCTGGACGCTGTTCACCAGCGACGCGCACGGCCTCTACCGGCAGTTCGGGTTCACGGACCCCGGCCCGATGGCTCTCGTCCGCCCGCCCGCCGAGCTCCCGGTGCACCCGACGCAGGTGGCGCCGCCTGCCTGAGGGGGCCTGAGGGGGCCTGAGGTACCCGCGAGGACTTGGGCTTCGGGGCGGGGCGGGGCGGGGCGTGGCGAACTCCTCCGATCCGGATGGCGACCACCTGATGTCGGCCCTTCGGCCCTTCGCGCCGCGCCGCCGTCGCATCGGAGGGGTCAGCCACGGACGCCCTTCGAGTCACCCGGCGCGTAGCCTGGGGGGAGGAGGAGCCCATGCCGATCGTCCGCCCCGCCGCGCCGGTGACCCTCGAAGCCGTCGAGTTGCGCATTCTGCACCTGCCGCTCGTCTCGCCCTTCACCACCTCGTTCGGCACCGAGACGGTGCGCGAGGTCATCGTCGTGCGCGCCAGAACCTCGGACGGCGAGGGGTGGGGCGAGATCGTGACGCAGCACGCACCGCTGTACTCCAGCGAATACACGCACGGGGCGTGGGATGTCGCGCAGCGGTTCCTCGTGCCCGCGCTGCTGGAGGCCGGCACCCTCGCGCCCGAGGACGTCGCGCGGGTGCTGGAGCCGTTCGTCGGGCACCGCATGGTCAAGGCCGGGCTCGAGCTCGCCGTCCTCGATGCGTCTCTGCGCGCGGAGGGCTGGCCGCTCGGGGAGTACCTGGGCGCCGTGGTCGACCGGGTGCCGAGCGGGGTCTCCGTCGGCATCCAGCGCGATCCCGCCGCGCTCGTGGAGACCGTCGCGGGCTACCTCGACGAGGGCTACGTGCGCATCAAGATCAAGATCAAACCCGGCCGTGACGTCGCCGACACCGCCGCCGTGCGGGATGCCTTCGGGGCGATCCCCCTGCAGGTCGACGCGAACTCCGCCTACACGCTCGCCGACACAGACACCCTCGCCGAGCTCGACAGATTCGACCTGCTGCTGATCGAGCAGCCCCTGCAGGAGGACGACATCGTCGACCACGCGACCCTTGCGGCACGGCTCTCCACCCCGATCTGCCTCGACGAGTCGATCGTCTCGGCGAAGGCGGCCGCCGATGCGCTGGCGCTGCGGGCGGCATCCGTCGTCAACATCAAGGCGGGGCGCGTCGGCGGGTATCTCGAGGCGGTGCGCGTGCACGACGTGTGCCGCGCCGGCGGCGTGCCGGTGTGGTGCGGCGGGATGCTCGAGACCGGCATCGGCCGCGCCGCCAACGCGGCGCTCGCAGCCCTGCCGGGGTTCACGCTGCCGGGCGACGTCTCGGCATCCGATCGGTTCTACGCGCGCGACATCGTCACCGAGCCGATCGTCCTCGAGGACGGCCACGTGCGGGTGCCCACGGGGCCCGGGCTCGGCGTCGAGATCGACCCCGGCTTCCTCGACGACGTCACGGTCGAGCGCGTCGAGCTGCGCAGCTGACGCCGAATCCACCGCTGACGTTCGCGTATTCCGGCCGTTGAGCGAGGCCCGAAGGGCCGAGTCGCAACGTCGCAAGCCGCCCGGGAGTGCGCGCTGGCAGCCCTCGGTCGCGGGCGTTTCGTCTCGGGAATCCTGCGGATTCCCTCGCTCAACGACCGGAAAGTATCGGTGGATTCAGGCTCAACGACCGATGAGGTCGGCCCCGTCGGATGCTTCCGGCCCCGCGTCCTCGGGGCCCCTGCCGGAACCCCTGCGCGATCCCGCGCCCGGTCGCCTGCCCCTGGATCACCTGCCCCGGATCACCTGCCGCTGGATCACCTGCCCTGGATCACCTGCCGCAGATCGATCCCGGTCGCGGCCGCGATCGCGTCGAAGCTCGCCCGCAGGCTCGACGCCGATTCGGCCGCGATATGGCTGGATGCCCCGTCCCCGCCGAGCACCGTGATCTGCCCGACCTTCTCGAATCCGCGCGCGAACTCTGTCATCATCGGCACGAGCGCCTCGAGCGCGCGTTGCGCGAGCAGCGCCTCCTGGTTCTTCGACAGTGCCTCGGCCTCCGCCTCGATCGCGGCGGCCCGCGCCTCCCCGATCAGGCGCACCGCGTCGGCCTCGGCCTGCGCGCGCAGGCGGGTGGCCTCGGCCTCCTGCGCCACGATCTGGGCACGCGCCGCGGCGGCTTTGACGTCGCCGCAGGCGGCGGCGTCTGCGGACCGCTGCCGCTGGTACAGGTCGGCGTCAGCGACCTTCTTGATGTCGGCGTCGAGCTGCGCTTGCCGGTTCTCGGCGGCCTGCAGCAGCACCGCCTGCTCGCGCTCGGCCCGGGCCTCGGCCTGCTCGGCCTCGGCGCGGGCGCGGCCGACCTCGGCGACCGCCGCGGCGGAGTTCTTGTCGAAAGCGGTCTGCTCGACGAGGTTCTGCTCGTCGGTCGCGAGCTGGCGCGCCCGCACCTCGCGCGCCGCGTTGATGCGGGCGACGGGCAGCAGGTGCGTGTCGGGCCAGGGTAGTGGGGTGTCGTCCGGGTCGAGGACGGACGCCGCGGGTGCGAGCAGGTTCTCGACGAGCCACTCGTTGCGCCACGGCCCCGACCGCCCGTCCCGCGACCAGGCGCGCATGGCCCCCCGATAGACTTGACGGATGCCGTGCCCGCGGCATCCGTTCTCTCGCACTCGCGAAACCCACGACCATCTGGAGCCACCTATGGCCGAGCCCTCCCGCCTCGACAAAGTCATCGCCCTCGCCCGCCACCGCGGGTTCGTGTTCCAGGCGGGCGAGATCTACGGCGGATCGCGCTCGGCGTGGGACTACGGGCCCCTCGGCACGGAGCTGAAGGAGAACATCCGCCGGCAGTGGTGGCAGACGTTCGTCCGCGGCCGCGGCGACATGGTGGGGCTCGACTCGTCGGTCATCCTGCCCAAGCGCGTGTGGGAGGCATCCGGCCACGTCGCGACCTTCACCGACCCGCTCGTGGAGTGCCTGCAGTGCCATAAGCGCTTCCGCGCCGACACCCTCATCGAGGATTTCGAGGCACGCAAGGGCCGCGCCGCCGAGAACGGTCTCGCAGGCATCCCGTGCCCGAACTGCGGTACGAAGGGCCAGTACACCGAGCCGAAGGCGTTCTCGGGGCTTGTGAAGACCTACCTCGGGGTCGTCGACGACGAATCGGCGCTGTACTTCCTGCGGCCGGAGACGGCGCAGGGCATCTTCGTGAACTTCGCGAACGTGCTGACGGCGTCGCGCAAGAAGCCTCCGTTCGGCATCGGCCAGGTCGGCAAGGCGTTTCGCAACGAGATCACGCCGGGCAACTTCATCTTCCGCACGCGCGAGTTCGAGCAGATGGAGATCGAGTTCTTCACCCCGCCCGCCGAGGCGCAGGAGTGGTTCGCGCACTGGGTGGATGCCTGCTGGAACTGGTTCACGGACCTCGGCATCGACCCCGAGAACATGCGGCAGTTCGACGTGCCGGACGGCGAGCGGGCACACTACTCGGCGGGCACGATCGACGTCGAGTACCGCTTCGGCTTCCCCGGCAAGGAGTGGGGCGAGCTCATGGGCGTCGCCAACCGCACCGACTACGACCTGTCGTCGCACATCGAGGCATCGGGGCAGTCGCTGACGTATTTCGACCAGGCATCCGGCGAACGCTATGTGCCGTACGTCATCGAGCCGTCGTTCGGGCTGACCCGGTCGATGATGGCGTTCCTCGTCGACGCGTACCGCGAAGAGGAGGTGCCGAACGCCAAGGGCGGCACCGACACCCGCACGGTGCTGGGCCTTGACCCGCGGCTCGCGCCGGTGAAGGCCGCCGTGCTGCCGCTCTCGCGCAACGAGAGGCTCTCGCCGCTCGCGCGCTCGGTCGCCGACGACCTGCGCGCGCAGGGGTGGAACGTCGACTTCGACGACGCCGGTGCGATCGGCCGCCGCTACCGCCGGCAGGACGAGATCGGCACGCCGTTGTGCGTCACGGTCGACTTCGACTCGCTCGACGACGACGCCGTGACGGTCCGCGACCGCGACACGATGGCGCAGGAGCGGGTGCCGCTGTCGGGCCTCGTCGGCTTTCTCGCCGAGCGCCTGCGCGGGGCCTGATCGGCGCCGCCGCCGGATTACCGAGAGCAGGAGATCTGCCCAGGGCAGGATGATTCTGGGGAGATCGTCCTCTCGTCGGCAGATCTCCTGTGCCGGGGCGGCGCCGTTGGCGCCCTCAGCCCTGATGGGTGCCGTGGATGATGGCGCGGCCGAGGGTGTGGAACGCGAGGTGGAACGAGACGAGCGCGGGGGATGCCGTGGCATCCACCCCCAGACTCGAGCCCAGACTCGAGCCCAGACTCGGCACATCGACGGCGTGCACGACGAAGTAATACCGGTGCGGGCGGTCGCCGGCGGGAGGCGCGGCACCGAAGTAGCCGACGTCGCCGGAGTCGACGCGCACGTGGAACGCCCCCGCGGGCAGGGGCGCGGCGGCGGCTCCCGTCTGCAGCTCGCGCACGCCTTCGGGCAGGTCGACGAGCACCCAGTGCCACCATCCGCTCGGGGTCGGCGCGTCGGGATCGAAGCACGTCACCACGAATGACCGGGTGCCCTCGGGCGCCTCGCTCCAGGCCAGGTGCGGCGAGGTGTTGCCGGCCGCGGCGACCTGCGCGGGCTTCAGCGGCGCGCCGTCGGTGATGTCGTCGCTGGTGACCGCGAACGACGCGGCGGCCGGCAGCAGCGGGTACGGATCGGGGGCGAGCGGGCGGTCGAGGTTCGTCATGCCGGCACCCTACGCCCTGCGGCGGCTCCCGCCTCGCCGCGGCAGCTGTGTCGCCGCGCCCGCGCGCGCAGACGTGTCCCCTTCGGCCGCTGCCGGGTCGCAGAACGGCGGATGCCGACAGGCTTGCGGGCCGGGCGGGCCGGGCGGCGTCGGTGAGAGGATGAGGGAATGCCCGACCTCGCCGCGCCGCGCCTCGCCTCGCGTGCGCACGACACCCGCGTCGTCGTGGTCGGCGGCGGCGTCGCGGGGCTCGTCGCGGCCTGGGAGTGCGCGAAGGTCGGCATGACCGTGACGCTGCTGGAGGCATCCGATCGGCTGGGCGGCGGCATCGAGACGGCCGATCTCGACGGGCTTGCGGTGGATCTGGCCGCCGACTCGTTTCCGCGCGACGCCGCCCCTCTCGTCGCGCTCCTCGAGGAGCTCGGCCTCGACGCGCTGGTCGAGGCCGCTGCCACCGACACGGCGTGGGTCGCGTTCGCGGGGGCATCCGGCGCTCTGCGGGCGGCGCCGCTGCCGGCAAGCGCCGTCACCGGAGACGGCGGCGCATCGCCCGCGCTGGCGGGCGTCCCGGCGAACCCGTGGGCCGACAACGTGCGCCGCGTCATCGGCTGGAGCGGAGCCTGGCGCGCCTACCTCGACCGCCTGCGCCCCCCGTTGACGATCGGCCGCGAGCAGAGCCTCGGCGCTCTCGTGCGCAGCCGGATGGGTGCCCGCGTGCGCGATCGCATGGTCGCCCCGCTGACGATCGGCGCCTGGGGTGTCGCCCCCGAGGACGTCGACGTCGACCGGCAGGTTCCGGGGCTCAGCGCCGCGCTCACCCGCACCGGTTCGCTCGGCGGCGCCGTCGAACAGCTCGTGCGCGCCGCCGCGCCCCCCGCCGAACGCGCTGCCGCGAACAGCGCGAACCCGCGCGCGACCTTGCGTGGCGGGATGTCGGTGCTCGTGGATGCGCTCGCCGCCGCGCTGGTCGATCTCGGCGGCGAGGTGCGCACCGGCGTGCGGCCCGTCGCCCTGGTTCGTGACGGCGCCGAGTGGATCGTCCGTACGGAGGGAGCGTCGTCGGCAGACGCGGATGCCGAGCCCGCGCCGCAGCATGCGGACGCCATCGGCCTGACCCGCCGCGCGGATGGTGCGGATGCCTTCGTCGCGTCATCGGGGGCGGCATCCGCTGCCATGCCGCCTGCCGCGGAGGCGTGCGCGGCGCTGCCGGGCGCAGCTGCCGCCGGGGCGGTTCCGGACGTGGATGCGGTCGCCGCCGTGCCGGCCTGCGTCGAGCCCGCCGTCGTGCCGGCCTGCGTCGAGCCCGCCGCCGCGCTGGTCGCCGATGTCGTCATCATCGCCGCGGAGGGCAGCTCGGCCGTCGCGCTGCTGCACACCGCGGGGGTCGAGGTGGCGGCGCCGCGCGCTCCGGTCCGTGACATCGTGACGCTCGTCGTCGGTGCCCCCGCCCTCGACAGCGGCCCGCGCGGCGCCGCGGTGTATCCCGCCGCGGGCGCAGCGCGGGCCACCGGCCTCGTGCACGCGACCGCGACGTGGCGGTGGCTCGCGGATGCCGCCGGGTCGGGTCGGCACGTGCTGCGGATCAGCCTGCCCTCCGATTCGGCGGACGTGCGCGGCCCCGATGCCCTCGCCCAGGATGCCCTCGCCCAGGATGCCCTCGCCCAGGCCGAGCTGCTGACCGGCGCGGGTCCCCTCGCGGTGCGCGCCGTGGCGCACAGGCGGGTGGCGCTGCTGCCCCCGGCATCCGCCCGCGGACACGACGAGCGCGTCGCCGCAGCCAGAGCCGCGATCGCAGCGGCGCCGGGGCTCGCGGTGGTGGGTGACTGGCTGTCCGGAGCGGGCATCGCGGACGTCGTCGCCGATGCGCGCGAGCAGGCCGAGAACGTCCGCCGAAGGGTGCTCTGGGGTGACGGCGAAGGCGCCCGGCCGGATGCCGGCTCCGACCCGGCGACAACCGCCGGACCCGCTCTCGGCGAGGCATCGTGATCGGAGCCTGCGCCCGCGACATCCGTGGATGCCGGAATCGGAATATAGGGCTACCCTGGACGTCGAGGCACGTGGACGTCTCAGCACCTGGACGTCGAAGCACCTGGACGTCTAAGCACCGCGAAGAGCGTGAGGAGCACCATGAGAGGCAAGATCGGGATCGCCGTGGGACTCGCCGCCGGGTACGTGCTGGGTTCGCGTGCCGGCCGTGAGCGCTACGAGCAGATCAAGTCGGGATTCCTGAAGGTGTGGGACACTGCGCCCGTCCAGAACCAGGTGACGAAGGCCAAGGAGTTCGGCAAGACCGCCGCCTTCGCCCTCCCGAGCACCCTGTGGGCCGGTGCCGTGAAGGTCGCCAAGGCGGCGACGTCGCCGGGCACCCCCGGCGAGAAGGCCGACGCTGCGATCAAGGCGGGCAAGGACTCGGCCGGCGACATCGCAGAAGCCGCGGAAGCCACTGCGGCCAAGGTGGACAAGGCGCTGGACGACTGAGATGACCACTCCCCGCGGATTCCGCGATCGCGCGGACGACAGCCTGTTCACGCTGCTCGGAGAGATCCCCGAGCTCGTGCGCAACCTCGTCGTCGCCGAGATCGAGTCGACCAAGGCCTGGGTCAGAAGCGCCGGCAAGCAGGCGGGCCTGGGCGGAGCCTGGCTCGCCCTCGCCCTGTTCTTCGTGTTCTGGCTGATCCCGGCGATCGGCGCCTTCGCGATCATCGGGCTCGCATCGTGGATGCCTGCCTGGCTTTCGGCCCTGATCGTGGTCGTCGTGCTGATCGCGCTCACCGCCATCGCGGGCCTGCTCGGCTTGCGGCGGTTCAAGAAGCTCAGCAAATCGGGCAACCCGGTGAAGTCCATCACCGTCGATGCCCGCATCGTGAAGGGCGTGGCCGATGAGTATTGAGGTTCCCGTACCCCGCACCGGCGTCGCACTCGGGATCACCGACCCCGTCGATCGTGCACGCGCCGAGTTGAAGGCGGCGCTGGCCGCCATCGAGGAGAAGACGAACGTCCCCAAGCGCCTCGGCCGGGCGACCGATGAGGCGGTCGCGACAGCGCGCGCTTTCACGCGTCGCAACCCGGTCGCGGCGGCAGCGGCGGTCGCCGGTGTGGCGCTGGCTGCGGGCGTCACCGTATGGGGGATCATCCGGCTGTACACGCGGTGACGCCGGGGCGCTCATCGCCCAGCTGCCGCTTCGCGTCCGTTCCGTGCCGTGTCCGTGCTCCCGGAGCCCGGGGGTATGCTCGTCTTCAAGGCGATGGCGCACGAGTCGGTGACCACGCCGACCCGGAGCGCGTCATCGAGGTGCCGGGCCTTACGAGGGCAGGCGAGCGAGCGGTCTTGCGCGTCGTAGGGCGCACTACGAAAGTCGAGTATGAGCTCAGACCCCCAGCCCGCTGCGGGCGCCAAGCCACTCCGGGGCTGGCGCGTGCTCGTGCCGCGGGGCGGGCCGTGGGGCGACTCGGTCGCGGCGACGTTGCGTGCTCGGGGAGCCGTTCCGGTCATCGCGCCGCTCATCAACTTCGCCCCCTCCAACGACCAGGAGACCCTCGAGGCCGCGCTCGCCGATCTTGCCGCGGGTGCCTTCGACTGGATCACTCTGACGAGCGCGACGACGGTCGACGTGCTCTACGCCTACCGTGCTGAGATCCCCGCGACGACGAAGGTCGCCGCGGTCGGCGAGACGACCGCCGCCGCGCTGGCCGCCGTCGGCTACCGCGTCGATCTCGTGCCCGACGAGGACAACTCCGCCGCCGGCATGGCCGACCAGCTGGTCGCGCTCGAGCCCGAGCCGCGGCGCATCCTGACGCTGCGCAGCGAGATCGCCAAACCCGTCCTCACTCGTCGACTCGGCGAGGCCGGGCACGCCGTCCGCAGTGTCGTCGCCTATCGCACCGTGGGGATTCCGTCCACCGAGCGCATCGCACAGGACGTGGCGTCCGGTCGCATCAACGCGATCCTCCTCACGAGCGGCTCGGTCGCCGAGCAGGTGCGAGCGCAGTTCCCGGACATCCCGGCATCCACGGTCATCGCCGCCATCGGCCCGAGGACAGCGAAGGATGCGCGCAAAGTGGGGCTCCGCGTCACCGCGACCGCGCGAGAGCAGACCGTCGACGGACTCATCGCGGCGGTGCAGGGCGTTCCGCTTCCGCATGCGACCGACGAGTTCGCGCGCTGAGCACGCATCGTCGCCGATGGATCGTTGCCGGTCTGTGAGCATTCGCCAATGCTGACGCTGGCAGACTGAGAGACATGGTCACTCTGCTGCTCGATTCGACGCAGCTGGGCGTCGTGCTCTCTCCCGCCGAGCGGGTCCTGTCGCATCGCTCGGACCCGGTGCGGATCGAGCGTGACCTGATCCGCAAGGTGCAGTTGACCGACGACGCCTGGACGTGGCTGCGCGGTGTGCCGAGCCCCGGAACCCTTCTGCGGGGGACGGTCGCGATGGGCACCTGGCGCTCGGCGGGAGGCGACGACTTCGTCGTCGTCCGTCGTCGTCGTGCCGCCGTCGTGATCGACCTGGACGAGACCGCCGAGTTCGCGCGGCTCGTGCTCACGACGCGGTATGGGCTGGAGCTCGTGCAGGCGCTGCGCCTCGACGCCGGCGGCCCGCCGACCGAGGTCACCGAGATCGTCGCGGCCTCGGGCGACGAGCAGGCGCCGGCGGAGCCGCCCGCCTCGAAGCGGCGCTCGTCTCGACGTGCACCGAAAGCGAAGCCCGCGACGGCGTGAGCGGGGTCCAGTTTGCCGGGGGCTGGGGGCCGAGGCCGGGGGCTGGCGGGCGGCACGGCGGCGGCACGTCCCCTGGTCGGCGAATGCCTTCACCGGCGGGCGCGCCCTGAGAGTGCCGCGGGTAACGTTGCCCGGGTGAGTGAGAACCCCACCGGCTCGGGTGCCCGGTCTGCGGCCGGTGCGGCAGAACTCCTCCGACCCGGTGGGTCTGCTGTCGGGGCGCGGCGGAACGACGGGGTGGATGATGCCCGCGCGGCGCAGATCGGAGGAGTCGTGGCGACCGAGCCGACCGTCATCGTGCGCACCGACGGCGCCCTCGGACACCTGACCCTCAACCGGCCGCGGGCGATCAACGCGCTCGACCTCGGCATGATCGACCTGCTGACTCAGGCGCTGGATGCCTGGGAGCACGAGCCTGCCGTCGAGACCGTTCTTCTCGACGGCGCGGGCGAGCGCGGTCTGTGCGCGGGCGGCGATGTGCGTGCCCTGCGGGAGCAGGTCCTCGCCGGCAGCCTCGACGAGGCGGGCCGGTTCTTCCGCGCCGAATACGCCCTCGACGCGCGAATCGCCGAGTATCCGAAGCCGATCGTCGTGATCGCCGACGGCGTCACGATGGGCGGCGGCATCGGACTGGCCGGCCACGCCGCCGTGCGGGTCGTGACCGAGCGCTCGCGCCTCGCGATGCCCGAGACCCGCATCGGCCTGACCCCCGACGTGGGCGGCTCGTGGCTGCTCGCCCATGCGCCGGGCCGCGCGGGCGAGTACCTCGCGCTGACGGGCGCGACGATGGATGCCGCCGACGCCGTCTACGCCGGGTTCGCCGACGCGATGGTCCCGAGCACGCGGCTCGCCGAGCTGCGCGCAGCTCTTCGCGCGCCCGGCGGGGCCGGCGCCCGTGCCGCCGCCGAGATCGTGCTCCCGCTCGCCGAGACGCCCGGGCCGTCGGCCCTCGCCGCGGCGCGGCCGTGGATCGACGACGCCTTCGCGGCCGGCACCCTCCCGGAGATCGTCGCGCGCCTGCGCGAAAGGCCCGAGCCGGAGGCATCCGCGACTGTCGAAGCGCTCGCCGCGCTGTCGCCGGCCGCTCTCACCGTGACGCTCGCGGCGATCCGCGCGGCGCGCGCGCTGCCCGACCTGCGCGCCGCGCTCGCGCAGGAGTTCGGGCTCGTGCTCTGGTTCGCCGGCACGCAGCCCGACTTCGTCGAAGGCATCCGGGCCCAGCTCGTCGACAAGGACCGTGACCCGCACTGGCAGCCCGCGACCCTCGCCGAGGTGCCGGTCGGCCTCGGCGCGCAGGCGCTCGCGTGGGCGCCGCCCGCGCCGCTGTGGGACGGGAGGGGCTGACGTGTTCGACTCCCCGCTGTCGGCGTCGGCGTACGAGGTGTTGCAGGTGGCGCCGGATGCCGCGGAAGACGACCTCCGCCGCGCGTACCGCCTGCGCCTGCGGCAGACCCACCCCGACACGGGCGGGGACGCCGCCCAGTTCGTGCAGGTGCAGCGCGCGTGGGAGCTCGTGGGCACCGTCGAGGCGCGGGCCGCGTACGACCGCGGGCATGGGTTCGGTGCGGATGCCCCGCGGTACGCCCCCGACGATGCCCCCGGCGACCACGGTCCGGGCGGTAGCTGGCGGCCGGCCCGGCGCTCCGCCGACACCCGGCCGCGCGCCCGGTCGTTCGGGCAGCCCGGCGGCTGGCGCCGCGAGCGTTACCTGACGCTCATGCGCGAGTGGGCCGGTCGCGGCACGGCGCTGCCCGATCCGTACGACCCGGCTCTCGTGCGCACCGCACCGCACGAGCTCAAACGCCTGCTCGCCGATGCGCTCGCCGAGGAGGCGAGCGCGCGGATCATCGGTGACCTGGGCATGGGGTACACCGTGTGGCACGACGTCGCGGCCGATCTGCGTGACCCCGACCTGAAGATCGACCACATCGTGCTCGGCCCGAGCGGACTGTACGCGCTGCTCAGCGAGGACTTCGGCGGGCCGGTGCGCGTCCGTCGCGGTGAGCTGATCGGCGACGGGGTGAGCGGGGCGCCGGTCGCGGGTCTCGTCGCGGCCGCGCGGGCCGTCGCGCGGGCGGCGCGGGTGAGGTTCAGCGGTGCGATCGTCGTTCTGCCCGACGACGACGTCGCGGCTGTGATCTCCGAGCTGGGCCGGGTGCGCGGCATCCCCGTCTCCATCGTCGGCCGTTCCGCGCTGTCGACCCTCCTGCGGCGAGGCATGACGGGGGCCCGCGACATCGGCGGCAACGAGCTGTTCGACGTCCGCACCCGCCTGCAGGCGGTTGTCCGGTTCGTGTGAACGTCGCTCAGGCCTGCGAGGCGAGCAGCGTGTCGAGCAGATGCAGGGCCGCTTCGTGGTCGACGTCCGGGTCGAGCAGCCACTGGGTCTGCAGGCCGTCGGATGCCGCGATGACGAGCGCCGCGACGAGCCCGGCGTCGACGTCGGACCGCAGCGCACCGGATGCCTGCAGCGCGCGCACGCGTTCGGCCAGGCTCGCGCGCAGCGAGGTGAACCGCTCCGTGACGAAGGCGTGTGCCGCCGGGTGCGCGCCGTCGAGGGCGGAGGCGACGAGCGTCGAGTACAGCTCGACCTTCCCCGGGATCGCGCGGTTCTCGGCCGCCGAGATGCGCATCGCCTCGGCGGGGCTCGTGGGGTCGGGCTGTGGTGTGGCGGGGGCGTCGCGCGGCGGGGAGGCATCCTGGCGCCGTTCCGTCTCGCGGTAGACGGCGACGAGCAGCTCGTCGAGCGAACCGAAATAGTGGGTGAGCGCCGCGTGCGTGACGCCGACCTCCTGCGCGATCGCACGCAGGCTCGTGCGATGCCCGCCGCGCCGGGCGAAGACCTCGATGGCCCGGTCGAGGATCGCCTGCCGCCGGGCGACGCCCTTCGCGTAGCTGCGGCGCGGGGTTGCCGCCCCGGATTCCTCGGGCGTGGCGGGCGCCGCGGTTTGCTCGGGTGCGACGGGCGCCCCGGGTTCCTCGGGTGCGGCGGGCTGAGCGGAGGACATGGCGCGATCCTCTCATGCCGTGGATCACGCCGCGCCCGGGCCACGCTCCGCTCAGCGCTGCGCCGAGAGGCGCCTGACGCGGGGAGTCCGACGCCGTCGCGGCGTCTTCGCGCGCTTGCGCTGCGGAAAGCTGCGCGCGCTGCGCAACGTTCTGTGGCGCGCGCAGCTTTCGACAGCGCGAGCCGTTCGAGGACTTCTGCCTGCGGCACGCGAGCGGGGCGCGCCCGGGGCGCGAGCGCGGCGCGCCCGAATCCGCGATGCGAGGATGGATGCCATGACCGCGACCCACCTGATCACCGGCGCCGGCTCGGGCATCGGCCGCCTCGTCGCGGAGCGCCTGCACGCGCGTGGGGACCGGCTCGTGCTCATCGCCCGGGACGACGCCCGGGCCGAGGAGATCGGGGCCGCCTTCCCCGGCTCCATCGTGATCGCGGCGGATCTCGCCGCGCCCGGGACTCTCGCCGCGGCGCTCGAGGCGGCCACGCTTCCGGCGACGATCGACACGATCGTCCACGCCGCGGGCATCGTCGAGCTCGGTGCCGTCGGCGACCTTCCCGTCGACGCCTGGACGAGTCAGCTCGCGGTCAACCTCGTCGCCCCCGCCGAGCTCACTCGCCTGCTGCTGCCGCGCGTGCGCGCCGCGCGCGGCCAGGTGCTGTTCGTCAACTCCGGCGCGGGGCTGAACGCGCACCCCGGCTGGGCGGCGTATGCGGCATCCAAGCACGGTCTCAAAGCCCTTGCCGACGCGCTGCGCGGCGAGGAGGCGCCGCACGGCGTGCGGGTCACGACCGTGTACCCCGGCCGCACCGCGACGCCCATGCAGGAGCGGGTGCACGCGCAGGAGGGCGCGAACTACGATCCCCGCGAGTGGATCGACCCGGCTTCGGTCGCGACCGCCATCCTCACCGCCCTCGACCTGCCACGCGACGCCGTGATCAGCGACCTGACGGTGCGCCCCGGCCCGCGGGCCTGACGCGTGGCGGGCGGCGTGGGAGAAGAGAGCGGCGATGACGTCGTCACGCTGTTCGACGCGACCCGTCTGCGCCTCGCGGGCGCGCCGCGCGAGCGGCTCGGCGATTGGGCGCCCGCGCGCCGGCTGCTGGGCATCGGGCGGGCGCCGCGGATCGTGCCGGTCGGCGAAGCCTGGCATGTCGGCGTGCTGCTGATCGGGGATGCCGTCGTCTACGCGACCGGTGAGGTGCTTCGCGCCCACCCCGAGGCCCGTCGCGGGTACACGTCGCTCGCGCAGCGTGAGCGGGCGGAGCGAGCCGCCGCGGCCTTCCGCGGGGGCTTCGCGGACGGCGAGGTCGTGCACCTGGGCGCCGTGCCCCTCGACCTGGATGCGGTGGCGCGGGGTGAGGCATCCGGCCCGCTGCTGGTCATCGACGCGGTGCCGCACGTGCGATGGGGCTCATCCGTGCAGCCCCGACCCCTCGCCGGCTACCTCGACGAGCAGCTCTCGCTCCGCTGACCCGCGGCGCGCCAGAGATCCTCCGATCCGCCCCGCCCCGCCCCGCCTCCGACCCTCCCGACTCCCCGCCCCGAGCCACCCCGGCCTCCCGCCCGGGCCCCCGCCGGTGGGGGACTGTACGGTGGCGACCGCGTAGGGTGAAGTGACCGAGCAGGTGGAGGCAGTATGCAGGTGTGGCCCGGGTCGGCGTATCCGCTGGGTGCGACGTTCGACGGCAACGGCACGAACTTCGCACTGTTCAGCGAAGGCGCCGAGAGAGTCGAGTTATGCCTGTTCGGCGACCGCGGCAAGGAGACGCGCGTCGAGCTCGTCGACGTGGATGCCCATGTCTGGCACGCCTACCTGCCGACGATCCAGCCGGGGCAGCGCTATGGCTTCCGGGTGCACGGCGCGAACGACCCCGCCCGGGGGCTGCGATTCAACCCGAACAAGCTCCTGCTCGACCCCTACGCGAAGGCGGTCGAGGGGCAGATCCAGTGGGGGCAGCCGGTCTTCGGGTACGACTTCGGTGACCCCGCCTCGCGCAACGACGAGGACTCGGCCCCGTCGATGATGAAGGGCGTCGTGATCAACCCGTTCTTCGACTGGGCGGGCGATCGGCAGCCGAAGACGCCATATGCCGAGACGGTCATATACGAGGCGCATGTGAAGGGGCTCACCCAGCGGCATCCCGGCATCCCCGACGACATCCGCGGGACGTACAGCGCCATGGCCCATCCGGCGATCATCGATCACCTCCGCAAGCTCGGGGCCACGGCGATCGAGCTGATGCCGGTGCACCAGTTCATCAACGACTCGACCCTGCAGCAGAAGGGGCTGACCAACTACTGGGGCTACAACACGATCGCCTTCCTCGCGCCGCAGAACACGTACGCCTCGACGGGGCAGCGCGGTCAGCAGGTGCAGGAGTTCAAGGGGATGGTGCGCGCGCTGCACGCGGCCGGCATCGAGGTGATCCTCGACGTCGTCTACAACCACACGGCCGAGGGCAACCACCTGGGCCCGACGCTCTCGATGCGGGGCATCGACAACGAGGCCTACTACCGCCTGGAGAGCAAGGACAAGCGCTACTACACCGACTACACGGGCACCGGCAACAGTCTGAACGTCGGCAATCCGCACGCGCTGCAGCTGATCATGGACTCGCTGCGGTACTGGGTGCTGGAGATGCACGTGGACGGGTTCCGGTTCGACCTGGCGGCGACGCTCGCGCGGGAGTTCTACGACGTCGATCGGCTGGCGGCGTTCTTCGAGCTCGTCCAGCAGGACCCGGTGGTCAGCCAGGTCAAGCTCATCGCCGAGCCGTGGGACATCGGCCCCGGCGGGTACCAGGTCGGCAACTTCCCCCCGCAGTGGACCGAGTGGAACGGCAAGTACCGCGACACGGTGCGCGATTTCTGGCGCGGTGAGCCGGCGACCCTCGGCGAGTTCGCCTCGCGGCTGACCGGCTCGGCGGATCTGTACGAGCACTCCGGGCGGCGGCCGGTGGCATCCATCAACTTCGTCACGGCGCACGACGGCTTCACGCTGCGCGACCTCGTCTCGTACAACGAGAAGCACAACGACGCCAACGGTGAGAACGGCAACGACGGCGAATCCCACAACCGCTCGTGGAACTGCGGTGCCGAGGGGCCCACCGACGACAGCGCGATCATGACGTTGCGCTCGCGACAGCAGCGCAACTTCCTGGCGACGCTGCTGCTGAGCCAGGGCGTGCCGATGATCTCGCACGGCGACGAGCTCGGTCGCACACAGGGCGGCAACAACAACGGCTACGCGCAGGACAACTCCACGACCTGGGTCGACTGGGAGCACATCGACCAGCCTCTCATCGAGTTCACCGCGGCGATCACGCGGCTGCGCCGTGAGCACCCGACCTTCCGGCGCAGCCGCTTCTTCAACGGCCGCCCGATCCGCCGCGAGGAGGGAGCCCCCGTTCCCGACATCGCCTGGCTGCGCCCCGACGGGAGCGAGATGCAGCCCGACGACTGGGAGTCGGGGTTCGGGCGGGCGATCGGGGTCTTCCTCAACGGAGACGGCATCCGCGAGCGCGATCGGCGCGGCCAGCCGATCCGCGACCGGCACTTCTTCGTCCTGTTCAACGCGGGCGACGCCCCGATCGACTTCACGATTCCGGACGCGGAATACAGCCCGCGGTGGGAGATCGTCGTCGACACGGCCGGCAACCTCGCCGATTCAGGGCCGCACTCCGGCGGTGACGTGATTCCGCTGGAGGGGCGCTCGCTCGTCGTGCTGCGCGACCACGAGCCTGAAGCGCCGGCACCGGGCCACTCGGTCGCCGCGTCGCTCGCGGCGCTGACGACGCCGATCGACATCGTTCCTGCACCCGCGCCCCGCGCCGAGCTGCCGCATTGACATGAGGGAGCGGATGCCGTCGTCGACGTACCGCTTGCAGGTGCGCGCCGCGTTCGACCTGGATGCCGCGGCGGCGGTCACCGGATACCTGCGCGACCTCGGCGTCAGCTGGGCGTATCTGTCGCCGATCCTGCAGGCCGCAGGCGGGTCGGATCACGGCTACGACGTCGTCGACCCGACCCGGGTGGATGCCGCGCGCGGCGGCCCCGAGGCGCTCGCGCGGTTCTCCGCGGCGGCGCGTGCGGCGGGCCTGGGCATCCTCGTCGACATCGTGCCCAACCATCAGGGCGTCGCGGTGCCCGCGCAGAACCCGTGGTGGTGGGACGTGCTGACCCACGGCGAGGCGTCGCGGCACGCGGCATCCTTCGACATCGACTGGGCGTTCGGTGGTGGGCGCGTGCGGCTTCCCGTGCTGGGTGCGGAAGCCGGCGAGGTCATCGCTCGGGGGGAGATCACGGTCGCGCCGCCGGCGTCTTCGCCGACGGAGGGTCTCGCCCCGTTCGGCACCGCCAGGTATTTCGACCTCGTGCTGCCGCTCGCGCCCGGCACGGCGCCGCTCGACGAGACGGCGGATGCCGCGGCGGTGCGCGATGTGCTCGCGCGCCAGCACTGGGAGCTCGTGTTCTGGCGCCGTGACGCCGAACTGCTGAACTATCGGCGCTTTTTCACCGTGACGTCGCTCGCGGGCGTGCGGGTCGAGCTGCCCGAGGTGTTCGAGGCGTCGCATGTCGAGGTGCTGCGCTGGCTGCGCGAGGGGCTCGTCGACGGCTTGCGCATCGATCACCCCGACGGGCTCGCCGACCCGGGCGGATATCTCGACCGGCTCGCGGCGGCGATCGCGGATGCCGTGACGCCTGCGCTGCAGAAAGCTGCTCGCGCTACCGAAACTTCCGCAGCGCGGGCAGCTTTCGACAGCGCGAGCCCGGGACAGAGGTCGGGGCAGGGGCCGGAAGAGGGCGTAGCCCGTCGCTGCGCGCCGGTCTACGTCGAGCCCTTCGATACGCCGGCTGCGCCGGCTACTCAGGGGTCGGAAGAGGGCGTAGCCCGTCGCTGCGCGCCGGTCTACGTCGAGAAGATCCTCGAGCCGGGGGAGGAGCTGCCGGGGTGGTGGGCGACAGCCGGCACCACAGGCTACGACGCGCTCGGCGAGATCGATCGTGTTCTCGTCGACCCGCGCGGCGAGGGCGCGCTCGCCGGCATCGACACGACGCTGCGCGGCGAGAGCGCCGACTGGCCCGCGATGATCGCCGCGACCAAGCGCGAGATCGCCGACACCTCGCAGGCCGCCGAGGTCGCGCGCATCCTCCGTGCGCTGCCCGAGCCCCAGCGCGATGCGCTGCCCGAGACGCCCCCCGAGTCGCAGCGCGACGCGCTGGCCGAGCTGCTGGCGGCCTTCGGCGTGTACCGCGCGTACCTGCCTGCCGGCGTCGAGCATGTGCAGGATGCCGTGGCCCGGGCATCCGCCCGCCGCCCTGATCTCGCCGACTCCATCGCCGCCCTCGGGCGGGCGCTGCTGTCGGCGCCGCCGGAGAGCGAGTTCCCGACCCGGTTCATGCAGACCACCGGCCCCGTCATGGCCAAGGGCGTCGAAGACCGCGCGTTCTACCGGTACAGCCGACTGACGTCGCTGAACGAGGTCGGGGGCGACCCGTCGCGCTTCGCGCTGCCGGTCGCGGGGCTGCACGAGGCGTTCGCGCGGCGCCAGGCATCCTGGCCGCACGCGCTCACCGCTCTCACGACGCACGACACGAAGCGGTCGGAAGACGTGCGCGCGCGCCTCGCGGTGCTCGCCGAGGTGCCGGAGCGCTGGGCGGCGGTGCTCGCCGAGCTGCGCCGGGTCGCCTCGACGGGCGACGGCCCGCTCGACAACCTGCTGTGGCAGGCCGTCGTCGGGGCGTGGTCCGACGACGCGGCTCTCCCCGACCGACTGCGCGAGTACGCCGTGAAGGCGGCGCGCGAGGGCGCGGTCGGCACGACCTGGGAGGAGCCGGATGCCGCCTTCGAGGCGCGCCTCGACGCCCTGATCGGCGCGGCCTTCGGCGTCGCGCGCCCGGTCGTAGAGGCCCTCGTCGCCGAGATCGTCGCTCCCGGCCGGTCGAACTCGCTCTGCGCCACGCTGCTGCAGCTGGCCGGCCCCGGTGTGCCCGACGTGTACCAGGGCACCGAGCTGTGGGACCTCTCCCTCGTCGACCCCGACAACCGCCGGCTCGTCGACTACGACCTGCGCCGGACGCTCCTGGCGCGGCTCGACGAAGGGTGGCTGCCGCCTATCGACGAGTCGGGGGCCGCGAAGCTGCTGGTCACCTCGCGTGCGCTGCGCCTGCGCCGTGACCGGCCCGGGCTGTTCACGCGGTACACGCCGCTCGAGGCGGTCGGATCGGCATCCGCCCACACCGTCGCCTTCGACCGCGGTGGCGCGATCGCCGTCGCCACTCGGCTGCCGGTCGGGCTCGCCGCGCGCGGGGGGTGGGGCGACACCGCGGTGCTGCTGCCGGCCTGGTCACCCTGCCGCTCGGGTCGCTGGCGCGATGTCTTCACGGGTGCCGAGCACGAGGGCGGGCCCGCGCCGCTGGCGGTGCTGCTCGCTCGCTTCCCGGCGGCGCTGCTGGTGCCCGCTATCTGACCCGGTCAGCCCCCGAAACGGCGGCGATTCCGACAGGATTTTTCACGGTCGGCGCAGACTCGGTTTGTTCTGGAAACATCTGCGCACCACGATAGGGACATGACTGATGCGCATGATTCCACCGACGGCACCCACGCGGCTCAGACGATCGCATACCCGAGTCGCGGCGCGCGCCCCCGCCGTGACTCCCCCGAGGCCGGACCGCACGTCGTCGTGCTCTTCGGCGCGACGGGCGATCTGGCACGCCGAAAGCTCCTGTGCGGCTTGGGATTCCTCGCCGTCTCGGGCCTGACGGCGGGCATCCGGGTGATCGGCACCTCGCTCGACGACCTCACTGACGAGGAGTTCCGCACGTTCGCACGGAACTCGGTGGATGCCGTCGGCGCCAGAAAGCTCACCGACGAGCAGTGGGCGCGCTTCGCTCCGATGCTCTCCTATGTGTCGCAGTCGGCAGGTCCCCAGGCGCTCGCCGACAAGGTCGACGAGGTCAAGCAGGAGCTCGGCGCGAAGGCGCGACTGCTGCACTACCTCAGCGTCCCCCCGCAGGCGGCGACCGCCGTCATCGAGACGCTGCGTGAGTCGGGGCTCGTGAAGCGCTCGCGGGTCATCATGGAAAAGCCCTTCGGCGAAGACCTCGACAGCGCGGTCTCGCTCAACGCCGACATCCACCGGACGTTCGACGAGTCGCAGATCTTCCGCATCGACCACTTCCTCGGTAAGGAGGCGGCGCAGAACATCCTCGCGTTCCGGTTCGCGAACGGTCTGTTCGAGCCCATCTGGAACCGCAACTTCATCGACCACATCCAGATCGACGTGCCCGAGGCGCTCGGTCTCGACGCGCGTGCGGCGTTCTACGAGCCGACCGGCGCGTATAAGGACATGGTGGTGACGCACCTGTTCCAGGTGCTGGCGTTCGTCGCGATGGAGCCGCCGACGGCGCTGGAGCCGGCGTCGATCTCGGAGGAGAAGAACAAGGTGTTCCGCTCGCTCGAGCCGATCCTGCCCGAAGACGTCGTGCGCGGGCAGTACACCGGATACCGCAACGAGCCCGGGGTCCACCCCGACTCCGACACCGAGACGTTCATCGCGCTGCGCGCGCGCATCGACAACTGGCGCTGGGCGGGTGTGCCCTTCTACCTGCGCACCGGCAAGCGGATGTCGGAGGGCATGCGCATCATCTCGATCGCCTTCAAGGAGGCGCCGAAGTCGATGTTCCCGTCGGGCTCGGGCATCGGCGCGCAGGGCCCGGACCATCTCACCTTCGACCTCGCGGACGAATCGAAGGTGTCGCTGTCGTTCTACGGCAAGCGTCCGGGCCCGGGGATGAAGCTCGACAAGCTGTCGATGCAGTTCTCGGCTCGTGAGTCCAGTCACGCCCAGGACGTGCTGGAGGCCTACGAGCGCCTCATCCTCGACGCGATGCGCGGAGACCACACGCTCTTCACGACGGCGGAGGGCATCGAGTCGCTGTGGGAGCGTTCGGCGCTTCTGCTCGAGAACCCTCCGGCGGTCAAGCCGTACCCGCCGGGGACGTGGGGCCCGAACGCCATCCACCAGCTCGTCGCTCCGCACGGCTGGCGTCTGCCGTTCGAGCGTCGCTGGCGCGGCGACTCCTGAGCCGTCCCGGTTTGCCGGCCGGGTGGAGAACGAACAGTTTCCGCCAAGAGGGCTCGGCCGCCCCGCGAGCGAAGCGAGACGAAACGACGTCCGCCCGCTGATACGTGCGTCTCGTCTCGTCGCTACGCTCCTCGCTCAACGACCAGTTGGCGGAACCTCTGAACAAAACAAACAGGGTTCTTGCGTACTGTTGCGGCGTCAGGGAACACTGACCGAATGGAGCAGCACCTTCACTTCCTCACGCTCGCGACGACCGACCTCGACGCCGCACGGAGCTTCTACCGCGATGGCCTGGGGTGGACGCCCCTGATGGACGTGCCGGGGGAGATCATCTTCTTCCAGATCGCCCCGGGTCTGCTGCTGGGACTGTTCGACGCCGAGAAGTTCGACGCCGATCTTCTGCGCGAACATTCCACCACGGGTGTCAGCGGAATCACCTTGGCGCACAACGTCCCCGATCGCGAGAGCGTGGTGGCAACGCTCGCCGCGTTCGAGAAGGCTGGCGGGACGATCCTCAAGCCGGCGCAGGAGGGCGCGTTCGGCGGGGTCTTCCACGGCCACGCGGCCGACCCGAACGGCGTCATCTGGGAGATCGCGCACAACCCCGGATGGCGCATCGCCGCCGACGGCGCGGTGATCCTCCGCTAGCGCGCGGTGTCGGCCTTGCGGCCGCCGGCCTCCAGCACGTCGCCCGCGGCCAGCTCGTGGTGACCGCCGAACTGCAGCCGCATCGCCGAGAGGATCTGGTTGGCATACCGGTCTTCGTCGCGTGACGCGAACCGCTCGAAGAGGGATGCCGCCAGCACCGGCACCGGCACGCCGATGTCGATCGCGGCCTTCACGGTCCAGCGGCCCTCGCCCGAGTCGGACACGCGCCCGGCGAGGCCGTCGAGTGTCGGGTTCTCCTTCAGGGCCGCCGCCGTGAGGTCGAGCAGCCACGAGGAGACGACCGATCCGCGGCGCCACAGCTCGGTGACCTTCGCCGTGTCGATGTCGAAACGGTAGAACTCGGGCTCCTCCAGCGGGGCGACCTCGGCGGAGTGCTCGGCCTCACGGATGCCGGCGTCGGCGTTGTGGAGGATGTTGAGCCCCTCGGCGAAGGCCGCCATGATGCCGTACTCGATGCCGTTGTGCACCATCTTCACGAAGTGGCCGGCGCCCGATGCGCCACAGTGCAGGTAGCCGAGCTCCTCCGGCGCGTAGTCGCCCTCGCGCCCGGGGGTGCGCTCGATCTCGCCGCTGCCGGGAGCGATCGTTTGGAAGATCGGTCCGAGGCGGGTGACCGCGGCATCCGGGCCGCCGATCATCAGGCAGTAGCCGCGCTCCAGCCCGAAGACGCCGCCGCTCGTGCCGACGTCGAGGTAGTCGATGCCGCTCGGGGCGAGCAGCTCCGCGCGGCGCACGTCGTCGTGATAGTTCGAGTTGCCGCCGTCGATGATCGCGTCGCCCGCCTCCAGCACGGCGGCGACCTCGTCGACGACCTTGCCGGTCAGCCCCGCGGGGATCATCAGCCACACCGCCCGCGGCGCCTCCAGCTTGGCGGCGAGGTCGGCGATGCTGTCGGCGCCGACAGCTCCTTCCTCGACCAGCCCGGCGACGGCATCCGCGCTCACGTCGTAGACGACGCATTCGTGACCGTCGCGCATGAGGCGGCGCACGATGTTGGCGCCCATTCGTCCCAGACCCACCATTCCCAGTTGCATGGGGGGAGTCTAGGGGGCTCGCAGTGGATAGCTCTAGACAGACATGTTACGGCGATGTTACGAGATCGTGCGCCTTGGCTCTGGATGCCTTTCTTACCGTCTGTGACCGCCGACTCGCCGCGAGCGCGTCGCGCGTGATGGGCTGGAGGCTCCCCTCTTGCCGCGGCCCGCGCGGCGCACCCCTGGAGACATGCACATGACCCGCTTCTCACGCACGGCCCTCGCGACGGCCACCGTCGCCGCGATCACCGCCCTGATCGTCGGCTGCTCAGCAGGCGACACGTCGACCTCCGCCAGCGGCGACGCCGGAGAGCCGCAGACCGGCGGCACCCTCACCTACCTCGAACCCCAGACGTGGACCACGCTGTACCCGCCCAGCGCGGGGTTCTACCCCAACGGCGGCATCGTCAACAACATCACCGACCGCCTTCTGTACCAGAACCCCGAGACGCTCGAGCTCGAGCCGTGGATCGCGACCTCCTACACGGTCAACGACGACGCGACGGAGTACACCTTCGAGCTGCGCACCGACGTCACCTACTCGGACGGCTCGGCCCTGACGGCCGAGAACGTCGTCAAGAACCTCGACCTCTACGGCACCGGCGACACCGATCGGACCCTGCCCGTCTCGGAGGCCATCAACAACTACGACCACGGCGAGGTCGTGGACGACGACACGGTCGTCTTCTACTTCACCGCGCCTTCGCCCGGGTTCGCGCAGGCGGTCTCGACGATCAACTCGGGACTGCTCTCCGATGCCACCCTCGACCGCACGAGCGAGGAGTTCGGCCCGGGCAGCGCGACCGAGATCATCGGCAGCGGACCCTTCGTCGTCTCGGGCGAGGAGATCGGCACGAAGACGACGCTGACCGCCCGTGAGGACTACGACTGGGCGCCGGCCTCGCTCGAGCACCAGGGGGCGGCCTACCTCGACGGCATCGACTTCGTGGTCGCCGCCGAGGACAGCGTCCGCGTCGGCACCGTGGTCGCGGGGCAGGCCGACATCGCGCGCCAGATCGAGGCCCCCGACGAGGAGCAGTTCTCCGCCTCGGGCCTGTCCCTGGTCGCAGCCGCCACCAACGGCGTCAACAACGGCCTGAGCTTCCGTTTCCGCGAAGAGCGCCTTTCCGACATCCGGGTCCGTCAGGCGATCATCGCGGGCATCGACCGGCAGGAGATCGTCGACACCCTGTTCACCGACAACTATCCGCTCGCCACCGGCGCCCTGGCCACGACGGCCCTCGGCTACATCGACACGTCGTCGTACTACGAATACGACCCCGAGAAGGCCGCTGAACTGCTCGACGAGGCCGGCTGGACGCTCGGCTCCGACGGCATCCGCGAGAAGGATGGCGAGAAGCTCACGCTCACCTTCAACGAGGCGCTGCCGCAGCCGCGCTCCAAGGAGGTCGTCACCCTCATCCAGGAGCAGCTGGGCGAGATCGGAATCGACGTGCAGCTCTACTCGGGCGACATGACCGCGCAGACCGCGGCATCCCTCGACCAGAGCGTCATCCAGGTGTACCACTCCATGGTCGGCCGCGCCGACTACGACGTCCTGAAGTCGCAGTACTTCTCACTGAACCGCAACACGCTGCTGAACTACAGCACGGCCGACGGCTCCCTGGGAGACGAGGAGCTCGATGCGCTCCTGTCGGACATCGCGTCCGAGCCGACCTCGGAGGAGCGTGCGGCGGCATCCGCCGCGGCACAGGAGTACCTCGCCGAGAACGCGTACATCCTGCCGCTGTTCGAGGAGCCGCAGGTGTTCGGCCTCACGGACGAGGTGCAGGGCTTCTCGACCGAATCGGTCGGACGTCCGTCGTTCTACTCGACCTGGCTCGCGGACTGAGCCGGCGCCGTCGGGCGGGCGGGGCGATCTGTCCCGCCCGCCCGACGGCTCTCAGCGGCCCCGGGGCCGGAAGGGAATCATCACATGTCGTACGTTCTGCGCCGGGTCGGTCAGGCCGTCCTGGTGCTGGCCCTGGCGTACACCGGTGCCTACCTCCTGCTCGCGGCCCTCCCCGGCGACGCGATCATCGCGCGCTACGCGAGCCCCGACCTCGGGCTCACCGAGGAGCAGATCCAGGCGATCCGCGCGTCGCTGGGCGCCGACCAGCCGCTGATCGTGCAGTACCTCCGCTCGATCGCGGGGTTCGTGCGCGGCGACTTCGGGTACTCCGTGGCCAGCGGCGCCGCCGTCTCCGACCTCATCGCGACCGCCCTGCCGCAGACGCTCGTGCTGGCCGTGCTCGGCCTGCTTGTGGCCGTCTTCCTCGGCGTCACGATCGCCTTCACGGCGACCTACGGCCGCGGCACGTGGCTGCGACGCGTCTTCCGCGCCACCCCGCCGTTGTTCGTCTCGCTGCCGGTGTTCTGGATCGGGATCATCCTCATCCAGATCTTCTCCTTCCGGCTGGGGCTCGTCCCGGTCATCGGCGCCGACCCCGTGCAGGCGCTGATCCTGCCCGTCATCACGCTGTCGATCCCGATCGCCGCGCCGCTGTCGCAGGTGCTCATGCGCAGCATCGACGAGGTGCGCGAGCAGCCCTTCGTCGCCGTCGTGCGCGCACGGGGAGCGAGCACCTCCTGGCTGCTGTGGCGCAACGTCGCCCGCAACGCCGTGCTGCCGACGCTGACGATGGCGGGGCTGCTGTTCGGCGAGCTCGTCGGCGGCGCCGTCGTGACCGAGACGGTCTTCGCGCGCGCCGGCATCGGGCAGCTCACCGCGCAGGCTGTCGCGGGGCGCGACACCCCCGTGCTGCTGGCCGTCGTGGTCATCTCGACCGTCGCCTTCGTCGGGATCAACCTGGTCGTCGACCTCCTCTACCCCGTCCTCGACGCACGGCTGCGCACGCCCCGCGCTGCCGCGTCAGCCCCTTCGAATCCCGTCGGAGTCTCCGCATGACCGCCTTGGCCGCCCCGTCACGCCGCCCCGCCCGCTCCGGGGGATCCGGCCGCCCAGGGGGATCCGGCCGCTGGCGCGCGCTCGCGGCGCCCGGCGTCGTCGTGCCGGCGATCGTCCTCGTCGTCGCCCTGCTGTGGGCGCTGTTCCCGGGGGTGTTCACGGGGCAGAGCCCCACCGAGACGGTCGCCCCGTCGTTGCAGGCGCCGAGCGCGGAGCACTGGTTCGGAACGGATGCCACCGGCCGCGACCTCTACGCGCGCGTCGTCTACGGCGCCTCGCAGTCGATCGTCGGAGCGCTCATCGCCGTCCTCGTCGGGCTCGTCGTCGGCACCGCGATCGGCGTCTCGGCGGGCGCGGTGGGCGGAGTCGTGGACGAAGTCCTCATGCGGCTCGTCGACGTGCTGCTGGCCATTCCGGTGCTGCTGCTCTCGCTCAGCGTCGTGATCCTGCTCGGTTTCGGCACGACCAACGCGGCGATCGCCGTCGGGGTCACCTCGATCGCCGTCTTCGCGCGGCTCGCGCGGTCGCGCGTGGTCAGCGTGCGCGTGAGCGAGTTCGTCGAGGCGGCGTACGGGTCGGGCGGCACCTTCTTCGGCGTGCTGTGGCGCCACGTGCTCCCCAACTCGCTGACCCCGGTCATCGCCCTCGCGGCGCTCCAGCTCGGCTCCGCCATCCTGCAGATCTCGACCCTGGGCTTTCTCGGGTACGGCGCCCCGCCGCCGACTCCGGAGTGGGGCCTGCTCATCTCGGAGGGCCGCAACTACGTGGCGACCGCCTGGTGGCTGACGGTGCTGCCCGGCGTCGTCGTCGTGCTCGTCGTGCTCGCCACCAACCGGCTCAGCCAGGCGATCGGGCGAGAGGATGCCTCATGACCGCACAGCCGCTGCTGTCCATCCGCGACCTCGCGGTGCAGTACCGCACGCGTCGAGGGCCGGTCGACGCCGTCCGCGGCGTCTCGTTCGACGTCCGGGCGGGCAAGGTCACGGCCCTGGTCGGGGAGTCCGGCTCGGGAAAGTCGACCATCGCCCAGTCGGTCATCGGGCTGCTCGCCTCGAACGGTCACGTCGCGGCCGGCAGCATCGTGCTCAACGAGCGCCGCGACGGCGCCACCGAGCTGGTCGGCCTGTCCGAGAGGGGCTGGCGGAATCTGCGCGGCCGCTGCATCGGCCTCATCCCGCAGGACCCGGGCAACTCGCTGAACCCCGTCACGACGATCGGCTCGAGCGTCGCGGAGGCGCTGCGCATCCACGGCTGGCACGACCGTCGCAAGATCCACGCGCGTGTCGTCGACCTGCTCGACCGGGTCGGCATCGACGACCCCGAGGCGCGCGCGCGGCAGTACCCGCACGAGCTGTCCGGCGGCATGCGCCAGCGCGTGCTCATCGCCGCCGCCCTCGCACTCGAGCCCGAGCTGATCATCGCCGACGAGCCCACGAGCGCCCTCGACGTGACGGTGCAGCGCACTGTGCTCGATCTGCTCGACACGCTGCGCGAGCAGTCCGGCACCGGCATCCTCTTCATCACCCACGATCTGGCCGTCGCGGCCGACCGCTCCGACGACATCGTCGTCATGCGCTCAGGGCAGGTGCAGGAGGCCGGGGCCACCGCCACGGTGCTCGCCGCTCCCGCCGCCGACTACACGCGCACGCTGCTGTCCGACGCGCCGTCGCTCGCGAGCGTCGTGGAGCGCACCGCGCCGGCGGTGGACGCCGCCTCGCCCCCGCTCGTGGAGGTCGTGGCCCTGCGCCAGGAGTTCCGCCGCGCCGGCCGCGAGCCGCTCGTCGCGGTGGACGACGTGTCCTTCACCGTCGCCCGGGGCACGACGCACGCCCTCGTGGGCGAGTCGGGATCGGGAAAGACGACCACGGGTCGCGCCATCGCGGGCTTCAACCGCCCGACCTCCGGCCGCATCCGCGTCGGCGACGCCGACGTGACAGCGCTGCGCAAGCGGCGCGCGTTCCACCGCACGACCCAGCTGGTGTACCAGAACCCGTACGCGTCGCTGGACCCGCGGCAGAGCGTCGCCGCCATCCTCGCCGAGCCGCTGCGCAACTTCGGCGTCGGCAGCCGCGCCGAGCGGGCCGACCGGGTTGCGCATCACCTCGAGCTCGTCGCGCTCGCGCCGGAGATCGCCGCCCGGCATCCGCGCGAGCTGTCCGGCGGCCAGCGCCAGCGCGTCGCCATCGCCCGGGCGCTCATCGTCGAACCGGAGCTCGTCGTCCTCGACGAGGCGGTCTCCGCGCTCGATGTCACGGTGCAGGCGCAGATCCTCCGGCTGCTCGCGCGGCTGCAGACCGAGCTGGGGCTCACCTACGTCTTCATCTCGCACGACCTGGCCGTCGTGCGCCAGATCGCCGACACCGTCTCGGTGCTGCAGCACGGCCGGCAGGTCGAGAGCGGCACCGCGGCCGCCGTCTTCGAAAAACCTCAGCACGCGTACACGCGTCAGCTGCTCGCCGCGATCCCCGGAGCCTCGCTGCGGGGCCCCGAGGCGAGCGTGCCCGCAGGGGCACCAGAAAGGAAGGCATCCGCATGACCGGACCACGTCTCGGGTTCTTCACCCGGCTGCTCGAGGAGGCCTCCGCCGCTGACCGCTACCGCTTCGCGCTGGAGCAGATCGAGCAGTCGGAGCGGAGCGGTTTCGCCTCGGCCTGGGTCGCGCAGCACCACTTCGGCGAGCACGAGGGCGGGCTCCCGTCGCCCTTCGTGCTGCTGGCCGCCGCCGCGGAGCGCACCTCGCGCATCGCACTCGCGACGGGGGTCGTCACGCTCCCGATCGACGACCCGCTGCGCGTGGCCGAGGATGCCGTCGTGCTCGACCAGCTCAGCGGGGGCCGCGTGCAGCTGGGCCTGGCGACCGGTGGCACCCCGTCGTCGTTCGCGGCGTTCGGGCGTGAGTCCGACCGCCGCCGGGAGATCTTCGCGGAGCACTTCGAGGTGCTCCTCGACGCGCTCGGCGGTCGCGGCATCCGCGGCACCGGCTCGCGCATCTACCCCTCCGCCGGCGACCTGGGTGCGCGCATCTGGCAGGCGACCTTCTCGGTCGACGGCGGGCGGCGGGCGGGCGAGCGCGGCGACGGACTGCTGCTCTCGCGCACCCAGCCCCGTCCGCCGGCCTCTCCCGGCGCACCGCTGCACGAGCTGCAGCTGCCGATCATCGCCGCGTATCGTGCGGCGCTCCCCGAGGGCGCCCCCGTGCGCGTGCTCGCCTCGCGGACGGCGCTGGTCGTCGACCCCGAGAACCGCACGCGCGCCCTCGAGCTGGCCGACGACGGCTTGCGCGCACTCGCGCAGACGATGTTCGGGATCGACACCGAAGGGCTCGGGATCGACGAGCTCGCCCGCATCACCGACACCCACGTCGGCACCGTCGACGAGGTCGTCGCCTCGCTGGCGCAGGACGAGACCCTGGGCGCCGCGACGGACGTGTCGTTCCAGGTGCACTCGATCGCGGCGACGCACGAGCTGACCCTGCGCTCGCTGCAGCTGCTCGCCGACGAGGTCGCGCCGCGCCTGGGCTTCGCGACCGGAGCCGCCGCCGCCCGGGAGCTCCACACCGCCCACCACACCACGGGAGGGGCGGACCGCCCACTCGTCACCGCCGTCTCGGAAGGGACCCCATGAGCACGCAGTCCACCGCCGACATCATCGACCTGCTCGCCGGCATCGCTCCCGGCGACCCGCTCACCGCCGTGCGCGACGGCCGCGCTCAGGCGCGGGAGAACGCGCAGCTCAGCTTCGAGGCGCTCCTCGAGCCGGCCGAGCCGGGAGATTTCCCGCTCGCCGAGCGCTACGCCGTCGCCTTCTTCGTCGCCCGGCTGCACGGGTTCGCCGAGGCGGCCGACTTCTACGGCGATCTGCTGGGCGACGAGGCGCCGCAGCTGGCCGCGAGGGTCGCCGCCGCGGCAGCGGATGCCGCGACCGCGGGCACCGCCGGTCCCGCCGCTCCCTATGGCCGGTACCGTGAGCCCGGGCTTCAGGGCGAGTCTTCCGAGGGTCCGCGGTGGACCCCGGGCGCAGAGTCCGCCACGACGCTCGGCGTGCGGCTGAGCGCCGCGCTCACGCACGCGCACCTGCTCGTCTTCCGCCCCCGTGAGGCCCGCGCCCAGGCGCTGCAGGAGCTGGTGGATGCCGGGTGGAGCGCCGACGACATCGTGTCGCTGTCGCAGCTGGTCGCGTTCCTCGCCTTCCAGCTGCGGCTCGCATGGGGGTTGCGGGTCCTCGCCGCGGCGCCCGCCGCCCCTGGCCTCACCACGGAAGGAGCCTGACATGACCGCACTGGTGCCCGACGCGGCCGCACTCGTGACAGAGCAGCCCGATCTCGCCCGCCCCGGCGCGTTCACGCAGCAGAGCCTCGGCTGGGTGCCGTGGCTGCTGCCGGTCGCCGAGGAGGACCTCACCCCGGCGCAGCGGGACGCGCTGATCGAGCCCGTCCGCGCGAAGATGCCGTACTTCCGGCTGCTCGCCCGCGACCCCGACGCCCTCCGGGCGCGGACGCTGACCGACCTCGACATCTTCTTCAATGTCGACGGCGGCATCGGGCGCGCCGAGCGTGAGCTCGCCGCCGCCGCGACCTCCAGGCGCAACGGCTGCGTCTTCTGCGCCTCGGTGCACGCCGCTTCCGCGACGCGCGAGTCGGGCCGCGAGGCGGACGTGCAGCGCCTGCTCGACGAGGGCGTGAGCGCAGACCTCGGTGACGAGACGTGGAACGCCGTCGTCGCGGCATCCGTCGCCCTCGCTGAGACGCCGCTGTCCTTCGGCACCGCCGACGTCGAACGCCTGCGCGCGGCGGGCCTCGGGGATGCCGAGATCGTCGACGTCATCGGCGGCGCGGCGTTCTTCAACTGGGCGAACCGCCTCATGCTGTCCCTCGGCGAGCCCGAGGTTCCTGCCCGGCGGGGGGACGCATGAGCATCCCCTCGCTTCTGGATCACGTCGTCATCGCGGGCCCCGACCTGCCCGCGCTGGTGGACTGGTTCACCGAGCGCACCGGAGTGGTCGCGGCATTCGGCGGGGCGCATCCGACGGGCACCGCCAACGCCCTCGTCGCCCTGACGATCGGCGGGGCGCGCGGTCCGCAGTACATCGAGCTGATCGGCCCCGACCCGCACCGCTCCCAGCCCGAGCTGCCCGAGACGTTCGGCATCGCGACGCTCGACGCGCCGCGCGTGCAGGCGTACGCGGTGCACCCCGCCGACATCGCGGCGACCGTCGCGGCGGCGCGGGAGCGCGGGTTCGACCCGGGCGATGTGAGCGACCTGTCGCGCCGCACGCCCGACGGCACGCTGCTGCAGTGGCGTCTGACCCGCGGCGAGAACCGCCGCGACGTGCCGTTCCTCATCGACTGGGGCACGACGGCGCACCCCGGGCTCGGCGACATCCCCGCGATCGAGCTCGTCTCGTTCGAGCGGGTGGAGGCAGACCCCGCGCCGCTGCGCGCCGTCCTCGAGGCGTACGGCCTGGGCGACGGTGCCGCCGAGGTCGTCGCGGGCGGACCGGGCGCACTGGGCGAGGACGCCGGCTACCGGCTGACGCTGCGCACCGCCTCGGGCGAGCTCGTTCGCCTCTGACGCCGCCCGAGGGCAGGAGATCTGCCGAGGACAGGACGATGCGCCGCGAAACCTCCTCTCCTCGGCAGAATGCCTCTCCTGGGCAGGTGGCGTCAGTGGCTCGGGGGAGGATGGAGGCATGACGATCGAGGTGTGGGCTCCGCGCGCGAGGCGCGTGCGGCTGCGACGACCGGGCTGCGACGACGTCGAGCTGGCGGCGGGGGATGCCGGCTGGTGGGCCGCTCCCGTGACGCTCGCGCCGGGTGAGGAGTACGGCTTCGTCCTCGGCGACGACGCACCCGGCGCGCCGGCCCCGGTCAGGCCCGACCCCCGTTCGCGGCGCCAGCCTCACGGGCTGCACGGACCGTCGGCGTGGGACGACGCGGCATCCTTCGCCTGGAGCGACCAGGCGTGGACCGGCCGGGCCCTCGCCGGCGGGCTGATCTACGAGCTGCACGTCGGCACCTTCACGCCCGAGGGCACGCTCGATTCCGCGATCGGCCGGCTCGGCCATCTCGTCGCTCTCGGCGTCACGCACGTCGAGCTGTTGCCCGTGAACGCCTTCAACGGCACCCGCAACTGGGGCTACGACGGCGTGCTCTGGTACGCCGTGCAGGAAGAGTACGGCGGGCCTGCGGCGTATCGGCGGTTCGTGGATGCCGCACACGCGGCCGGCCTGGCGGTGATCCAGGATGTCGTCTACAACCACCTCGGGCCTTCCGGTCACGACATCCCCGCATACGGCCCGTACCTGCGTGACGGCCTGCGCAACACGTGGGGCGAGAGCGTCAACCTCGACGAGCCCGCGGTGCGTGACCACATCACGGGCAACGCGCTGATGTGGCTGCGCGACTTCCACGTCGACGGGCTGCGGTTGGATGCCGTGCACGCCCTCCACGAGTCGGAGGCCGGCTCCGTGCACATCCTGCAGGAGATCTCCGAGCGTGTCGACGCGCTCGCGGCCGAGGTCGGCAGGCCTCTCACGCTCATCGCGGAGAGCGACCTGAACGATCCCGTCATGATCCTGCCGCGGGAATCCGGCGGGTACGGGCTCGCGGCGCAGTGGGTCGACGACTGGCACCACGCGGTGCACGTCGCCCTCACCGGCGAGGTGCACGGTTATTACGCCGACTTCGCCGACCCGCAAGCGCTGCCGAAGACCTGGGCCGGGGGCTTCTACCACGACGGCACGTTCTCGTCGTTCCGAGGCGTCGAGTGGGGCCGGCCGGTGCCGCCCGAGGTGTCGTCGTGGCGGTTCGTCACCTTCGCGCAGGACCACGACCAGATCGGCAACCGCGCCGCCGGCGATCGGCTCAGCCAGAGTCTGTCGTTCGAGCGGCTCGCCGTCGCCGCCGTGCTGACGATGACCGCGCCGGGCACCCCGATGCTGTTCATGGGCGAGGAGTGGGGCGCCTCGACGCCGTGGCAGTTCTTCACGTCGCACCCCGAGCCCGAGCTCGCCGAGGCGACCCGCCGGGGGCGCAAGGCCGAGTTCGCGCGCATGGGCTGGGACGAGTCCCTCGTGCCCGACCCCAACGACCCGGCGACCTTCGAGCGGTCGAAGCTGAACTGGGCCGAGGCCGAGGCCGGCGACCATGCGCGGCTGCTGGAGCTCTACCGCGCGCTCGCGCGGCTGCGGCAGGCGCACCCCGAGCTGACCGATGCCGACCGCGCCGGGCACGGCGGCGAGAGCGCGGGCCCCGGGCGGTGGGTGCTGCGCCGCGGCGCGGTGAGTGTGCACGTCAATCTGGCATCCGAGCCGTGGACCATCGACCTTGCCGGCCGCGATGTCTGGCTTGCGACCCCCTCCGCAGGTGCCTGCGCGCTCGCCGGCCCGATCGCCGGTTCGCCCGCGGGCCCGTCCGCCGCCCCGACGCTGCGGATGCCGCCGGACTCGGCCGTCGTGCTCGGCCCGGCCTCTGCCCGCTGACGCCGCGAAACCCGCTGTGCGCGTCGAGACCCGGTTCCGCAACGTGGGTCTCGACGCGAGGAGCGGGCCTCGCCCGGCCCCCCGGCGAGGCGCCTTCCGGTGGTTGAGTAGCCGCGCGTGGCGCCTTCCGGTGGTTGAGTAGCCGCGCGTGGCGCGGCGTATCGAAACCACCCCGGCACTCGATGTCCTTACTTCTGAAGCGGAAGTAAGATTCTGCTCGAGAACAGAGGAGTGTGACGATGACGATGGCAACGGTCACCAGCAAGGGGCAGATCACGATCCCGAAGGACGTGCGCGACGACCTGAAGCTCGAGACGGGCTCGAGAGTGATGTTCGTGAAGCTGCGCAACGGCCAGTACCGGCTCGTGCCGCGCACGGGAACGGTCGAGGATTTCCTCGGCGTGCTGTATGACCCAGCACGTCCCCCGATGACGATCGAAGACATCAATGAAGCGATCGCCGAGGGCGGCGCGGCGAGCGGGAAGCGGGGCATGCGGTGATCTGGTCGGATGAGAGTCTCACCGGCATCGACACCAACGTCGTTCTGCGGGCAGTCCTGGGCGATGACCCGGAGCAATCCCCCATCGCGCGAAAGTTCTTCCGTAGCCTCACCCCCGCCCATCGTGGCTTCATCACCCAGGGCACGCTCGTCGAGGTGTACTGGGTGCTGTCGCGGTCGGTAAAGCTGCCGCATGCGCAGTGCCTCGCGCTCCTGCGGTCGCTGATCTACACCGAGACGCTGGAGTTCGACGACGGCGAGGGCATCGTGCGCGCGCTGGCGCTCGCGGAGGAGGGCGCAGACTTCGCCGACGCGCTCATCGAGGGGGCGATCGGCCTGTTCGGCGCGGACGAGACCGTCACTTTCGACAGGGATGCCGCCGAGCGCCTCGGCTGGCGGTTGCTGGCGCCCGCGTAAGAGTCCGCGGCGGCGCCGAGTGCGCCGGTTGTGCCTGAGTGCGCCCGATGGATACGCGCGATAACCGGCGCACTCGGCAACAAGCGGCGCGCTCAGCTCGCCGCGGGCAACAAGCGGCGCGCTCAGCTCGCCGCGATCGGCGTCGCGCGGGCGGTGGGGGTACAGTGACCGGTCAACTGTTCGGTGGTCGAGTAGCCCGGCGGAGCCGGGCGTATCGAGACCACGGCGGCCGCGCAGTGAGGTGTCGCGGCGAGGTGTCAGAACGCCCGTGCGAACGCGCGCAGGATTCGCGGCGGCTCGCTGAGGGATGCCGCGAACACCCGCGCCGCGATGGTGTCGTAGTCGCTCGCGGCGAAGTAGCCGTCGTCGCGGTAGACGGCCATGCGCTGGGTGAACGCGCGCGCCGTCGGCTCGGGGTGGAACTGTGCCGCGTAGAGACGATCGCCGACGCGATAGGCCTGCACGGGGCATCCCTGCTCGGGGCTTCCCTGCTCGGGGCTTCCCTGCTCGGGGCGTCCCTCGCCCGGGCATCCCCCGCCGGATGCCAGCAGCACTGCGCCGTCGGGGAGCCGGCTCGTGCCCTCCTTATGGGCGGTGAGGGCTGTGAAGCGCTGCGCGAGCGCCCCGAAGATCGGGTCGGCGCGACCCGCGTCGGTCAGCTCGATCGTCGTCGGCCCGGTGTCCTCGGGATAGGCCCGGCTGACCTCGCCGCCGAGTGCGCGCGACGCGACGCCGATCCCGTAACACGTGAAGAGGGCCGCGGTCTCGCCCGCCGCCGCCGCGCGGGCGAGCCGGGCCAGATCCGACTCGACGCGTCGTTGGGTGTCGGTCTTGGCCGACTCGGGATCGCTCACGTTGAAGGGGCTGCCCCCGACGACTGCGCCGCGCCAGCGAACCGCGAAGTCCTGCGGCAGCTCGTCGTTCACGAGATTCCAGCGGGCCAGCTCCTCCTCGCCGAGCCGCATCGCCGTGCGGAACGACTCGTACTCGGCCGCGGCGGCGCCGGACTGCGGCCGCGCGCACAGGTAGACGAGCGAAGCCATGGCCCGAGTCTAGGACCGGCGTGGGCGGGTGAAGGCGCGTGTATCACCCGGGCGCTCGCCTGCTCCTGAAGATGTGGCCAGAATGGGCGCTATGACTGACACCCCCTCCTCGGCCTTCCGCGATGAGCCGGATGAGGCGGGGGATGCCGTCGTGCCCGCGAGCGTCTGGGACGTCTCCGCCGACGCCTTCGCACGCTGGCGCGAGGGCGAGGCTGCGGCGATGGACGTGCTCGTGCGGACGATGACGCCCGTTCTGTGGCACGTCGTCCGCGCGTACGGGCTCGAGCGGATGCTCGCCGAGGACGTCGTGCAGGCGACCTGGCTGACCCTGATGCGCCGCCACGACGCGATCCAGGACGCCCGCGCCGTCGCGGGCTGGCTGACGACCTGCGCGCGTCGAGAGGCCTGGCGGGCGGGGCGCGGGAGCCAGCGCGTGCGGCCGACGGAGGACGTCGATCTCGAGCCGATGCTGGCCAGCGTCGACTCCGCCGAGGATCGCGCGCACCTGGGCGAGCGTGATCGGCGGCTCTGGCGGGCCGTCGCGGGTCTCGACGAGCGATGCCGCCGGCTGCTGCGCGTCGTCGCGTTCGAGGAACGCCCCGACTATGCCCGCATCGCGGGGGAGTTGAGCATGCCGATCGGTTCGATCGGCCCGACCCGGCAGCGCTGCCTGGGGAAGCTGCGTACCGCTCTCGGGGCGGACGGATGGAGAGGGGATGCCCGTGACCTCTGAGACCTCGGCCGATGACGCTGTGCTGGTGGCGGCGCTGCGGCGCACCTGGACGCACGCCGACCCGGTGCCGCCGCAGCTGTGCGATGCCATGGTCGCCGCCGTCGCCGCGGCCGACCTCGGCCGCGAGTACGCACTGCTGACCCTGGTCGACAGCGCTGCGGATGCCGCCGTGCGCGGCGACGCCGATATGTTCACGATGCAGTTCAGCGACGGACGCACGAGCGTGCTGATCCACGTGACTCCGTGCGAGCGCGACGCGCGGCGCATCGACGGCTGGATCGACGGCGATGCCGCCGAGGTGTATCTCATCCGAGACGACGCGCAGTTGCGCGCCGAAGCGGATGGCGGGCGCTTCTCGTTCGAAGACGTGTCGCCCGGGATCGTCCGGCTGCGCGTCGTGCTCGCGCCTGTGCCCGGCGATGCCGCCGAACTGCTGACCCCCCGTTTCGAGATCTGACGCGCGGGCGCTGTGCGATACCGTGCCCGCCACGACCTGAGGAGAGCGCATGACCCCCGGAGACCATGACGGCACCGCACCGCAGCCGAAGGACTGGTCGTGGCGTGACCGTGCCCGCGGCTCGATCGTGCGCGGTTCTGTTCTCGACCCCGGAACGGAGCCGCTCGACGGCATCGAGGCTTTCCCCACGGCGTACATTCCCGATCGTCTGCTGGTCTCCGACGGCGTGGGCGCGAGCCGGCTCGACGTCAATGTCGACCGGGTGCGTGAGGCGGCAGCGGTCTTCGGATGGGGCGTTGTGCGCGAGCGCCTGGACGGCAGCGAGCTCCGCGGCGACGAGCGGCTCGAGCCGCGCGTGCCGGGCGCACCCGTCGTGATCCGCGTCCGGCTCACGACGCCGCACGAGAAGGAGGGTGTCTCTCCCGCCCTCCCCGATGCGTGGCGCGTGCTGCAGCAGGTGCGCCGCGGCATCCTGTCGGGCGGGCAGATCATTCGCCGTGAGGATGGGGAGGTCGACGTCCCCGGGACGTTGCGCGCCTCAGGTCTCGACCGCATCGGCCTCGACCATGTGCTCGCGGTCGACCCGATCGGGGTGAACCCGTTCACGAAGTCGAACCCGTTCACCAAGTCGAACCCCTTCACGAAGTCGAACCCGTTCACGAAGTCGAATCCTGTGAGCGAATACGGCGACTGCGGCTCGGGTGGGCTGCAGCCGGTCGCGTGGAACGGACCGGTGCCGGTCGCGGGCGAGGTTCCGCCCGGGCGGCGGCGGCCCGTGGTCGCGGTGCTCGACACCGGCATCGGTGCGCACGCGTGGCTGCCCGATGACCTCGTCGACCGCGACGTGACGCTCGACGGCAGGCCGGTCGGTCTGAACGACGACGCGAACCCCGAGATCTACCCCGACCTGTACGGGCCGCTCGACGGCGAGCTGGACGACGTCGCGGGCCACGGCACGTTCATCGCGGGCATCGTCCGGCAGAAGGCTCCGGATGCCGCGTTGCTGGCTGTCCGTGTCGCCGACGGCAGGGGCGTCGTCGAGGAGTCGAACCTGTTGCAGGTGCTCGAAGACCTCGGGGTGCTCGTGCAGGGCTATCGCGACGGCGATCCGCAGGGGCGGCCGATCGACGTGATCAACCTCTCTCTCGGCTATTACCACGAGACGCCGGAGGACGGCCTGTACAGCCGCGATCTCTTCGACCTGCTCGCCGCCCTGCGCGTCCTCGGGACCACCGTCGTCGTCTCGGCGGGCAACGACGCGACGGACCGGCCCACATTTCCGGCCTCCCTCTGGCCGTGGCCGGGCTCCGACAACGGACTGGCCCCCGACGAGCTCGCGGGGCACGTCTCGGTCGGCGCGCTCAACCCCGACCTCGTGACGACCGCGCTGTTCTCGAACATCGGCCCCTGGGTGCGCACGTTCGCCGTCGGCGCGTCCGTCGTCAGCGTGCTGCCCGGCTTCCAGGGCGGCCTGCAGGCGACCGCGCGTGACGACCGGTACGACCGTCGCCGCGAGACGATCGCCCCCGGCGACTTCCGCGGCGGCTTCGCCGTCTGGAGCGGCACGTCGTTCGCGGCACCGTGCGTGGCGGGCCTGGTCGCCGAGGCGCTCGGCGCGCCGCCGGAGGCGGGTGAGCCCGCGGAGGCTGCGATCGCGGCATCGCGCGCGGCTCTCGAGAAGGTTCTCACCGATCTCGGCTGAATCCCCGGCGGCCTCGTGCCGCGAGCCCCGGCCGTGGCCGGCCGTTCACGGCGCAGGCACACCCGGACCCGGCATGCTGGACGTGTGCCCTGCCCCGCCGAGACCCTCTACAAGGACGCGCTCGAGCTGACGAACGCGCGCAGCTATCGCGACGCATCGGTGAAGCTCGAGCTCGCGGATGCCGCGGCGGACGATGCGGATCTGCGCGCCCGGATCGCGGGCACCCGCGCCTATGTCCTCGACCAGCTGGGTGACCCCGACGCGGGCGAGGCGATCTGCCGGGAGATGCTCGCCGCCGGCGGGCTCGCCCGCCACACCCGGGGTGTCCTGGCGGGGCAGCTCGGCACGATCCTCATGCATCGCGGCCGGCTCGACGAGGCATCCGAGTGGATCGGTCATGCGATCGACGCGATCGACGGTGACCCGCTCGCCGTCGCGAACCTCCGTATGAACCGCAGCATCATCGCGATGCAGTTGCGCGATCTGCCCGCAGCGATCGCCGACCTCGAGCAGGCGATCAGCGCCTTCGAGGAGCACGGCACCGAGATCGAGGTCGCCGAGGCGCGGCACAACCTCGGGTACACCGCGCTGCTCGGCGGTGACCTCGTGCGCGCGATGCACGAGATGGGCGCCGCGCGACCCGTGATCGCGGCGGCGGGATCGCTCGCCAACACGGCGATCTGCGACATCGACATGGCCGAGGTGCTGCGCGACGCGGGCCTGGTCACCGAGGCCGAGCGGCTCCTGAGCGAGGCCGCAGGCGCGTTCCGCCGCAGCGGGATGCCGCAGGCCCGGGCCGATGCCGAGCTGCAGCTGTCGCGGTCGCTGCTGCGGCACGACCCCACCGCCGCGGCGGCCACGGCGGGAAAGGCCGCGCGGCACTACCAGGCGCTCGGCGCGACGGCGTGGGCTGACCGGGCCCGCGGCATCCGGCTGCGCGCTCTGCTGTCCGGAGGGACACTCGACCGCGCGGGTCGCGCCGTCGCGCTCGGCCCCGGCGACCAGGATGACGTCGAGGGCGTCACCCGTGCGCTGGCGCGCGCGGGGCTGCGCAGCGACGCGACCGCCCTGCGCCTGGCGCACGAGCTCTGGCGCGCGCGTCACGGCGAGCGGCCCGGGCGTCTGCCGCCGGTCGACGACCGCTCCCCTTTCGAGGTGCGGATGCTCGTGCACGAGGTGCGCGCCGAGCGGGCGGCAGCGGCGGGGCGCGAGGGAGAGGTGCGGCGGCAGGCTGCCGCGGGCATCGATGAGCTCTCCCGGTGGCGGGCCTCGTTCGGGAGTCTCGATCTGCAGACCTCGCTCGCGATGCACGGGAGCAACCTCATGGTCACGGGCGTCGGGTCGGCGATGCGCTCGCGCGACCCCGAGATCGTGTTCGAATGGTCGGAGCGGGCGCGGCACCTGAGTCTGCAGGTCGTGCCGCTGCGCCCGCCGGCCGACCCCGAGCAGGCCGCCGAGCTGAGCGAGCTGCGCATGCTGCGCGCCGATGCCGCGGGCGAAGAGTGGATGAGCGACCCGCGCGCCGTGGAACTGGGCGAACGGCTGCGTCGGCGGCAGTGGGTCACGACCGGGGCGTCGGATCTCGAGCGGCGCGTCGGGCTCGCCGAGGTGGCGGATGCCCTCGACGACGACACCGCGGCGCTGTCGTTCGTCTTCAGCGCGGAGGGGCTCGCGTGCCTCGTCGTCGACGCCCGCCGTGCGGAGGTCATCGACCTTCCTGCCTGGAGCGAGGCGCGGCGCGAGCTGCCCGCGCTGCGCTCCGACCTCGACATGGCCGCGGCCGTGCGCTCGGGGCCGATGGCCGCGGTCGTGCAGCGTTCCCTCGTGGGGCGCATTGAAAGGCTCTCCGCTGCGCTCGTGGATCGTCCGCTCGAGCGGATCGGCGCGCGACGCCTCGTCGTGACCTCCCCGGGTGTGCTGTCGGGACTGCCGTGGACGATGCTTCCCGCCCTGCGCGGTCGCGCGGTCACCGTCGCGGCCTCGGCGTCGCGATGGGTGCACGGGAGAGCGCGCGCCGGCGCGCAGACCCGGTCGGCCGCGTTCGCCGTCGGCCCCCGCGTCGCACGCGGCGAGGAGGAGATCCGCGCGGGCGCCGCGCACTGGCCGGGTGCGTCGGTCTTGTCAGGAGCGGGCGCAACGGTGGACGCGGTGGCGGCGGCTGCGGCATCCGTCGACCTCCTGCACGTCGCGGCGCACGGCCGGCACGCACTCGACAACCCGCTGTTCTCGGGTGTGCAACTGACCGACGGCGCCCTGTTCGGCTACGACATCGACCGCATGCCCCGGGTGCCGCGCACGGTCGTGCTGTCGGCGTGTGAGGCGGGGCGCTCGGCGATCCGCTGGGGGGAGGAGGCCGTCGGGATGACCCGTGCCTGGCTGCACGCGGGCGCCGAAGCGGTCATCGGGGCGCCCGTCGTCGTCGGTGACGGCGATGCGTGCGACCTGCTCGGGGCGCTGCACGCAGAGCTCGCCGCGGGGCTTCCGCCCGCGTCGGCGCTGGCGGCGGCATCCGCCCGCACGGGGGTCGTCGCACCGTTCGTGTGTCACGGGAACGGGTTCTGAGGGGGAGCGCGCGGGATACTGGCGCTGGAGGCGCCGGCCGATGCCTGCCTGTGGTGGGAGTATGTCGACGATGCGCTCCAACTCGAGCTTCAGATTGAAGTAGTCGTGGAACAGGTTCTCTCGCCCGGGTCGAAACTCAACGAGGAAGTCGACATCACCACTCCGCTCCGGGTCAAAACGGTCGGTGAGCACAGAGCCGAAAATGCGGAGCCGCTCCACCTCGCACCGCGCGGCGGCGCGCCTCGATGTCCAGAGTGGCGAGTTGTCGGCGCGTGAGCCATTCGCGCGCCGGTTCGGGGGCGGATGCACCAGGCAAGCCTGTGAATATTTCTTGATCTTGACAAGAATTTCATAGGAGGAGGATCATCTGGAGTGACAAACTTCGAAAGTGGGCGATAGACGGTTAAGTCAGACCCCGAACTCTGGGTGGGTCAGCGCACGTGGCGCCGCTTCTGGGCCACGGCAATCTCGGTTGTTTCACTAGCTTTGGCTGTAATTGTCGTGCCTGCTGCTGCGCAGGCCTACACGACGCAGTCATGTAATACACGACGCAGTCATGTAAGCAGTCATGTAAGTGGAGCAGTTCCACTATCAATCCACGGATGGCAGTGAGGTGCGCATGGCGTTGAGGGATCTGCTGCGCCCGGCATGCATGGTGGATGCCCGATGGGCTCGGATCGACGACCCGAAGCGCGTCGCAGCGACCACTGTGGAGCTGGTGCAGCGTCTCACGGAGCTGATGCCCGAGGTCACGCACGAGGACTGGTGGAACGTCGCCCTGGATGAGCCGGTCGATGTCATCGACCCGACGGCGCTGGCGGCGCAGTTCGAGCGGTCGAGAATGCCGGATGGCGCGGGCGGCGTCTACGACGAGTGGTACGTTCCGAAGCTGACGTGGCGAGGGGATGCCGGCGCCGACGATCCGTCTCGCGTGAACGTCAGCCTCGATGTCCGGACCCGTCTGGTGACATCCGCCCACGCGTGGCAGTCGAGCGCACAGCTGCGCACTCAGGGAGGCCGCGTCAACCGCGCCGTCACGCAGAATGCGGATGAACTCGTCCGGCTGTTCGTCGAGCTGTGGAGCCCCGACGCCGTCGCGTTCCACGACACGGCACTCGCGTCCTCCGCGTCGAACGCCGGTATCGACCCGGACTACCCCACGCCGGCATACGTCTCCTGGTTATCGCGCGGTCTGCTCGACAGCACCGACGACGTTGCGGGGGCGACCGCCGTCGCATCCGGCTCGGGAACGCTCCTCACCCTCCCGACGACGGATCCGAGCGATGCCGTGGGCACCTGGATCCGCCTCATCGACATGGGCAGGCTGGGCCGTTACCCCCTCGCGACGGCGTAGCGCCGGCTGCTGGGGCTGCCATGTCTGCGGATGGCCGTAGCGTGATAGAGGTTCCTGTGGACGGTCCGCCGGTCGTCCACTCGGGCCGGCGTGCCTGGTTGTGCCACCGAGGTCAGTCGTCTCCTGCTGAGGGGAGTTCTCGTCGTGCGAGCCGTTCACGTGCCTCGCGGAGCATGAGTTGGAGTCGCTGTTCGAGTTCGTGCTTGGGCGGGAATGCTGTCCAGTACTCGGCGACGACGATGCCGTCCTTGTGCATCTCCAGCAGTCCAACCTGCTCGCGGTTGGCCTCCGCGCACAGGATCAGACCGACGGGCGCTACCTCACCTTCGTGGCGCTCATGCCGGTTGAGCCACTTCAGGTAGAGCTTCATCTGACCCTCGTAGCGGGCGTCGAACTCGCCGATCTTGAGCTCCACCGCAACGAGCCGCTTCAAGGGCCGGTGGTAGAGGAGCAAGTCGAGATTATGCCGAGGTCGGCATAACGTCGATTACTCCGATCCTCGGGTTATTCCGATCGTCGTGCGAGGCCGGTCGTGGCGTTGTGCGTTGCTTCGGCGGATCGGGATAACACGATGGCCGCACGAGCGCAGTGGCAGCCGTACCGGCTCGCCGCAGAGTCCCTGTGATCGGTCTGCCGGATGTCGGCAGGCGCCGGTACGATGGGCGCATGGTTGATCGAGCGCTTCTGGAGCAGGTGATGCGGCTCGACGAGGGGACTCGTCTGGAGCTTCGCGACGCCATCGAGGCATCGGTCGTGGACGAGCACCTCACCCCCGATCTTGCCCGACTGCTCAGCGAGCGTGTCTCCGAAGATGACGCCGCGAACTGGGATGAGTACGTCACGCTCGAAGACGACGAGCGCGACGTCCGCGCGCGTCGTCGCCGGATCGCGTGAGCTACCGGGTCCGTCTCAGTCCGAACGCACGCCGCGACCGGGACCGCATCGTCGCGTACTACGACGATCCCGAGAGGCTGCAGGGCGATCGTTTCCTGGACGACTTCTTCGCCACGGCGCACCTGCTTGAAGACACCCCAGACATCGGCCGCGTCATCAGCGGCGACGTGCGACGGTGGCATCTGAAGGTCTTCCCCTACCAGTTCTGGTACCGCGTGACCCACGAGCTGAAGCTGGTGCGCGTCATCGCGGTGGTCGGCGACAGTCAGGACGAGCAGAGCTTCCGGGCCCGACTGGGCTGACCGTCCCGGCCGCAGACTCCGCCAAGACGCCGAGTCCGGTCGCCCGGCGCCGCTGCGCCGATGTTCGACACCAGGGGCCCACGTCGTGAGGACGAGGTGGCGCAGGCATGGTGGTGCGCATCATGCGGACGGCGCATCGTGAGGGGAGAGCGGTCCGTATGGGGCGTCCAAGTCAGAAACCAGACTCGACGGGCTGTCCGACGCTTCACGCATCGGCGGATAGTCGCCGCTATCGGCATAGTCAGTCTGCTCCGGCGTCTCCGGTCGGCCACTCCACGCCGAGAGAATCGTGACTGACGACGCGGCCCAGTCGGCCCCGTTCGCATCAACATCGGCTATAGCATCGGAGAATAGATCACGTCGATAGATATCGGCGATGCCGGCGTCATAGGGACGTGCCGCCGTCTCCGGAGGGCCGCGTCCTGGTCGACCGGGCCCATGGGGGTGGCGATGGGGCCAGCGACGCCTCCGATTGCCAGTGAATCGCTAAACCGCCACTTCCGCCACGTCACATCCGCCGATCACCCAACAACTCAAACAACCGTGCACCCGTAGGATGCCGCAGAGAAGCCAACACCTCAACCAGAGACTTGTCCGCATACCACGTAAGAGCAACCGCATCGTCCCAATCTCCGTCCGAAGGCCTAACGCCGCCGGCCGGGCAACTAGCCCTAAAGAAATCCCTGCCTCCCTGCGAAAAGACTTCCATTTCAAAATGTTCCCGATAAACTTGAGGCCCTTGCCAAGGAGTTATATGGGACTCAAACCGGCCAGACTCCTGACCGACGCGACTGCGAGGATTCAGGTGTTCTTCTCGAATATCGCGCGAGACACCCAGTTTTTCGCGCACCATGTTCCCGTACTGCACACAGAGATACGCTTCGGCGCCATCCATGCTCGTGAAGTCGAACAGAAACCTCGGGGCGGAACCACGGTCAGACTCTGAGAGTCGAATCCACCCGTCTGGCAGGGAATCTAAGTAGTATGCGATCTCCCCGCCATCGATGGAAAATATGAGGCCCTCCTGCGCTTCAGGTACCGGGCGGGAGAATCCGTTAGGTCGTGTAGGGCCGGCGAGGTGGTTCATCCATTCCCAGAAGTATTCGCTGAATTTGATGCAATCGCTCATTGCAAATACCCTTCATCAAGCATTCCTTGCACCGTCATTTCGAGCAGATCTGGGCCACGCGGGTTTGGCTTAAATAGCCGGAGTTGAAGTGCGCCGCCGTCGCGCCCGAAACCTTCAGCCACACGCGATACCTCGATCCGCACCCTGTCGCGTTGCATCCGCTCCGAGGCGTTATCAGTGAACTGGTACTGGTGATACGGTTTCGTGAGCTCAGCTACCGGCATAGCGCGTTGCTCAAATGTTGCGGGCTTCCCGTCCTCGATCGCGCCAAGATATTTACCGCCCGGATAGCCGATACGATCAAGTTGGGTGCCGTAGTCTCTCAAATATGCGACGGGGTCAGTGTATGTGACCCGCGTGCCCGGCACGACGCCATCATTCGACGGATATCTGAAAAGCGGCTCGCCACTCTTCGGGTTCTGTTTCACATACCGTTGGTCGTATTCTGTTTTTGTGAGTGGTGTGCCGTCGCTGTTTCGTCCGTGTGGGGCGTCCAAGTCAGAAACCAGACTCGACGGGCTGTCCGACCCTTCACGCATCGGCGGATAGTCGCCGCTATCGGCATAGTCAGTATATGGTCTCCCGTCACCATCACCTGGCTTGTAACCAGGCTCCAGATCGGCGGGTGTGCGTTCCCAACCAGGCCCACGCTCACTACTGTCGTTAACAGGAAGGGCATCATTCGAGTGTGCACCACCAGGCGAATCACCGTCTCTGGCACGCCTGGTCGCCACTCATTTTCGAACTAGAACAGTTTCGGTGCGCGGTCGCCGAGCCAGTCCTCGATGCCTTGTTCCATGATCTTGGTGGGGTGGTTGGCGAATTTGATCTCCCGGGAGATCTGCACGTCGAGCGTGCCCGTGCCCGTCTCGTAGTAGATCCGGTACTCCGTCGGTAGCGGCACACCGGCCCGCTCGAACGCGTCGTTCGCTTCCAGCAGGTCCTGGAACTGCAACGCGTGTATCTGTCGAATTCTGCTTTCGCTGTTGTCGACGCCGCGCACATCGCTCGGGTAAAGGACTCTGCCAGCCTGCTCGAAGAACACTTCCGCGTAAGCCTCTCCTTCTTCGTATGCGGCGTAGACGTATAGGGCGGTCACGCCTTCAGCGCCGCGGGCGTACTCCAACCCCAGCGACACCCCCTTAGACACGAAGTCATTCAGGATCTCCTGCTCAGTCATGGAATCGCCTTACTGCTTGAACAATCGGTCTATCGGCTTGCCGTTGATTGTGGAATGGATCTCGAACGCGGTGGGGCGTCCGGTGGCGTCGGTTTCGATTCGTACGTCCACGCTGACCCTACCGGGGGATCGGACTTCAACGCCGACGCCCACTGATTCTCGAGCTTCTTGAACTTGCTCAGGTTGATGTCCGACAGCTGCGACACCAGGTTGTCCAGCTTGGGAGATCCGCCGAACTGGTCGCCGGCAAGGTGGCCGGCGTGATCGCCGGGGAGCTTGCCCGGCGTGTTCGGGTCGTGCACAAGTCTGCCGTCGTGCACCTTCAGCTGCAGATCCTCCGCAATCCAGCGGTCGATGTGCCCGTTCGCGTCCGTGTGATAGATGTAGTCGTGCTCGCCGGCCTGATACCAGGTGTTCGGTCGCAGCTGGTCGTCGGCGGTGAAGTGCGACCCGTCTTTGACGACGGGCAGCTGCTCTATCTCGATACTCCCCACGCCCCGACGGTCATCAACGGCGCACCAACTCGGCCGCGAACCGATGCATCACCGAATCGGTGGATCAAGGTTCAGTGGGGAGGGGGAGTTTGAGGTCGAGGGTGTTCGGGTCGAGGAGGAGTTCCTCGGTGTGGATCGCGCCGTGGGTGTCGGCGCGGATCAGGAGGTATTTGACGTCGATGGTGCCGTCGGCGAGTCCCTTCGCGATGTCCGGGTGCTCGGTGAGATATTCCTGGAATTTCTGGTCTGCGGCGAACAGGTCGTTGAAGTAGGCCGTCGAGCCTTGCGGTGCCCGGGTCCCATCGGGGAGTTTACGACCCGTCTCGCTCAGGCCCGCGGTGCCGCCCTTCGCCTCGGCGATATACAGTCTCCGATGCCCTGCACCGAGCCCATCACTCTCCGTGTGGCGTGTGCTGAGCGTGACATCGTCGAAACGGTTGGCCCCTGCCCCGCGGCCGTCGACGACGATGTCCGCGTCCAGAGCGCGGAGAACATCACGCTCGGCCTCTTCGCCCATGTTCCGCGATGCCGTGACCTGCTCTGTCAAAGCCTCCCGCTCGGCCCACGCCCGCTTACCCAACTCGTCCAACTCGACTACGCGCGCAGACTTCTCCGCCGGAGTCAACGCAGGGTCACTCTCCGCGGAACGTTGTGAGTCCGCGGTAGTTTTATCGACGCGGATGTCAAGGCTGCGATGGCCGACTACTACGCGGACGGCGCGAGCGACGAGTTCAACGCGAAGGAGCAGCGCTGGAGCGCCGTCGCCAGCGAGGTGCGCTCCACCATCGTGGTGCTGCGAGAATCGCTGGAGTCGACCGACGAGATCGCGTCCGAGGCGATGTCGCGCGCCTCGAAGGCCGTCAGCAGCATCTGACACGTGCCGACGGAGGTCGGCGGGCTGATCACGAGCGACTCCGAGGGGTCCCGCGTGCCGGAGCACCACGACGCACACGATGAGTGCGGTTCGGCGCCCCTCCCAGGCGCCCGCCGAGGCTGCAGAGGACTCTCACCTGCGGCGGCGACGCTGTTCCCGGGTGCTTTCCTCTCGATGCCTCCGGACAGGTGGCACTCGTGGCCGGATCGAGGCAAGGCATCCGACCACGGCTGCCACCTGCTCTCGGGGCGCGCTTCCCGTCTCGGGGCGTGCCCGGCGTCTCGGGGCGTGCCCGGCGTTTCGGCGTGCGCCCGGCGTTTCGGGATGCCGGGATGCCGGGATGCGCCGGGGCCGACGCCGCACGCGACCGGCCCCCTGACGCGGTTTTCGCGCGCAACGATCTCTGCGCGCGACCTCTCGCAATTTACTTTCAGCGGAATGTATCAGGCGCGCGAGGACGCGCTCTTCATCGGGGAGACGACCGGTGGGGGCCGTCGCCGCTGGGGGGCGACGGGCCGGTCGATGCTCGGGGACGGCGCGTCTGGGGCGATTGGCCCGTCTGAAGGGCCGGCGAGACGGGGACTCGCCGGCCCCTCGCCGCGCGCATGCCGCCGTGTGACGATGCCGCTCAGCGTGACGAGTTCCGAGACGAGTTCTCCGTGCGCCCGCGCACGATCCCGATGAACGCCTCGACGAGAGGCGAGGTCTGACCGTCCGCACGGGCGGGCCACGCGAGGGCGACGGGCGAGGCCGGCCCGCCGGAGAGCGGACGGAAGGCGGTGTCCCTGCGGTGGTGCAGGCGCGCGAGCGACATCGGCACGATCACGACGCCGACTCCCGCCGCGACCGTGGCGATCGCGTCGGCGACGGTCGCGGGCCTCGCGAAGCGGGGCGCGAGGGCATTCGGCACCTCGAGCTCCAGCGGAGGGTCCTCGGGCACGATCACGACCTCGCCCGCGAGGTCGGCGACGGTCAGCTCGCCGGCGGCGGTGAGATGAGAGTCGGCGGCGCACACGACGACCGGCACCTCGTCATAGAGGGGGATCACGTGCAGACCGGCGCGATCGATCGGCAGCCGCACGAGCGCGGCGTCGACGGATGCCGAGGTCAGCGCCGCGCGCTGGTTAAAGACTCCCAGGGGCACGAGCTCGAGCGGGGCGTGCGGCATCCGCTCACGCCAGGTGTCGATCCACGTGCCGGGGGTTGCGCCCTCGATCGCACCGAGGCGGAAGCGCCCGGCCGGTGCCGGAGAGCCGGCGTCGGCGGTCGGCTGTCGCTTGCCCGCCCGCGCAGCGGCGCTGCCGCCGGCTCCGGCCTTGCCGGAGCGACCTGCCGGGGATGCGGATCGCGACGGAGCCGCTCGCGCGCCGCCCTTCGAACGCGGATCGCGACCCTTCCCCGTGCCGCGCGAGCCGCGGCCGCCTGCTGCCGCCATCCCGCCAGCGTAGCCGCGGTAGGGTGCGCTCATGATCGCGATTCTCGCCGCCGGGCTCGCCGCGCTCGCCGCCCTGCTGCACGTGTACATCTTCGTGATGGAGAGCGTCCGGTGGCGGCGGCCCGGTGTCTGGCGCCGGTTCGGGGTCGCCGACCAGGCATCCGCCGACACGATCGCGCCGATGGCGTACAACCAGGGCTTCTACAACCTGTTCCTCGCGATCGGGGTCGCCCTCGGCCTCGCGCTGCTGTGGGCCACCGGTGCGGATGCCGCGGGCTCGCGTGCCGTCGCGGGCCGCGCCCTCGTGCTGTTCGCCCTCGGGTCGATGGTCGCGGCCGCGGTCGTGCTCACGACGGGCGGGCGGCGCTACCTCCGGCCCGCCCTGATCCAGGGCACGCTGCCCGCGATCGGGTTCGTGCTGTTCCTGCTCGGCTGAGAGAGCGTCGAACCCCGGACGCGCCGCGTTTCGACTCACGCCTTCGGCGTTCGCTCAACGCCCGGGTGGGAGTCCCGCACGCGCCGCGAGCGAAGCGAGACGACACGTCGTCCGCGGTCGGCGGTCGGCGTGGCTCAGGCGGCGAGGCGCAGGCCGCGACGGTCGGTGGCGACCTGCTCGCCGTCGGCGATCTGCGCGTCGTCGGCGATCAACGACCCGCCCGCCACGTACGCGTGCGCTCCGACCACGGCGCGCACGCCGATCTTGGCGCCGGAGCCGATCGCGGCGCCCGAGCGGATGTGCGCCTGCGGAGCGATCTCGGCATCCTGCCCGATCACGGCGTCGGGCTCGATCCAGGCCCCGCGGCCGATGTGCGCGCCCGCGGCGATCTGCGCGCCCGGCTCGACGTACGCGCCGGCCTCGACGAGCGCACTGGCGTGCACCTTCGCGCCACTGGCGATGAGGCCGCGCCCGTTGACGTGCTTGCGGTAACGCAGCGTCTGCCCCTGATCGTCTTCGATGTCGACGTAGTTCTTGCCCACTGGTCTCCTCCTGAGATCATCCTCAACGACGGTGTCGTCCGATTCATTCCCGCCCGTGCCCGGGAACCTGCCCGGGAGCATCCCCGGGCAGGGGTGCGAACACGACGGCGCGCTGCACGGAATAGCTCACGATGAACAGCGCCCCGTCGGTCAGCAGCTTCGCCGGGAGGGTCGCCATGCCGGCATCCGTCAACGCCGTCAGCATGCCGAAGCTCGCCGTCAGCAGCAGCGCCGCGAGCGAGAAGTAGCGCGCCGCCGCCGTGCGGATCGGAATCGAACGGCCCGCGCCGAAGACATACTCGCGGTTGATCGCGAAGTTCATGCCGGCGCTCACGATGCGCGCCGCGACGATCGACAGCAGCAGCCATCCGGTGAGCGCTTGCAGCACGAGCAGCAGCGTCGTGTCCACGACGAAAGCGAGCACGGCGGATGCCGAGAACCGCACGAGCGGCGCCCAGATGCGCGCCGAGTCGGCGAGCGGCCGGAAGTGGCTCGACGCGTTGGAATCGAGGTAGACCGTCTCGATCGGCACCTCGACCAGCGCGATGCCCGCGGCGGGGGCGGCCAGCAGCATCCGGAACTCGTACTCGAACCGATCGCCCGTGATCGTCTGCAGCCATGGCAGCAGTTCGGCGGGAAAGCCCCGCAACCCCGTCTGGGTGTCTCTGACGTCCTGACCCGTCGCGAGCCGGAACGCCGTGCGGGTCAGGGCGTTGCCCACGCGGCTGCGGGCCGGGACGGTGCCGGTGAAGGCTCGGGTGCCCAGCACGATGCTGCGCCGCTCGGCATCCACCGGTTCGGGTGGCAGTTGGTGCCGGATGCCGCGCGATGATCCGGCCACGAGTGCCACCTGATCGCGGCCCGCGCCGGCCCGCGCCTCGTGGGATGGCACTCGTTGCCGGGTGCCGCGGGCAGAAGCGGCCACGAGTGACGTCTGCTCGAGGGCGGCGGCGACGCGCGCGATGTCGGCGGGGGTGTGCTGCCCATCGGCATCCGCCGTCACGACGTCCAGGCCGGGCCACTCGGCGGCGGCGAGGGCGAAACCGGTGCGCAGGGCCGCGCCCTTGCCGCGGTTGCGCACGTGCCCGGCGACGAGCGCGCCGGCGGATGCCGCGGCGGCGAACACCTCGGCATAGCCGGGGCCCGAGCCATCGTCGACGACGAGCACGGGGTGCCACGGCGCGAGGGCGCGCACGAGCTCGACGAGCCGCCGGTCGGGCTCGAAAGCGGGGATGAGGACGACAGGCATCTGCCTCACCCCGCCGCGATGTAGAGGATGTCGCTGGTCGCCCGCTCGCCGCCGTTGCTCGGCTCGTTGACGACCTCGCCGTTGAACCACATCTCGCTGGACCCGCCGCCGTCGAGGTTGTACGCCGTCGTCGCCCCGAGGGAGACCATGATGTCGGCGAGCTCGGTCATCGTGACGCCGCGGCTGTAGCCGTCCTCGCGCCCGTCGACGACGACGAACACCAGGTGGTTCTCGTCGATGACGCCGACCGCTGTGCGCGGCTGCTCTCCCTGGATCGAGTGGTTGCCGACGTTCGTATCGATCTCCACCTCGTCGATGCCCTCCACGACCGCGCCGTCCTCGACGATCGCCGGTCCGAAGCTGAGCGTGTTCCAGGCGCCGTCGGCGACCAGCTCGTCGGCGGTCGTCTCGGTCTCGTCGTAGACGGCGACCGAGCCGTCGCGGTAGAAGACGAGGCCCTCGCGCGCACCCTCGTCGCGGTAGACGACGCCGTTGCGGATCACGATGCCGGTGTCGCGGAAACCGTAGTAGTCGCCGTTGATGGCGAAGATCGCGTCGTTCGACTCGGCGATCTCGCTCACGAGCGCCGTGATGTTCTCGCCGAACTGGTTGTTCGCGAACGCGCTGCGCAGCACGGTCGCATCATCCAGGGTGACGTCGGCGACGTAGTAGGTGACGGTGTCGTCGCCGGAGCCCTGGGTGTACTGCGTGATCGAGATCGACGCGTCGTCGGAGGTGTAGGTCGTGTCGGTGACGACGGGGGTGGATGCCTCCTCGTCGGTGCTGTCGTCTGTCTCGTCTGTCGAGGGCGTCGCGCTCGCGCTCTGCTCGGCCTCGTAGGCGGCCACGTCATCGACCTCGACGTGCGGGATGACGAAGCGGTCGAGTGCCCAGGCGGTGCCCCCGACCACGGTGAGGGCGATGACGAGACCCCCCGCGATGAGGCCGCGCTTGAGTCTCTTCTTCACGGGGAACAGTCTGCGAAACCGTCCCGGAAGCGCCGTAGGCGCTCACTACGCGCCTGCTATGAATCGAGAGTCGGGCTTACGATGTCGCCGGCGAGGCCGATCGCACGGGTGTCGGTGCCGACGGTCCTGCCCATCTGCTTCGAGATGCGCAGCACGACCGAGCGGTCCGCGATGCGTGCCCCGTGCAGTGCCTTCTCCAGGGCGATCTCGAAGCGATCGACATCGCTGAGCTGGCGCAGCCACACGGCGAGGATGAGGTTGTACCGGCTGGCCGCGGTCATCGCGAGCCGCACCTCCGGTACGGCGACGATGGATTCGCGTGTGGCCTCGATGACGTGCGCGGGCGCCTCGACGAAGTACCAGGCGTACACGGGCCACCCGGTGTCGCCGCGCGCGACGTCGGTGCGGAAGCGCAGCTCGCCGCGGTGTCGCAGCGTCGCGATCGCGTCGGCGATGCGCTGCGGCGCGAATCCCGTGCGCTCCGCGATGAGGCGGATCGGCATCCGGCCGTCCTGCCAGAGCTGATCTTCGATCGCGAGCCGCAGATCGTCGGGGACGTCTCGGCGCGCGCGCGGGCGCGGCGGCAACGGCGGACGGATGTGCGCGGCCTCGTCGGGGCTCAGCGCGCGCAGCCGCCAGCTGGACGCGTCGATCAGAAGCTCGACGGTGAGGTGCGTGCGCACGGCGCGGATGCCGGGGATCTGCGCCAGCTGCCCGACGGCGTAGGCCGAGAGCTCACCGAGGTCGGAGGCGCGCACGAGGGCGAGAAGGTCGCGGGAGCCGGAGGCGTGGTCGAGGATGATGATGTGCGGGTCGCGTTGCAGAGCCGCCACAACCTGCTCGAGCCGGCCGAGGTCGCAGTCGACCTCGAGGATCGCGAGCTGACCGCGCATCGAGTGCCCGGTCACCCACGCGATCCCCGCCTCGCTCAGCCGCGTCCACCGGCGGGCGAGGGTTGCGGCATCCACCCCGATCACCGGTGCGAGCTCCGCCCAGGTGCCGCGGGGCTCGATCTGCAGGGCGTGCAGCAGGCGCCGGTCGACCTCGTCGAGGGTTCCAGCGCTCATCGTGCTCGTCCTTCCGAGGCTTCTTCGAGGATGGGGAGGTGGTGAATCGATCGCATCGATGTATGCACGAACACGTTAGCTTCCGCAGGTTTCGTGCGAGTTTACAGAACAGTGACATTTGCTCCTCCAGAATCTCACCGTCCCGAAGCGATGGCTTCGCCGTGTGATGAAAAGGACCTCTCTGTGACGACCACCGACTCCAGCCCCGCTTGCGCGGCGCTGTCCCTCCACGACCGCATCGGCGCCGACGTGGACGCACGCCGCGACCAGCTGCTCGCCCTCAGCCACGCCATCCACGCCGATCCCGAGCTCTCCTGGGAGGAGCACCGCGCCGCGGCCCGCATCGCCGACCTGCTCGAGGAGGCCGGGTTCGCCGTCGAACGCGGCGCGTACGGGGTGGAGACGGCGTTCGAGGCCGTGTACGGCACGGGCGACCTCACCGTCGCGATCTGCGCCGAGTACGACGCCCTGCCCGGTGTCGGCCACGCGTGCGGGCACAACGTCATCGCCACCGCCGGCGTCGGCGCAGCCCTGGCCCTTCTGCCGGTCGCCGACGAGGCGGGGTTGCGCGTCAAGCTCCTCGGCACTCCCGCAGAAGAGCACGGCGGCGGCAAGGTCGCGATGCTGCAGGCCGGGGCCTGGGAGGACGCCGACTTCTCGATGATGGTGCACGGCATGACCGGTGGCGACGCGTCGGCGGCCCTGACGCGCACGACGGCCGTCGACCGCTTCGAGGTCGAGTTCACGGGGCTGACGGCGCACGCCGCCGGCGCGCCCGAGCGCGGCATCAACGCGGCGTCCGCCGCGACTCTCGCCCAGACGGCGCTGGCGCTGCTGCGTCAGAACGTGCCGAAGGAGACGAACATGAACGCCTTCGTCTCCCACGGCGGCGAGGCGACGAACATCATCCCCGACCGCACGGTCGTCCAGGTCGAGCTGCGCGCCTACGACATCGACATCTGGCGCGACCTGAAAAAGCGCGTCCTGGCGTGCTTCGAAGGAGCGGCCATCGCGACCGGATGCCGCTGGGAGTGGCGCCCGACCGAGCACCCCTACGCCCCCTTGGCCCCCGACGCCGACATCGCCCGCCACTGGGATCGCAACCTCCTCGCCCGCGGCCGCTCCATGGACGTCACCCCCATCGGCGGCGGCTCGACCGACATGGGCAACGTGTCGCAGGTCGTGCCCGCGATCCACCCGATGATCGCCTTCCTCGGCGAGACCGCCGTGCCGCACAACCCCGACTTCACCGCCGCGGCGGCGACCCCCGCCGCCGACGACGCCGCGATCGACGGTGCCCTCCTGATGGCGTGGACGGCCGTCGACGTCGCGTGCGACCAAGACCTGCGCTCCGAGCTCCAACGGCGCACCGCCGCCCGCCCCGCCGGGGCGACGCGGATCACGCTCGAGGCCTGACCTCGGCGTCACCCTCCCCTGCACCCAACTGGAGAACCCGATATGTCCAGCAGTACCCCCGAAGCCGGCGCCACGGCGACGGCCGCACCCCCGTCCACCCTGGTTCTGACGCTGCGAGACCCGCGCATGTGGGTCCTCGCCGCCGCCATCGTCCTGATCGCCGCCGGCGCGCAGGCGATCGGCTCGGTCGTCATCCCCCTCGGCATCGCCGCGATCACGCTGCTGCCGATGATCTGGGGCATCCTCGCCGGCACGATCGTGTCGGGTCAGAAGGTCAAGCCGTTCCCCATCGACCTGCAAGAGGCGGCGACGGCCGTCATGGGCGTCGCGGTGCTGTTCCTCGTGGCGCGCATGTCGTTCACGATCGGCCCGAACATCCCGCTGCTCATCCAGGCGGGTCCCGCGCTGCTGCTGCAGGAGGTCGGTCACCTGTTCGGCACGCTCGTGCTGGCGTTGCCGCTGGCCGTGCTGCTGCGCATGGGCCCGGCCACGGTCGGCGCGACCTTCTCGATCGACCGCGAGGGCTCGTTCGCGATGGTCAGCGAGCGCTACGGCTCCAACTCGCCGCAGTACCGCGGCGTGCTGTCGATGTACGTCTTCGGGACGGTCTTCGGCGCGGTCATCGTGAGCCTGGTCGCCTCGCTGGCGGCATCCTTCGGCATCTTCGACCCGCTGACGCTCGCGATGGGCGCCGGCGTCGGGTCGGGCTCGATGATGGCGGCGGCGGCCTCGGTCATCATCTCGGCGCACCCCGACATGAGCGACGAGGTGCTCGCCGTCGCGGCGACCTCCAACCTCGTCACCGGCGTGCTCGGCCTCTACATCGGGGTGTGGGTGTCGCTGCCGCTGGCCGACCGCCTCTACAAGCTGCTCACGCGCAACCAGGACGCGGTGCTGCCGGGCCGGAAGTCCCCCGAGGGGACGCCCGACACCGCCCAGGGCAAGGTGCTCGAGGCGGCGCTGCTCGAAAAGCCCGACGTGCGCGTGCCGCTGTGGGTCTCGCTCCTGGTGATGACGGTCGCGGGCCTGGTCGTCGCGGTGATCTCGTCCAAGACGTTCTCGGTCGACATGATCCTCACGTACGTGCTGCTCGTGGTGCTCGTTGCCGTCGGCATCCTCATCGCGAAGAGCACGGGCGGCAAGATCCCCGGGATCGTCGTCGTCATGACCCTCGGCGCTCTGATCACCTCGCCGATCTCGCCGCTGGCGACCTGGATCGCGGAGGTCTCGGCATCGGTCGAGTTCCTCGCGCTCATCACGGTCATGCTCACGATCGCCGGTCTCAGCCTCGGCAAGGACCTCCCCATGCTGCGCAGCATCGGCTGGAAGATCATCCCGGTCGGGGTCGTCGCGATCATCGCGTCGTTCCTGCTGTCGGCCGTGGTGGCGGAGTTCGCCCTGGGAATGTGGGGGAGCTGAGCCGCACCCCGGCAGTCGGATCGCGGGGGGGGGGGGGGGGGGGGGGCCCCCCCCGGCCCGGTGTGGGGGGGGGGGGGGGACCCCCCGTGA
>JASGGN010000008.1:0-68192 GCA_047605005.1 Microbacterium sp.
GACGTCGCCGACCTGGAGAGGATGGACTTCCCGGTGTTCTCCCGCGCCATAGGCGCCAAGGGCACCGTCAAGGCCACCCTCGGCTCCGTGAACGTGCAGGTCGTCGTCGCCAACGCCGTGGTGAACCCCGGCGATGTCGTCGTCGCCGATGTGGACGGCGTCGTCGTCGTGCCGCGCGAGCTCGTCGGAGCGGTCGCCGACGCGTCGCAGAAGCGCGAGGACAACGAACAGGCCAAGCGCGAGAAGTTCCGCGCGGGCGTGCTCGGGCTCGACATCTACGGGATGCGGGAGCCGCTGGCCGCCGCCGGCCTCGAATACGTGGAGGACTGAGGGATGCCGGAGACCATCGTCGGCGCCCACGGCGCCACAACGGGCCCGTTCGAGAAGTCGCCGGGCTGGCTCGACTGGTACGACGGCCCGTCCGTTCCGACCTTCCGGCTGCCGGCCGGTGCCGTCGACGCGCACTGCCACGTCTTCGGGCCTGGCGCGCGGTTCCCCTACGCCCCCGAGCGCAAGTACACGCCGTGCGACGCGTCGGCCGCGCAGCTGTTCGCCCTGCGCGACCGGCTCGGGTTCGAGCGCAACGTCATCGTGCAGGCCACCTGCCACGGCGCCGACAACCGCGCGCTCGTCGATGCGCTGAACCGCAGCGCGGGCCGGGCCCGGGGCGTTGCGACCGTTCGCCGCGACGTCACCGACGAGCAGCTGTCCGAGCTGCACGAAGCCGGCGTCCGCGGTGTGCGGTTCAACTTCGTCAAGCGCCTCGTCGACCGCGTTCCGACCGACTCCCTCGAGGAGATCGTGGCGAAGATCGCCCCGCTCGGCTGGCACGTCGTCATCTACTTCGAGGCCGAGGATCTGCCCGAGCTCTACGACTTCTTCTCCGGCATCCCCACCGACGTCGTCGTCGACCACATGGGCCGTCCCGATGTCACGAAGGATGCCGACGGCGAGGACTTCTCCCTCTTCCTGCGCTTTATGCGCGAGAACCCGAACGTGTGGACCAAGGTGACGTGCCCCGAGCGGCTCAGCGTCACCGGCCCGCGCGCGCTGCCTGGCGAAAGCAGCGGTGAGGGAAGTGGCGAGCAGCACGCCTACACGGACGTCGTGCCGTTCGCACGACGCGTTGCCCTGGAGTTTCCCGACCGCGTGCTGTGGGGAACCGACTGGCCCCACCCCAACCTCAAGGACCACATGCCCGACGACGGACTGCTCGTCGACTTCATCCCGCGAATCGCCCCGACCGCCGCGTTGCAGCAGAAGCTCCTGGTCGACAATCCGCGGCGACTCTACTGGCCGGAGGAGCCGGCCGCCGTCACCGAACTCACCTCCGAAGGAGAATGATCATGGCTCTCGACAAGCCGTACCAGAACGTTCCCGGCACCACCATCTTCGACGCCGAGCAGGCCCGCAAGGGCTACCACCTCAATCAGTTCTGCATGTCGCTGATGAAGCCGGAGAACCGCGAGCGCTTCCTCGCCGACCAGGAGTCCTACCTCGACGAGTGGCCGCTGAACCCGCGGCAGCGTCAGGCCGTGCTCGACGTCGACCTGAACACGTGCATCGCCGAGGGCGGCAACATCTACTTCCTCTCCAAGATCGGCGCCACGCACGGCCTGAGCTTCCAGCAGATGGCCGGATCGATGACCGGCATGAGCGAGGCGGCTTACCGCGACATGATGATCGGCGGGGGGCGGCGGCCTGAGGGTGTGCGTCTGAAGGATCTCGACGGGTGGACGCCGCCGTCGAACGAGAAGGCGACGACGATGCGCCCGGATGCCCCCGCGCACTTCACCTCGGCGCTGTTCACGTCTCACGTGCCCGCGATCGGCGCGGCGATGGACCTCGGCAAGACCGAGGAGCCGTACTGGAAGAAGGTGTTCGACGGCTACGTCTGGACACGCGAGTGGGTCACGCAGAACACGCCCGACGTCGTCATCCTCGTCTACAACGACCACGCGACCGCGTTCGACTCCAACATCATCCCGACCTTCGTGCTCGGCACGGGTGAGCACTACCCGGTCGCCGACGAGGGCTACGGCCCTCGCCCCGTGCCCGACGTGAGGGGCTACCCGGAGCTGGCCGCGCACATCGCGCAGTCGGTCATCCAGGACGACTTCGACCTGACGCTCGTGAACGAAATGGTCGTCGACCACGGCCTGACGGTGCCGCTGTCGCTCGTCTTCGGCGACGTCGACCAGTGGCCGTGCCGCGTCATCCCGCTGCCGGTGAATGTCGTGCAGTATCCCGTGCCCTCGGGGCGCCGCTGCTACGAGCTGGGCAAGGCGATCCGCCGGGCACTGGACAAGTGGGACGGCCCCGAGCTGAACGTGCAGATCTGGGGCACCGGCGGCATGAGCCACCAGTTGCAGGGACCCCGCGCGGGCCTGATCAACGAAGAGTGGGACAACGCCTTCCTCGACCACCTCATCGCCGACCCGCTGGGCCTGACCGAGTGGCCGCACATGGAGTACGTCGACGAGGCGGGCTCGGAGGGCATCGAGCTGGTCGACTGGCTCATCGCGCGCGGCGCGATGGACGACCAGTTCGGCGGCGGGGCGCCGGAGGTCAACCACCGGTTCTATCACGTGCCGGCATCCAACACGGCCGTCGGCCATCTCGTCATCTCCAACCCGGCCCGCGTCACCGACACCCCCGCGCAGCCGCAGGATGCGGCGGCCCCGGTCGACGAGGTCGCCACCCCCGAGCTCGCGGACGCGCGCGCATGAGCGACGGCACGGTCAGGATCGCCGTCGTCGGCGCGGCCGGCGCGTTCGGCATGAAGCACCTCGACGGGCTCGCTCAGATCCCGGATGCCGAGGTGACGGTCGTCAGCGGCACGCGCCCCGAGCCCACGCAGGCCGTCGCCGAGCAGTACGGGGTGGCGACCGCGGTCGTGGGGCTGGATGCCGTGCTCGAGCGCGACGACGTGGATGCCGTCATCCTCGCCACGCCCACGGGGCTGCACGCCAGCCAGACCCAGGCGGTGCTCGCGGCGGGCAAGCACGTGCAGGTCGAGATTCCACTGGCCGACTCGTTGGCCGACGCCGAGGCGACCCTCGCGGTCGCTGAAGCCTCCGGGCAGGTCGCGATGGTCGGCCACACGCGCCGCTTCAACCCCTCGCACCAGTGGGTCCACCATCGCATCACGGCAGGCGAGTTCGCTGTGCAGCAGATGGACGTGCAGACGTACTTCTTCCGCCGGAAGAACATCAACGCGAAGGGCGAGCCCCGCTCGTGGACCGATCACCTGCTGTGGCACCACGCCGCCCACACGGTCGACCTGTTCGCCTATCAGGCCGGCCCCATCGTCGAAGCGCACGCACTGGCCGGCCCGATCCATCCCGAGCTCGGCATCGCGCTGGACATGTCGGTGCAGTTGAAATCGGAGTCGGGCGCGATCTGCACCCTGTCGCTGTCGTTCAACAACGACGGGCCGATCGGCACGTTCTTCCGCTACATCGGCGACACCGGCACCTACATCGCCCGCTACGACGACCTCGTCGACGGGCGCGAGCAGCCGATCGACGTGTCGCAGGTCGCGGTGTCGATGAACGGCATCGAGCTGCAAGACCGCGAGTTCGTCGCCGCCATCCTTCAGGGCCGCGAGCCGAACTCGTCGATCCGCCAGGTGATCGACTGCTACCGCGTGCTCGGGATGCTGGAAGAGCAGCTTTCGTGACGCTCGGGGAGCACGGCCCGCGCATCGGGCTCGGCTGCATGTCGCTCAGCCACGCCTATGGTGTGCCGCCGGCAGCCTCTGACGGTGAGGCGATGCTGCGCGGGGCGCTGGATGACGGCATCCGGATGCTCGACACCGCCACCCTCTACGGCGGAGGGCGCAACGAAGAGCTCGTGGGGCGCGTCCTGAGTGGCCTCAGCTCGACGGCACGCGACGAGGTGTATCTCGCCAGCAAGTGCGGCATGGCGATGGTCGATGGCGTGAGGGTCATCGACGGGCGGCCGGAGACCCTGCGCGCCCAGGTGGATGCCTCGCTGAGCAGGCTCGGGGTCGACCACATCGACCTGTATTACCTGCATCGGTGGGACAAGCGGGTGCCGATCGGCGAGAGCGTGGGAGCCCTGGCTGAAGCGGTCGCGGCGGGCAAGATCGGTGCGATCGGCCTGTCGGAGGTGTCGGTCGCGCGACTGCGCGAAGCGCAGGAGGTCGCCCCGATCGCCGCCGTGCAGAACGAGTACTCGCTGTGGACGCGCAACGCCGAACTGGGCATGCTTCAGGCCACCGCCGCGTCGGGCACGACGCTCGTGGCGTTCTCTCCGGTCGGGCGCGGCTTCCTCGCGGACGCCATCGCAGCCCCAGAGGTCCTTCCCGAGAAGGACATCCGGCGCACCATGCCGCGGTTCCAGCCCGGCCACTGGTCCGCCAACGCATCGCTCCTGCCGGCGTGGAGGACGCTCGCTGCCGAGGCCGGCTGCACCCCGGCGCAACTGGCGCTGGCGTGGCTGCTGTCGCGCGGTGAGCACGTCGTGCCGATCCCGGGCACGACCTCCCGCGCGCACGCCCGCGAGAACCTGGCCGCCGCGTTGCTCACGGTCGACGCCGCGCTGCTGGAGCGTGCCGGAGCCCTCGTCGACACCGCGACGGTGTCGGGCGAGCGTTACGCACCCGGGCCGGCGGCGGAAGTCGACGTCGAGACCTTCGCGGGGGCACGGTGAGGGCCATCTCGTCGATGGCGACGCGGCACGTGCTGGCCGACCTCGCCGCCGCAGCGGCGGACGCCGGGCTGCCACGGGTGTCGATCGAGTCCGTCGGCGGGGTGGATGCCGCCCGCCGCGTGGCCGCGGGCGAGAGGTTCGACCTCGTCTTCCTCGCCGCGGATGCGCTCGACCGGCTCGCCGCTGACGGACATGTCGAAGGCGCCCTCCCGCTGATGGTGTCGCAGACGGCGGTCGCGGTGCCCTCGGGAGCGGCCGATGCGGCGACCCGGCCGACGGGCGCGGCCTACCCCGACGCCGCGGCGCTGCGCGATGCGCTGCGCGCGGCACCCCGCATCGGATACTCCACCGGTCCGAGCGGCTCCGCCCTCGTGCGCATGATCGAGGACTGGGGGCTCGCCGGCGAGCTCGGCGACCGGCTCGTGCAGGCGCGCCCCGGCATCCCCGTGGCGCGTTCTCTCGCCGCCGGAGAGGTCTCGCTGGGCTTTCAGCAGGTGAGCGAGCTGGTCGGCGCACCCGGGGTGCGCATCCTCGGCGTGCTGCCGCCGGACTGCGCGATCGACACGGTGTTCTCCGGCGCCGTCGCCGCGACCGCCGCAAACCCCACTGCCGCGCATGACGTGCTCGCGTTCATGGTCTCGGATGCCGCGGCCGCCACCATCGCCGCGCGCAGCTTCAGGGCGGTGCAGACATGTCACGATCCGACCCTCTGAGCGCTCTGCGGGTCGGATTCCGACACATCTCCACGTCGAAGGAGACGCCATGACCACCACGACCCGCACCCGCGTCGCGATCATCGGCGCCGGCCCCGCCGGCCTCCTGCTGTCACATCTGCTCGATCGGGCGGGAATCGAGTCGACCGTCATCGATCGCCGCAGCCGTACGGAGATCGAGACGACCGTGCGTGCCGGCATCCTCGAGCAGGGCACGGTCGAACTCCTCGACGCGCTCGGTACACACAGCCGCGCCCGCACCGCGGGGCATCGCCACGACGGCATCGAGCTGCGCTTCGCCGGTGAGAGCCACCGCATCGACTTCGCCCGCCTCGTCGGCCGCAGTGTCTGGCTCTACCCCCAGCACGAGGTACTCAAAGATCTCATCGCGGCCCGCCTGGCGTCGGGACAGGACCTCCGTTTCGGCGTCACGGCAGATCGCGTCACCGACATCGACAGCACCCGTCCCCGCGTGCACGTGTCAGATGCCGACGGCACGGCTTACGACATCGAGGCGGAGTTCGTCGTCGGGGCCGACGGGTCTCGCTCGGGCGCGCGCCAGGCAATGAACGGCTCACGCTCCGGCGCACACGGCGCGGGCTTTTTCCGGGAGTATCCGTTCGCCTGGTTCGGCATCCTCTGCGAGGCGCCACCGAGCTCGAGTGAGCTCATCTACAGCAACTCACCCGATGGCTTCGCCTTGATCAGTCAGCGGAGCGACACCGTGCAGCGGATGTATTTCCAATGCGATCCCGACGAAGACCGCGACACCTACAGCGAGGCGCAGCTGTGGGACATCCTGCAACGCCGCGTTCCGGGAACGACCCTGAACGAGGGGCCGATCTTCCAGCGCGACATCCTGCGCTTTCGGAGCTTCGTCGCGCAGGAACTGTTGCGCGGGCGGGTCGCCCTCGTCGGCGATGCAGCGCACACGGTGCCCCCGACGGGCGCGAAGGGCATGAACCTCGCGATCGCCGATGTCGTCGTGCTCGCCGACGCTCTGCGCGCCCTTCTGCTCGAGGCCGACGAACGGCCCATCACCGGCTATCCCGAGACGGCGCTCCCGCGCATCTGGAAGGCACAGCACTTCTCCTGGTGGATGACGAGCATGCTCCACATCGCGCCAGAGACGACGGAGGCGTCGGAGTTCGATCGCCGACGCCAACTCGGCGAGCTGCGCAGCGTCGTCGAGTCCGAAGCGGGGAGCGCCTTCCTCGCCGAGGCCTACACCGGCTGGCCGCTGCTGCGCTGACCGTCCTGCGCCCCGTCGCCTCACCCCCCACTGCACTCACCCCCGCCGAGTGCGCCGGTTGCAACCGAGTGCGCCGGTTATATGCGCACAGCAACCGGCGCACTCAGCAACAAGTGGCGCACTCGACGCAGAACGACGCCGTGAACCTCAGCATCAGCGCAGCAGCAGGTTCGGCTGCAACAGGTACTTGAAGCTGTCCGGCGTGCCCGAGGTCTGCGCCGTGATGAGGACGGGGCTCAGCTTGTTCGCGTTCTCGCTCGAGGTGAAAGTGACGCGGGCGAACTCGCTCTTGACGGCACCGAGCGCCTCGAGCAGATACTGCGGATTCAGCCCCAGGGTGACATCCTCACCGACGAGAGTCGCATCGACCGACTCCGTCGCGCGCGCCTGCTCCGTCCCGGAGGCATCCATCGACACCCCCTCCGCCGCGAAAGTGAAGCGCAGCGGCGCGGAGCGATCCAGCACGAGCGAGACCCGACGGACCGCCTCGATGAGCTCCGCCGTGTTCACGACGGCATGATGATCGGTCTGTGCGGGGAACAGGCGCCGCACGGGCGGGAAGTTGCCCTTGATCAGCAGCGAGGTGACGGTCTTGTTCCCCGACGTGAAAGCGATGATCTCGCGGTCACCGGATCCGGAGAACGAGATGCGGATGTCACCGGTGTGAGCGAAGGTCTTTCCCACCTCGATGAGAGTGCGGGCGGGCACCAGAGCGCTCGTCGCCGCCGCGTCGCCGACAGACCCCGCGTCCCATTCGACATCGCGCAACGCCACGCGGTAGCGGTCGGTCGCGACGAGGCTCAGTGACGTTCCCGCAACCTCGAGCTGGACGCCGGTGAGCACGGGGGTGACGTCGTCACGCGACGCGGCGAAAGCGACCTGCGAGATCGCGGTTGCGAACTCCTCGGCCGGCACGAGCCCCGATTCCCCCGAGACCTCGGGAATCGCAGGATATTCCGCAACCGGCATAGAAGCGAGGGTGAAACGCGCCGAGCCACAGCTCAGGACGATGCCGTCGTCCTCGCTGACGGCGACCGTGATGGGAGCGTTCGGCAGCCGACTCGCGATCTCCGACAGCAGCCGACCGTGCACGAGGATCGTCCCGGGCTCGTCGACAGTCGCCTCGATGGTCGTGCGAGCGGATGCCTCATAGTCGAAAGCGGCCAGTGAGAGGCCCTCGTCGGATGCCTCGATGAGGACACCGGCCAGGATCGGCTGGGGGTTGCGCTGCGGCAGGAGCTTGACGACGAATGACACGGCCTCGCTGAACACATCGCGATTCACGTGAAACTTCACTGGCGCTCCCTGACGTCGATCCGGGCCGGTCGGAAGGACAAGCCCACTTCATGCTAGTGCCCAGACTTGCGTTCTTCGGCTCTCCCCGGCACACATCGCGCCGTCCGTGATGGTGATCGAATCACCCCTTCAAGAGAGCTTCCTGTCATGGTAATAACGCCTGTGGAAACTGTGGACAACCTCCGCGTGGCCCCTGGACGTCTGGAAACGACACGCGTGTAAGTTGTGATCGCTTTGCGGACTCGTCGTGAAACGGGTTGTGCCGAGGCATCCAGCAATCGCCCTGTCATCCACAGGAGAGCCCGAAGGCCTCACAGTTTTCCTGACCCGAAGGGGAGTTATCCACAGGGTGTCCACATTGTGCAGAACGTGATGATGGGGCACGGATGCCGCTGTGTCAAGCCCCCGGTAACGGCTCGCCACCACGTCGCTTACCGTGCGACGCGTCCGAGTTGTGTCGTGATCTCGGACACCTGGTTGTAGATCGAGCGCCGCTCCTTCATGAGCTGCGCGATCTTCTTGCACGCATACATGACCGTCGTATGGTCGCGGTTTCCGAACAGCTGTCCGATCTTCGGCAGTGAGAGGTTCGTCCGCTCTCGACAGAGGTACATGGCGATCTGACGAGCCGTGGCCACGGCTTGCGAGCGGCTCGATCCGTAGAGATCGTCGACGGTGAGATGGAAGTACTGGGCCGTCGCGGCGATGATGTCCGTCGGCAGAATGACGTTGGCCTCGTCCGTGTCGATGATGTCGCGCAGCACCGTCTGCGCCAACGCGATGTCCAAGGTCGAACGGTTCAGGCTCGCGAACGCCGAGACTCTGATGAGCGCCCCTTCGAGTTCACGGATATTGCTGGAGACTTTCGTCGCGATGTACTCGAGCACCTCATCGGGCACGAGCAGATGCTCGGATTGCGCCTTCTTGCGCAGGATCGCGATGCGCGTCTCGAGGTCCGGCGCCTGCACGTCGGTGATGAGCCCCCACTCGAAGCGGCTGCGCATCCGGTCCTCGAAGCCGGTGAGGTGCCGCGGGGGCACATCGCTCGTGATCACGACCTGCTTGTCGTGGTCGTGAAGAGTGTTGAAGGTGTGGAAGAAGGCCTCCTGCGTCTCGGCCTTTCCCTGCAGGAACTGGATGTCGTCGATCAGGAGGATGTCGACGTCGCGGTAGCGCGCCTGGAACGCCGACCCCCGGTTGTTGGCGATCGAGTTGATGAAGTCGTTCGTGAACTCTTCGCTCGACACGTACCGCACCCGGATGCCGGGGAACAGGTCGATGGCATAGTTGCCGATCGCATGGAGCAAGTGCGTCTTTCCGAGCCCGGAGTCTCCGTAGATGAACAGCGGGTTGTACGCCTTTGCGGGAGCTTCCGCGACAGCGACAGCGGCGGCGTGTGAGAAGCGATTGGACTGGCCGATGACGAAGTTGTCGAAGCTGTACTTCGGGTTCAGGCGCGTGTCGGTACGCGACGGGGCCGTGGCGATCTCCGAGGCCTCGTCGGCGGCGAGGCGGCTCCTGGCCGGGGCGACGACACTCGACGACGTGTTCGAGGTGTTCAGGTGGGCGTCGGCGAGCTCGGGGTTGACCACGACACGGAAAGCGGTGGCCGCCGGCTCCGCGTCCACGTGGGCGAGGGCCTCCATGATCGGGGCGCGCAGGCGCTTGTTCAGCTGAGCGGCTGTGAGGTCGTTCGGCACATCGAGGTAGAGCGTCCCCCCCATGACACCCTGAGCGACGGCGAGGGCGAGAAAGCCCTGCATCTGCGGGGTGACGCGATCATCCCCGCCGAGTCGCTCCAGCACTGCGGTCCAGACCGGGACATCCGGAACATCCTGCGTGGACATGGGCTCCTCGGAATCATGCAGACGGGTCGGTCGTTCACAACGGCATGGTGCTCGACGATGCATCGACCCGTCTGTGGATAACTACCCGCATCACGCTAGCCAGCGACCGTGCCGACAGCAAAATCCACCGTCCTCGCAGCCCGCGTGTCGTGACAGGAGGTCATCCACAACCAGTGGATAATGTTTCTTTCACCACGTCTTGATGTCATCTCGGCAGTGCCGCAAGGATGCCGGGACCTCGTCTCGACATCGCCGGTTTGAGGCGCCGGTTTGAGGTCTGAGCCGCAGCGACGTACCCTTAGTAGGTTGACTTGTGCCCACTGTGGGCCGTCCCTGTACCCGTGTCCCCGGTTTCGAGCGTTCCGGTGACCCCTGATCCGGAGTGATCTTCATGAGCAAGCGCACGTTCCAGCCCAACAACCGCCGCCGCGCCAAGAAGCACGGCTTCCGCGCCCGCATGCGTACGCGCGCCGGCCGCTCGATCCTGTCGGCGCGTCGCGCCAAGGGTCGCGCTGAGCTCTCCGCCTGACCTTCCCGCAGTGCTGGCGCGCGGGAATCGTCTCACCCGCGGAGCGGATTATCGAGCCGTCGTCCGCGGGGGGGCGCGGTGCGCCGGTCCGCACACCGTGACCTACGTCGTCACGACCCGCGCAGAACGCCCCGCGCGGTTCGGTTTCATCGTGAGCAAGCAAGTGGGAACCGCAGTGATCCGCAACACCGTGCGTCGCCGCCTGAAGGCGGTATGCGCCCAGGCGCTCGTCGAGGTGCGCGCCGGCTCCGACGTCGTGATCCGCGCGCTGCCGTCCGCCGCAACCGCTGACTTCGCCGACCTGCGCGCCGAAGTGACCGCGTGCCTGCGTCGACGGGCGTCCGCGTGAGCGTCACGACCTTGCCGTCCTCCTCTCTCGGGACGGCGCGCCTCTCGGCATCCGGTGTCTTTCGATCGCTCCCGTTGCTGCCGCGCAATGCCGGGCTCTCGCTGCTGTGTGCCTATCGTGCCGCGGTCTCCCCCCTCTATGGCGACGTGTGCAAGTACTATCCGTCGTGCTCGGCCTACGCGGTCGGGGCCGTGCAGCAGCACGGCCTGCTGAAGGGCAGTGCGCTCACGGCACGCCGGCTCGCGCGCTGTCACCCGTGGGCGCAGGGCGGCATCGACGACGTCCCCCTCCATCGCGAGTTCCGATTCGAACTGACCCGGCACGGATTCGTCGTGCCCGCCACTGACGGCACGGCTGACAGCGTGCCGCTGAGAAAGGACTGATCCGTGCTGGATCTTCTCTCCGCCGCCACACCGACACCCGTGGTGTCGCCGCCGACGACGACCTACCCGGGAACGGGAACGGGTGACTTCTTCAGCCTGATCATGTGGCCGTTCAAGTGGGTCGTCGAGGCGATCCTCGTCTTCTGGCACTGGATCTTCACCTCGCTCGGGATGGACCCGGCGGCGGGCTTGACGTGGGTCCTTTCCATCATCGGCCTCGTCATCGTCGTGCGCTCGGCGCTCATCCCGCTTTTCGTGCGGCAGATCAAGAGCCAGCGAAAGATGATGGAAATTGCTCCTGAACTGCGAAAAGTTCAGGAAAAGTACCGCGGGAAGAAAGATCAGCTCTCGCGCGAGGCGATGAGTCGCGAGACGATGGCGCTCTACAAGAAGCACGGTACGACACCGGTGTCGAGCTGTCTCCCGCTGCTCGTGCAGATGCCCATCCTTCTCGGCATGTTCTACACGCTGAGCGACGTCAAGAAGCACGCCGAGTGGGGTTTGGGTGGTGTGGGGCTGCTCAGCAAGGACCTCACGTGGCAGTTCTACGAGGCGAAGCTTTTCGGCGTCGCACCGTTGCACACGAATATGGTTGAGGCGTGGGGTCTCGGTCAGACCGCGACGGTCGTGATCCTCGTGATCCTCGTCGTCCTCATGATCGGCTCGCAGTTCGTCACGCAGCTGCAGATCATCTCGCGGAACCTCTCCCCCGAAGCGAAGACGGGCCAGGCGTACCAGATGCAGAGGATCATGCTGTACGTCTTGCCGCTGGCGTTCATCTTCTCAGGCGTCTTCTTCCCGCTCGGCGTCGTGCTGTACTGGTTCACTTCCAACATCTGGACGATGGTGCAGCAATTCCTCGTCATCCGGAACCTCCCGACGCCCGGTTCCGAAGCAGCGAAGGCGCGCGATGAGCGCCTGGCCCGCAAGGGCAAGGCGATCGACTCATCCGGAAAGATCGTCCCGATCGAGAAGTACGAAGCCGAGCAGCGGCGCCTGTACGAGCAGGCGCAGCAGGCGAAGGCTCAGGCTCCGAAGCGACAGCAGCCCGTGAGCAAGCAACGTGCCAAGAAGCAGGCGCACAAGAGCAACCCGCGCGGTGAGAGCTAAGGCCCACAGAGGCGACAGAGCACAGGAGTGAGACGAGAATGAGCAACACAGCAGACGACACCACCGTTCGCCCGCGCCCTGCCCAGGTCGACAGTGTGGAAGAGCTCGAACAGGAGGGCGACATCGCGGCGGACTTCCTCGAGGGCCTGCTCGACATCGTCGACATCGACGGCGATCTCACACTCGATGTGCGCGCGGGTCGCGCCTACGTCTCTGTCGAGAACGAGAACGATGACGCGCTGCGCTCGTTGTCGGACCCCGACACCGTTCAAGCCCTACAGGAGCTCACTCGCATCGCAGTACAGGTGCGCACCGGCCGCTTCTCTCGCCTCATCCTGGATGTCGGTGGGTCGCGTGATGCGCGTCAGCGTCAACTCGAGAAGCTCGTCGACCGCGCCATCGCACGGCTGGACGAGGGTGCGTCACAGGCATCGCTTCCCCCGATGTCGAGCTATGAGCGCAAACTCATCCATGACATCGTCTCCGATCGAGGTCTCGTCTCGGAGTCGTACGGCGAAGGTGCCGATCGGCACACCGTTATCCGGCGCGCCTGACCGCAGGCTGTTTCACGTGAAACATGATGACCGTTGAGATCGAGCCGACGACGGCATCCGTCGTCTTCGGTGACAGGATCGATCTCGCTCGACGATTCACCGTCGCTCTCGCGGAGCACGGCGAGGAGCGTGGTCTGATCGGTCCACTCGAGCCGGCTCGGCTGTGGACGCGGCATATCCTGAACTGCGCTGTTGCGGCACCACTCTTTCCGGCCGACGGTCTTGTCGGTGACCTCGGTTCGGGTGGAGGTCTGCCGGGGCTCGTGCTCGCCATCGCACGCCCTGATGTGCAATGGGTGCTGATCGAGCCCATGGAGCGACGGGTGATGTGGCTCAGCGAGCAAGTGGCTGCCCTGGCACTGGCCAACGTCGAGATCGTGCGGGCACGGGGCGAGGAATGGTCGCGGGGCGCTGTGCTGGATGCCGTGACAGCGCGTGCGGTGAGTGCGTTGAAGACCTTGATTCCAGCCACGGCGCCGCTCGTGCGCTCCGGTGGTGAGCTCATCCTGTTGAAGGGCGCTGGCGCGGCCGGTGAGATCATGGCGGCCGAGAAGGCCATTCGCAAATATCGCCTGCGAGACGTCCGTGTCGAAGTCGTCGGAGAAGGAATCGTCTCTGAACCGACGCGGGTGGTCCGCGCCACCCGCGCGTGACGTGTTTCACGTGAAACGGTGGTGGGGTGATCTCGATACACCGCGGCTTCGCCGCGGCACTCGATCACCGGAGGGGTCGTGCTGCGCGCGGGAGTCGATCACCGGAGGGTGGAGCCGTGCGGTGTGCTCGATCACCGGTGGGGTGGTGGTGCGCGCGGCATGCGGTATCGGGGCTTCCGTCGGTGGTTGGGTAGCCCGGCGAAGCCGGGCGTATCGAAACCACGGGCGGCCCCAAAGCCTCCTCCCCAACCAGAGTCTTGGACGAGTTGTCCACCGATGGGCGCTCGGTGTCCCCGCTCGGGGCGCGAGATCGGCAATATCGCTCTCATGCCTTACATGTACATCCTCAACTGCGCCGACGGGAGCTTCTACGTCGGCAGCTGTCGCAACCTCGAACAGCGCCTCTGGCTGCACAACCTGGGTGAAGGTGCTGAATACACGAAGCGGCGCAGACCTGTGACGCTGGCGTACAGCGAGGAGTTTCCGAACGTCGGCGACGCGTTCGCTCGCGAGAAGCAGGTGCAGGGGTGGAGCCGCGCCAAGCGGCTCGCTCTCATCGGACACCGAGGAGAAGAACTCCCCGAACTCAGTCGTAAGGACTTTGGGTCGGGCGAGCTGGGTGGGGAGTGATCTCGATACGCCGCGCTGCGCGCGGCACTCGATCACCGGTGGGGTGGCGCTGCGCGCGGCATCGGGTGTTCCGTCGGTGGGGTTGCGCTGTCGATGAAGTTCGGGTGCCGGGACTTTAGCCGGTGGTTGAGTAGCCGCCGCAGGCGGCGTATCGAAACCACTGTTTCACGTGAAACGGTGGTGGGTGATCTCGATACACCGCGGCTTCGCCGCGGCACTCGATCACCGGTGGGGTGGCGCTGTGCGGGGTGCTCGATCACCGGTGGGGTGGCGCTGTGCGGGGTGCTCGATCACCGGTGGGGTGGCGCTGCGCGGGGCGTCGGGTCTTCCGTCGGTGGGGTTGCGCTGTCGATGAAGTTCGCGCGCCGGGACTTTAGCCGGTGGTTGAGTAGCCGCCGCAGGCGGCGTATCGAAACCACTGTTTCACGTGAAACGGCTTGCGCGGAGAGGGGGCGCGGGTGCCTCGACTACAGTGGGATGGTCCCGAGAAGAGTCAGGAGAGCGTGGTGCAGGAATCGGAGAAGGCGAGCTCTCCCGCACCCCTCTCTCTGGACGAAAGCCCGATCGCGCGGGCGCTTGCGGACCTGACCACGCGGCGCAAAGCCCTCACCGAGGTCACGCTCGACTTCGATGGCACAACGCGCGTCTTGACGATCGCGAACCAGAAGGGCGGCGTCGGAAAGACGACGACGACCGTGAACCTGGCCGCGGCGCTCGCGGGTCTCGGTGCACGAGTGCTCGTGATCGATCTCGATCCTCAAGGCAACGCCTCTACGGCGCTCGGCATCCCCCACACGGCGGAGGTCTCGAGCATCTACGACGTTCTCATCGACGAGCTCCCCCTCGCCGACATCGTCCAGACGAGCCCCGAGTCGCCGCGGCTGCTGTGCGCGCCCAGCACGATCCATCTCGCCGGCGCCGAGATCGAGCTCGTCTCTCGGGTGGCGCGTGAACACCGTCTTCGCACGGCGCTCGATGACTACCTCGCTGCGACCGAGGACCCACTCGACTTCGTCCTCATCGACTGCCCGCCGTCTCTCGGTCTCCTCACTATCAACGCCTTCACGGCCGCCACCGAGCTGATGATCCCGATCCAGTGCGAGTACTACGCGCTAGAGGGCCTCAGCCAGCTGTTGGGAAGCATCCAGATGATCGAGCGACACCTGAACCCGTCGCTGCGCCTCTCCACGATCCTGCTCACGATGTACGACGGCCGCACGAAGCTCGCCCAGCAGGTCGCCGACGAGGTCCGCGCGCATTTCCCCGACGAGGTCCTGAAAACAGTCATCCCTCGTTCGGTGCGTGTCTCCGAAGCGCCGAGCTTCGGTCAGACGGTCGTCGCGTACGACCCGCAGTCGGCGGGCGCGGTCTCGTATCGCGAAGCAGCGGTAGAACTCGTGCGCCGAGCGCGATCGGCGCCGGAGAAGGAGGCATCCTGATGGCCAAACGCACCGGACTGGGGCGCGGAATCGGCGCGCTCATCCCGACGTCGGAGAGCACCGATGCGCGCCCGGTCGATGTCTTCTTCCCCGGTGCGTCCGCGCGCGCGGTGGGGGACGACGACGCCACCTCGTCCGCGCCGGCGAGCTCTGCGGAGGATGCCAACGAGGATGCCGCCGGCCTTGTCGCGGTGCCGGGCGCACATCTGGTCCACATCGACCCGAACGACATCGTCCCCAACCCCCGCCAGCCCCGGACGAACTTCGACCCCGACGACCTCGCCGAGCTGGTGCACAGCGTCCGTGAGTTCGGCGTGCTGCAGCCTGTCGTGGTGCGCACGAACGAGGACGGCGCCTACGAGCTCGTCATGGGGGAGCGTCGCACCCGCGCCGCACGCGATGCGGGGCTGACCTCCATCCCGGCGATCGTGCGGGACACTGCCGACGAAGACCTTCTGCGTGACGCGCTGCTCGAGAACCTGCATCGCTCTCAGTTGAACCCGCTCGAAGAGGCATCCGCTTATCAGCAGCTGCTCGAGGACTTCGGCATCACGCAGGAGGAGCTCGCGACGCGTATCGGCCGCTCGCGACCCCAGATCAGCAACACCATCCGGTTGCTGCGGCTGCCGGTTCCAGTGCAGCAGCGGGTCGCCGCCGGAGTGCTCAGCGCGGGACACGCCCGGGCGATCCTCTCCCTCGCCGACGAGGAGGCGATGCAGCGGCTCGCCGACAAGATCGTCAACGAAGACCTCTCCGTGCGCGCTGCCGAGGCTGCCGCGAAGGGTACGCCGGCCGGATCGGTGACGGCGCGGCCGAAGGCGGGGGCGCGCCGCGCTCACCTCGACGATGTCGCGGAGCGCCTCGGCGACCGTCTGAACACGAAGGTCCGGATCTCATTGACGGCAAGAAAAGGCCAGATCAACATTGATTTCGCAACCATCGGCGACCTCAACCGCATTCTCGCTGAGCTAGGCGAGACGGAGTACGGAGCGCGCTGATTCCGCAGCGGCACTCAGCGTCGTCGTCGTAGGCTGGAGTGGTGACCGACCGCCCCAGCCTTCCGCGCCGCGCGAGTCTCGAGGTGTTGCGCGCCGAGGCATCCGACGAACTGTCGGTGCTCATCGAGGAACGGCTCCGCGACGGTGAGGACCCGTGGGACTTCATGGAGGATCTGCCCTCGGTCGACGAGCTCGTCGTGCTCGTCCTGCGGGCGGAGAACATCGCGGCCGACGGCGGCAAACGCCCCACCACCGCGCGCAACTATCGCGTGCTGCGCCAGATCGCGTTCGACTACCCGCCGCTGACCCGGGCCGTGTGGCGCCTGCTGGGCAGTGAGCCGCACCGCACCTGGTCGACGGCGGCGGATGCCTCGGCGCGCGCCGAGGCATCCTGATGCCGATCAGCCCAGGTAGGCGGCGAGGTCCTGCTCGAGGGCGAACTTCGGCTTCGCGCCGATGATCGTCTTCTCGACCTGACCCTTGTTGAAGACCTTCATCGCGGGGATCGAGGTGATCTGGTACTCCATCGCGAGGTTCGGGTTCTCGTCGACGTTGAGCTTGAGGATGGTGATCTTGTCGCCGTTCTCGGTCTGGATCTCATCGAGGATGGGTCCGACCATGCGGCACGGGCCGCACCAGGCGGCCCAGAAGTCGACCAGCACGGGGCCATCGGCGTCGAGGACGTCCTGCTGCCAGGTGCTTTCGTTCGTGGCCTTCGCGGTCATGTTCTTCTCCTTCTGAGCGGTGTCAGTGGGCCGAACGCCCGGCCGCCGGGGATTGTTCCGCACCCAGGGCGGCGAGATAGTGCTCGACGTCGAGGGCGGCCACCGTCCCGCTGGCGGCGGCGGTGACCGCCTGCCGATAGCTCGGGTCGATGACGTCACCCGCGGCGAAGACGCCGGGGATCGAGGTGCGCGAGGATCGCCCGTCCACCCACACCGTGCCATGCTCGGTCAGATCGAGCTGATCGTGCACGAGATGGGTGCGCGGGTCGTTGCCGATCGCGACGAAAACCCCGGTCACGGGCAGTTCCCGGGTAGAGCCGTCGACCGTGTCGCGGAGGATGAGCCCGGTCACGGCATCCTCACCGATCACGTCGACGACCTCACTGTTCCACTCGAACGCGATCTTCTCGTTCGCGAAGGCACGCTCCTGCATGATCTTCGATGCGCGCAGTTCGCCGCGACGGTGGATGACGGAGACCTTCGAGGCGAACTTCGTGAGGAACGTCGCCTCCTCCATCGCCGAGTCGCCGCCGCCGACGACGGCGATGTGCTGCTCGCGGAAGAAGAACCCGTCACACGTCGCGCAGTACGAGACGCCGTGACCGGAAAGACGCTGCTCGCCGGCGACGCCGATCTTGCGCGGCGCGGAGCCGGTCGCGAAGACGACGGCGGCCGCCTCGTGGACGGCCCCGCTGCCGAGGGTCACCGTCTTGACGTCACCGACCAGGTCGAGGGAGGTGACATCGTCGTAGAGCACCTCGGTGCCGAACCTCTCGGCCTGCTCCTGCATCTTGGCCATGAGGTCGGGACCCATGATTCCCCCGGGGAAGCCGGGGAAGTTCTCCACCTCGGTCGTGTTCATCAGCTCGCCGCCGGCCTCGACCGAACTGGCGATCAGCAGGGGGGCGAGGCCACCGCGCGCCGCGTAGATGGCGGCCGTGAACCCGGCCGGCCCGGAGCCGATGATGATGACCTGTCGCACGTGATTCCCTTCGTCCGCGGGGCCGCTGTGAGCCCGCAGCGCATTCAACCCATGGTAGCCGCGCAGCATTCCGCCGCCGCCGTGCATCAGCGCCGTGTGTCAGCGCGGTGTGTCAGTGCGGTGTGTCAGCGCTTGGGGAAGCGGCGCAGCGCGCGCAGCCCCACCGCGAGCTCGGGCGCGCGCAGCAGCGCAAGCATCCCGATGTACACGGCGATGCTCGCTCCTCCCACGAGCGCCGTCCCGAGGAACCCCGTAAGGCGATTGTGCACGGTCCAGCCCGACGCGGCCCCGGTCAGCAGGAAGATGCCGAGCCCGACGATGAACGCGGGCACGGATGCCACGGCGAAGCGGCCCAGGGCGCGCCAGGTCGCCGAGAAGGAGATGTCTCCGGTGTGCCGGCGCAGCAGGCGCAGCGCGATCGGCAGCTGCACGAACATCGCCAACGACTGGGTGAAGGCGACTGTCGCCGACAGAAAAGCCAGCGGCAGCAGCCCGGAATGCACCACGACGAACGCCAGCACAGCGCCCGCCGCCGTGACGATCGCCTGCGCGAGAGCGAACCGGAAGGGCGTACGGGTGTCGTTGAACGCGAAGAACGCGCGGCGGACGATCACCATCACCCCGAACGGCACCAGGGCGATGAGGAAGGCGCAGACGTTGAGCGCGAGCAGGGGCGCACCGGTGCGCTCACCGGTGAAGAAGACCGCGACCGGCACGGATGCCGCAGCCAGGGCGGCCATGAACCCGAACGCGAAGACGCTCAGCGCGCGGATGGACTCGTCGAGGTTGCCCTGCACGAGATCGGTGCGGTCCTGCGACACCTGCTCGGCGAGCTGGGTGAAGTAGGTCGTGGAGATCGACATCGCCACCACCGAGTGCGGCAGCATGAAGATGAGCCAGGCCGTCAGGAACACGGCCGGGCCGCTGATGTCGGTCGCCGTCGAGATCACCGCCTGCTGTACGGCACCGGCGACCTGTCCGACGACGACCGTCACGAACGTCCAGAAGGCGAGCATGCCGAGGTGGCGCAGGCCCATGTTGCGCCAGTGGAAGTCGGCGTGGATCGTCAGCCGCGTGCGTCGCCAGAAGAACGCCAGAACGCCCGCCTGGAGCCCGATGCCGAGTGTGGCGGTGCCGCCGAGCAGCGCGATCATCGAGGCATCCCACTGCAGGACATCGGTGAACGGACCGCCGAAGACGAGCAGGAACACCCCGAACCCGGCGATCGAGACGAGGTTGTTGACGGTGGGCGCCCAGCTGTACGGGCCGAAGACCCGGCGTGCGTTGAGGACCTCCCCGATGAGCGCGTACAGCCCGTAGAACAGCAGCTGCGGCAGGCACCAATAGGCCAGGGCGAGCGTCAGAGCGCGCTGATCGGGCCCATAGCCGGGGGCATAGATCCAGATGAGCACGGGCGCCATCGCGAGCACGACGATCGTCGCGACCACCAGCAGGACCGTTCCGAGCGTCAACAGCTTGGAGATGTACGCGCTGCCGCCGTCATGGTGCTGAGCGGCGCGGACGATCTGCGGCACGATGATGCCGGTGATGACGCCCGCCGCGAGCAGCTCGTAGATGTTCGTCGGCAGCATGTTGGCCGTCGTGAACGCATCCGCGGCGTTGCTCGTGGTCAGGCCCACGACCGAGATCAGCATGATCGAGCGGACCAGTCCGGTCAGGCGCGAGACGAGGGTGCCCGCGCCGATGATCGCGCTCGCGCGCGCGTGGCTACTCATCGGCCACCGCCTCCGTGGAGGACGCGGTGCCCACTGCGTCCCCGGTCCCGGTCGAACGACGTCGCCGCCGTCGCGCCTGACGGACGACTCCGACGAGGATGAGTGCCCCGACCAGGGTGCTCATCACGACGATGCCCACCGACTCCCATTCGGCCCGCACCGCGACGTGCACCGTGACCGGCTCGCCGAGGGCGACGACCGACTCCCCGCGCAACTGCAGGGTGAGGGTCGACTCGCCGGTGCCGACGCGGGCCTCGACCGGAATCTGCACCTGCGTGTTCTGCGCGGGGCCGGCTTCGAGTGTCGTCGTCTCCTGTACGCGCAGGCGGGGATCGTTGGGCTTCGCGACGAGCACGAGGGAGACGGCCCAGTCCAGATCGTTGCGCACCGAGAAGGTCAGGGGCGCGCTCGAGGCGGCGAGGGTGATATCGCTCGAGGGCACGATCGCGACAGAGCTCAGGGTCTCGGCGGTCTCGGCGCGATGGGCGTCGAAGGCATCCGTCGCCTCCGCGGCGATCTGGAGCCAGCCATTGCCGAGCAGTTGCAGGATCTCGGCGCGCTCGGGCGCGGTCAGCACGGCGGGGTCGTCGACGATCGTCGCGAACGAGGCGAGCTCGGTCTCGTCGGCGAGGAGGCTCTGCAGGTCTTCTCCGCGATCCTCATCGACCGCGACGTCGTCGAGCGTGGTCGAGACGGCAGCGTTCGCGGTGAGCGCCGTCAGCCCCGCCGCCGAGCGCCCCGCGAGGGTCGAGGCCGTGCTGACGGCGCTCTGCAGGTCGGTGAGCGTGCGGCCGGCGGAGCGATCGACGACCACGAGCAGAGGCGCGTCCGGCGCCGCGGCTGTCGCCAGAGCGGCGGCGGCGGATGCCTGGGCCAGGGCATCGGCGCGTGCGAGGGGGTCATCGGCCGTCGCGGCGTCGCCGAGCGCGGACGAGGCATCCGCGTCGTAGATGAGCACCTGTGCCTCGCCGACCGTGGCCCACGCAGCCGTCGACGCGCCGTCTGCGACCGCGCTGGAGTCGATCAGCGTCTTCGACGGGACGTCGGCGACGGAGATTCTCCCGAGCGCATCGACGACGCCGGCTCCGGCCGTTCCGGTCGCCGGCCAGAAGACGGTCATCGGCGGTGCGCCGAGGTCGGTGAGCTCCGCCAGGCTCGGCAACGAGACATCGTCGGTCGCTGTCGCGGTGGGGGCCGGGGTCTCCGGCAGGACCGGTGCGTCTGTCGCAGCCGTCGACGTGGGTGCCGGTGTGGGGGTCACGGCCGTCGTCTCGGTGAAGTCGTCGGCCGACATGTAGGGTTCGAGGTCGCTGACCGCGAGCGGGGTGCTCTGACCCGCCGCGATCTGGGTCGCCAGGTCGGCGTCGCCGAACTGCAGCGCGAATCGCTCGTTGGGCAGCGCCATCAGATCGGACAGCCATTGCGTCGCCGACGTCGGCGCTGACGACCCGAGCACGCGGATCGCCGCGACGACCGCGGGGTCGATCGCAAGGATCGCTGCGGTCCCCGTCACGGCATCGAGCCGAGCGCGCAGCTCGCCGCCGTCCGCGGTGAGCGTGGCGAGCTGGTCGGCGCTGAGCAGCCCCGTCTCGATGGCGGGCCCCGTGATGGGCACGATGACGGCGAGTGCTCCGGTGCCGGCGTCCCCGGGGACGACGAGCACGCTCGCGGCCGAGAGCGCGCCCTGGCCGGACGCGTACTCGGCGCGCAGGGGGTAGACGCCCGAACCGAGAGCCGCCAGCGTGTCGGCGTCGAGCGTTATCGTCGCTCCCGTCGCGCCATGAGCGGCGATGCTGCCGAGGGATCCTTCGCCGACCGCGAGCTCGGCGCGCTCGGTGCTCGGCTCGGCCAGCCATGCCTCCAGCTCCGCACTCGAGGCGAGGGGCGTCGCCGACGCGGTCACCGTGACGGCTCCGCTCGGGACGGTGGATTCCGTGGGGTTCTCGGCCGCGACGGCGACGGTGAACGACGCGCCCGTCGTGACGACCCCCGCTGACGAGGGCGCCATCGAGAAGGTGATCGCCTCAGACTCCGGCGACTCGCTCGTCGCTGCATCGGCCGGCGACGCGACCACAACGGCGCACCACGCCAGCAGGAGCGCCGCGAGGGCGCGCACGACCGCGCGCGGACGGCGGCGCGCGGGGTCAGGGGAGATGACGGTCATCGCGAGATATCGGCTTCTGTGCGATGCCAGACCGCACGACTAGGTGTGATTCTAGGGTTGATCTCCTATGCAGCTCCCGAGACTGGCCGTACGGCAGGGGAAGGATGCCGCTGCGAGCCCGCCGGTAGGCTAGAACCCATGCTCAATATGGCCGAGGGTCTCGAGCGCCTGGGCACGTTGGCGACCTCACCGATCATGGCGAGACTCGGTGCTGCGTTCGCGGAAGCCGGGTTCGAGCTCGCGATCGTCGGCGGGCCCGTCCGCGACGCGTTGCTCGGGCGCCCGTCGAACGACCTCGACCTCACGACGAACGCGCGACCCGATGACATCCTCCGGATCGTGAAGCCGCTCGCTTCGGCCACGTGGGACATCGGTCGCGCCTTCGGCACGATCGGCGCAAAAGTCGCTGCTCCGGACGGCGCAATCGACTCCCCACGCCCCCTCCACGGATCGCTGGCGCGCTCCATGGAGCCTCCGGGCGCGTGGGCCCAGGTCGAGATCACGACGTACCGCGCCGACAGCTATGACGGCGTGACCCGCAAGCCCACCGTCTCCTTCGGAGACTCGCTCGAAGCCGACCTGTCGCGCCGCGACTTCACGGTCGGTGCGATGGCGCTGCGGCTGCCGGTTCCGGCGCTCGTCGATCCGTCGGGAGGCGTCGAGGACCTCATCGCCGGCATCCTGCGCACCCCCGGCGACCCGGAGGTGAGCTTCGGCGACGACCCGCTGCGGATGATGCGCGCCGCCCGGTTCGCCTCGCAGCTGGGGTTCTCCATCGCGCCCGAGACGCTCGAGGCGATGGCGCGGCTACGCGAGAGCATCCGCATCGTCAGCGCCGAGCGCGTGCAGGCCGAGCTCGTGAAGCTGCTCGCGAGCGACGACCCGGCCTGCGGCATCCGCATTCTCGTCGACACCGGGCTGATGGCGGAGATCATCCCCGAGATCCCCGCGCTACGCCTGGAGATCGACGAGCACCACCACCACAAGGACGTCTACGAGCACTCGCTCACCGTGCTGCGGCAGGCCGTGGACCTCGAGCACGAGCGCCATCCGGGCGTGGAGCCCGACGTCACCCTGCGCCTCGCGGCGCTGCTGCACGACATCGGCAAGCCCGCGACCCGCAGACTTGAGCCCGGCGGCGGGGTGAGCTTTCACCACCACGATCTCAAGGGCGCACGCTTGGCGCGGCGGCGGCTGCAGGCGCTGCGCTTCGACACCGAGACGATCGCCTCGGTCGGTCAGCTCGTCGAGCAGCACCTGCGGTTCTTCGGCTATTCCGAGGGGGCGTGGACCGATTCCGCTGTGCGCCGCTACGTGCGGGACGCCGGGGACGAGCTCGAGCGGCTGCACATCCTCACCCGCGCCGACGTCACGACCCGCAACCGGCGCAAGGCCGCGCGCCTGGCCGCCGCGTACGACGACCTCGAGCGGCGCATCGCCGAGCTCGCGGAGCAGGAGGAGCTCGACGCGATCCGGCCCGAGCTCGACGGCAACCGCATCCAGGAGATCCTCGGCATCGCTCCCGGCCGCGAAGTCGGCGAGGCGTACCGGTTCCTGCTCGAGCTGCGCCTCGACGAGGGCGTCGTCGGCGAGGCGGAGGCCGAGCGGCGTCTGCGCGCGTGGTGGGCCGCGCGCGCCTGACCGCTCGGCGGCGCATAACTCAGGCGGAGTGGTCGGTCTCGGCCGCTCGGGGCTGACCGGTCGTCACGGTGATCTCGCTCTCGCTGCGGCTGCGCCGGTACTCGATGACCGGCCGGGGTCGAATCTCGGTCACCGGCTCGGGCGCTGCGCGCGCTGCGCGCTGCGCGAAACTGCGCGCGCTGCGCTACTTTCCGTAGCGCGAGCAGCATTCGGCAGCGCGAGCGGTCTCGCCGCCGCAGGCAAGCGCGGGCACCGGGCGCAACCCTGGCAGGATGGGCGCTGTGACGGAGGGACCGACATGACCGAGGATCACCCCACCCCGACGCTGGCCGCGCTCGCCGAGGCGCACGGCATCGCGACCGAGTACTGGTCGTTCTTCGGCGATCGCGTGACGGTGCCGGCGTCGACCCTGCGCGCCGTCCTCTCCGCGATGGGCGTTGCGACGGCGACGGATGCCGAGATCGCCGCCGCCCTCGCCGACGCGGAAGACGACCCGTGGCGCGCTCTGCTGCCGCCGTCGTTCGTCTGGCGCCCTGGCGCTCGCTCGCTCCCGGTGCACGTGGCGGACGGCTACGACGTGCGCGTGGTGGTGGGTCTCGAGGACGGGTCGTGGCGTGAGCTGCCGATTCCCGATCAGCAGTCCGCCGTGCGAGACGTCGACGGCGTGCGCCGCTGGCGCGTCAAGGTGCCGATCCCGCACGACCTGCCGCTCGGATGGCACACCGCATACGCGACCGAGACGCCGCTGCGCGCCGGGGCCGGCGATGAGAGCCCCGGCCGCGAGGCATCCGCGCCGCTCGTCGTCACCCCCGAGCGCCTCCCCGATCCACCTACCCGACCCGGCCGGAACCGCGGGTGGGGACTGATGGCGCAGCTGTACTCGGTGCGCTCCCGCGCGTCGTGGGGAATGGGCGACTTCGCCGACCTGGGCGATCTCGCCGCGATCGCGGGTGAGCGCGGCGCCGACTTCCTGCTCGTGAACCCCGTCCACGCCGCCGAGGTCACGAGCCCGATCGAACCGTCGCCGTACCGGCCCGCGACCCGCCGCTTCCTCGCCCCGCTCTACGTCCGCCCCGAAGACATCCGCGAGACCGCATACCTCGCACCCGAAGGGCGCGCGCTCGTCGAGGCGGCGCGCACCCCCGTCGCCGCGATGGACTTCGACCCCGGGCGCATCGACCGTGACGCCGTCTGGGCCGCCAAGCGCGCTGCCCTCGAGGCGATCTTCGCGGTGCCGCTCTCGCCCGCACGGCAGGCCGAGCTCGACGCCTTCGCCGCGCGCGAGGGCGAGCCGCTGGCGGACTTCGCACTGTGGTGCGCGATCGAGGAGCGGTACGAGGGCATCGAACGTCCCACGGATGCCGGGGACATCGACTCCCCCCTCGTCGCTACGCTGCGGCAGGAGCTCGCGGGCCGCGTCGCGTTCCACGTCTGGTTGCAGTGGATCGCCGACCAGCAGGTCGAGCGCGCGCAGGCGGCGGCGAAGGCATCCGGCATGGCGATCGGCGTCATGCACGACCTCGCCGTCGGAGTGCACCCGCAGGGGTCGGATGCCTGGTCGCTGCGCGGCATGTACGCGCGCGGCGTGGCCGTCGGCGCGCCGCCCGACATGTACAACCAGCAGGGGCAGACCTGGAACCAGCCGCCATGGCTGCCGGGGGCGCTCGCTCGGGCGGGGTATGCGCCGCTGCGCGACATGATCCGGACGCTCCTGCGGCACGCGGGAGCCCTGCGCATCGACCACGTGATCGGACTGTTCCGACTGTGGTGGATCCCCGACGGACTCTCGCCCGCCGCCGGCACCTATGTGCGCTACGACCACGAGGCGATGGTCGGCGTTCTCATGCTCGAGGCGCAACGCGCCGGCGCGGTGCTCATCGGCGAGGACCTCGGCAATGTCGAGCCGTGGGTGCGCGACTACCTGTCGGCACGCGGGATCCTCGGGACCTCGGTGCTGTGGTTCGAGCGGGAGGGCGACGGCTTCCGCCCGCCGGAGCACTACCGCCGGTCGCTGCTGGCGACGGTGAACACGCACGACCTGCCACCGACCGCGGGCTACCTCGCCGACGAGCACGTCGCGTTGCGCGCGCGACTGGGGTTGCTGACGCGTCCCGTCGATGAGGAGCTCGCCGAGTCCGCTGCCGAGCGGGCCGCGATGCTCGCCCTGCTGCGCAGCCGCGGGCTCATCGACGAGGGCGCCGGCGAGCAGGAGATCATCGACGCGCTGAACGTGCTCATCACGGCAGCTCCGTCCCAGCTGCTGGGCGTCGCGCTGGTGGATGCCGTCGGCGAGCGCCGCACGCAGAACCAGCCCGGCACCGACACGGAGTACCCGAACTGGCAGATCCCCCTCGCCGGCGCCGACGGCCGGGCGGTGCTGCTCGATGACCTGGCATCCGCCCCGCGTTTCGTCTCGCTCACGGCGGCCGTCGACGCGCACATCTGACCGCGCCCCGGTCGGCGTGGGGAAGGCGTTCGGTTCCCGGAGGAGGTCCTCCGTCGAGAACACGTCGGGCTGGGCACCGTCAGACGGAGCCCAGCCCGACCTGCGCTGCGTCGTTCTACTCGGCCGGCTCCCTGCGCCGTGCCGTGACGACAGCGACGACGCCGGCGGCGACCAGCAGCAGTGCGGCCATCGGGAGGAAGAGACTCGTCTCGCCGCCGGACTCTGCGAGCGTTTCCGATGCGTCGGTCGACGTGGAGCTGTCGGAGTCGTCCGAGTCCGTCGTATCGCTCGTGGTCGCCGTGGTCGAGGCGGTCGCCGTCGGCGTCGATGCGGTGTCGTCGATGACGACGACGGACGCGAAGGCCTGACCGGGCTCGACCGAGACGACGTTGCCGTCGGCGTCGATCGTGACTTCGGCGCTGAGTGCGGCAGCGAGGTTGATGCGCTGCCAGCCCTCGGATGTCGAGTCGAGCGGGTAGCCCGAGTCGATCTCGGTCGCGGCCAGCACCGCGCGGCGCTGCTCGTCGTCGAGAGTGGGGAAAGCGGTGACGAGCAGCGATTCGGCGCCGTCGGGCACGACGGCCTCCTCCCCCGCCGTGCCGACCTGCTCGAAGCCGTAGGTCATGCGGGCCTCGTAGGCGACCAGGGCCGAGGCGCGGTCGGTGACCGGGGCGGTGGAGACGACATCGGTGAAGGCGTTCTGGTAGCCGCCCTCGGCGTTCGCGCCCACCGCGGTGATGCACTCGGTGAGCGTGGACCCGTAGCCGTCTTCCGCGCACCGCTCGGCGAGATACGCGGTGAGCTCCTCGCGAGCCGGGAGGACCGTGTCGGTCACGTAGTCGGCATCCGAGAGGAGCGCCGTGGCGTTGACCTCTCCCGAGATGCGACCGCCGATGACGTCGAGCGGGTAGTGCACGCCGAGCGCGTTGCGCGCAAGACCCGCCTCGGACGCCCGCGTGAGGATCTCCGGCCCGAGCTCGGGCAGGAGCGCCGCGAGGAGGATGCCGGATCCGTACGCATAGGAGGTGTGACCCGAGGGGAAGGCCTGACTGTAGCCGGCGAGGATCTCTTCGTAGGTGCCGTCGTGGGTGAGTCCGGTCTCCGGGTCGGTCCAGGCCTCGATCTCGATGATGCCGAGGTTGGTCGCCAGACCGTTGAGCTTCTCGGGCTCGCCGAAGCTGCGATCCTCGAGGAACGGCCGAGGGTAGTTGTAGGTGGCCTTGGCGGCGCCCGTGCTGGCCATGCTGTACCCGACGGCGTCGTACAGCGCGGTCGTCTGCGCGAGCGAGCCGTCGGCGAGACCCTCGGCGAAGTACTCGCCGAGAACGGAGCCGAAGGCATCCGCATACGTCTGCTGCCAATCGAGGTCGGCGTCGATGAGCGCGCGGTGAGACTGCGTGGTGTCGGCGGCGCCGGCCGCGTTGATCTGCTGCAGGATCTCGTCGTTTTCGGCGAGGATGTCACGACCCGCGTCGGTGACCTGGCCGCGGTAGGCGGTGGCCGCCTTCGTGGTCTCGTCGGTCGCGTCGTAGGTCTCGGCCTCCCAGTAGATGCCGAACTCGGACAGCAGTTCGACGAGATCGGGGTCGGTGGTGTCGGCGTATGCGGGGACAGCACCGGCGCTCAGGGCGCAGACGCCGAGGGCGAGGCCCGAGATCAGCAGTGCGCGAGCCGGCCGGGGCGCCGGTCTGCGGGTCGATGTCGGCATGGATGTTTCTCCTTCTCATGGGCAGGTGCGTGCGCCACGGTAGCCACGCTCCTCTGCGCACAAGGGAACGCCGGGTGAACAGCTGGTGAGTCCCCGGGGGCGCTCGCCGGCTCACCTCGGCGGAAACTGGTCAGGTTCCGTCGCTGTGGCGGCGTGAGGGGGCGGATGCCGGCACATGCGCCGATGGGAGTCGGGGGTGCGGGGGTGTCGGGGGTGCGGGGCATCCGCTAGACTGTCGAGGTTGTCTGCGCTCGTGCGCGGGCACGTGCATCAACCCTCCTGCTTCCGGGAAACGCCCGGAAGCCGTTCTAGTCCGAAGGAGGTGGGTTAGTGACGCACTCACACCAGTACGAACTCATGGTCATCCTCGACCCCGCGATCGACGAGCGTCAGGTGGCCCCCAAGCTCGACGGATTCCTCAAGGTGATCACCGGCGACGGCGGCACGATTGACAACGTCGACATCTGGGGCAAGCGCCGCCTGGCGTACGAGATCCAGAAGAAGAACGAGGGCATCTACGCCGTCGTCAACTTCACCGCGACCAGCGCCGCGACGCAGGAGCTGGACCGTCAGCTCAAGCTGAACGAGCAGATCATGCGGACCAAGGTCCTGCGCGCCGAGGAGGCCATCGCCCAGGTGGCCGCCGAGAAGGAGCGCGCCGAGGCCAAGGCCGCCCGCAAGGCTGCGAAGGCGTAACGACGATGGCCGGCGAGACCGTCATCACCGTCGTGGGCAACCTCACGGCAGACCCCGAGCTGCGCTACACGCAGAACGGGGCTCCGGTCGCGAACTTCACGATCGCGTCGACGCCGCGTACCTTCGACCGTCAGGCGAACGAGTGGAAGGACGGCGAGACGCTGTTCCTCCGCGCGAGCGTGTGGCGCGACTACGCGGAGCACGTTGCCGGTTCGCTCGGCAAGGGCATGCAGGTGATCGCGACCGGTCGCCTGCGCCAGCGCAGCTACCAGACGCAGCAGGGCGAGAACCGCACCAGCTTCGAGCTGGATGTCGAAGACGTCGGCCCCACGCTGCGGTTCGCGACGGCGCAGGTCACCCGTGCCGCATCGAGTCGTTCCGGCGGCGGCAGCTACGGCGGCGGCCAGCCCGCCGCGCGGCCCCAGGTCCCGCAGGAGGAGCCGTGGGCGACCCCGGGGTCGGCCGCGCCGGATGCCTGGAGCGCTCCCGGCGCCTACGGCGACGACACACCGTTCTGATCTCGATACACCGGCGCTGACGCGCCGGCACTCGATCACCGAAAGAGTTAAGGAAAAACAATGGCTGGAAAGGCTACCGGCGATCGCCGCAAGCCGCGGAAGGGCGCGAAGAACGCCGCTCCCGCGAAGGCGATCCGCGTGGGCGTCATTGACTACAAGGACGTCGCCACGCTTCGCAAGTTCATCTCGGAGCGCGGCAAGATCCGCGCCCGTCGTATCACCGGTGTCTCGGTGCAGGAGCAGCGTCTGATCGCGAAGGCGATCAAGAACGCGCGCGAGATGGCGCTCCTGCCCTACGCCGGCGCTGGCCGCTAAGGAGCACCTCATGGCAAAGCTGATTCTCACGAACGAGGTTGCCGGGCTCGGAAGCGCCGGCGACGTCATCGAGGTCAAGAACGGGTACGCCCGCAACTACCTCATCCCCCAGGGCTTCGCGGTGGCCTGGACCCGCGGCGGTGAGAAGCAGGTGGCATCGATCCGTGCCGCCCGCGACGCCCGCGCGATCCACGACCACGAAGAGGCCGTGGCGCTCAAGGACGCCCTCGAGGCGGCCAAGGTCCGCCTGCCGGTCAAGGCCGGCAAGGAGGGTCGTCTGTTCGGCGCCGTCAAGACCGCCGACGTCGCCGAGGCCGTCAAGGCCGCAGGCCTGGGCGAGCTGGACAAGCGCAAGATCCACATCACCGCGCCGATCAAGGCCGTGGGCGAGCACGAGGCGACCGTTCGCCTGCGCGACGACCTCACCGCCGTCATCACGCTGCAGGTCATCGCCACGAAGTAGACGCGACCCGGGCCGACGTCGCCTGCGGCGTCGGTTCGAGGCTGGATCGAGGGGCCGCGGCAGGCGGCGTGTCGAGTCCTCGCGCTCCCCGGATCCTCCTCTCTCGCGCCGAGTGCTACGGATGCCGCGACCCATCCTCTCTTGTTCGAGGGGCGGGCCGCGGCATCCGTCGTCGGCGCTGTTCTTCGTGCCGTTTTCCGTGCCGTTCTGGGCATCTCATCGACCCCGCAAACACGTTCCGACCGGCGGGTTTTCCGCCGATTTGTCCCCAGCCCGGGGAGGCGGGGTGAACCTTCAAGCGAGACTTCAAGCGCATTTCCCATCCCCAGGGTGTGCAGTCACAAGTCCCAGGTCAGCTGAAATAAATTGACGCGTTCGCGGGAGATTTCCGCAGGTTCTCCACACCCCTTGTCCACACCGGCTCCGGCGTTTCGCGCACATTTCTCACAGGCTTATCCACAGGCCGGTTTGCGGGTGTCGGAAGCCCTCTCTAGCGTGGCGTGTGGCCCGGTCGGAGGGCGCGCGGAGAGGGGTGTTGCATGTCGATCGCGGACATCTCGGAGGAGCGTCTCGGGGGGCCACTCGGTGATCGCGCGGGTGGCCGCGGCAACGAGCGCACCCCGCCGCACGACCTCCTCGCCGAGCAGAGCACGCTGGGCGGAATGCTGCTGTCGCAGGATGCCGTCGCCGACGTCGTCGAGACGCTGCGGGGGGCGGATTTCTACGTCCCGAAGCACGAGCTGATCTTCGAGGCGATCCTCAACCTGTACTCGCACGGCGAGCCGACCGACGTCGTCGCCGTCACCGACGAGCTCATCAAGACGGGCGACCTGCTGCGTTCGGGCGGCGCCGACTACCTGCACTCGCTGACATCGATCGTGCCGACCGCGGCGAACTCCGCGTACTACGCGTCGATCGTGCGGGAGCGCGCGATGCTGCGCCGTCTCGTCGAGGCGGGCACCCGCATCGTGCAGATGGGCTACAACGGCCAGGGCGAGGCGCTCGACCTCGTCAACACCGCGCAGGCCGAGATCTACGCGGTGACCGGCTCCGAGCAGTCCGAGGACTACGTTCCGCTGGGGGTCGCGGTCGACGCCGCGATGGAGGAGATCGAGGCGGCGCGCGGACGCGACGGGCAGATGACCGGCATCCCCACCGGGTTCCAGCAGCTCGATCAGCTGACCAACGGGCTGCACCCGGGTCAGATGGTCGTCGTCGCGGCGCGGCCGGCGATGGGCAAGGCCCTCGCTCTGGACACCCCGCTGCCGACGCCGACCGGCTGGACGACCATGGGAGCGATCGAGGTCGGCGACGAACTGTACGGCGCGGACGGTCGCCCGACGCGGGTGGTCGCCGCGACGGAGGTCATGCATCACCGCCCGTGCTACGAGGTCGAGTTCTCCGACGGCTCGACGATCATCGCCGACGCCGAGCACCAGTGGGTGACCGAGACGCGAGCGGACCGGCGGCTCGGCAGGGCCGGGGGCACCGTGATCACGACCGCGCAGATGCACGCGACGCTCACGGTGGGTGCGGAGGCGCGCGCCAACCACGCGGTGCGCAACGCGGGTGCGCTGCAGGCCCCCGATGCCGATCTTCCGGTCGCGCCGTATGCCCTGGGTGCCTGGCTGGGCGACGGGCACAGCGATGGCGCCCGGCTGACGAGCGCGACGGATGAGATTCCTTCGCTCATCGCCCGCACCGGGCTACGCGCTCAGTCTCGCGGCGGCATGCTGTACTCGATCCAGCTCCTCGAGCGCGAGGCGATCGTGCGCTCGTGCGAGGTGTGCGGCGGTGAGTTCGTCGCTCCGCATCCGCAGGTGCGCACGTGCGGGCGCACCTGCGGGCCGAAGAACAAGGGCGCTCATCCGGAGCGGCTCAGCTGCCCGGAGTGCGGTCGCTCGTACTCGGGTGAGGGGCAACGGTGCGCTGTCTGCCACCGGGACCACGGCTCGTTCACCGCGTTGCTGCGGAAGGCCGGTGTGCTGGGCGACAAGCATGTGCCCGCGGCGTACCTGCGGGCATCCGAGGCGCAGCGACGAGAACTGCTGGCGGGTCTGCTCGACACCGACGGCACCGTCGTCAAGGGGGTGGGCTCGTGCCAGTTCGCGGTGACGAACAAGAGGCTGGCCGACTCCGTGTACGAGTTGATCGTCAGTCTCGGCTATCGCTGCGGGCGGACGACGAAGCGCGTGCGTGGGCGCTCCGAGGCATCCTCCACGTGTTACATCCTCAACTTCACGACCACCGACGACGTTTTCTGGCTCGAACGCAAGCGCGCGCTGCACGAGAAGGAGCGCCCGGTGAACACGGTGCGGACGGGAAAGCGCTATGTCACCGCGGTCCGGCCCGTGGCGAGTGTTCCCGTGCGCTGCGTGCAGGTCGACAACGACGACCACCTGTACCTGGCCGGCGAGTCGATGATCCCGACCCACAACTCCACCCTTGCTCTGGATTTTGCGCGGGCGGCGGCGATCAAGCACAATCGGCCGACCGTGCTGTTCTCGCTCGAGATGGGCAAGAGCGAGATCGCGATGCGGCTGCTGAGCGCCGAAGGCGCGGTGCCGCTGCAGAGCATGCGCAAGGGGATGCTCGACACGCGCGACTGGACGACGATGGCATCCGTGCGCGGGCGGATCAACGACGCGCCGCTGTTCATCGACGATTCGCCGAACATGACGCTCGTCGAGATCCGGGCGAAGTGCCGCAAGCTCAAGCAGCGCGTGGGGCTCGAGATGGTCGTCATCGACTATCTGCAGCTCATGACCTCGGGCAAACGCGTCGAGAGCCGTCAGCAGGAGGTGTCGGAGTTCTCGCGGGCGCTGAAGCTGCTCGCCAAGGAGCTGCAGGTGCCCGTCGTCGCGCTGTCGCAGCTGAACCGCGGGCCCGAGCAGCGCGCCGACAAGAAGCCCGCGATCAGCGACCTGCGCGAGTCGGGATCGATCGAGCAGGATGCCGACATGGTGATCCTGCTGCACCGCGAGGCCGCCTACGAGAAGGACAGCCCGCGTGCCGGCGAGGCCGACCTCATCGTCGCCAAGCACCGCAACGGCCCCACCGACACCGTCACCGTCGCCTTCCAGGGTCACTTCTCCCGGTTCACGGACATGGCGCAGGGGGAGTTCGGGTAGCTGTAGGTTCCACGCCGAAATGACAGTTTCCGCGGGTAAATGGGCTCCTGCGCGTGACATCGCTGCCATTTACCGTGGAATCGCGAGATCGGTGCTGAACGTTGGTGCGGGGGCGGGCAACGATGAGCCCACGGATCGAGACGTGACCGCGGTCGAGCCGTCTGTGAGCATGCGCAGTCAGCGCCCCGCCGGGCTTGTGCCGGCTGTGGACGCAGTCGCAGAGTCGCTGCCGTTCCCTGATGACCATTTCAATGCGTCGATGACGACGTTCTCGGTGCATCAGTGGTCGAGTCTCCCCGCAGGGGTGGCGGAGATGCGCCGGGTGACCCGCGGCCCGGTGGTCATCCTGACCTGAGATCCCGATCTGCTCGATACGGCGAGCTTCGGCAACAGCCGAGCTTCGACGGGTCTCTTGTCGTGGCGCGAGGCGCATTAGACCGGATCGCGTAGCGGGTCGAGGGCGTTCTCGGAGCTCCGCCCGCGCGGGGCGCCTGTTATCGAGAGGCATGTCCTCCGCCGGTGCGACAATGGGCCATGCCCAGCGCGCAGACCCTCCTGGCGTTCCTCGGCGTCGCCGCGGTGCTCGCCGTCATCCCTGGCCCCAGCGTCTTGTTCATCGTGGGCCGGTCGGTCGCGCACGGGCGCAGGGTCGGGCTCCTCAGCGTGATCGGCGCGGACCTCGGGCTGCTGCTGATGGCAGTGCTCGTCGCCTTCGGCATCGGCGCTCTGATCACGGCATCCGAAGTCGCCTACGGGGTGATCAAGGTCGGCGGCATCCTCTCCCTCGTCTTCCTCGGCGTCCAGGCGATCCGGCACCGTAAGCGCGACGCGACGCCGAGCGATGCCGGTACGAGTCACAGCCCCGCACGAGCCCTCGGGCAGGCGTTCGTCGTCGGCGCGACCAACCCGAAGACCCTCGCGATCCTGACTGCCGCGCTTCCGCAGTTCGTCAGCCCCGATGCCGGGGCGACGTGGGCGCAGCTGCTCGTGTTCGGCGTGATCTTCTGGGGGCTCGCGCTCCTTTCCGACTCCGTGTGGGCGCTCGGCGCCGGTACCGCGCGTGATTGGTTGGCACGCTCCGCGAAGCGCAGGGAGGCCCTCGGTGCGGCCGGCGGCGTGATGATGATCACCCTCGGCGGGGTGCTCGCTCTGGAGAGCCGGGCGCGGTAGCCGATTCGCGCTACGCTGTGCTACGTGGAAACCATCACGCATCGGGAGATGCGAAATCGCAGCGGCGAGATCCTGCGCCGGGTCGAGGCGGGGGAGAGCTTCGTGGTGAGCAACCACGGCCGTGCCGTGGCCCTGGTTGGGCCGGTTCCAGCGGGCGACCCCATCGACGAGGTCATCCTGCGCGGAGAGGCGAGGGTGGCCACCGCGGAGATCGATTCGCTGGATTCCATCCCGTCCGTCACCTTGCCGATCACGACACGCGATCTGCTCGACGACAGTCGCAGCCGTTGGTGACGTCGTCCGCATATCTGGACACCTCGGCAGCGATCAAGCTGCTTGTCACGGAAGACGAGTCGGCCGCTTTGCGCGCCGAGTTGACGTCTTCACCCCGTCGACTGGTGTCTTCGATGCTGCTGCACACCGAGCTCCATTGCGCCGCAGGATACCGCCCCGGCTTCATCACCCCGACGGCGGTGAACGCCGTGCTGAGCCTCGTCACGCTGGTGGATGTGACTCGGGGCGACCTCATCTCGGCAGGTGCACATGCCCCGCTGCGCTCCAGTGATGCAATCCATCTCGCGACGGCGATTCGGCTCGGTGTAGACGAGTTGCTGACCTACGACACCGAGTTGGCGCACGCCTGCAACGCCGTAGGGATCGAGGTCGTTGCACCTCGGTAGGGCATCCCCGCCAACGGCGATCACGAGGCCCGGCGTTCCCGTCACCCGCGCATTCATCGATGTCGGCGGCCCCGCATAGGCTCGATGCGACACTTGACAGCCGGAGTCAACCCGTGAATCTCTCCCCCGCCGCACTGCAACTCGTCCGCCACGAGTTCCCTCCGCATGTGGTCGCGCAGGCTCTGCACGCCGTCTCGACGCGCGTCATGGCCCAATACGATGCCACGGAACACGCGGGAGCCCGCGAGCTCGCCTACATCCAGCCCTCCGGGAACCGGATCGCGACGGTGCACATCACGCTCTACCGGGACGCTGAGGTCGAGGGGTATTGCGACTGCGGCATGCCGCGATGCGCGCACCTGGCGACGGCCCTGCTGCTCGCGATCTCGGACGGCGCCGCGGCTCCGGCCGCGTGGCGACGAGAGCTCGACGAGCTGCTCCCGGCGCCGGCGGCATCCGTCGACGCGTGTCTGTTCATCTCGGTGATCTCGCCGAAGCACCGCTACTACGGGGAACCGCGTGAGCCCTACCTCGCGGCGCGACCCGGCACGCTCGGCACGCGCGGCAAGTGGATCAAGGGCGACCGCACCTGGCGCCGCATCGGGCAGGATGCCGGCCGCACCCCCGTCGAGAAGGAGCTCGCATCGCTCCTGCGCCTGTGGCAGGTCAGCGGGAATCGCTGGCAGGGTGAACCCGACTGGCTCGAACTGCACTCCATGCCGGGGCACGAGATCTGGGAGCGGCTGACGCGACTGCGCGAACGGGGCGTCGCGCTGGTCGCAGGCGGCGCGCAGCAGCGGCCGGTGGTGCTCGACGAGATCCCCCTCGACGCCTCGATCACCGCGACGCGGGAGGGGGACTCTCTCGCGCTCGGGGCTGCCATCGCCCGCGCCGGCGAACCCGTGTCGCCGGTCGGTGCGTACTTCGTCGGCGATCCGGTCGGCATCGTCGCGCGGGTGACGGATGCCGGCGCCGGCGCCGAGCAGGTCACTCTCACACCGCTCACGGCGCCGCTGCCGCCGCTGGCCCGTCGGCTCGCGACGAGGGGTCAGCCGCTCGTGGTCCCGGCATCCGACATCACCGACTTCGAGGCCGAGTTCCTTCCCCGCCTGCAGGCCGAGGTGCCGGTGGTCTCCCCCGACGACTCGTACGCGGTGCCCGCCCCGGCGCGGGCCGAGCTCGTGCTCTCGGTGCGTTACGCGCCGCCGCAGGCGCACCTCACCTGGGCGTGGCGTCGCCCCGGCGGGCTCGTGGACGCGGACTTCGAGCGCGAGGTACGCGCACGGGCTGAGGCGGTGCTCGCGGAGCATCTGCCGGGGGGCTCCACGCCGGGGGCGGCGAGCACGGATGCCGGGGCAACGACCACGGCACCGGCAGACCGCACCCTCGGGGCGTCCGCCGCCGCCCTGTTCGTCACCGAGGTGCTGCCGCGGCTACGGGAGCTCGACGGCATCCGTGTCGTGGAAGACACCGAGCCCCCCGCCTACCGCGCCGCGGAGGAGGCGGCGCGCGTGACGGCGTCGGTCGAGGGCGCCGGCGACTGGTTCGACCTGCACTTCGCGGTGTCGATCGGCGACGAGGCCGTCGACTTCGCCGACCTGTTCACGGCATTGACCCTCGAAGAGCCGCTGTTCGTGCTGCCGAGCGGCACTTTCTTTCCGCTCGACGGCCCCGAGTTCGCATCTCTGCGAGCGATCATCGACGAGGCGCGGGCACTGAGCGACCGCCCCTCGGCGTCGGCCGACACGGTGCGCCTGAACCGCCACCACGTCGACCTCTGGAGCGAGCTCGACGACCTCGGAGTCGTCGCGGCGCGCGAGGCCGAGTGGTGGCTGGCGATGCAGAGCCTCGGCGAGGGCGAGGGCGTCGTTCCCGTCGAACCGCCAGCCTCGCTGCGCGCGCAGTTGCGCGACTACCAGCTCGCGGGGTTCTCCTGGCTGCACTTCCTGCGCACGCACGGGCTCGGCGGCATCCTCGCCGACGACATGGGGCTCGGCAAGACGCTGCAGACGATCGCGATGATGGAGGCCGCGCGCGTCGCCGACCCCGAGATGAAGCCGTTCCTCGTCGTGGCGCCGACGAGCGTCGTCGGCAACTGGGAGACCGAGCTCGCGCGCTTCGCCCCCGAGCTTCGCGTCGCCACGATCTCGGCGATGCAGTCTCGGCGCGGCGCGACGCTCACCGAGGCGATCGCCGACGCGCACGTCGTGATCACCAGCTATGCGCTGTTCCGGCTCGAAGCGGAGGACTACCGCGCGCTCGAGTGGTCGGCGCTCGTCATCGACGAGGCCCAGAAGATCAAGAACCCCGCCGCGCAGGGGTACCGCGCCGCCCGCGATCTCGGCGCCCCGGTGTGCTTCGTGCTCACCGGCACGCCGCTGGAGAACAACCTGCTGGAACTGTGGGCGCTCAGCGCCCTCGCGGCCCCGGGCCTGCTCGGCAACCGCACGAAGTTCACCGAGTTCTACCGCAACCCGATCGAGAAGGGGCGGGATGCCGATCGCCTCGCGCTCCTGCGCCGGCGCTTACGGCCCTTCCTGCTGCGTCGCACGAAGGAGCTCGTCGCCTCCGAGCTCCCGCCGAAGCAGGAGCAGGTGCTGACGGTCGACCTGCACCCCCGCCATCGCAAGACCTACGACGTGCGCTTCCAGCGCGAGCGACAGCGGGTGCTGGGGCTCGTCGACGATCTCGAGGCGAACCGTTTCGAGATCCTGAAGTCGCTGACCCTCCTGCGTCAGCTCGCCCTCGACCCCGCGCTCGTCGACGCGGGCGACGCGCCGTCGGCGAAGCTCGAGGCGCTCGTCGAGCTCATCGCGGAGGCGGCCGAGGAAGGACATCGCGTGCTCGTGCTCAGCCAGTTCACGCGCTTCCTCCGTTCCGCTCGCGAGCATGCGGAGGCCGCCGGCATCCGCTCGCAGTACCTCGACGGCTCCACGACCGACCGGCCCGCCGTGATCCGCGCCTTCCGTGAGGGCGGCGACCCCGCGTTCTTCATCTCGCTGCAGGCGGGCGGGGTCGGCCTCAACCTCGTCGAGGCCGACTACGTCGTGCTGCTCGACCCGTGGTGGAACCCCGCCGTCGAGGCGCAGGCGATCGACCGCGCGCACCGCATCGGCCAGGACCGGCCCGTCATCGTCTACCGGATCGTCGCGAAGGACACGATCGAGCAGAAGGTCATCGCGCTGCGCGAGTCGAAGGCAGAGCTCTTCGCCCGCGTGCTCGACGGAGAGGGCGGGTTCACGCAGGGCGCCCTGACCGCAGGCGACATCCGCGGGCTGCTGGAGTAGGCGAGACAGGGGTTTCGGTGTCGGCGCGCGGGTTCGACTTTGGTATCCGGTACGCGCTGTTGTTTTCCGCACACGCGCTTGAACGTTCCGCCGCGCGTGCAGGGCGCGACAGCGCGAATGGTCGGTGATGATCCCCGCCGCGGAGAACCGCTGGCCGCCGCCGGCATCATGGGCGTGGCACATCTCGAACGAGGGACGTACAATAGTCTGTACGTCGAAGAGGAGAATCTCGTGCGCACCTTGAGCTATTCGGAGTCCCGCGCGAAGTACGCGGAAGTGCTCGACAGTGTCGTGAACGACCGCGAGGAGGTCGTCATCACCCGCGCCGGGCATGAGCCTGCGGTCATCATCTCTCTCTCCGACTACGAGTCGCTGCGCGAGACCGCCCATCTGCTGCGTTCTCCTGCCAACGCGCGGCGACTGCTCGACGCGATGGAGCGACTGGAGTCCGGCGGCGGTGCGTCCCATGAACTCATCGACCCCGACAGCACCGAATGAAGCTCGTCTGGGATGAGAACGCGTGGGAGGACTACCTCTGGTGGCAGCGGCAGGACCGCGCGACATTGGAGCGGATCAATATGCTCATCCAAGACATCCAGCGGAACGGAAACGAAGGCATCGGCAAGCCCGAACCGTTGAAGCACGACTTCGCGGGGTACTGGTCGCGCCGCATCACCGACGAGCACCGCCTCGTCCACAAGCTTGGCCACGACGAGGTCAGGATCGCCGCCTGCCGGTACCACTACGGCAAGTGAGGATACCGCCGCCCCGCAACACCCGCTCTAGGATCGGGAGCGTGGAGCGGGAGCTGACCGGCGGGAACACCAGCGGATCGGTCGTGCGGGTCGGCAACACGGTGCGCAAGGCGTGGACGGCCGCGACCCCCAGCGTTCACGCGTTCATGGCGTCTCTTCGCTCCAGCGCGATCGAGGGGCTCGACGTCCCCGCCGTGCTCGGCCGCGACGACCGCGGCGGCAGATCATCGAGTTCGTCCCGGGGCGGCTCGCCAGCGGCGCGCCGGGCGCAGACCTTGTGTGCCACAACGACCTCGCGCCGTGGAACCTGGTCATCGGCGATCGCTGGGTCTTCATCGACTGGGACGCCTCCGCTCCGAGCACGCGCCTCTGGGATCTCGCCTACGCGGCGCAAGCCTTCACCCTGTCGCGCGTCGATCGCGCGCCCGACGCGGCGGCGCTCGACCTGCGCGCGTTCGTGGACGGCCACCGGGCCGACGCCGCGCTGCGGACCGCGCTTCCGGGTGCGATCGTGCGCCGCGCGGCGGCGATGCGCGACCTGCTTCGCTCCGCGCGCGCCGTGGGGCGCGCGCCGTGGGGCACGATGTTCCGCGAGGGCCACGGCGGGCACTGGGAGGCCGCCGCCTAATACGCCCGAGCTCACCTCGACGTGTGGGGCCCCGCCCTCGCGGGCGAGGGGTGAGGCGCGGGACCTGCCGCCCCGGAACGCCGGGCCTGAGCGGTGCGTCAGCGAATCTGCCGAACACGGCCTTCGGTGCCCCAGGCGCTGTCGGCGGTCAGCACCTCGCGTCCCGTGCGGTCGCCGAGCGCGAGGCACAGGCGGTCGCCCAGGGAGAGCCCCGATCCTCCTTGCCACAGCGCGGCCGCGCGCTCGGCGTCTTCGCGCGTGACGACTTCGACGCCGAGCGCATAGCTGTCGAGCAGCGCGCGGACCACGGGCCAGGATGCGCCGCGCGCGATCACCTTCAGGGCCGTCTCGGAGTAGTTCGCGCTGCCGATGACCGCGCCCTGCTCGAGCGCCCGTTCGACGGCATCCGCCCCGGGCTCGTCCTGCAGAAACGCCAGCAACGCCGACGCGTCGAGCACGCTCACGCGGCGTTCTCGTCCGCGGCCGCCGCACGCCGCTCCGTGAGCAGCTCGGCGACGAGGCTCGCGTCGCCGAGCTGCTCACGGATCATCTCCTTCGCCTGCTCACGCGTGGCGATGACGACGCCGCGCGGCGTGTCGATCAGCAGCAGCGGCGTCCCCTGGTCCCAACGCTGATTCGCGCGCAACGGGGCCGGAACGACGAGTCGGCCCCGATCGCCCAGCACGACAGTGTAGGTGGTATCCATGCCGAGAACGTACCACTGTAGTCATATCGGTGGGAACATCACCGATGGCCGGGCGCTCAGTCCGCGGCATCCGCCTTCTCGAACTGCTCCCGCATCGCCTCGAGGTCCACCGCGTCGGTGGTGACCTCGGTCTTGCCGTCGAAGACGTCGCGGTCGAGCTCGTCGTTCGCGTTGGCGACGAGCATCGCGACGAACGTGTCGCCGTTGACGTTGAGGAAGGTGCGGAAGATGCCGGCGAACCAGTCCACCGCGATCAGCAGGCCGACCGCCTCGAAGGGCAGGCCCAGCGAGGTCGCGAGGAACATCGCGACGACGGGGAATCCGCCGGGCACGGTGATCGTGCCCATGTTGAGGAGGATCGCGAGCGTCATACCCAGGAGGATCGAGCCGAAGTCCAGGGTCATGTCACCCGACTGGGCGAGGAACATGACGACGATCATGTAGTTCAGCACCGCACCATACGAGCCCATCGTGAGCCCGACCGACAGGGTGAAGTTCGCGACCGGCTGGCTGACGCCGACCTTCTCGATAGCGGTGCGCAGCACCGTCGGGAACGTGACGGCCGAGCTCGTCGTGGTGATCGCGATCATCGTCTGGTCGCTGAGCTTGCCCGGCAGCAGCCCGACGTTGACGCGCGTGCGCAGCCAGACGACCAGCACGAACAGGGAGAGGACGATCAGCACGCCGATCAGCGTCGCGCCGAGGTACTTCAGGGCGCTCGTGACGACGGCGAACCCGACGGTTCCGGCGAGGTTGGCGAGCAGGCAGAACACGCCGATGGGGGCGATGAGCATCACGAAGCGGATCATCGTGAGCACGACCTGCTGGATCTGGTCGAAGAAGTCGAGCACCAGACGGTTGCCGCTCCCCGCGATGTACGCGTTGAGGGCGACACCGAACAGCAGGGAGAAGATGATGATCGGGACCATTGTCGCGGTCGACATGGCGTCGAAGATGTTCGTCGACACGAAGTTCAGCAGTGTCTCCTGCCACCCGGTCGTCTCGGCGACCGACTCCTGCAGCGATTCGTCGACGCTGCCGGAGAAGTCGATGCCGGCGCCAGGCTGGATGAGCACGCTGATGCCCCACGCGAGGATCGCCGCGATGATCGAGAACCCGATCATCCACTTGAAGGTGCGGAAGGCCATCTTGCCCATGCCCGAGCCGGTCATCGAACCGGTCGCGACGATCACCGACGACATCACGAGCGGGACGATCGCCATCTGGATCAGCCGGATGAACATGTCACCGATGAACTTGAGGTTCGCGGCCCACTCACCGACGATCAATCCGAAGACGATGCCGAGGATGGCGGCGCCACCGATCTGCAGGGCCGGGTTCTTCAGGGCTTTCATATCGTTCTCCACTCCGGGGGGGTGTCCGCGCACGGACGGCTGTGATAAGACCAAGCTGACACAAGGCTTTGAACCGGGGCACCCTCGTCCACCCAGACCGCCGGGTCCTTAATGAAGTGTTTACGTGCGAGCGGATGCCGAAACAGACCGGTCACATCGCCGATCGCGCACCGATGCCAGCCATCGCTGGGTTCGACGCGGCAGGAGAGTAGATTCACGAGGGTGAGCACACCGGAGTGGATTCAGCATCCAGGGCTCGTCGCCTGGGTGGAAGAGATGGCACAGCTGTGCACCCCCGACGACGTCCACTGGTGTGACGGGTCGGATGCCGAGTACGAGGCGCTGTGCGCACAGCTGGTCGAAGCGGGCACCTTCATCAGGCTGAACGAGCAGAAGCGCCCGCGCAGCTATCTCGCCCGCAGCGACGCGAGCGACGTCGCCCGCGTCGAGGAGCGCACCTTCATCTGCGCGCGCAGTGAGGAGGATGCCGGCCCGACCAACAACTGGATGGACCCGCGCGAGATGATGGGCCTGCTGCGGCCCCTTTTCGCCGGGTCGATGAAGGGGCGCACGATGTACGTCGTGCCGTTCAGCATGGGACCGCTCGGCTCGCCCATCGCGCAGCTCGGCGTCCAGATCACCGATTCGCCATATGCCGTTGTGAGCATGAAGATCATGACGCGCATGGGACGCGCCGCGGCGGAACAGCTCGGCAGCGAGGGCGAGTTCGTCCCGTGCATGCACAGCGTCGGTGCTCCGCTCGAGCCCGGTGAGGCCGACGTGCCGTGGCCGTGCAACGACAGCGACAAGTACATCGTGCACTTTCCCGAGACGCGCGAGATCTGGTCGTACGGTTCGGGCTACGGCGGCAACGCGCTGCTCGGCAAGAAGTGCCTCGCGTTGCGCATCGCCTCCTCGATGGCACGCGATGACCGGTGGCTCGCCGAGCACATGCTGATCCTCGGCGTCACCGACCCGCAGGGCGAGAAGACGTATGTCGCGGCGGCGTTCCCGAGCGCGTGTGGCAAGACCAACTTCGCGATGCTCGTCCCGCCGGAGCACTTCCAGCAGCAGGGCTGGAAGGTCACGACGGTCGGCGACGACATCGCGTGGATCAAGCCGGGCGACGACGGACGGCTGTACGCGATCAACCCCGAGGCGGGGTACTTCGGCGTCGCTCCCGGAACCTCCTACGGCACGAACCCGAGCGCGATGGAGTCGATCCGCAGCGACACGATCTTCACCAACGTCGCCCTCACCGACGACGGCGACGTGTGGTGGGAGGGCATGAGCGAGCCGCCCGCGCACCTGATCGACTGGCAGGGAGGCGACTGGACCCCGGCATCCGGCACGAAGGCCGCTCATCCCAACTCGCGCTTCACCTCCCCGGCGACCCTCAACCCCGCCCTCGACGAGTCGTGGGATGACCCGCAGGGCGTGCCGATCAATGCGTTCGTCTTCGGCGGGCGCAGAGCCGGCACGATCCCGCTCATCACGCAGAGCTTCAACTGGGCGTTCGGGGTCTACATGGCGGCGACCATGGGGTCGGAGACGACGGCCGCTGCCGCCGGCGCGCAGGGAGTGGTGCGCCGCGACCCGTTCGCGATGCTCCCGTTCGCCGGGTACCACATGGGCGACTACATCAACCACTGGCTCGCGTTCGGGCGCAGCATCCGCAATCCCCCGCGCATCTTCCAGGTCAACTGGTTCCGCCGCGACGAGGAGGGCCGGTTCCTCTGGCCGGGCTTCGGCGAGAACATGCGCATCCTGCAGTGGATCGTCGCCCGCGCCCGCGGACGCGCGATCGGCGTCGAGAGCCCGCTGGGATGGATGCCGACCTACGAGGACATCGACTGGACCGGGCTGGATTTCTCCGAGGAGGAGTTCTTCAAGTGCATGGCGATCAACCGGCGCGACTGGACAGCTGAGCTCTTGGACGTCGAAGAGCTCTTCATGAAGCTCTACACGCGCCTGCCCAAGGAGATGGAGATGATCCGCTCGCTGACCACGAGCGCACTGTGGCGCTCGCCGAAGAACTGGGAGATGAACGTCGACCCGACCTGATCACACCTCGGCGGCGACCGTCGCCGGGACGTGCGCGTCCTCGGCGCGCACCCGCGGCATCGCGAGCGAGAAGACCCCGATCGCCGCGACCGTGACCAGGACCGCGATCATCACGGCCGTTCCGGCCTCGGCGATCGCCACGGGATCGGTCTGCGAGCGACCCCTGAGGGCCGCCGTCGAGATCGCCCCGTAGACCGCCGCGCCCACCGAGCTGCCGATCGAGCGGGCGAACATGTTCGCTCCCGTCACGACGGCGCGCTCCTCCCACGCGACGCTCGACTGCGCCGCGATCAGGCTGGGCGACGCGATGAGCCCGAACCCGAACCCGACCACGAGGCATCCGATCGTCGCGCCGATCACGGTCGGGTGCGGACCGAGCACCGTCAGCACCACCATGCCGACGATCGCGATCGCCGTGCCGATCTGCACCGTCGGGCGAAAGCCCAGCGGCAGGTAGAGGAACCGCCCCGACAGCGACGCGGAGATCGGCCAGCCGAGCGTGAGCGCCGCGACGGCGAAGCCCGCGACGAGCGGCGTGACCCCCGCCCCGTACTGCAGATACGACGGCATGAAGCTCGTCAGCCCGATCAGGCCCGCGCCGACGCTCAGGGAGATCGCGCTCGTCGACCAGATCAGTCGCCGGCTCAGCACCCCGAGCGGCAGGATCGGCTCGGCGGCGCGGCGCTCGACGAGGACGAAGGCGGCAAGGAGCACCAGTGCGACGCCGAACACCACGGCCGAGGGCAGCGACAGCCACGGCCATGAGACCCCGCCCTCGAGAACCCCGAGGATCGCGAGGGCGGAACCGGCCGTCACGAGGATCGCCCCGGCGACGTCGATGCGGTGGCGGCGCCGAGGCGCCGCGCGCAGCGCCGACTCGTCGAAGTCACGCACGATCAGCCACCCGGCGACCACGCACAGGGGGACGTTGATGAAGAAGATCCAGCGCCAGGCATCCCACTGCGCGAAGACGCCGCCCAGGAGCGGGCCGACGACGCTCGCCATCGCCCACACCGACGCGATGTAGCCCTGTGCCGTGGCACGCTCGGCGACGGTGTAGATGTCACCGGCGATCGTGATCGCCATCGGCATGACGGCACCGGCGCCGAGGCCCTGCACGACACGGAACGCGATGAGGGCCGGCATGCTCCAGGCGAGACCGCACAGCACCGACCCGACGAGGAACAGCCCGATCCCGAGCAGCATGAGGGGCTTGCGCCCGAACGTGTCGGCGAGCTTCGAGTACACCGGCACCGTCACCGCCTGCGCGAGCAGGTATGCCGAGAACAGCCAGGGGAACTGGCTGTAGCCGCCGAGATCGGCTGAGACCGTCGACACCGCCGTCGCGAGCACCGTCGCGTCGATCGCGATGAGGCCCGTCGACACCATGAGCGCCAGGAGCACGGGCCCGCGTTCGGAGCGCAGTCCTACGGCAGTCGTCGTCACCCCATCAGGCAACCGGTCAGGGGGGAAGGCTATTCCCCGAGCGCAGGTCCACAGGAACTCACGGGTTTTTCTCGGCGGGAAATGCTTGCGAAACAACCGCAGAGCATCATGGGAACGTGGATAACCTGTCAGACAGCTCGAGATCGCACCCCGGCGCACGCGGTGGCGCCGTCGAATACGTGCTGCGCGATCTGCGCGAAGCGATCACCGCCGGGGTCGTGCGGGTGGGCGATCGCCTCCCGTCCGAACAGGCGCTCGCGGCGCGATACGGGGTCTCGCGCACGGTTGTGCGCGAGGTGCTGCGGGTGCTCGAGACCCGCGGTCTGACGGTGACCCGGACGGGGCGTGGCACCTTCGTCGCGGCGAAGGAACCGGCGCGCGACCTGCGTTTCGGCAGCTACTCGGCGACGGATCTCGTCGAAGCGCGGCCGCACATCGAGATCGCGGCGGCAGGGCTTGCCGCCGTGCGGCGCAGCGAAGAGCAGATCGTCGCCCTGCAAGAGCTGCAGGAGCGGATGGAGGAGGAGCCGGACGACGCGGCGTGGGTCGAGCTCGACTCGGCGCTGCACACCGCGATCGCCGCGGCATCCGGCAACCCCGTCTTCGCGGACGTGCTCGAGCACATCCGCTTCGCCCTCGCCCAGCAGTCGAGCGTGCTCAACCTCACCCCCGGGCGTCGTACCCGGTCCGACAGCGAGCATCGCGCCATCATCGCCGCGATCGCCCGCGGGTCCGTCTCGGAAGCCGAGGACAGCATGGGCTTCCATCTCGATCAGGTGAAGGAGGCGCTGCTCGATTTTTCCGTGCTCGACGGGAGGCGCTGACCCAGCCGCCGCGCGCCGGGCTGTCTCAGGCATTGCACACGAAAGGCACCTGCCATGAAAGACATCACTCCCCCCTCCAAGCTCGACCCAGGGCTCGACACAGGGCTCGCCTCTGGGCTCGACCCCGAGGACGCTCTTGAAAGCGACCGCGAACTCCTCGGCGATCGCATCGAAGCCGTCCAAGACTTCTCCAGTGAGGATGCCGGCTACCACAAAGGACTGCGCCCGCGACAGATCCAGATGATCGCGATCGGCGGTGCCATCGGCACCGGCCTGTTCATGGGCGCCGGCGGCAGGCTCGCCTCGAGCGGCCCGGCGCTCATCCTCGTCTACGCGGTCTGCGGATTCTTCGCCTTCCTCATCCTGCGCGCGCTCGGCGAGCTCGTGCTGCACCGCCCCTCGTCGGGGTCGTTCATCTCCTACGCGCGGGAGTTCTACGGCGAGAAGCTCGCGTTCGGCGCGGGCTGGCTGTACTTCCTCAACTGGGCGATGACCTCGATCGTCGACGTCACCGCGGCCGCGCTCTACGTGAAGTTCTGGGCGCAGTACTGGGAGCCGCTTCAGGCGGTTCCGCAGTGGACGATCGCCCTCGTCGCGCTCGTGATCGTGCTCTCCCTCAACCTCGTGAGCGTCAAGCTCTTCGGCGAGATGGAGTTCTGGTTCGCACTCATCAAGGTGACGGCGCTGGTGATCTTCCTGATCGTCGGCGTGTGCTTCATCATCTTCAACGGCACGACCGACATCGGGGTGACCGGATTCTCGGTGCTCACAGACAACGGCGGGCTGTTCCCCGTGGGGGCGGTCGCCCCCCTGCTCGCGATCTCGGGAGTGGTGTTCGCCTACGCCGCCATCGAACTGGTCGGCACGGCCGCGGGCGAGACCCCCAACCCGGCGAAGGTCATGCCGAAGGCGATCAACACGGTCGTCATCCGCATCGCGATCTTCTACGTCGGATCGATCCTGCTGCTGTCGCTGCTGCTGCCGTTCGACATCTACAAGTCGGGCGAGTCTCCCTTCGTGACCTTCTTCTCGCACATCGGCTCGGACAGCGCGGGGGCGATCGCGGGGTCCGTCATGAACTTCGTCGTGCTGACGGCTGCGCTGTCGAGCCTGAACGCGGGGCTCTACTCGACCGGTCGCATCCTGCGCTCGATGTCGGTCAACGGCTCGGCGCCGGCGTTTACGGCGGTCATGAGCCGTAACGGCGTGCCGTACGGCGGCATCCTGCTGACGGCGGCGATCACGCTGATGGGCGTCGGCATCAACGCCCTGTGGCCCTCGGAGGCGTTCGAGATCGTTCTCGAGATCTCAGCGCTCGGCATCATCGGCGGGTGGGCGACCATCATCCTCTGCCAGATGAAGCTGCAGAAGTGGGCGAAGGAGGGGCGGGTCGTGCGGCCTGCGTTCCGGCTGTTCGCAGCGCCGTTCACGTCGTATCTGACGCTCGGGTTCCTGCTGTTCGTCCTGGTGACGATGGGCTTCTCGGAGACGGGACGATGGGTGCTCGCGTCGCTCATCGTCCTCATCCCGGCGCTGATCGTCGGCTGGTTCGCTGCGCGTGGCAAGATCGCGGCTGCCGCGAGCGAGCGCGAGGGATACACGGGCTCGTCCCCCGTCATCGCCGAGCGTCCCGCGACGGAGGCGCTCAACAAGCGCAGCTAGCGGTCCTCTCCGTCGGCCCCGCGGCGTCCGCCCCTCTGCGTGCCGACGGCAGGCCAAACCGTCACTCGTGAGGTCATCGGAGGCTGCGGCGACCGGTTCGGCCTGCGCGCGGCACGCGTCGCGCCTGCCCGGGCGCCCTCGATAAACTTTCCTGTGCCCGAAACGCCTCCGCCCGCCGAGAGCGCCGAGAGCGCCAGTGCCGCGCCGTCGATCGACCCGGCAGAGCTCGAGATCGCGCTGCGGGTGATTGCCGCCGCCGCTCACCTCGACCACGAGGATCCCGCCTACATCGCTCTGCGCCGGCAGACGGGAAAGCTCTACAAGGACGTCAAGCGCCAGGCACGCAAGCAGAAGCGTCAGCGCATCGCGGAGGCCGACCGCGCCGTGGTCGCCGCGACCGCCACCGGGGCGCCCGATCGCATCGACGACGAGACCCGCGGCATCCCGCTCGCCGCCCGCACGGCCGCGCCGACGGTGGGCGAGCTCATCAAACCCCGCAACTGCTACATCTGCAAAGAGCTGTACACGACGGTGGATGCCTTCTACCACCAGCTGTGCCCCGCGTGCGCCGCGATGAGCCACGCCAAGCGCGACGCACGCACCGACCTCACCGGACGCCGCGCACTGCTGACCGGCGGACGGGCGAAGATCGGCATGTACATCGCGCTGCGGCTGCTGCGCGACGGCGCCCACACGACGATCACCACCCGCTTCCCCCGCGACGCCGTGCGGCGCTTTTCCGCCCTGCCCGACAGCGGCGACTGGATCCACCGGCTGAAGATCGTCGGCATCGATTTGCGTGATCCGGCCCAGGTGATCGGGCTCGCGGACGCCGTGGCCGCCGACGGCCCCCTCGACATCCTCATCAACAACGCCGCGCAGACGGTGCGGCGCTCCCCCGGCGCCTACAAGCCGCTCGTGGATGCCGAGCTCGCGCCGCTGCCCTCCGGCCCGCTGCCGGAGCTTCTGACCTTCGGGCACACGAACGATGCGCATCCGCTCGCCCTCGCGCAGTCGGTGACGAGCCACCCGATCCTCGCTTCGGCAGCGTCTGCTTCTGAAGAGCTCAGTGCCGACGAGCTGACCGCTGAGGCGATGGCGGCAGGGTCCTCCTCGCTCGAACGGCTCGCCGCGGGCACCGCGATCGATGCGGGCGGGTTGATCCCCGACGAGAACCACATCAACAGCTGGACGCAGTCGGTCGAGCAGGTCGAACCGCTGGAGATGCTCGAGGTGCAGCTGGCGAACATGACGGCGCCGTTCCTGCTCGTCTCGCGCCTGCGGCCGGCGCTGGCGGCATCCCCCGCGCGCCGGAAGTACGTCGTCAACGTCTCGGCGATGGAGGGCGTCTTCGGCCGCGGGTACAAAGGGCCGGGGCATCCGCACACGAACATGGCCAAGGCGGCGCTCAACATGCTCACCCGCACGAGCGCGCGGGAGATGTTCGAGACCGACGGCATCCTCATGACCGCCGTCGACACCGGCTGGATCACCGACGAGCGCCCGCACTTCACGAAGGTGCGCCTCGCTGAGGAGGGTTTCCACGCCCCCCTCGACCTCGTCGACGGCGCGGCGCGCGTCTACGACCCGATCGTGCGCGGCGAGGCCGGCGAAGACCTGTTCGGCGTCTTCCTGAAGGACTATCGCAAGAGCTCGTGGTGAGCGGTCGGGCTCCGCTCAGGCCTCGGGCAGGAAGTAGGCGCGGGCGAGGGGGGCGACCTCGAGGGCGGATGCCTCGGCGCGCGTGATCCAGCGAAGCTCTGCGATCTCGGCATCCGGCACGGGCGTCTGCGCGCCGATGTCGACGCGGAAGACGTCCGCGATCACCTGGTAGCCGGGCTCGTTGGCGGCATCCGCCGTGAACCGCCCGAGCGGGGCGAGGTCGGTCTGGCTGAGGGTGAGGCCGAGCTCCTCGGCGAGCTCACGGATGAGCGTCTCGGCCGGCGTCTCACCCGGCTCGGGCTTGCCGCCGGGCTGCATGAACGCCGTCGTCCCGGTCTTGCGCACGAGCAGCAGCCGGTGGTCCGCATGGGAGATCACCGCAGCCGACACGTGAACCTCGCGGCGAGCGGATGCCTCGGGCCCGGGCGCCTGGGCCTCGGGCTGGGGCTCGGGCGGCTCGGGTGCGGTCACCCTCGCACGGTAGCAGGACTCGAGGTGTGGCGAACTCCTTCACTCCGATGCCGTGCCCGCAGCGCGGATGCTCCGCGGCTCGGCAGAGTCCGCGGGCACCTCCTCGGCGTCATCACATCGCGTGCGCACGATGCGGGTGGGGCGGTTGTCGATGAAACGGTGCTTCGGCCGATCCAGGCATACGCCGTGCAGACGATGATGGGTGAGACGCCGGTGCGGGCGGTCGGATGGCTCGATGTGGTTTCGTACCCTGACGTTCTTGCGCACGTCATCGTCGGAGATCCGGCGGATGCCGTGACCATCGAGGTGCCCGGCCTGCCCACGCCCGCCAGGATCGTCGTCATCGGTGGCGGAGATTTCGCCACTATCCCGCACGGCCTCGAGGTGTGCGTCATCGTGATGCAGCGTGGTCCGTCGTCGAATGATGACGTCCCGGCCCGGAGCCCCCACAGATCGCGCGGGTATCGTCGGGGCGTGGAGAAGTTGATGGGCGCGACATCGCTGACAGACGGGGCGGCGTGCGCCCTCGCCGACCGCCTCGAGGGCGAGGGCCTCGACCCGCACGCGCTGCTGATCGCGCGCGGCGGTCGGATCGTCTTCGAGACGGCATGGGCGCCGTACCGGCGGGGCCGTCCGGCGCTCGTCTACTCGGCATCCAAGACGTACGCGTCGCTCGCGATCGGGTTCCTCGCCGACGAGGAATGCCTCGCGCTCGACGAGTGTGCGGGCGACCTGCTCGGCGAGCAGAACCCCGCCGGGATCACGGTGCGGCACCTGCTGACGATGAACACAGGGCACTCGAACGCGCAGATCGACGCGATCGGCAGTGATCCGCGCGAGCTGCTGCGCGTCGTTCCGGAGCAGGCACCGGGCAGCTTCTTCGCCTACAACTCGCCCGCGACGCACGCGCTCTCGCTCATCGTGACGACGCTGACCGGTGAACCGCTCACGAGCTATCTGCGACCGCGGCTGCTCGACCCGCTGGGGATCGGGCCCCGGTGGATGCGCTCGTTCGGCGTCGTCGAGCACGGGGCATCCGGGTTCCATCTCACGGTGGAAGATCTCGCGCGCACAGCGACGATGCTCGCCCACGGCGGAGCGTTCGCGGGGCGCCAGGTGGTTCCGGCCTGGTACGTCGAGGAGATGAGCCGGCCGTGGTCGGACACCTCCGCGTTCGACGGCCCGGCCTCGGCCGAGGGCGAGGTGAACGACTGGTCGCTCGGCTACGGCTATCAGGTATGGCGCAGTCGCCACGGCTTCCGCCTCGACGGCGCCGCCGGCCAGTACGGACTCGTGCTGCCCGAGCACGACCTCGTGATCGGGTACCAGGGGGCGACGCTCGACACCCAGGCGGTGCTGCGGGCGATCTGGGACTTCGTCGAGACGGTGGATGCCGCCGCTTCCGTGCCGCTCGGTGATGCCACTTCTGGTGGTGGTGGTGGCTCTGGTGGCTTGGCAGGCTTGAGCGCAGGCTCCGCTGGCGCAGGCTTTGCCGGCGCCGGCGGCACGGCGCCGTGTGACCTGCGTGACAGCTGGGACGGCCGCGAGCGGTTCGATGTCATGACGTCCTTCGACGATGCCGCCGTGCGGATCATCGACACGGCGGACGGCTGGGCCGTCGCGCTCCCCGGCGTCGGCGAGCTGCCCGTCGGCGAGCAGTGGCGCGAGCACGTGTGCCGGACGCAGGCTGGATCGGCACCGGAAGCCCCGCGGGTCGCCGACGACGTCGGTTCGCCCTGCCGCCGGAACGTGCGCGACGTCCCGGACACACAAGACGCCGCGACGAGGCTGACCCTCGCCACCCGCGGCGAGCTGCGCACCGACGGGTCGGTGCTGATCCACGTCGTCGACACGACCTCGCCGCACCGCGCGATCGTTCGTCGCGAGCCCGGCGGTGCCGTGCGTGCGGGCTGGCACATCCCGCCGGTCGGTGGCCGGTGGGAGGCGCTCCGGGTGCCCGAGTCGGTCACCCGCGTCCACGCGCGCGCGGCGGCCCTGCTGCTGGACATGGACGGCACCCTCGTCGACTCACACGCCGTCGTCGAGCGGCTGTGGACGCAGTGGGCCCTCGACCACGGCGTCGACCCGGCCCGCGCCCTCGCGATCATCCACGGCAGGCAGGGACAGGACTCGATGGCGCTGCTGCTGCCCGGGCGCCCCCACGAGGAGAACCTCGCCGAGAACCGCGCCCTGCTCGCCGCCGAGACCGCCCAGACCGACGGCGTCGTCGCACTTCCGGGCGCGGCGCGTCTGCTGGCCGAGCTCGTGGGCTTGCCTCACGCTCTCGTCACCTCGGCGACTCGCGAGCTCGCGCACGCTCGGATGGATGCCGCGGGCCTGCCCGTGCCCGCGCTCGCCGTCACGGCGGAGGACGTCGCCCGCAGCAAGCCCGATCCCGAGGGCTTTCTCGTCGCGGCAGCGGCGCTGGGCGTCGAGCCGGCCGCGTGCATCGTCGTGGAGGACTCCGCGAACGGCATTGCCGCGGGGCGTGCCGCGGGCATGCGGGTGATCGGAGTCGGCCCGCACGCATCCGAGACACCCGAGACACCCGAGGCATCCGAGACACGACCGACATGGGTCGTGGCGGATGCCTCCGGCATCCATGTCTCGCCCGGCGCCGACGGCGCGATCGCCGTCACGATCGACGCTTGACCCTGTCGGCGGCGCGAGTACCTGTGCCGGACGCAGGCTGAATCGGTATCGAAAGCCGTCGGGGTGGCCGACGAAGGCGTTTCGCTCTGCGGCCGGGACATGTGGCAGAGAACGGGGAACGCTGAGTGACCGCGTCGATCGGTCGCGCGCTTTGCAGGCGCGCATCGCGGGCCTCGGCTCAGCCGTGGCACGACGGCTCGAAGGAGATGGCGCGCGCTTCGTCTCGTCGCGCTCGCTCAGCGTCCGGGCGTGCCGTGTGGGGCGGCGTGCCCTTCGGAGAACTGCAGCGTGCGCCCGAACAGACGGCCCACCGCCATCACGATCCCGACGATCACAAGGCCGAGCGCGAGCCCCGCGATCGCCGAGACGAGAGTCTCGCCGATCCAGACCACGACGGCACCCAGGGACTCGAGCGCGTGCTCGACGGCGTGCAGCGTCTCCACCGGCAGCGCCCAGCCGATTTCCCCGAGGTTGGTGAGCACGAGGTGCCCGCCCACCCACAGCATCGCGATCGTCCCGATCACCGAGATGACCCGGAAGACGGTCGGCATCGCGGCGACGACCCCGTCGCCGAAGCGCGCCACGCCCGGCGACGTGCTCGCGGCCAGCCGGAGGCCGATGTCATCGAGCTTGACCAGCAGCGCGACGGCCCCGTAGACGAGCGCCGTCATGCCCAGCGCGATGATCGCGAGCACCGCCAGGCGTGGCCAGAACGTGAGATCCTCATCGACCGCCGCGAGCCCGATGAGCATGATCTCGGCCGAGAGGATCAGGTCGGTGCGCACGGCGCCGGCGACGAGGCGCTTCTCGTCTCGAGCGCCCTCCTCGCTCTCGGAGTGGTGGAACCCGAACCACTCCAGCACCTTCTCGGCGCCCTCGAAGCACAGGTACGTGCCGCCGACCACCAGCAGCCACGGCAGCGCCCACGGGGCGAACGCCGTCAGCAGGAGAGCGATCGGGATGATGATCAGGAACTTGTTGCGCAGCGAGCCCAGCGCGATGCGTCCCACCACCGGAAGCTCGCGTGCCGGTGTGAGCCCCTCGACGTACTGCGGAGAGACGGCGGCGTCGTCGATCACGACGCCCGCGGACTTGGCGGATGCCTTGAGCGCAGCGCTCAGGATGTCATCGACGACGGCGAGAAGACCCACGGACATGCGAGCCAGGCTACCGGCCGTCGCGTTGCCGCGGCGAAACCGCGACTTCTCTCCGCGCAGCCCGGATCACGGTGCCGAACGGGTCTTCTCGTCCGTGATGACCGAGCCACGGCGCATAACTCAGGCTACTTCGCACCGCGAGGCGCTGGCGAGGGTGAATTTCGGGCGTTCTGCATGAGTTATGCGCCGCGCTTGGCGGTGCCCAGAATCCGCCCGGGGGTGAGCCGGCCCCGAATCGATTCGATAGACTGGACTCTCGTGTCCCGATCCCTCACCACCGGCAGCCCCTGGCGCGTCGTCCTCGCATTCTCCGTGCCGCTGCTGGTCGGCAACGTCGTGCAGCAGCTCTACCAGTTCGCCGACGCGGTCGTCGTCGGCCGGCACGTCGGCGTCGACGCGCTCGCCGCCGTCGGGGCGACAGGCAGTCTGATGTTCCTGCTGCTCGGGTTCGCCTGGGGTGTGACGAGCGGCTTCGCGATCCCGACGGCGCAGGCGTTCGGGGCACGCGACGCGGCGCGCGTGCGTCGGTCGGTCGCGACCGGGACGATTCTGACGGCGTGCTTCAGCCTCGTGCTGACCGTCGGTGCGCCGGTCATCGCGGGGCCGCTGCTCTCCCTGCTGCAGACCCCGCCCGAGCTCATCGCCGACGCGACGCTGTTCGCGCAGGTGAGCTTCCTCGGTGCGGGCGCGGTCATGGCGTTCAACTACCTCGCGGCGATCATCCGCGCGATCGGCGACTCCCGCACACCGCTTCTCTTCCTCACCCTCGCGTGTGCGCTCAACGTCGCGCTCGTCGTCCTGCTCACGGGAGTGCTCGGCTGGGGCGTCGTGGGAGCCGCCCTCGCGACCGTGATCGCCCAGGCGGTCTCGGTCGTGCTGTGCCTCGAATTCGTGCGCCGACGCATCCCCGAGCTGCACGTGCGTCGCGCCGACTTCCGCGTCGCGCGCGCCGACCTCGCCGAGCACCTGCGTCTCGGGCTGCCGATGGGATTTCAGGCATCCATCATCGCGATCGGCACGCTCGTGGTGCAGGTCGCCCTCAACAGCCTCGGCACCGACGCCGTCGCCGCCTATACGGCCGCCTCGCGCGTGGACGGTCTCGCCATCGCGCTGTTGCAGTCGCTCGGGCTCGCGGTCTCGATGTATGCCGCGCAGAACCTCGGCGCCGGCCGGCCCGACCGGGTACGCCGGGGAGTGCGTCAGGCGGTGGGGATGTCGCTCGTCGGTGCCGTCGCGCTCGGGAGCCTGCTCATCGCGTTCGGCGCTCCGCTCGTGCGGCTTTTCGTCGGAGATGGCGCCGACGAGGTCGTGCGGCTGGCGACTCTCATGCTCGTGATCAACGGCGTCTCGTATGCCGCACTCGGCATACTGTTCGTGCTGCGTGGCGCGCTGCAGGGGCTCGGCTCGACTCTGATCCCGACCGTCACGGGGGTCGTCGAGCTCGCGATGCGCGTGGGAGCCGCTGTCGTTCTCGCGCAGGCCTTCGGATTCGCCGGCGTCGCGTGGAGCAATCCGCTCGCATGGATCGGCGGCTGCATCATCCTGATCCCGGCATATGTCCGCTTGCGCCGCCGCCTCGCGGACATGCCGGTGAACCCGCTCGAACCGACGGCAACTATGGCCGCCCCCGTGATCGGTCCGGCCGTGTCCGTCGGCGGGACGATGGCGGTGGATGCCGTCATCACCGCCACCATCACCGTGGCAACCGTTCCCCTGACCACCGGGCCTGTCCGGCGCGGGCCGTGGCGCCGGCGCCGGGACACACAGGCCGTGCAGGTGCGCGCGCGCACCCGTCACACCACCCGAGGGCGCCGCCACGCGGAGTAATCTTCTCGACGTGCCTGCGTTCCGGGAGGAGACCCGTGTCATCGACTGAGCCTCGGAGCGAAACCCAGGCCGCCGCCGGGCTGCCTCTGATCGAGATGCCCGCCCCGCAGTTCATCATGGTCGGTGACGGCCACCGCATCGCGACGTACTCGTGGGGCGACGATGCCGACCCCGTCGTGATCGTGGTGCACGGGTTCGCGTCGAGCACGAAGGACAACTGGGTCTCGACGGGGTGGGTGCGTGACCTGCTCCGCGCCGGGAACCGCGTCATCGGACTCGATCAGCGCGGGCACGGCGCGAGCGACAAGCCGCACGATGCGCGCGACTACACGCTGCGCCAGCTCGCGGGCGACGTCGAGGCCGTGCTGGACACCTACCTCGTCGACGAGGCGCGCTACGTCGGCTACTCGCTCGGGGCGCGCGTCGGGTGGGAGGTCGTGCAGGACCTCGCCGGCCGCATCCCGCGCGCGGTGCTCGGGGGTGTGCCCGACGGCATCCCGCTCGCCCGGCTCGACATCGACCAGGTGCGCGGGTACGTCGAGCGCAGCGAGCCGGTGACGCATGCCGTGACGCAGAACTATCTGCGGCTGACCGAGCGCGTGCCGGGCAACGACCTGCGCGCGCTCATTGCGATCGCCGGCGGCCTGCGCGCATCGAAGCACGTGGACCCCGACCCGGCGCACGCCCCGCGCCAGCCCGTGCTGTTCGCGACCGGCTCGCTCGACGCCGTCATCGCCGGGTCGCGGGCGCTCGCGGCGGCGTGCCCGCAGGGGAGCTTCCTGGAGATCCCCGACCGGCACCATTTCAACGCTCCCGGCTCGCGCGTGTTCCGCCAGGCGGGCATCGCGTTTCTCGACGTGGGGTGAGCGGATGCCGGGCGATGTGCCCGGCCGAGCGGATGCCGGGTGGCGCGGCCCTCTCTCCGCGTCGAGACCGTCGTCCCGGTCCGCGGTCTCGACGCGCGATCCGGGACTCGGCGCCGCGACCATCCGCCGAGGCCCGGTCGACCGGTTCGGGAGGAGAATTCACGTCGGGAGGATCGGATGCCGACGAAGCATCCTCCCGAGCGGATTTCTCCTCCTGAAGAGCGGGTGCCGCACGGCGCCGGGTGCATCCCCGGCCCCGCCGCCTTCGCCCACGAGACCGCGTCTGCGCGTCGAGACCGTCGTCCCGGTCCGCGGTCTCGACGCGCGATCCGGGTCTCGGCGCCGCGTCACCGCGCCGTAGGCTGGCGAGATGATCAGGGTCGCGACGATCGGGACGAGCGTCATCGCGGAGCGGTTCGCGGACGCCGTCGCGCAGACCGACGGCATCCGCATCGATGTCGCCTCCTCACGCGACGGGCGGCGCGGGCGCGCGTTCGCCGATCGGCTGGGAGTCCCCGGCGCCTCGGACGATCTCGACGCGCTGCTGCGCTCGGGCGAGGTGGATGCCGTCTACGTCGGCTCTCCCAACGGCGCGCACGCGGCGCAGGCCCGCGCCGCGATCGCCGCGGGGGTGCACGTGTTCCTCGAGAAGCCCGCTACCCCGACGGCCGCCGAGTTCGCGGACCTCGTCGCCGCGGCGCGTGCGCGGGGCGTCGTCGTCTTCGAGGGCATGCGCAACGTCTACGACCCGGGGCTCGCGCGCGTCGCCGCGCTGCTGCCGCGGATCGGCCGCGTGCGGCTCGCCTCGTTCGGGCAGTCGCAGTACTCGGCCCGTTACGACCTGGTGCTGCGCGGTGAGACCCCCAACATCTTCGATCCTGCGCTCGCCGGCGGCGCACTGTTCGACCTCGGCGTCTATCCGCTCAGCGCGGCCGTGCAGCTGTTCGGGGCCCCGGCATCCGTCACCGGGTCCACCGTCACGATCGCGACGGGCGCCGACGGCGCGGGTGTCGCGATCCTCGCCTACCCCGGGCACGTCGCGCAGGTCTCGTTCTCGAAGATCGGGTTCTCGCACCGGCCGAACGAGATCCAGGGGGAGCTCGGCACGATCGAGTTCGACGAGGTGACGGCGCCCCGCGAGATCGCCGTGAGCCTGCGCGACGGAACACGCACCGTCGAGCGCGTCGAGGGCGCGGCGAACAACCTTGTCTACGAGGTCGCCCGCTTCGCGCAGCTCGTCGGCGGCTGTGACCCGGCGCCCGACCAGGAGCGCAGCCTCGCCGTTCTCCGCGCTGTCGAGGCGATCCGCGTCGCGGCGGCCGGAACGTGACGGCGCCCCGCAGAAAGACCCCGAGGAAAGGACGTCTGACATGACCGAGGACAACGGCGGGTTCACCGCCGAAGAGCGCGCCGCGATGAAGCAGCGCGCCGAAGAGCTGCGCTCGACGAAGGGGCTCAAGGGAGCGGCGAAGCTCACGAAGGAGCTCGAGGCGTGCGCCGACGCGATCGACGCGCTCGCGGGCGTCGACGGCGACCTCGCGCGAACCGTGCACCGCATCGTGACCGAGGTCGCGCCGCAGCTGAACCCGAAGACCTATTACGGCTTCCCTGCGTACGCCACGGGCGGCAAGGTCGTCGCCTTCGTGCAGCCCGCCGCGAAGTTCGGCACGCGCTACCCGACCTTCACCCTCACCGAGGACGCGCACCTCGACGACGGCCCCATGTGGCCGGTCTCGTTCGCGGTCGTCGAGGTGACGGATGCCGTGGAGCAGCGCATCCGCGCCCTCGTCGCCCAGGCCATCGCCTGACCGGCCCCGACCGACCCTGACCGGCTCCGACCGCGAGAGTGCATCTGGCGGCCGAGAGCGCGGGTGTCGCGCGCGCTCTCGGCCGTGCACTGCACTCTCGCTGTGGGAAGGCGCGGCGGGGAGGTGGGGCGGGAAGGTGCGGGGAGGTGGGCGGTCAGACGCCGACGCGCGCGAACGCGTCGCGGCTGATGCCCGCGTCGAGCACGACCTTCGCCCACTCGCGCGCGCTGTGCAGCGAGTGGTCGCGGTAGTTGCCACACTCGATCGCCGAGACGCCGGGGATGTCAGACTCCACCGCCTCGTCGGCGATGAAGCGGAGGCTCGAGGTGAGCGCCGCGACCACGTCGGCGACCTCGGGCTCTCCCCACATGAGCAGGTGGAACCCGGTGCGGCATCCGAAAGGCGAGATGTCGACGACCCCGGCGATGCGATCGCGCAGGAGCCCCGCGAGCATGTGCTCGAGGGTGTGGATGCCGGCGGTCGGGATCTCCCCCTCGTTGGGCTGCACGAACCGCACGTCGAAGTTGGTCAGCGCGTCGCCCGCGGGGCCGCGCTCGACGCCGATGCGCCGCACGTATGGCGCCAGCACCGCCGTGTGGTCCAGGGTGAAGCTTTCGATCTCGGCCATCAGGTCCTCCTCGTGAACGCGTCCAGACGTTCCATCATCTCGTGCAGGGTCTCTTCGTCGTGAACGAGCCCGATGCGCACGTACCCGCGCCCGCGCTCGCCGAAGCCGTCACCGGGGGCCACCGCGACCCGGGCCTCCTCGCGCAGCCGGTGCGCGAAAGCGGTCGCGTCGCCGGTGCCGTCAGAGCCCTCAAAGCCCGCAGGAACGCGCACCCACACGAAGAACCCGCCCTCGGGGCGCACGACCTGCCAGCCGAGCTTCTCCAGGCCCGCGACGACCGTATCGCGACGCGCCGCGTACACGGCGACGAGGGCGGATGCCGCGCTCTGGTCGCCCGCGAGCGCCGCCGCCGCGGCATCCTGCGACGCACCGAAGATCGTGCTGAACGCGTGCGCCTGGTAGCGCTTCATCGCGGCGATGATCGACGCGTTTCCGGCAGCGAAGCCGAGGCGCCATCCGGCCATGCTGTAGGTCTTCGACAGGGTCTGCATCTCGACGGTGCGCTCGCGGTCGACGGTGAGCGCCGAGCGAGGCCGGTTGCCGTCGAACCCGAGCGACGCGTACGCGAAGTCGTGCACGAAGGCGGCTCCGGTGCGTCGGGAGAAGTCGAGGGCGCTTTCGAAGGTACCGTCGTGCGCGAGCGCGCCGGTCGGGTTGTTCGGGTAGTTCAGCAGCAGCACCGCTGCCCGGTCGAGGTCGGCGAGAGCCGTGAAATCGGGCTGGTAGTCGGGTGCGTGCAGCGGCAGCGGGACGACGCGCGCGCCTGCGAGCTGGGCGGCTGACAGGTACATCGGGTAGCCGGGGTCGGGCGCCACGACGGCGTCGCCCGGATCGGCGAGGGCGGCGACCGAGGAGATCAGGGCTTCGTGCGAGCCGTGAAAGACGGCGACCTCGCTCTCGGCATCCACGCTCACGCCGTGGTCTTCCCGGTAGCGACGTGCGACCGCCTCCCGGAACGCGGCCCGCCCCGTATACGACGGGTAGCGGTGGTTCACGGGATCGGCGACGGCGCGCTGCATCGCGGAGACGATCGCCTCGGGCGTCGGCAGGTCGGGGTTGCCCTTGGAGACGTCGATCATGCGGGGGCCGGGTGCGGCGGAAAGACGCGCGATCTCGCGGTCCATCGCGCCCCAGAAGTTCGGCGGAAGCGCGCGCACGCGCGCGGAGGCCTCGAAGAGGACCACGTCATCGCCTCCGGTAGCGGTGGGCGATCGCGCCACCGAGCATCTGGATGCCCTGCACGAGCAGGATCAGCGTGACGCACGTGATGACCATCGCGAATCCGTCGTAGCGCTGGTAGCCGTAGGAGAGCGCGAGGTCTCCGATGCCGCCGGCACCGACCGTGCCGGCCATCGCGGTCGCGTCGATCAGACCCACTGTCGCGATCGTGATCGCGAGGATGAGTGAGGCACGCGCTTCGGGGAGCAGGAAGCGCCGAAAGATCTGCCACGGGGTCGCGCCCATCGCGCGCGCCGCCTCGATGACCCCGCGCGGCACCTCGAGCAGGGAGTTCTCCACGAGGCGACCGATGTAGGGCGCGATCATCACCGTCAGGGGGACGATCGCCGCCCACACCCCGATGCTCGTGCCGACGAGAAGTCTCGTGAACGGCAGGATCGCGACGAGCAGCACGATGAACGGCAGTGAGCGGATGACGTTGACGACCGCGCCGAGCACGACGTTGGCCGCCCGGTTCTGCAGCACCCCGCCGGCCCGGGTGAGGGCGAGGACCGTGCCGATGAAGATGCCCAGGATCGATCCGAGCACGAGCGAGACACCGAGCATCTGCAGTGTCTCACCGAGTGCGCGGAAGAAGTTCTCCGGGGTGATGAGGGTCCACTTGTCGTCGTTCATGCCGTGACCTCCTGCACAGACACGACGCGGGAAGTCAGGAACTCGCGCGCCTCGGCGACGCGTTCTGGCGCTCCCGTGATCTTGACGATCATCTGGCCGACGGTGTGCGGGCCGATCTCGGTCATGTCGGCGTGCAGCATGTTGACCTCGACGCCGAGCCGGGTGATGAGGTCGGAGACCAGGGGCTGGGTGACCTGCTCGTCGAGCAGCAGCAGCCGCCACAGCCCGTCGCCGCCGAGGTGCCGGGCAACTCGGTCGGGAATGCCCTGGGGCACGACCGTCGTCACGAACTCGCGCGTGATCGCCTCGCGCGGGTGCAGGAAGGCGTCGAGCGCGCTGCCGTGCTCGACGATCTCGCCGCCGGCCATGACCGCGACCTCGTGGGCGAGGTCCTTGATGACGTCCATCTCGTGAGTGACGACGAGGATCGTCGTGCCGTATTCGGCGTTGACGTCGCGCAGGACATCGATGATCTGGGCCGTCGTGGTCGGGTCGAGGGCGCTCGTGGCTTCGTCGCACAGCAGGATCTTCGGGTTGCGCACGAGTGCTCGGGCGATGCCGACGCGTTGCTTCTGGCCGCCTGACAGCTCGCTCGGGTAGCTCTCGGCGCGATCGGCGAGCCCCACGAACTCCAGCGCAGCGTCGGCGCGGGAGCGGGCCTCGGTCTTCGTGACGCCGTCGAGCCGCAGCGGCACCGCGACGTTGTCGCGCACCCGCACCGTCTCGAGCAGGTTGAACTGCTGGAAGATCATGCCGGTCTGCTTCTGCGCCGCCCGCAGCCGCGCACCGCGCAGCCCCCCGATGTCGGTGTCGTCGACGAGCACGCGCCCGCTGGTCGGCTTCTCGAGGCCGTTGACCGTGCGGATGAGGGTCGACTTGCCGGCGCCGCTGTAGCCGATCACCCCGAAGATCGTCCCGGGTTCGACCGTCAGCGAGACGCCGCGCAGGGCTGCCGTGGCAGCCCTGCCGGGGAATGTCTTGCCGACATCGTCGAAGACGATCCGGCCACCGCTCGGACGGTTCACTCGAACCATTCGGGCAGGTTGTAGCCGTCGTACTGCGAGCTCGACTCGATGTAGTCGATGAACTCCTGCGACTTGTACGCCGCCGCCAGCGCCTGGGCCCAGTCGCTGTCGAGGTCGCTCGAGCGCACCGCGACGACGTTCGAGAACTCGATCGGCTGGTCCTCCACCGCGAGCGCGTCGTCGTAGTCCAGCCCGCCCGAGACGACGAAGTTGCCCTGGATCGCCGCGTAGTCGACGTCCTGCAGGGACGGCACCTGCTGGGCGTTCTCGATCGCCGTGATGTTCAGGTTGTAAGGGTTGGAGGTGATGATCGACAGATCGGCGGTGTTCGGGTCGTCGATGTCCTCGAAGTCGATCCAGCCGATGTCGCGCAGGATCAGCAGGCCCCGGTAAAGGTTCGACGGAGAGTTCGGCACCGTCACGGTCGAACCGTCGGCCACCTCGTCGAGCGAGGTCTTCTTTCCGCCGAAAAGTCCCATCCGCGGAGTCGGAACCTGCACGAGAGCCGCGTTGTCGATGCTCTCCTGCTCGTTGACGAACTCGAGGTAGACCGGGTGCTGCATGATGTTCGCGTCGATCTCGCCGTCCGAGAGGGACACGTTGACGACGATGCCGTCGGTGAAGTCGACGTTCTCGATCGTATACCCCTGCTCTTCGAGGATCGGGCGGATGCCGTCGTCGAACATCTCCTCGTAGGGCCCGGGGTTGAAGCCGATCTTGATCGAGGTCTTCTCCGAGGCATCCGTCGACGTCGCGTCGGTGGAGTCGGCTGAGCCGGCGCAGCCGGACAGCGCGGCGGCGAGGGTGGCGACGGCCGCGATCGAGGAGAGGGCACGCGTGAGTTTCATGGGGGTCTTTCGCTGTGGAGTGGAGGCGCGCCGGTGATGCCACGGCGCGCCGCAACCTTAGATGCAGAGGCCGGCGCCGGCCCAGTCGGTCGTCACAGTCGGCAACAGGGACCGGTGACGTGACGACCTAGACTGAGAGGGTTCTGTCCACCGCCCGTTCGGATGAGCCCCCTGTGACCGATGCGCCGTCGCGCACCTTCGAGGTGCGTCACCTGCAGCTTGCGCGCGCCGTGTTCGCCGCCCTGGCCGCTGTCATGATCACCTTCTCGGCCGACCATTCCGCCGAGATCGGGCTCGCGGTGTTCAGCGGGTTCGCGATCGCGACGGCGCTGGCGTTCTTCGCCGCCGCGTGGCTCGTCTTCCCCGCGGGCGCTCGTGCCGTGCCGGTGCTGCTCGGGGTCGTCACCGTCGTCGCGGGCATGGTCACCGGCATCCCGGCGCTGCGCACGACGACGCTGTTCTTCGTCGCCGTGATCGCGTGGGCGGCCGTCTCGGGCGTGGTCGAGCTGATCGCGGGGCTGCGCGGCCGAGGTCGCGACCCGCACGCCCGCGACGCGATCCTCATCGGGGCGGTCACCCTCGCCCTCGCGGCAGGGCTCCTGCTCGTCAACCCCGCGTACAGCCTCGAGTACGCGATCGCCGGCGCGGGCGAGTTCACCCTCACCGGCATCACGATCGGCGTCGGGCTGTTCGGCGGCTACGCCGCGATCGTCGCCGTGTTCCTGGCCATCGCGGGCCTCTCGCCGCGCAGTGCCGTCGATTCAGGTGCGGCCCCGGCGGCCCTTCCGGGCACGGGGGGAGACCGGTGAGCGACCAGCGTCCCAGCCGGCGCGACCTCATGCGGCCCGTGCAGCTGCTCGGCTTCGCGTTCGCCGCGGCGGTCTTCGGCGGCGGTGTGACGCTCGTGTCGATGGGCTTCTTCGAGGACCTCGGTGCCGACGAGCGCGCGCACGCCGTGATCGTCGCGCTCATCGTCGCGGGTGTGTCGTTCATCGCGACGCTGGTGATCATCGCGCTGCTCATGCTCGCCGTCGACCCCGCGCAGGTCACCAAGTCCGTCGACCGCCCCGTGCTGCTGCACGACGAGGACGAGGATGCCGCGGGTGAGGCATCCGAGAACGACCCGGGCGATGCGCCCCGTCATGGATAGTTCGCCCGGCTGGCTGCGGTGCTCGCGTGGTCGAAAACGGCACACGCTGTCGTAAGTTTCGCAGCGCGAGCAGTTTTCGAGGGCGCGATGTCTCCCTGCGACGACGTCGGCGTTGCTCGTGAAGTCGCCCTCACCCGCCCGCGAGCTGCGTCCGCACGTGGGCGGCGGTCTCTCGCGCGAGCCGCGCGCTGAGGCCGATGTGCTGCCGAGGATCGAGGAGCAGGCTCAGCTCCTCGGCATCCACCCGCCCGGCGACCGCCGGATCGGCGGCGAGCACCTCGGCGAAAAGCTCCCCCGTGGCCGCGGCGCGTGTCGCGGCGTGGTGCACGACGGTGTGCGCCTCCTGACGCCCGATGCGCTCGGCGAGGTGCATCATGACGGCCTCCGCGCTGATGAGCCCACGGGAGAGGCCGAGACCACGACGCATGTGATCGGGATGCACCCGCAGGCCCGACAGCAGGCCCTCGAGGGAACCGAGGATGCCGTCGAGCAGGGTCGCTGCCTGTTCGACGGCGCGGTCCATCATGGCGGAGCGCGCGCCGTCGACCTCATGCGCCTGGATCGTCGCCTCGAGGGCGAGCGGCGCGAGGGAGCGCACCTGGGCCGCCGCCGTGATGATGCCCATCGAGGTCTTCGCGTTGCGCTTCTGCGGCATGGTCGAGCTGCCGACATCGGTGTCGGGCAGGGATTCTTCGAGCTCGCCGAACTCGACGGCCATGAGCCGCACGACCTCTTCGGCAATCGACCCTGCCGTCGCCGCGATGAGACCGAGCAGGCACACCCATTCGGCGAAGTGGTCGGCGATCGCCCGCGACGGCAGCGGCATCGGCGTCAGCCCGACGCGCTCGGCGACGCCGCGCTGGACCTCCGGCCCCTTCTCGCCGAAGGTGGCGAAGGTGCCGGCCGCCCCGCCGGTCATCGAGACGAACAGGCGCGGCTCGATCTGCCGCATCCGCTCGAGGTGCCGAGCGAGGATGTCCGCCCAGACCGCCGTCTTGAAGCCGAACGTGATCGGCACGGCATGCTGGCCGTGGGTACGACCGGCCATGACGGTGTCGGTGTGCGTCTCGGCGAGGTCCGCCAGGACGAGCAGCACCCGTTCGATGCGCCCGCTCAGGATGCCGTGAGCGGTGCGGATGCCGATCGTGTCGCCGGTCTGCTGGATGTTCTGCGTCGTCGCACCCCAGTGCACCCACCCGCCGTGCTCGGGACCTGCCAACTCGGCCAGCGCCGCGACGAGTGGCACCATGACGTGCCCCGCGGCGCGCTCCGCCGCGGCCAGCGCGTCTTCGTCGATCAGCTCGATCCGCGCGTGCGCGGCGATGGCCTCGGCCGCCTCGTTCGGGACGATGCCCGCGTCGGCTTCGGCGAGCGCGAGCGCCGCTTCCACGTCGAGCCAGCGCTGCCGCCGAGCGCGCGGCGTGAACAGGGAGGCGACGGTGGACGGGTGGGGTGTGGTCGGGTGCGTGTCGCCGTGCTGTCGGTCCATTCCGGCATTTTCCCACTCGGTCGTCGGCCGTGCCGCGAACGTGTCGGCATCCGCCTGCCGGTGAGCCCCACGACGGCGGAAGGTGACACATCTGGCCCGGGCGCGATGTCATGAATCGGCGGGTGCAGACACTAGACAGGTAGGAACACCTGTCGAGGGGTCATGTCCACGCACGATTCGGATGCCGCGCTGCTCCGCCTCGCCCACCGCGGCGACCGGGGCGCGTTCCACGCGCTGTTCGAGCGCCACGCGAGAGCGGTCTACCTCTACGCGTGGGGGCAGACCCGCGACGATCGCGACGCCGAGGACATCACCCAGGAGGTGTTCTTCGTCGCGTGGCGCCGGCAGCGCGACATCCGCATCGTGGAGTCGTCGGCGCTGCCGTGGCTGCTCGTGACGTGCCGGAACCTGGCGCGCAACGCGCGGCGTGCGCGGCGGCACGAGCTCGCGCTCGACGAGGGGGTGCTCCCGGGTGACGCGACGCGCACCGAGCGGATCGAAGAGCTCGTCTGGGTGCGGCAGGCGATCGGCCGCCTCGGCGGCACCGACCAGCGCATCGTCCAGCTGTGCCTGGTCGAGGGGTATTCCTATGCCGAGGCCGCGGATCATCTGGGGCTCTCGGTGAGCGCGATCGCCAAGCGCGTCGAGCGCGTGCGGGCGCGATTGCGCACAGTGGCGAGGGGAGACGCATGAGCGAGCGTCCGAAGGAGGGGATCTACCTCGATGCCGCGCTCGCGGTCATCGGCGAGCAGGTCGCCGAGCGCATCGACGAGCATGAGCGGCGGCGGCGGCGGTGGGTGCGGGCAGGCGTCGGAGCGCTCGCGCTCGCAGCCCTTGCCGGCGGCTCGGCCACGGCGATCGCCCTGTCGGCGACGCTCGGCGACACCGGGAGTGCCGACGCGGCATCCGCGCACACCGTCGCGGCCCAGGTGCGCTGCGTCGAGGGCGGCGACCCCACCGCGACCGCGTACTTCGCGGCGCGCTACCGCATCGCCGAGCAGGCGGCGATCGACCCGGTGGCATCGTGCCGTGCGGCGGCACAGCTGATCGCGGGCGATGCGACCCTGGCCGCCCTGGCCCCCGAAGAGCTGGTGGCGACCGCCGACGAGCTGCTGGCGCGGGTGAACGGGGCGGATGCCGTGACCGTCTCCTCCGCCGCCTTCGGCACGCTCGCGGGGCCGCTGGCGTCTGAGCTGGCGGTGTGCACGAGCGGCGAGGTATCGGTCGTGCTGTCGGGCACCGCGCAGGACGACCCCGCCCTTCCCGACTCGTGTGCGCGGGTGGACGAGTGAGCGGCGGCGCGCCCGGGCCGCTGCGACGCCTGCTGCGCCAGCCGCTGCGGGCCGGCGCGCTGGTGCTGCTGGGGGTCACGGCTCTGGCGGCATCCGGCATCCACTCCGCAGCGGCTCTCGCGCTGCGCGACCAGATCGACGCGAACTGGCGCGGTGCGTACGACATCCTCGTGACCGCCGACGGCGTCGCCGCCGACGGTCTGCTGGCGCCGAACACCCTGTCGGCCGACGCGGCGATGGGGACGACGGCGCTCGACGCCGTCCGCGCCGTCGACGGCGTCGAGGTCGCGGCCCCGATCGGCGAGGTGCTGATCCCCGGTGTGACGTGGGGGTCGGCGCAGCTGCTCATCCCCTTCGACGAGGTTCCCGGGCTGGAGGACGGCCCGCAGACGTTCCGGATCACGGCGACGTACTCGACCGACGACGGGCTCGGGGAGCGTCTGGTCGACCAGCGGAGCTTCGAGCTGGTCGTGGACGGTGACCTACAGGGCGTCTCGGAGGAGGACATCGCCGCGTGCCTCGCGTCCGACATTTCGACCGAGGTCGACGGGCGCACGCTCGAGCTCACGGACGATTACCCGGCACTGCGACGGGCCTTCTGCGAGATGGGAAACGGTTCCGCGGCCGCGGCGGTCATCGGCACCGACGGCACGCAGTTCACCTACGACAACGGCTCCTCCGCGACCCCCGACCGGGTGCAGGTCGGTTTGCCGTCCGCCCCGCAGACGATGACGCGGCTGACCCTGATCGACCCCGCCGCAGAGCAGGAGCTCCTCGGGGACGCGGGGGACTTCCTGCAGCCGCTCGTAGACCTTGCCCCAGATGCCGTGACCGACGTGACGCGAATGCAGGAGTGGGCGCAGCAGAGCGATTCCCCGTATGCGACCGGATTCCAGACCTGGGTCGCCGCGCAGGCCACGGCCTCCATGTTCGGCTCCGTCGATGATGAAGCCCTGGCCGACGAGCGCCGGCTCTATCGCGACAACGGTCTCGACTTCGACGCCGAGGCCACCGCGGCGCTGGCGGGAACGGGCTTCGTCCCCGTGCTCGTCGCCGAGCAAGACGTCGCCGACCTGCACCTGAAGATCGACGTCACGGCGGTGGGGACGGCGACGCGCGACGACACGACGGGCCTGTACACGTTGCCCGCCGAGACAGGCGCCGGCACAGATGTCGGCGTGTCGATCGGGTCGTCGGCCGCGGACGTGTCGGCCCTCCTCACCCCGTTCTCCACGCGCGCCAGCGGGGTCGTCTGGCCGGGGGCGACCGGGGTGATCGACGAGGACGAGAACGGCCTCGCGGCCAACAGCCCGCTGAGGGCGGTCGGCCGGCTCGCCGCCGCGCGGTACAGCGAAGCCGACGGTGAGATCACGCTGTCGCCGGAGGGCTTCGTGACCCCGCTGGACGAGGGGCGCGGCTACAGCGACCTGTTCGGGCTCGGCGAGGACGGCACGGCCCTCGGGGCGGAGTCGGCCTACTCCTCGGGCAACCAGGTGTGGGCCCAGGGGGAGGGCGGCTATTCGTACGTCCAGGCGGTCGGTACCTTCGACACGGCCGACATCGACACGGACGAGGATGCCGCGAATCACGTCCCCCTCGGAGCCTACGGCGTCGTGGGCTCCACCGTCGTCGACGGCGCACACGCCGGCACGACGATGCAGCCGAGCCTCAGCGGTCTCGGCCTCGTCTCCTCCCGCACGGCGGCGATCGGCTCCTTCGCCTCTGCGGGGATCTGGGGCGACGACACTCCGATCAGCGCGATCCGCGTGCGCGTCTCCGGCATCGAGGGCTACGACGAACGCTCGCAGCAGCGCGTCGTGGAGGTCGCCCAGCGCATCGAGGACCTCGGTCTCGCCGCGACCATCGTGGCGGGCTCGTCGCCCGTGGACACCGACGTGTTCGTCGAGGACTACGCGTTCGGCACGGCGCAG
>JASGGN010000009.1:0-60437 GCA_047605005.1 Microbacterium sp.
ACACGTTCGAGGCGCTGGGCATGACCGGCGTGATCGAGCACGCGCAGCTCGTGCGTGAGCAGGACTTCCCGCGGTTCGCCGCACTGGGGCTTGTCGCGAGCGTGCAGCCCGAGCACGCGATGGACGACCGCGACGTCGCCGACCTGCACTGGGCGGGGCGGTCGGACCGCGCGTTCGCCTTCGGGTCACTGCACCGTGCGGGCGCCGCACTGCGCCTGGGGTCGGACGCCCCCGTCGCACCGCTGGACCCGTGGATCGCGATCTCGGCGGCGACCGCGCGCAGCCGCGGCGACCGCGACGCCTGGTTCCCCGGACAGCGCCTGCCGCTGGGCGTGGCGCTCGACGCCTCGGTCGCGACGACGCTCGAGGCCGGCCAGCCCGCCGACCTCGTCGTCATCGAGCGCGACCCCTTCGCATCCAGCCGCGATGAGCTGCGGGAGATGCCGGTCGCCGCGACCTTCCTCGCCGGACGGGCCACGCACCAGAGCCTCTGACTCGCCGACCGCCGTCAGACGGCGCCGCCGCTCGGGCTTCCTTCGGCTCGTGCGGGGCGTCGCGTCGCACCTGCGAACGCACTTGGCTGAATTGAGCAGATATGCTTAAATATTGACGACACCATCGGCGACATCAACGAGGAGCGGGTCGAATGGAACAACAGCCGGGCGACGTGACCGATACGGAGGTTCTCGTCATCGGGGCCGGCGTGGTCGGCATCTACGCGCTGTATCGCGTGCTCGATGAGGGCTTCACCGCCCAGCTTCTGGAGGCGGGAGACGAGGTCGGCGGCGTGTGGTACTGGAACCGCTACCCCGGCGCGAGGTTCGACTCCGAGAGCTATGCCTACGGCTACATCTTCTCGCAGGAGCTGTTCGAGCAGTGGCACTGGAAGGAGGAGTTCGCGACGCAGCCCGAGATCGAGAGCTACCTCAACTTCGTCGTCGACCGCTTCAACCTCCGCCCCCGCATCCGCACCGGTTCCCGGGTCGTCTCCGCCGTCTTCGACGAGTCGAGCGGGCTCTGGGTCGTCCGCACCCAGAACGGCGACACGGTGCGCGCGCGCTGGGTCATCTCGGCCACCGGCGGGCTGTCCGTTCCGCACTACCCCGAGATCGACGGCATCGACGACTTCGAGGGCGTGGCCCATCACACCGGGGCCTGGCCGCACGAGCCGGTCGACTTCGACGGCAAGCGGGTGGCGATCATCGGCAACGGCCCGAGCGGCGCGCAGCTGCTGCCGACCATCGTCGACATCGTCGAGCGAGTCGATCTCTACCAGCGCACGCCCACATGGACGACGCCGCTGAACAACGCCGAGATTACCGACGAGCGGCACCGCTGGTTGAACGAGAATTTCGACCACATCACGAAGGTGCTGAGCACCTCGCCCTCCGGCTTCCTGCACGAGCCTTCCGGCAAGTTCTCCACGGACGACTCGCCCGAGGAGCGCCAGGCGTTCTACGAACGGATGTGGCAGAGCCCCGGCTTCGGCAAGCTCACGATGAACTACTACGACATGACGACCAACCGCGAGGTGAACCTGGAGTTCTGCGAGTTCCTCGCCGGCAAGATCCGCGGCATCGTGAAGGATCCCGAGACCGCCGAGCGGCTCATCCCGAAGGATCATCTCTTCGGCGCGAAGAGACCTCCCTTCGTGAAGGACTACTACGAGTCGTTCAACAAGCCGACCGCATCCCTCATCTCCCTCCGCGAGACGCCCATCGTCCGCATCGACGCGACCGGCATCGAGACGACCGCCGGCCACCGCGACTATGACGTGATCGTGTATGCGACCGGGTTCGACTTCGGCACCGGCGCGCTCACCCGGATGGGCGTGAGGGGCCGCGAAGGGCTGGATCTCTCCGTCGACTGGGAGGACGGCCCGGAGGATTTCGGCGGGTTCTCCGCGCACCGGCTGCCCAACTTCTTCTTCCCCGGAGGCCCGCACGGCGCCGGGGGCGGCAACTATCCCCGCTACTCGCAGGATCAGGTGGACTGGATCCTGCAGACGCTCGTCTACGCGCGCGAGCACGGGTACAACGTGTTCGAGCCGACCGCGCGGCAGCAGGAGGAGTGGATGACGATGGTCGAGACCCTCGCGCCGCGCTCGATCTTCTCGGCCGAGCACAGCCACTACTACGGCGCGAACGTCGAGGGCAAGGTGCGCAAGTTCCTGCTCAATCCCGGCGGCCGTGGCACGCTGCAGGAGATCCTGGCCGAGGTCTCGTCGACCGAGGACTACGGCGGGGCACTCAGGGCCGTCAGCGAGACCGTCGGCGCCGCGTGAGGAGCGATCATGAGCGATGACACGAGACCCGAGATCCTGATCGCGCTCTCGAACGCGGTCAGCGGCAGGGAAACCGAGTTCGAGAGGTGGTACTGGGACACCCACATCCCCGAGGTCTTGGCGCTGCCCGGCTTCCTCGCTGCGCACCGCTACCGGCTGTCCGGCGAGCCCGGGCAGGGCGCACCTTATCGTTACGCCACGATCTACGAGATCGAGGGCTCCGCGGACGAAGCGCGCACCCGGCTCTTCCAGACGCCCGGCCTCAGCTCCTCGGAGACCATGGACTACGGCGACCTGATCCTGGCGCCGTTCGTCCCCGGCCGCTGAGCACCGCCGCCGAGACCATCCAGGGAGAATCATGCACGCCCCACCCGAACTGCGCTTCGACGGCCGCGTCGCGATCGTCACCGGCGCCGCACGCGGACTCGGCAGAGCCCACGTCCAGCTGCTCGCCGAGCGGGGCGCGAAGGTCGTGGTCAACGACGTCGGCGGAAGCAAGGAGGGCGTCGGCCACGATGCCGCGCCGGCCATCGCGGCCGCGGAGGAGATCGTCGCCGCGGGCGGGGAGGCGGTCGCCGACGCGCACTCGGTCGCGACCGAGGAGGGCTGCCACGCGATCGTGGAGACGGCGATCCGCGAGTTCGGGCGCATCGACATCGTCGTCAACAACGCGGGGATCTCACGATGGGCCACCTTCCCGGAAGCGGATGCCGGCAACCTCGAGGCGACCCTCGACGTGCATCTGCGCGGCAGCTGGAACACCACGCGGGCCGCGTGGCCTCATTTCGTCGAGCAGGGGTATGGCCGCGTGGTCAACACCGTCTCGACCGGGATGCTGGGTTTGCCGAACAACCTCGCGTACGCCACCGCGAAGGGCGCCCTGATCGGCTTCACCCGGAGTCTCGCCGTCGCGGCCGCGCCGAACGGCATCCTGGTCAACGCCATCGCGCCGAACTCGGTGACCCGGCCCAGCGAGACCACGGGGAAGGACAGCATCGTCGCCAGCAGGCAGCAGGACACCGCGCGGACCGCGCTGATGTCGACGGACCGCGTCGCGCCGATGGTCGCCTACCTTGCCCACGAGTCCTGCCCCGTCAACGGCGAGATCCTCGTCGCCGGCGCCAATCGCTTCGGACGCTGGATCCTCGGTTTCACCGAGGGCTGGCTCGCCGGCGACCCCGACGAGGTCCCCACCCCCGAGGACGTCGTCGCGCACTGGGACGAGATCAACGACCCGGAGGGCCTTTACATCCCGGCGGACCTGAATGCCTGGGCCGCGCGTTTCATGGCACAACTCGCCTGACGCGGGAGGTTCCCGCGAGAGCGACGACAACCGCCGCACCCGAGGACGACCGGTCGGCCTCAGCCGTTCTCGACCCGCGGGTCGCCTTCGACGGCCGGGGCGAGGATGCCCGCGGCGAGGAAGGTCACGAGATCGGGGATGAGGATCTCGATCTGCGTCGCCGGGACGCCACGCACGCGCTGCGCGGCCTGGTAGCGCGCGAGGGCGTGCACGGCACTGGTCTCCGCCACCGACCAGCGTTCGTCGAGGACGCTGCCCGGCAGCGACGGCACGAGGCGGCCGAGCAGATTGCGCAGCGTGAACGTCGACGCACCGGTGTGCACACCGATTCCGGCGAAGCCCTCGTAGCCGCCGACCTCGATGATGAGACGGGAGAGGAAGGCGAGATAGTGGTTGTCGGGCTGGAGGTGGATGGCGAGCGGCCAGATGAACGCGGCCACCACGTCCTCGACGGTGGCGGGGGAGTCGCTGAGCGCCAGCCCCGCGACGACCTCGGCGCGCATCGCCTCGCTCTCCGCACCCCGATACTCCAGGACCTCGCGGATCAGCCGATCGCGGTCGCCGAAGTGGTACTGCACGGCCGCGTGGTTGCGCTGGCCCGCCGCGACGGCGATGTCGCGCAACGGCGCAGCGGCGATCCCGTGGTCGGCGAACAGCCGCTCGGCAGCGCGGATGATGCGCAGCCGGGTAGCCTCGCCGCGCACGTTCCGTCGTTCGGCGCCGGTGCGTGCCGTGCCACGTCGCGGCTGCGTTTCGGGGGCTGAGGGAGGCGGCACACTCACGAATCTACCCGCGCGCGGGCAGGCCGGGGCCGTTGCGTGGCACGCGCGCGGTCAGGGGCGCGAACTCGGTGCCTGCCGGGTACACGTCGCCGAACACGGGCACACCAGCCTCGGTGAGACGCGGGACGAGTGCGTCGCCCCCCTCGCCGACGAGGGTCGCAATCGTCAGCCGCCCCTCCCCCGCCTCGGCGGCGACACTCAGCGCACTCAGCGCGCCGCCCAGGCGCAGCTGCGGGTCGCGCAGCTCCACGTCGAGAAAGCCCGCGTGCGCCGTGAAGCGCACCGAACCCGCGAACTCCAGCACGAGGTCGTCGTCGTCGCGGCGCGCCTCGCGCAACGGCCAGAAGAAACCCCCCTCGGCATGCTCCCCGGCGCCGCCGCTGACCGTCACCGTGCCCGCCGCGATCACTCGCACGTAGCGGAGGAACGAGTCCTTGACGGCCCAGCGCAGTTCGCCGCCGACGCTCACCGCGTGTGCTCCGGCGGGAACCCGGTCAACCCTTCATCGAGCTGCAGGCCGAGCACGTTGAAGGCGGTGCAGTGCATGTCATAGGTGCCGGTCGTGAACGCGAAGTCGATCAGCTGCTTCCGGTCGAACTGCGCCTCCAGCGCCGCCCAGGTCTCGTCCGACACCTGCTTCCGCAGGCAGAACTCATCGACCGCACGCACGATCGCGGCATCCTGTGCCGACCACTGCGGGGCATCGGGACCGATCGACAGCGCCTCGATCTCGGCCTCGGTGAGATGTCCGCCCAGACTGCTCATCCGCGTGTGCTGCGCCCACTCGTACTCGCCGTGGCCGAGCCAGGTGGTGCGGATGATGATGATCTCGCGCACCCGGTCGGAGAGGGTGGAGTTGCGCAGGTGGTTGGAGAACGGCATCCAGCCCCGGATGAACGCGGGATGCCAGGCGTAGATGCCGAGGATGTTCGACTTTGGCCGGGCATCGGCGGCGGCCTGCGCCTGTGCGGCGGCGGGTGCGTGTGTGCGCAGCACGGCGAAGGACTCGTCGACCTCGTCGGTCCAGTCCTCGGTCGGGCGGGGGGGAACGCGCGGTGTGGTGGTCATCTCTGTCGTCCTCCCGCTCAGCCGATGAACGATCCGCCGTTGACGCTGAGCGTCTGGCCGGTCACATAGGACGCCTCGTCCGACACGAGGTAGGAGACCGCCGCGGCGATGTCCTCGCCCGTGCCGACGCGCCCGACGGGGATGTACTTGGCCATGTCGGCCGCCGAGGGGATCGTGCCTGCGGCGCGCTTCTTCTGCACGCTGGGCGTGTCGATCGAGGAGGGGACGACGGTGTTGACCGTGATGCCCTTCTTCGAGAACTCCATCGCGAGCGCCTTCGTCAGCGCGAGCTGCCCGCCCTTGGATGCCGCGTAATGCGCCATGTTCGGGGCGCCGCGCTGCGCGCTCGACGAGGAGATCAGCACGACACGTCCCGATCCCGCCTCCAGAAGGTCCGGCAGCCCCGCCTGGACGGTGTGGAAGGTCCCGGTCAGGTTGATCGCGATGACGCGGTCCCATTCCTCCGGGGTCATCTCCAGGAAGGGGCGCTGCGGCGCGATCGCGGCGTTGGCCACGAGAACCGAGAACGGGCCGAGCTCGGCGCGCGCGGCCGCGAACGCGGCATCCACCTGAGCCCGATCGCTCACGTCCGCGCGGTAGCCGCGGGCGACGCCGCCCTTCTGCTCGATCTCGGCCGCTGCCGCCTCGGCGGTGCCTTCGCTGCTGGCCAGCACGACGACCTTGAAGCCGTCGGCGGCGAGACGCTCGGCGATCGAATACCCGATCCCGGCGGAGCTTCCCGTGACGACCGCGACGCGACCCGCCCCCGTCATCGCCTGCTCCGTGCGTGGGATCCGTTAGCATTCGGCCTAGTCATGCGGTCCGCCCTCGGTTCTTCTCGGTCACGGAACGCGGCTGCGTCCGGACGATCGATTCGCCCACAACGGCGCCGTCGCGTCCGAACGCTGATGCACTACCGTTGTGCACAACGGAACGGGTGTTCCGTTGCATTGCGTTGTCCAGGATGTCTCCAGCGATCGTGATTGTCAAGTAGAGAGTGGGTCAGGATGGGCAAGGTGGCGAGCGCGGCCGAGGTCGAGACGGCGGAGGAAGGGCGCCGCCGGCAGCCGCTGGCGCGGGGAATAGAACTGCTCACCCTCATGGTGGACAGCGAGCAGGAGGCGCACGGGGTGCGCGAGCTCGCCGGTCGGCTCGGGGTGAGCCCGAGCACGGTGCACCGGCTTATCACCGACCTCGAGAAGCTCGGCCTGGTGGGGCGCACGCCCGCCGGCTCGTATCGCCTGGGGCTGGAGTTCCTGCGGCTGGCGTGGACGACGACCGCGCGGTATCCGCTGCACGAGGTGTCCACCGAGACGCTCAGCGAACTGATGGAGCACACCGGCGAGACGGCGTTCTTCTGCGTCTACAGCGAGCCGCGTCGCCAGATGATGTTCACGCTGTCGATCGAGTCCTCCCACCCGCTGCGGTACACCCTTCCCCTGCAGCAGTGGCTCCCGCTGCACGGGGGAGCCAGCGGGCTCGCGATCCTCGCGTACGCGCCGGCCGAGATCCAGGAGGAGGTCGCGAACGGTGTGCTCGAGCCCCTGACCGAGCGCACGATCGTCGAGGCGCCGAGCCTTCTGGCGCGACTGGCGACGGTGCGCGAAGAGGGGTATGCGATCACCCACGGCGAGCGGATCGAGGGAGCGATCGCGATCGCCGCCCCGGTCTTCGGGCACTCGGGGGTGATCGGGTCGATCGGGATCAGCCTGCCCGAGGGGCGGTTCAACGCGGCGAAGTCGTCGACGTTGGCCCACGTCGTGCGCGATGCCGCGCAGAGCCTGTCCGGCTATCTCAAGGGGTCGCGCGACCCGCACTCGAATGCCGTGCGTCGCTGAGCAGGCGCCGACCGGGTGCTGTGCCGGCGAGATCGGCGTGACGTATTGACAGCGACCGATCCGGCGCGGGATACTCGCACTGTTGCGTTGTAGAGAGTTCGTGTTCCCTTGAACAAAACAATCTGATCTGCACGCTCACCGCGGAGCCGAGTCGATCGTCCGCGAGTTCTCCCGTGACGAAGAAGTAAGGAACGCGGACCATGAGCGCACCTGGACGCCACGTCGTGATCGTCGGCGCGGCCCTCGCCGGAACGAAGACCGCTCAGGCGCTGCGAGCGCTCGGATTCGAGGGGGCGATCACGCTGATCGGAGCGGAAGCGGAGTTGCCCTACGATCGCCCGCCGCTGTCAAAGGACATTCTCAAGGCGGGCTGGTCCGCAGGCTCCGCCGACGCCGTGCGACTGGCGAGCGAGCAGGAGCTCGGCGAGCTCGCGATCGCGCTGCGCCTGGGCACCGCAGCCACCGCGCTGGACACGGATGCCAAGACCGTGCGCCTCGCCGACGACACCGAGGTGGCCTACGACGTCCTCGTGGTGGCGACGGGAGCCAAGGCCCGTCCCTCACCGTGGCGCCCGGCTTCGGGCGTCTACCAGCTGCGTACCCTGGAGGACGCCAGGGCGATCGCCGATCGCCTGGGCCGCGGCGGCGTGCTCGCCGTCGTCGGCGGTGGCTTCATCGGCACCGAGATCGCCGCCGCCGCGCGCTCACGCGGCTGCGACGTGGTCGTGATCGACCCGATCCCGGAGCCGATGACCAGGCTCGTCGGCCCCGAGGTCGCCGGCAGCCTCGTCGAGTTGCACCGGCGCAACGGCGCGCAGACGCGCTTCGGCGTGGGCGTGGTGAGCATAGAAGGCACCGAGGGGGCACTGGAGGTCGCCCTCGCCGACGGCGAGGTCCTCTCCGCCGACGCGGTCGTCGTGGGCATCGGGTCGATGCCGAACACCGAATGGCTGACCGGCTCCGCACTCACGGTGGACAACGGCGTGATCGCCGACGAATACCTGCGTGCGGTCGGCGTCGATGACGTGTACGTGCTCGGCGACGTCGCGCGCTGGCCGCACCCGGGGCGCGGCGAGTTGGTACGCGCCGAGCACTGGACGAACGCGAGCGACCAGGCGCGGTACGTCGCCGAGGCGATCGTGCGCGGCGCGACCGACCCCTACCAGCCGACCGATTACGTCTGGTCGGATCAGTACGACTGGAAGGTCCACACCGTCGGCTGGCGGGATGCCGCGGGCAGCTCGATCGTCATCGGCGACCTGGCTGAGGACGGCCGCGTCGCCGTCGTGCACGCCGACGCGGACGGCATCGCGTGCGGCGCCGTCACGGTGAACTGGGTGCGCGTGCTGAACCAGCTGCGGCGCCTGCTCGCCGACGGCGGCACGGCCGAACAGATCGTCGAGCAGATCCGCGCGCGCGTCTGAACACGTCCAGTTGGGGGGCTGTCGACGACGCGGGCGTGGGCGGTTCCTGAAGTCTCGCATGCCCAGCCTGGATCCACCGATGACAATTGCGTCTTCCGGGTGCCCCGCGCGGGAGCGCAGGGCCACGCTGGATCCGGCGGTGATGTCGGCGGCGGCCCGGGTGCCCCGCGCGGGCGCGCAGGGCCCGAGTCAAAACGCCGCAAGCATCTCAGAGGGGCACCACCGGCGCCAGTGACGGGCGTTTCGACTCCGGGATCCTGCCGATTGCTCAGCGGGGCGACCGGTCGGCGTCGGTGGATCCGGGCTCAGTACACGTCGCGCAGGTAGCGCTTCTCGCGGTGCAGGGTCGCCATCAGCTCGGCGCCGTCCTCGTCGCCGAGCTCGGCGACGGCGATCTCCGTGAGTGCGGCGTCGACGTCGGCCGCCATGCGCTTGCCGTCTCCGCAGACGTAGAGATACGCCCCGTCGCGCAGCCAGCGCACGACCTCGGCGGCGTTCTCGCGAATGCGGTCCTGCACGTAGAGCTTCTGCGCGTGATCGCGGGAGAAAGCGGTGTCGAGCCGGGTCAGCGTGCCGTCGGCGAGGAACTGCTCCCACTCCTCGCGATAGCTGAAGTCCGTCGCCTCGTGCTGGTCTCCGTAGAACAGCCACGCCGGCCCGCGGTGCTCGCCCTGGGCGCGGTCGGAAAGGAACCCGCGGAACGGGGCGACCCCGACCCCGGGCCCGATCATGATGATGGGCGTGGCCGGGTCAGCCGGCAGGCGGAAGGCACGGTTGGGCACGGGGAAGACGCGAACCTGGAAATCTGCCGGCACCCGGTCGGCGAGAAACCCGCTGCCCACCCCGGACGGCAGGGCGAACGTCTCGGGGTTGCGCTGCGTAGCGACGGTGAGATGGACGGCGTGCGGGTGCACCCGGGGGCTCGAGGCGATCGAGTACGCCCGATAACGGATCGGCCCCATCACTGCGGCAAGCTCCGCGGCGGGCAGGGGAGACGGCATAGCGCGCAGCGTCTCGACGACGCCGTGCGTGCGGATCCACTCCTCCTGAGCGGCATGGTCGCCGACCGTCCCGTCACCGGCGGCGACCGCCCGCGCCAGCTCGCTGTCGGGTGCGAGGCGCACGAGGGCATCCAGCAGCGCGGCGGAGGGGAAGCGCAGTTCCCAGCGGTGCTCGGCGAGGTGGGCGAAGGTCTCACCCTCGTAAACGGTGTCGCCGGGGATGCCAGCGGCTTCGAGGAACCGCGCGACGGCCACGGGGTCGTTCGTGGGCACGATGCCGATCGAGTCGCCTGGGTGGTAGTCGATGTCCGCGCCGGACAGGTCGATCTCGTAGTGGCGGATCTCCTTGGCGCTGCCGGGGCCGGAGAGAAGACGCGTCGCGATCAGCGTCGCAGCGAACGGGTACTCGCGCGTCCACGCGGTCGGGCCGACCGCGGCGAGCTGTGACGGGCTCGGCTCTTCGACGGGCTCGCCGTCGGCAGGGGGGAGCAGCTGAGCGGCCCGAGCGGCGATCCACGCGTTCGCCGGGATGTCGTAGCTCACGTCGCAGTCGACGCGGTCGGCGATCCGAGTCGCGCCGAGCTCTTCGAGCCGGGCGTCGATCTTCACTCCGGCCCCGCAGAAGTAGGTGTAGCCGGTGTCGCCCAGCGCGAGCACCGCGTAGTGCAGCCCCGCAAGTGACGGCGCGTCGGCGGCCGTCAGGCTCTTCCAGAACTTGTCGGCGTTGTAGGGCATATCGCCCTCGCCCGAGGTCGAGGTGACGATGAGGGTCACGCCGAGAGTCGCGAGCTCGGAGACCGGCTGGTCGTCGAGCGCGACGCACTCGGCGTCGAGGCCGTGCTCTGCCAGGACCTCGCTGAGCTTGTCGGCCACGATCTCGGCATTGCCCATCTCGCTGCCGAACAGGATGCGCAGCGTCGACGGCAGGGCGATCGGCGTCTCGGCATGCGCTGACGGCGCCGAGGTCTCGGCATCCTGCGCGGCAGTGGAGTGCTTGAGGTCGAGGACTGTCATGGTTCTCCTTGCCGCCAGGCGCCGGTGCCGACTCAGCCGCCAGATGTTCTATAATACGGAACATGTAGCGTCTATAACGCAACACAAGTATGACGTGCGCGCGGCAGGGTGTCAATGAGGGCGGCGCGTCCCGATGCTTCTTCTGGGAGTGTGGCGGGGCTATCGACGCGTGTGCCCCGAATGTGTAAAGTAAGCGCAAGTCCCTAATCTTTCACGACGATGTGTCCCCGGGGCACGAGGGAGAAATTCAATGACGAAGACCGCTTTCTCAAGCGAACGTACCGACCCGTACAGCCCGCCCGTCGAGCACCTGCGCCTGCAGGAGGAGAGCCCCGTGGCGCATCTGGAATGGCCGGGGCGCGGCGAGGTGTGGACGGTGACCAAGCACGAGGACGTCCGGACCGTGCTCATCGACACCCGGTTCAGCTCGGACCGCGAGGACCCGCGGCATCCTGCGCATATGGCCTACAACCCCGCCACCCACCACGGGCAGCTCATCGAGATGGACCCGCCGACGCACGCGACGCTGCGCGGCCGCATCATGAACGAGTTCACGGTGAAGAAGATCGCGGCGATGCGGCCGAAGATCGAGCAGGTCGTCACCGACGCGATCGACGCGATGCTCGCGGGCGGCAACGAGGGCGACTTCGTGAAGCTGCTGGCGCTCCCCGTGCCGTCTCTGGTGATCGCGGATCTGCTTCAGGTGCCCGAGTCCGATCACGAGTTCTTCCAGACGCAGTCGGCGAAGTTCTCCGGCGAGGGGAGCCAGCAAGAGCGAGTCGAGGCGATCGGGGCGATTCGCGGGTACATCGCGCGCATGGTGGACGAGCGCATCGCCACCCCCGGCGATGACATCCTCAGCCGTCAGCTCGCCGCCGGCGCCTCGCGCGACGAGGCGATCGGACTGGGCTTCCTGCTGCTGATCGCCGGCCACGAGACGACCGCGAACCAGATCGCGCTGTCGATCATGACGCTGCTCGACAAGCCGTGGCTCATGGACCAGCTGCGCGCCGACATCACCCTCGTGCCGAACGCGGCCGAGGAACTGCTCCGCTACTTCACGATCGCCGAGTCCGGCGGGCTGCGCCTCGCGCTGGCGGACATCGAGGTGCACGGGGTCGTCATCCCCGAGGGCGCCACCGTCTGGGCACTGGAGAACACCGCCAACCGCGACCCCGACGTCTTCCCCGACCCGCACACGATCGACTTCACCCGCGGTGCGCGCAACCACGTCGCGTTCGGATTCGGCCCCCACCAGTGCCTCGGTCAGAACGTCGCTCGCCTGGAGCTCGTGGTCGTGCTCGAGGAGGTCGTCAAGCGCCTGCCGAACCTGCGCCTGACCGTTCCGGTGTCGGAGCTGACGTTCAAGCAGATGGGCAACTTCGGCCCGCACACCCTGCCGGTGGCCTGGTGAGCGCCCACATCGAGGCCCGCCGGGCGACCTGCATCGGCTCGGGCCAGTGCGTCTTCGCCGCGCCCGACACCTTCGACCAGGATGACGACGGGTGGGTCGTCGTGCTGCAGGCCGAGCCCGGCAGCCCGGCCGAGCTCGCGGCGGCCAAGCAGGCGGTGCAGATCTGCCCGAGCCGGTCGCTGTCGCTCGTCGAGCAGTAGCGCCCCGCTGCTGCGCGTCAGCCGACGGCGGCGCTCTCGGCCGCACGCGTCGCGATCGCGACGCCGTCGGCGATGACGACGCCGTCGGCGATCAGGGCATCCACCTCTTCGGCGGGGATCCCCAGCTCGTCGGTGAGGATCGCGACCGTGTCCGCGCCGAGCTCCGGCGGATAGACCGGGGCGACCTCGTCGGTCGCGACGAACCGGATCGGCGTCGCCACGTTGACGAAGGATGCCTCGGCGCCCTGCACCGACACGAGCGAGCCGTCGGCGGCCTCGCGGGCATCGTCGAGAGCCTCGATCACGTTCTTCACCGGCGCCACGGGCACGTGCGCGGCCGTCAGGCGCTCGACCCACTCGGCGGCCGGCAGATCGGCGAACCGGGCCTCCAGAAGCGCCCACAGCTCCTGCCTGTTCTGCAGGCGGGTGGCGGCGGTGGCGAAGCGCTCGTCGGTGACGAGATGCTCCAGCCCGAGCACGCGGCACAGCCCCTCCCACATGCGGGGAGTGTTCGCCGTGACGACGAACTCGCGTCCGTCGCCACCGCGGAACGAGCGATAGGTCGCGATCGAGTCGTGACCTGCGCCCTGCGGCCCCGGAGCCTCACCGGTCACACCCGCGTACACGGCCTGATAGGACAGCATCGCGAGCTGGCCGCGCAGCATCGAGATGTCGATGACGCGTCCCGCCCCGGTCTGCTGCCGGGCCACCAGGGCGCCGAGGATGCCGATGACGGCATAGAGCCCGGCGACGACGTCTCCGGCGGGGATGCCGAGGCGCGCGGCGGGGGCGCCGGGATGCCCCGTGAGGCTCATGACGCCGCTGAGCGCCTGGACCACCATGTCGTAGGCTGGCCGGTCGCGCCACGGGCCTTCCTGGCCGAAGCCGCTGATCGATGCCCAGATCAGCGCCGGGTGCTCGCGGGTGACCTCCTGCGGATCGAGGCCCAGACGCGCGCACACGCCGGGGCGGAAGTTCTCGATCACGACGTCGGCATCCGCGATCAGCCTCTTCATGACGGCGAGGCCCCGGGGGTTCTTCAGGTCGATCGCGATGCTGCGCTTGTTGCGGTTGTTCGCCAGGTAGTAGGCGCTGTTGCCGTCGACGGTGGGCCCGGCGATGTCGCGGCTGGAGTCGCCGCCGAGCGACTCCACTTTGATCACCTCGGCCCCGAGGTCGCCCAGCAGCTGCGTCGCCGACGGGCCGGACAGGAATGTGGTCAGGTCGACGACCTTCAGCCCGGCCAGCACCGGAGCCGACTGCGGGGCGCTCATGCCGCCTCGAAGATGTGGATCGTGCAGGCGCCGTGGTCGAGGCCCGCGGTGCCCCCTCCGGTCACGTGCGTGAGGGCCCAGCGCGCGTCGTCGATCTGGCGGTCGCCGGCCTCGCCGGTGAGCTGCCAGAACGCCTCGGCGACCTGCGCGACGCCACTCGCACCCACCGGGTGGCCCTTGGCGAGCAGGCCGCCGCTGGGGTTCACCACGACGTCGCCGCCGAAGGTCGTGCGCCCGTCGCGCAGCAGCGCGACGCCGTGACCGTGCTCGGCGAGGCCGAGCGCCTCGTAGTAGACGATCTCGGCGATGGAGAAGGCGTCGTGGCACTCGATCATGTCGAGGTCCTTCGGCTCGATGCCGGCCTGCGCGTAGGCGTCACGCGCCGAAGCGTAGGTGATCTCGGGTTTGGTCATATCGCGGAAGCCCTCCTCGACGTGACCGGAATGCAGGACGGATGCCGCGACGCGGATCGCGCGGGTGGCATCGAGCCGTTCCCGCGCCCGCGCGGAGGCGAGCACGACCACCGCCGCGCCGTCTCCTGTGGGGCAGCACATCAGCAGCGTCAGCGGGTCGGCGACGGGGCGCGCATCCAGCACCTGCTCGACGGTGACCTCCTGGCGGAACTGCGCGAACGGGTTGAGGGCGCCGTGGCGGCGGGCCTTCACGCTGACCAGGGCGAGATCCTCGGCCGTCGCGTCGAAGTCGTGCAGGTAGCGCGTCGCGCGCATCGCGTAGACGGCGGGCATGATGATGCCCTGCTTGACCTCGCGATCCTCGGGGGAGAGGGGCAGCGCACCGCCGCCGAACTGGGTCAGCTTCTCGACGCCGATGACGACCGCGACGTCGATGAGCCCCTGTGAGATGGCGGTCCAGGCCTCGTGGATCGCGGTCGCGCCGCTCGAGCAGGCGTTGTCGACGTTGACGGTGGGGACGGTGCCCAGGCCGATTTCCTTCGAGATGCGCTGGCCGGTCATCATCCCGCCGTAGGAGTGGCCGACGTAGATCGCGTCGACGTCGGACTTGCTGACGCCGGCGCTGTGGAGAGCGTCGACGAGGGGAGAGACCGCGAGCCCGACATACGATGAGCTCCGGTACTTTCCGAACGGGATCATCGCCGCCGAGATGACGAAGACGTCGTTGGACATGGTGCTGTTCCTTTCGTCACTGACCCGGCGCAGGCGCGAAGAACCACTCGTCGCCGTCGGCGTGCAGCTCGACACGGATGCCGGGGGCCAGCGGCGCGGTCTCGCGCAGGTCGGTCAGAGTGCGCACGTCGTCGTCGAGGTCGACGTAGCCGAGCGGGCGGATGCCGCTCGTGCCGACGTGCACGCGGGTGAAGGAGTAGAGCACCCCCGTCGTGGGCAGGGCGACGCGCTCGACGTCGCGGCCGACGCAAGAGCTGCACACGACGCGGCTGCCGATCATCGTGCGACCGCACGCCGTGCAGCGCGTGCCGACGAGCCGCTTGCCCTCGGGGAAGTCGCCCAAGAGGCCGTCGGAGTCCAGATCGGGGATGGGCTGGGACACCGGCGCCTCGGTCTTCGCGGTCACGAGGCATCCCCCTGTTCCGCGCGCGGTGCCGTGCGGGCCAGCGCACGCGTGGGGCACACGTCGATCGCCATCTGGATCTTGTCGTCGGCGTCGCCGTGGTCGTCGATCACGATCGCGATGCTGTCGTCGTCGAGATCGAACGTGTTCGGAGCGTAGAACGTGCACTGGCCGGACCCCATGCAGCGGTCGCGGTCGACGGAGAGCAGGTCGGCCGACATCAGGACGCCGCCTCGACCAGGCGCAGGTAGAGGTGGGTGTGCCCGCGGAACTTGTAACTGCTGATCAGGTCCCACTCGCGGGCGTCGGCGGGCCCGTGGTGGGCGTCGTCGATCGTGATCGACGACGTGCGCTCCAGGAAGCGCTGGATCGTGAACACCGCTTCGGCGCGCGCCAGCGGCGCGCCCGGGCAGGTGTGGATGCCGCGACCGAAGGCGAGGTGCTGCCGCGCGTTGGGGCGTTTGACGTCGAAGTCCGCCGGGTTCTCGAAAAGGCGCGGGTCGCGCCCGGAGGCGCCGTGCAGCAGCATGACGTTGGTTCCGGGGGGAAGGTCCAGACCACCGAGGGTGGTGGCTTTCTTCACCAGGCGGAAGGAGCCCTTGATCGGCGCCTCGACGCGCAGGCTCTCCTCGATGAACGCCGGCACCAGTGCGGGCTCGCGGCGCAGCAGGTCTTGCAGCGCGGCGTCGTCGGCGATGCGCTGCAGGCAGATGCCCATGAGCTGGACCGTCGTCTCCTGGCCCGCCGAGAACAGGTTCGCGGCGATGCGCGCCACCTCGATCGGCTCGGGGAGGGAGCCGTCGGGGAAAGTGGCCAGCGCCATGCCGGTGAGCACATCGCCCGCGGGCGCCGCGCGGCGTTGTTCGATCTTGGCGACGAAGTAGTCGTAGAGCCGCTCGAGGCCGTTGTGATAGCTGGTCTGCAGCTCCAGGTTCCCCAGAACCGGCGCGGGCTCAGCCGCGAGCATGTCCAGGAGCAGCTGGTGGTCTTCGACCGGCACGCCGAGCAGATCGGCGACCGCGAGCACCGCGAACTTCTTCGCGTAGTCCCAGATGAACTCGCTCTCGCCCTTCGCGAGGATGTCGTCGAGGAAGCGGTCGGCGGTGTCCTTGAGGAACTGCTCGTTCTCTTTGAGCCGCTTGGGCGTGATCAGCCCCATCAGGATCGCCCGGTGATCGGTGTGCTTGGGCGGGTCGAAGGTGACGATCTGATCGTTCGTCGGGAAGGACGAGCGGTGCTGCTCGAGCAGATCGGACAGGTCGTCGCCCTCGAGCTCGAAGTCGAGGTTGAGAACCGGGCCGCCGGTGCGGTTGATCGAGGAGTAGACGTCGGGCTGGTGGTAGACCTGCAGCGCCTCCTCGTAGCCGGTCACGATGACGACCCCGTACGTGGGCTCCCGGTAGACCGGGTGGCTCGCCAGCATGTGGTCGAAGTAGGGCTCGGCCTTCTTCGCGATCTCGGGATCGGTGAAGAAGTCGACCTCGGCGGGGTTGATCTGGGTGGTGGTCATCGGATGCCCTCTGTGATCTGGTTCGGGACGGGATGCGGATCAGGCGAAGCGCGAGGGCTTCGCGTCGAGCACGAGCGTCTTGGTCTCCAGGTACGGCAGGAGACCCTGGATGCCGCCCTCGCGGCCGTAGCCGGACTGTTTGAAACCGCCGTAGCCCAGTGCGGTGTCGACCTTGAAGCCGTTGTGGCCGACGGTGCCCGAGCGCAGGCGCCGGGCGACGCGGTAGGCGCGGTCGATGTCGTTGGTGAAGACCGCGTTGTTCAGGCCGTACTGCGTGTCGTTGGCCAGGCGGACCGCCTCTTCCTCGCTCGCGGCCGGGATGACGGAGATGACCGGGCCGAAGATCTCCTCCTGCGCGATCGTGGCGGAGTTGTCGACGTTGGCGAAGACCGTGGGCTCCACGTAGTAGCCGCGGTCGAGGTCTGCGGGCCGGTGCCCGCCGGTGACGAGGGTGGCGCCCTCGTCGATCCCCTTCTGGATGTAGTCGAGCACGCGGTTCTGCTGGCGTGCCATCGCGAGCGGACCCATCTGGCTCTCGGGGTCGAACGGGTCGCCGACCTTGACCGCTCCGAAGGCGGAGCCCAAGGCATCCGCAAAGGCGTCGTGGCGCGCCCGCGACACGATCACCCGGGTGAGCGACATGCAGACCTGGCCGGTGATGGAGGTCTCGGCGGCGGCGATGGCCTTCGCCGCCGCGTCCAGGTCGTAGTCGTCCAGGATGACGGCGGCCGACTTGCCGCCGAGCTCGAGCGTGTAGCGCGCCAGGCGCTCGCCGGCGATCGTCGCGATCCTGCGGCCGACCACGCCCGAGCCGGTGAAGCCGATCTTGTCGACGCGCGGGTCGCGGACGAGCTGCTCCGACACCTCGCGGTCCGCCGTGACGACGTTGAGCACACCCGCCGGCAGGCCGATCTCCTCGGCGATCTCGGCGAGGACGTACAGTTCGCCGGGTGCCTCCGGCGGCGCCTTGAGCACGATCGTGCAGCCGGCCAGGAGAGCGGGGGCGAGCTTGTAGGCCGCGAGGGAGAGCGGCGTGTTCCACGGCACGATCGCGGCGACCACGCCGACGGGCTCGTGGACGACGGCACCCCAGTCGGAGAACTCGGGCTTGGCCGGGCGCTCCCACTCGAACGTTTCGGCGAGGTCGGCGTAGTAGTCGAACAGCGGCGGCACCCGGAGGATCGAGTACGACGACATCCGGAACAGCGGCCCCGCCTGGCGGGTCCAGAAGGTGGCGATCTCGGTCGCCCGTGCGCGCAGGCCCTCGGCGAGGCGCCGGAGGTAGACGGCGCGCTCGGCGGGCTCGAGGAACGCCCAGTCGGTGTCGTCGAAAGCGTGCCGGGCCGCGGCGACGGCGGCATCCATGTCGGCGGGGCCCGCCTCGGCGACGCGGAAGAACGTCTCTTCGGTCGCCGAGTCGATCACGTTGAAGACCGTCTTGCTCTGCGGGGCGACCCACTGCCCGCCGATGAACAGACGATCGGGGTGCTTCAGGGCGATCGGCGCCTCGCGCGCGGTCAGGAGATCCGTCATTGCATCTGCTTCTTTCTCGTCCAGGGGGTTCGTGTCAGGCGGTTCTTGTTCGGGGGAGCGGTTCAGGCGACGGGGGTGCGGCTCATCACGCTGGCGAGCGTCCAGCCGAGCCGGTCGGGGGCAAGGCCCGCGAGCTGCTGTGCGTTCATGCCGAAGTCCACCGAGAGGTGCGCGCCCGAGACGTAGCCGGCGAGGTCGCTGCCGAGGAACGCGAGCACGCGGGCCATGTCGATCGACTCGGCGAGCCGGCCGGCGGGGCCGCGGTCGGCCTCCACGGCATCCATGCCGCCCTTCATCTCCGCGAACTCGCCGATCATCCCGGTGATCGTCATCGCGGGCAGCACCGCGTTGATGCGGATCTTCTTCAGGTCCGCGAGCGGGCCCACCTGGGTGGCGATCCAGTAGTTCAGCGCGCGCTTGGAGAGGATGTAGCCGAGCGAGCCGGGGACGGCGCCGCCGAAGCGGTCGTTGAGGGCGGATGCCGCCTGCACGAGAGCCTCCCATCCATCCGGTTCGGTGAGGGGCACGAGCTCTTCGCGCACGGCGGGCGTCTCCCAGCGCAGTCCGCCGTTGGAGGTGACGAAGGTGAGCGAGCCGCCGGGGGCGATGCGGTCGCGCAAGTAGGCGTCGGTGACGTACTTGTTCGCGATGAAGTTGACCGTGAAGGTGTCGAGGTACGACTGGTGCACCCCGGAGATGCCGGCGACGCCGAAGAAGGAATGGATCTCGGCGGGGAGCTGCGCGAACGCGGCGTCGATCGAGTCCTTGTCGCCGAGGTCGGCGATGATCGACTTCGCGATCCCCGCCACCGGCGGCTCGACGCGGTCGATCGCGTACACGGAGGCGCCGAGGTCGACGAGGATCTCGCTGAGCGCACGACCCATGCCTGAAGCGGCGCCCGTGACGACGCTCACGCGGCCCTGATATCCGAAGTAATCCGTCATGGGAGACTCCCTTGTCTACGCAATGTTCCGTAAAGCGGAACGAGTGAACGTGATAACGAAACGATGATGCGAGTCTGTCACGTCACGACGGGATGCGTCAATCGTTATTCTCTCGACGAAATCGGTGATTGACAGTCGATCGGGATACCGGCATGATTTCGCTTGTTGCGTAGAAGAGCGCCATAAGCGCGTTAAACGGAACAGCAGCGATCTGCCGGGTGTCACCCGGCGAACTCGACGAAGGAGTCCGAGTGCACGCGAGCCGTCATCCCTCGATCATCGCGCGAGGTCACCGCGATGTGGTCTAGCGCCCTGCGCCGCGCAGGCTATGCCCTGTTGGTGATCCTCCTGGTGACCATCGGCGTCCGGGGCCTCATGAGCCTGGCTCCGGGGTCGATCGCAGAGGTCGTCCTCGGTGAGGCCGCCACGCCGGAGAACGTCGCTGCGCTCAACGCGGAGCTCGGATTGGACCGGCCGTTCCTCGTCCAGTACGTCGACTGGCTGCTCCACGCGGTGCAGGGCGACCTGGGGACCTCCCCGATCTCCCACGCCTCCGTCACCGAGGCCATCGTGCAGCGGTTGCCCGTCACCCTGGAGCTGGCGCTGCTCGCGCTCATCATCGCCCTGCTGGTGGCGATCCCGCTCGCCGTCGCGTCCGCCTCGGCACCGAACCGCGGGGTGGACCGCTTCATCAACGCGGTGACGTCGATCTTCCTCTCGATCCCGGCGTTCGTGGCCGGCCCGGTGCTGATCTACTTCTTCGCGGTCACTCTCCGGGTGCTTCCGGCGCTCGGCTGGACGCCCATCACCGACGGCCTCGGCCCGAATCTGCGCAGCGCGCTGCTGCCGGCGATCGCCGTGGCGCTCGTCGAGATCGCCGCGTTCCACCGGGTCCTGCGCACCGACCTCATCGGCACGCTGCGCGAGGACTACGTCGTCGCCGCCAGAGCGAAGGGCATGACGCGTCGGTACGTCATGTTCCGGCACGCCTTCCGACCGTCGTCGTTCTCCCTGCTGACGATCTCCGGCCTCAGCCTCGCGCGCCTGGTCGGCGGCACGATCATCGTCGAAGCACTGTTCGTGCTCCCCGGCCTCGGGCAGCTCATCTCGACCTCGATCATCCAGCGCGACGTCGTCACCGTCCAGGGGGCGGTCACCTTCATCGCCGTCGCCTTCGTGTTGATCAACATGCTCGTCGACCTCGGGTACGGGCTCATCGATCCGCGGGTGCGCCGGGCTCCCACCCGCAAACGGCGCCGTACGTCGACGACCGCAGGCCCGAATGCCCCGGCCCGACCCCAGGACCAGAAGGAGGCCGTGGCCGCATGACCGTCGTGACTCGCGCGATCTCCACCCGCCCGCGCAAGCCCGTGCAGCCCAGAGACGGCACTCCCCGGGTCGCCCGGGCCCGGCGTCAGTGGTCGGTTCTCGTCTGGTTCTCGTACTTCTGGATCGGCCTGGTCGTGGTGCTGGCCGTCACCGCTCCCCTCCTGCCGATCGCCGCCATCGACGCGATCGTGGGACCAGCGCGCCAGCTGCCGCAGTTCGGCCCGATCGACACGCTGCTCGGCACCGACGCCGCGGGGCGATCGCTGCTGACGCGGATCATCTACGGTGGGCAGGTCTCACTCGTGGTCGGAACGGCATCGGCTGCGGGGGGCGTCGTGCTCGGCACGATCCTCGGCTTGCTCGGCGGCTACTACCGCCGAGGCGTCGACTGGGTCGTGACCCTCCTGGCCGACGTGCTGCTGTCTTTCCCCGCGCTTGTGCTGTTGCTCGCGATCACGGCGATCTTCTCCCCGAGCATCCCCGTCCTGCTGATCGGCCTGGCCCTGACGAGCACTCCGACCTTCATCCGCCTCGCCCGGGCGAACACGATGGCATGGAGCAGCAGAGAGTTCGTCCGGGCCGCGCGCAACATGGGCGCCAGCGACGGCCGGATCCTGCTGCGCGAGGTGCTGCCCAACGTCGTGCCGACCATCGCGGCCTACCTGCCCCTGGTCGTCGCGGCACTCATCGTCGCCGAAGGGTCACTGAGCTTCCTCGGTCTCGGGGTGCCTCCCCCCACGCCCAGCTGGGGCGGCATGATCAACGCCGGGGCCGCCGAGCTGCGCTCCGCGCCCTTCCTGACCTTCGTTCCGGCGACCGTGCTGTTCCTGACCGTCTTCGCCCTCAATCAAGCCGGCGAGCACTTGCGGCTGCGCTTCGATCGCACCCTGCAGGACTAGGCGTCCTCGGCATCCCGCACGCGCGCCCGGGTCGCGAACCTCCCGCCTCTCCTTCCATCCCGCACCACCACCCACACCAAGAGAAAATCAGGTACATCGTGATCTCAATGAGGAAATCGCTTTTGTTCGCCAGCACCGTCATCGCTGCCGCGTTGGTGCTGTCCGGCTGCGCGTCGGGCGGCGATTCCGCCAGCACCGATGCGGCATCGACGGGCGAGCCGGTCTCGGGCGGCACGCTGCGCGTCATCGAGGTGGCCCAGCCCACCGGGTTCGACCCGGTGCAGATCTACAGCTCGACATCCATGCCGATCACCTTCAGCGCGCTCTACGGCCAGTTCGTGATCGCGAACCCCGAGACCGGCGGCTACGACTGCGGCCTGTGCGAGTCGTTCACGACGAGCGACGGCGGCTCCACGTGGGACATCGTGCTGCCGGAAGGCCAGACCTTCACCGACGGCACTCCGCTTGACGCCGAGGCTGTCAAGTACAACTGGGAGCGCATCAAGGACCCGACCAACGGCTCGGCGAGCGTCGGCGTCGCCAGCCAGATCGACACGATCGAGGTCGTCGACGACTACACCCTCACGCTGCACATGGTCGTCCCCACGCCCGGGTTCATCGGACTGATGCCGATCTACGCGCTGCAGTGGATCGCCTCGCCGACGGCGCTGGAGAAGGGCCAGGAGGAGTTCAACGCGAATCCCGTCGGCGCCGGACCCTACAAGGTCGACAGCTGGACGCAGGGCGGAACGGTCACCCTCGTGCGCAACGACGACTACTTCGGCGAGCCCGGGTACCTCGACTCGATCGAGACCCAGGGCGTCACCGACGACGCGCAGCGACTCAACGCGCTGATCGCGGGGCAGGCGGACCTCATCATGAACTCGTCGGCCACCCAGTTCGTCGAGGCCGAGGCCGCCGGGTTCACGAACATCGTCTACACCTACAACGGCGGTGTCGGCTTCATGCTGAACGCCGGCGCCGAGCCGTTCGACGATGTGCGCGCACGCCAGGCACTGTCGTACGCGCTGGATCTCGACGAGCTGTCCAACTCGGTCAACAGCGGAAACGGATCGGTGCCGGAAACGCTGTTCCAGTCCGACTCGCCGTTCTTCTCGGACATCTCGCTGCACACCTACGACCCGGACAAGGCGCAGGAGCTGTTCGACGAGCTGGCCGCTGAGGGCGACCCTCTGGAGTTCACCTTCACGGTGTTCCCCGGCACGGGCCAGACGATCTTCGACGCGCTCCAGGCGCAGTTGAGCGCGTACGAGAACGTCACCGTGACGGCCGACCAGCGGGACACCTCTGAGCAGGGGGTCGTGACCACCAGCGGAGACTACGACGTCGCACAGTCGTCACTCGCCTTCGTCGACGCGGCATCGCGGCTCTGGGGCGCCCTGGACAGCAGCGCCAACCTGACCAACTACTCCCGGATCAGCGACGCGCGGCTCGACGCGGCCCTCGATGCGGCGATCGCCGCGACCGACGTCGACGAGCAGACCGAGCACTTCGCCGAGGTGCAGGAGCTTCTGGTCGAGCTGCAGCCGTACATCCTGTTCCAGGAGTACTACAACGGCGCGATCGTCACGGACAAGGTGAACGGCGTCGTGATGTACGGCTACACCACGCCCGCGGCGGCGAACATCTGGCTCGAGGAATAAGAGCCACAGAGGTGGCGCGGCAACCGCGCCGCGCCACCTCTTCGAAGGACCGAACCCGCACTCTGCTCATGAAACGAGGTGACATCGCGTGAGCGATGAACTGCTCCTGGAGGTGACCGGCCTCCACGCCTACATCGGCTCGCCCCGCGGCGTCGTCCGTGCCGTCGACGGCGTGTCCTTCGACCTTCGCCGCGGCGAGGCCCTCGGCATCGTCGGCGAGTCGGGCTCGGGGAAGTCCGTCATGGCACGCGCCATCATGGGCCTCATGCCGGCCCGCTCCGATCGCACCGGCACCGTCCTGTTCCGCGGCCGGGATCTTCTCGGCCTGAGCCGCAAGGAGCTGGAGGAGGTCTGGGGGCGACAGATCTCGATGGTCTTCCAGGACCCGGGACGATCGCTGAACCCCGTCGTGCGCGTCGAGCGCCAGCTCACCGAGGGGATGCGCCGCCATCTCGGCGTCTCTCGCTCTGAAGCGGCATCCCGCGCCCTCGACCTGCTCAAGGAGGTCGGCGTTCCCGACCCCGAACGGCGCCTGCGCGCCTACCCGCACGAGCTGTCCGGCGGCATGCGTCAGCGCGTCATGATCGCCGTCGCCCTCGCCTGCGAGCCGGATCTGCTCATCGCCGACGAGCCGACGACGGCCCTCGACGTGACCATCCAGCGTCAGGTGCTCGATCTGCTCCGCCGAGTGCAGACCGACCGCGGCATGTCGCTCATGCTCATCTCGCACGACCTCCACGTCGTCGCCGGCCGCACCGACCGGACGGCGGTCATGTATGCCGGCCGGATCGGCGAGATCGGCGCCAGCCGCACCGTGTTCGATGAGCCCCGGCACCGCTACACGAACGCGCTGCTGGCCGCGACCCCGAGCATCGCGCACGAGCGGCACAGTCCGCTCAACGTCATCCCCGGGTCACTGCCCTCGCCGACCGACCCGCCGCCCGGCTGCCGGTTCGCCCCGCGGTGCGCAGCGGCGACCGAGCAGTGCACCGCGGCGCAGCCGGCTCTCGTGCCGGTCGGCAGTGATCACGCCGTCGCCTGCATCCACCCCGTGACCGAGAACCAGAAAGAGGGTGAGCTCGTTGGCCGGTAGTGGAAGCGCGCACCTGCGCGGAGACGCGGCGGTCCTTTCCGTCGAAGACCTCGACGTCGAGTACCACACCGCCCGCGGCACCTTCAAGGCGGTCGCCGGCGTCAGCTTCGACCTGCTCCAGGGCGAGACCCTCGGCATCGTGGGGGAGTCGGGCTGCGGCAAGTCGACCACAGGCCGCGCGGTGCTGCGCCTCGACCCGATCGCCGGTGGCCACGTGCGCTATCGCTCCGACGACATCGAGTCGGCCTCTCCCGCCCGGCTGCGCGAACTGCGCCGCGATATGCAGATGATCTTCCAGGACCCGGTCAGCTCTCTGAACCCGCGGCGCACGGTCAAGGATGTCGTCACAGAGGGGCTCGCGATCGCCGGCGTCTCGCGCAAGGAACGCGACGCGCAGGCGCCGGAGCTGCTGACCCAGGTCGGGCTGCCCAGCGAACGTTTCGCGGACATGCTGCCGCGTCAGCTCTCCGGCGGGCAGGCGCAGCGTGTCGCGATCGGACGTGCGCTCGCGGTCCGGCCGGGGCTGCTCATCTGCGATGAGCCCGTGTCGGCGCTCGACGTCTCGGTGCAGGCGCAGGTGCTCAATCTCCTCGAGGATCTGAAGAAGAAGTACGACCTCACGATCGTGTTCATCGCGCACGATCTGGGCGTCGTGCGCAGCTTCAGCGACAACGTGCTGGTGATGTATCTGGGCAAGACCTGCGAGTTCGGCGACGCCGTCCAGGTCTACGACCGGCCGGCGCATCCGTACACGCGCGGGCTGCTGGACTCGGTGCCCTCGCCCGAACGCGAAGGGGGCTTCGCCGGGCCTGCGCTCAAAGGCGACATCCCCTCGCCGTTGAATCCGCCGTCGGGATGCCGCTTCCGCGCGCGCTGTCCGATCGCGCAGGATCGCTGTGCCGCCGAGGAGCCGGTCATGCGCGAGGTGCGGCCCGGACAGTTCGCCGCCTGCCACTACCCGCTCGAGTGAACGATTCGCGACATCTCAGGACAGGAACGATGAGCCTCGAACGCAGAAGAACCAGAGCCCGCGCCGGCGCCGTGACGGTGCTCGCCGCGGCGCTCGTCCTCGCCGGCTGCGCCGGTGCCGACGAGGCCACCTCCCCGACATCCGCCACGGATGCGACGCCGACGCCCGGGGGCACCCTGCGCGCCATCGAGTACGTGCAGCCGATCGGACTCGACCCCGCGCAGAACTTCACTCCCACATCGATGCCGATCACCTTCACGGCGCTGTATGGGCAGTTCGTGGCGGCAGACCCCGACACGGGCGAGTATGACTGCGTCCTGTGCGAGTCCTTCACGACCGACGATGCCGGCGCCACGTGGGACATCGTGATGCCCGAGGGGCAGACCTTCTCCGACGGCACCCCCGTCGACGCCGAGGCCGTCGCCTACAACTGGGAGCGGATCAAGGACCCGACGTCCGGGTCGGCGAGCGCGGGCTTCGCGGGGCAGATCGACCACATCGACATCGTGGACGACTACGCGCTGACGGTGCATCTGGTCGCGGCGAATCCCGGCTTCATCGGCCTCATGCCCTTCTACGCGCTGCAGTACATCGCCTCGCCGACGGCACTGGAGAAGGGCCAGGAGGAGTTCAACGCGAACCCGGTCGGCGCAGGTCCGTTCGTCCTGGACTCGTGGACTCCGGGCGGCACGATCACGCTCGTGCGCAACGACGACTACTTCGGTGAACCGGCCTACCTCGACGCGATCGAGATCCAGGGCGTCACCGACGGCAGCCAGCGCCTCAACGCCATCCTCTCCGGCGGTGCCGATCTCGTGCTCCACAACGACGCGACGAGCTTCGCCGCGGCGGAGGACGCCGGGCTGAACACCGAGATCTATACCTTCAACGGCGGCATCGGGTTCATGCTGAACACGAGCACACCGCCCTTCGACGACGTCCGCGCCCGGCAGGCCGTCGCCTACGCCCTGGACCTGGAGCAGCTCTCGGATGCCGTGGGAGGGGGCAACGGGTCCGTGCCGACGACGCTGTTCCAGTCCGACTCGCCGCTGTTCTCGGACATCCCCCTGCAGACGTACGATCCGGAGAAGGCGCAGGAGCTGTTCGACGAGCTGGCCGCGGAGGGCGACCCCCTGGAGTTCGCGTACACCGTGTATCCGGGCACGGGGCAGGCGACCTTCGACGCGCTGCAAGCGCAGCTCGCCGCATACGACAACGTCACCGTGACAGCCGATCAGCGCGACTCCTCGGCCCAGGGCGTCATCACCACCAGTGGCGACTTCGAGATGACGACATCCGCCCTCGCCTTCCTCGACCCCGCGGCGAACCTGCGCAGCGTCCTGGACAGCGAAGCCGGCCTGACCAACTACACGCGCATCAGCGACGCACGCCTCGACGCCGCCCTCGACGCGGCGCTGGCGGCCACCGACGTCGACGCGCAGCGCGAGGCGTACGCACAGGTGCAGACCCTTCTCGCCGAATTGCAGCCGTACATCCTCTACCAGGAGTACTTCAACGGCGCCATCACGACCGATCAGGTCCACGGGGTACTCATGAATGGCTACACGACGCCGGCGGCGGCGAACATCTGGATCCAACAGTAGGAAGAACGAGCACACAGGAGAACCCATGACCGACGAGACCGCCCCCGACCCGCTCCTTCCCTGGCTGCGCGAGATCGCCACAGCGCACGACGCCGCCCGTCACGTCGACGGGGTGCCGTGTCGCGGCTCCGTCGCGCTGATCGATGAGGCGGCCAGGCTGCGCGGCGTCGCGCAGGTCAGGCTCGGCAGAGCCGTCTCCCTCGAACGGGAGATCGAGACCCGCCCCGACCGCCTCGCGGCGCTCGCCGAGGTCGCGGCGGAGGAGAAGGCGCACTGGCAGGCCCTCGCCGTCGTCGAACTGCCCGACGGGCATGGCAGCGTCGAGCTCGAGGTGCGCGCCGGGGTGCACGGGCGCAACGCGCACGGGGGCGATGTCATCACGTATGACGCCCACGGCATCCACAACACCCACATGGACGGCTTCGCGCACATCGGCGCCGACGGCACCTGGCACGGTCAGATCCCGGTGGAGGCGTCGCAGACCGACGAGGACACGATGGTCAACTGGGCGCAGCACGGCATCGCGACCCGCGGCGTCCTGCTGGACATCCCCGCCGTGCGCGGCGTCGACTGGGTGACCACGGATGCCCCCGTCACGGCCGAAGACCTCGACGCCGCCGTCGCGGCGACAGGAGTCACCCTCGAGCCGGGCGACGCGCTGCTGATCTACCAGGGGCGCGACCGCTTCGAGGCCGCCGGCAACCGCTACACGCCGGGGGCCGTGCTGCAGCCGCGCCCGGGCATCGGCGCTTCCGGGGCGCAGTGGATCGCGGCGCAGGATCCCGGCCTGGTGGTGTGGGACTTCCACGACGCGCGCAGCAACGAGCGTGCGGCGCTGGAGGTGCACGGGCTCATCTACGCGATCGGGCTGTGCCTCGTCGACAACAGCCTGCTCGGGCCCGCCGCCGCCGCGCTGCGCGAGGCGGGGGTCTCGACCGGTCTGCTGGTGGCGGCACCGACCGCGATCCACCGCTCCACCGGCGTGATCATCAACCCGCTGCTGCTGTACTGAGCGGTCTGCGCCGCCCGGTCCCTGTCGCGCGGCCTGCCGGCGCTCGCGCTGCCGTCTGCTGCTTGCGCGCTTCAGTTTTCGGGCGCGCGGGCGGGGTTCCGCAGCGCGAGCGGGAGTCGGGCGCGCGGGCGGGGTTCCGCAGCGCGGGCGCGGCCTGCCGGGGATCAGGTCGCGCTGCGGATCGGCTCGCCCACCGGCGAGAACGCGGCGAAGACCATGTTCGCGAGGTCGATGCTCGGGCTGACGGCGCTCAGGCCCGCGCCGAACAGCGCGGCACGGGCCTCGAGCGCAGAGCCTTCGACCTCGTAGACGGTGGCGTACCGGAATCCGGCGGCGCTCTCCCCGTCGGCGGAGATCGCATACCGCTGCGCGCTCACGAACCCGGGCACCGTGAGCACCTCGGGGATGTGCGTGTTCGAGTACCACTCGTTGAACTCGTCATCCTGACCGGCGACGGAGTTCACGAGCGCGAGGAGGATCTCGCGAGGCTCGTCCTGTCCTCCGGCCGTCACGCCGAGACCGGCTCGGTGGCCGTGGCGAGTGCGCCGCCGTAGTCGACCGTCGAGGTGAGCTCTGCCATGACCTCGTTGAGCTTCGGGCGTCCGCCGGGGTTGAGCAGGTACTTGCGGGCCTTGCCCTGCACGTTCGCGCCGTAGTAGTGGCTGTGCTCCGCGGAGAAGCCGGTGCGGGGGGCGAGCTCGGCGACCATGTCCATCCAGGCATCCTGTTGCTGCTGCGTCGGTTCGAAAACGGTGAAGCCGTTCTCGCGCATGTGGATCAGCGTCTGGGTGATCAGGTCGACCTGGAAGCTGCCGTAGCGCGGATAGTTTCCGCCGCCGGCGCCGTGCGGGCCGCCGGGGAAGAAGAAGTTCGGCAGGTCGTGGGCGCTGAACCCGGCGAAGTCCGACGGGCCGTCCTCCCAGTCGGTGCTGAGGTCGAGGCCGTTCTTACCGCGGATGCCCATGCGAGTCAGCGCCCCGGTGCCGAAGTCGAAGCCGGTCGCGTAGACGATGATGTCGTAGTCGCGGTGCCCCTCGGTCGTCTCGATGCCGGTCGCGTCGACGCGGACGATCGGCGTCTCCTTGAGCGCGATGAGTTCGACGTGGGGCTTGTTGTACTGCTCGTAGTAGCCCTCGATGAACGGCGGGCGCTTGGCGCCGAAACCGTGGTCCTTCGGGATCAGGCGCTCGGCAGTGACCGGATCTTTCACGATGCCGCGGATCTTGTTCGCCAGGAACTCGCAGAACTCGGCATTGACCTCTTTGTTGGTCGTCATGTCGAAGTAGTTCATCGTGAGCTTGCCGAAGCCGGGTGCGGCCCACATCGTCTCGTAGAACTCCTGGCGCTGCTCGGGGGTGTCGTCTTTCGCGAACTTGCCCGAGAACGGGTGCAGGAAGCCCGAGATCGAGGTGTTGACCGTCTGAGCGATCTCGTCGAAGTTCTCCCGCAGCCACACCTGACGCTCCTCGTCGATGGGCTTGTTGTTCAGCGGCGTGCACCACGTCGGCGTGCGCTGGTAGAGGTGCACATAGTCGACGACGTCGGCGATGACGGGCAGGATCTGCGAGCCGCTCGGCCCGTTGCCGATGATCGCGACGCGCTTGCCGGTGAAGTCGATCGGCTCGTGCGGCCAGGCCCCGGTGTGGTAGGCGAGGCCGGCGAAGTCGTCCAGGCCCTCGAGCTCGGGGTAGTGGGGCACCGAGAGCCCGCCGGTGGCGGCGATGACGAAGCGGGCGCGGAAGAGGTCGCCCTTCTCGGTGCGGACGGTCCACACCGAGCCGGCCTCGTCGAAGGAGGCCTCCACGACGCGCTGGCCGAGATGGATGTCGCGCCGCAGATCGCACTCGTCGACGACGAAGTTCAGGTAGTCCTCGACCTCCGGCTGGGTGGCGAACTCCTCGCGCCAGCGCCACTTGTCGAACAGCTCCCGGGAGAAGTTGTAGCCGTACGCGTAGCTCTCGGAGTCGAACCGGGCGCCGGGGTAGCGGTTCCAGTACCACACGCCGCCGACGCCCTCGCCGGCCTCCAGGGCCAGCGTCGTGAAGCCGGCCTCGCGGGCGCGGTACAGCTGGTAGATGCCGATGACGCCGGCGCCGATCACCAGGACCTCGACGTCGACTGCGTTGTCAGACTGACCTGTCATGTGGCTTGCTCCTCTTCGAACGCGGGCCGCTGCCCGTTGCTGTCCTTATATAAGCAGTAGTGCTCAACTTTTGCAAGAAGATCGTGTACCGTTCCACTAGCAGCCTGGAGTGCATCTGAGACGATGTGAACAGAACCGGGTGCCGATTGTTCGAGGGAGAATGATGAACGCCAGCCCTGATCTCCGCTTCGACGGCCGCGTCGCCGTCGTCACCGGTGCCGGCCGCGGACTGGGTCGCGCGCACGCGCTGCTTCTGGCATCCCGCGGCGCGAAGGTCGTGGTCAACGACGTCGGCGGGAGCAAGGAGGGCGTGGGTCACGACGACGGACCGGCCAACGAGGTCGTCGCCGAGATCGTCGCCGCCGGCGGTGAGGCGGTGGCCGACACGAACTCCGTGGGCACCCAGGAGGGCTGCCACGCCCTGATCGAGACGGCGGTGCGAGAGTTCGGCCGCATCGACGTCGTCGTGAACAACGCGGGCATCTCGCGCTGGGCGACTTTTCCCGAGGCCGACGCGGAGAACCTCGAGGTCACTCTCGACGTGCACCTGCGCGGGACGTGGCACACGACGCGCGCCGCCTGGCCGTATCTCGCCGAGCAGGGGTATGGCCGCGTGATCACCACCGCGTCCACCGGGATGCTCGGCCTGCCCAACAATCTCGCCTATGCGACCGCGAAGGGCGCGCTCATCGGGTTCACGCGCTCGCTCGCCGTGGCCGCCGCGCCCCACGGCATCCTCGTCAACTGCGTCGCGCCGAACTCGGTTACCCGGCCCAGCGAGACGACGGGCAAGGACAGCATCGTCGCCCAGAACGGGATGGACGACGCGCGCGCACGCCTCATGCAGACCGATCGGGTCTCGCCCATGGTCGCCCTCCTGGCGCACGAGTCCTGCCCCGTCAACGGCGAGATCCTGGTCGCGGGGGCGAACCGGTTCGGACGCTGGTTCCTCGGCTTCACCGAGGGATGGCTGGCCGACGGCGACGCCGTGCCGACCGTCGAGGACGTCGCCGCGCACTGGGACCAGATCAACGATCTCGACGGGTTCTACGTGCCCGCGGGGCTGCAGGAGTGGGCGGGACGTTTCATGTCCCAGCTGGCGAACGTCGAAGCGGCGAAGTAGATGAGCGAGGTCCGCATCGAGTCGTACGCGCCGGGGGCCGGGGCGGGGCGCGTGGTGGTCTGCATCGGCGACAGCATCACCCACGGCCAGGTCAGCGCGCCCTGGGTGGAGCAGATCGCGTCTCGGCTCGCACCCTCGGGCACCACCGTCGTCAACGCGGGGGTCAACGGCGAGCTCGCCTGGAATGTGCTCCAGCGCCTGGATCCCGTCGTGGACGCACAGCCGGATGCCGTGACCCTGCTGATCGGCACGAACGACGTCTGCGCGCGGTTCGGCCCCGAGCAGGCAGCCATGTACCGGCAGATGCAGGGCCTTCCGGCAGATCCCACCGCCGCATGGTTCGAGGAGAACTACCTCGCGATCCTCGACCGCCTTCGCGCCGAGACGCACGCGCGGATCGCGGCGATCGAGATCCCGCCCGTCGGAGAGCGCCTCGACAGCGACATCAACGAGAAGGTGCGGGCGTACAACGCGGTGATCCGCTCCGCCGCGGCCGAGCGCGGGATCGAGGTGCTGCCGCTGTACGAGCTGCTCGTCGCCGCGCTGCCGGACCAGCACGACGCGCCCGCCTACACGGGGGACGTCGACGTCGTCATCCAGGCCTCGCGAGCGCGAGCGGGCGGGCTCAGCTGGAACGAGATCTCCGCGCGCAACGGACTGCACCTGCTCGTCGACCAGGTGCACCTCAACGATCGGGCCGGAGCCCTGCTCGCAGACCTCGTCGCGGGTTTCCTCGAGGAAGCGGGAACTGTCAGCTCGACATAGCGCGCAGCCGGCAACGCCACGGGATGGGCAGCGAGCACCTCTGCGGGGCCTCTCCTCATGGCCAGCTCATCGCTAGCATTGTGGCCATGTCAGAGGATGCGCCGCGGTTCAGCCCCGTCATCGCGCTGCTCGCGGTGTCGGCCATGTGGGAGGGGGAGCTCTCGGCGACCCTCAAGGACCTCGGCATCACGACCCGCAAGTTCGGCCTGCTGGGCCACATCTCCGCCGATCCGGGCATCTCGTTCTCCGAGCTCGCGCGCCGCTCGCACATCACGGTGCAGTCGGCCCACACCGCGGTGCGCGCGCTCGTCGACGACGGCCTCGTCGAGGACGCCACCTCGCACGCGGGGGCGGCCAGCGACCTCCACGTCACCCCGAAGGGCGCCGGCGTGCTGCTCGCGGCGCGCGACCGCCTCGCCGACCTCGACGGGGCGCTCGTTAAGCGGCTGCCGAAGGTCGCGGCATCGCTCGACGGCATCCGCGCGGGCATCGTCTGAGGAGGCCGGTCTCAGCGGCGCGTGGAGGCCGTGACCGTGAATCGCCGGTCGCGCGCGATCTGGCGGGTCGGGCCGACGAGGCGTTCGAGTACCGGCCGGTAGCGCAGCGGGGAGTTCCACACGCACCACAGCTCGCCTCCCGGCCGCAGCACCCGCGCGGCGTCGGCGAACAGCCGCGGCGCCAGGTCGCCGGTCACGGCGGCGCCGGAGTGGAACGGAGGGTTCAGGGCGATGAACGACGCCGAGGCGTCCGGCCGCGCGGAGAGCATGTCGTCGCGTACGACGTGCATGCGCTCGCCGAGCCCGTTCGCCTCCGCCGTCGCGCGCGCCGACGCGACGGCGGTCGCTGACTGATCGCTGGCATAGACCTGCGCCGACGGATGCCGCGACGCCAGCAACGCGCCCACGACGCCCGTGCCGCACGCCATGTCGATCCACGGGTCGTCCTCCGCGCCGCCGGGTGGGCGTTCCGGCAGATGGCGCAGCAGCAACCGGGTGCCGAGGTCGACCCGCGCGCCCGCGAACGCGCCGCCGAAAGCCCGCACCTCAAGGGGCGGGGCGGCATCGCCCCGCCCGGTGTCGATCGTCACGGCCGCGGCATCCGGCACGGGATCGTGCCCGGCGGGTGCGGGGTGCGGGCCGCGAGCGATCAGCACGCGCGACTTCTGCCGCGCGTGCGTCACGTCCACCGTGTCGAAGTGCGCGCGCAGGACGTCGTTCATCGCCAGGCTCATGTGCTTGATGCGGGCTCCGGCGAAGACGACGACGTCGGGTTCGGCGTGCGCGGCGATGAGCGCGGCGATCTCGCCCAAGGCATCCAGGGAGCGGGAGAGGCGCAGCAGCACGACGCGCGCGCCGCGCAGGAGGTCGGCATCCGCCGCCATCGACCGCACGCGGGTGTCGAGCCCCAGCGCGGCTGCGTTCGCCGCGAGCGCGCGCTCGCCGGTGAGGGCGTCCTGGTGGACGCGCACGTCGGCGGCGCCGTCGTGCGCGGAAGCGAGTGCGAGGGCGCCGTAGGCGTCGCCGATGACGACGAGCTCACCGGCCCCGATGCCTGCCCGTGCGGTGGCGGACTCGTCGAGGATGAGCCGGTCGGCGGCATCCGAGGCGACCAGTCCCGGCCCCTCCAGGTCGGGGCGACGGCGCAGCGCCTCGAACGGAAAGGTCATGGCGGAAGCCTAGGGGTCGCGCCGACAGAACGTGGCCGCCCGGAGAGGAGCGCGGCGACACGTCGAAGCGGGCCACGACAGGCTCCGACGTTTCGTCTCGCTTCGCTCGCTCAACGGCCGGGGAGACAGCTCCTCGTCGGTGGATTCAGGCTGAGGCGAGCCTGGCCGCGGCTCTCGGAGCGTTGGAGGCCCGAACGGCGCGCCACGCCCGCGGTCGCGCGTGCGCTCGATGCGCCGGGGGTCTAGAGTCGGCGGAGGCGCGCAGTATAAGCCCGCAGACGAAGGAGTCGCGATGAGGGAACTCACACTCTTCCTGGAAGCCGAGGACGGCTACGACACCGCGTGGGTCCCGCCGGACGGCGTGCTCGTGATCCTCGGGTTCGTGATGGTGCTGACCTTCATGGTGCTGATCATGACGCGGCGCCTGACGCCGATGGTCGCGCTCATCGTCGTTCCCACGGTGTTCGGGCTGTTCGCCGGGGCAGGTCTCGGCCTGGGGGACATGGTCCTCGATGCGATCGGCAACATGGCCCCCACTGCGGCGCTGCTGATGTTCGCGATCATGTACTTCGGGCTCATGATCGACGTGGGCCTGTTCGATCCGCTCATCCGCGTCATCACGCGTCTGCTCGGCGACGACCCGGCCAAGATCGTCATCGGGACGGCCCTGCTCGCCGGCGCCGTGTCGCTCGACGGTGACGGCTCGACGACCTTCATCATCACGACCTCCGCGCTGCTGCCGATCTATCTGCGCCTCGGGATGAGCCCCGTCGTCCTCACCTGCGTCGCGGGCCTGATCAACGGCACGCTCAACATCGTGCCGTGGGGCGGACCGACCGTGCGCGCCGCCAGCGCGCTGAGCCTTCAGCCGACCGAGATCTTCGTGCCGATGCTGCCGTCGCTGGCGGTGGGCCTGGTCGTCGCGTTCGGCTTCGCGTGGATGCTCGGGGTGTCCGAGCGGCGCCGGCTCGCCGGCAGCGTCGACACGTCCCGGCTCACCGGGCCGACCGGCCGCAGCCTGCTGGACGCGCCGGAGATCTTCCGCGGCGCCGAGGCGAAGCCCGGTGCCGCGGCGACGCTGGCGACCGGCAACGTCGTCACGGTGCGCGGTGCCCATGCGACCTTCGACGCACCGAACCTCGTGGATGCCGCCGATACCGCCATGGCCGACACGATGCTCGACCCGAACCGTGCGACCCTGCGGCCCCGGCTGATCTGGTTCAACCTCGTGCTGACGCTCGTCGTGATGGTCCTGCTCGTGCTCGACCTGTTCCCGCTGCCGTACGTTTTCATGGTCGGGACGGCCGTCGCGCTGCTGGTCAACTTCACGAAGCTCAAGGAGCAGGCCGACGAGATCGTGGCGCACGCGCCCAGCATCGTCGGCGTCGTGTCGATGGTGCTCGCCGCGGGGGTGCTGGTGGGCGTGCTGAACGGCACCGGCATGGTGACGGCAATGGCGTCATGGATCACGACGGTCATCCCCGCCGCGCTCGGGCCCTATCTCGCCGTCATCACCGGCGTGCTGTCGATCCCGTTCACGTTCTTCATGTCCAACGACGCGTTCTACTACGGGATCCTGCCGATCCTCTCCGAGAGTGCCGCGACCTACGGCATCACCCCGGTCGAGATGGCGCGGGCGTCGATCACGGGGCAACCGGTGCACCTGCAGAGCCCGCTGGTCCCGGCGATCCTCCTGCTGGTCTCGCTCGCGAGCGTCAACCTCGGCGACCACCACAAGAAGGTGCTGTGGCGGGCGGTGATCGTCTCGCTCGTGATGCTCGCGGTCGGCGTTCTGGTCGGGGCGGTGCCTTTCGCGGCGTAGGGCGCGGCAACTCGTCAGTTCGACGCCGCGAGGCGCGCGCGCACGATGTTCGTCGACTCGTCGAGCTCGGCGATGGCCGGGTACGCCTTGACGAAGTCGGAGAACGAGCGGTGGCCGAGCGCCTTCTCGCTGAAGGACGGATCCATGCGCTTGAGCAGGCCCTTCACCGCCGACAGGTGCAGCCAGTCGTCATCGGTGCGCTCCTGCTCGAGGCGCAGCGCGCGCCGCAGCAGCTCGGCCGAGGGGTCCTCGGTCTTCTTGCGGCGGCGCGAGGCCGACGCGGTCGTCGTGGCTGCGGCATCCGCCTTCTTCGGCGCCGCCTGTGCGGGAGGGACGATCCCCGGCAGGGAGTCGTAGGCGTCGAACTGGTCGCACGCCGCCGCGAGCGACTTCGCCGTCGACCCGGCCACGCCCACGCCGACCACGACGCGGCCGAGGCGCTTGCAGCGCTGAGCGAGCGGCACGTAGTCGCTGTCGCCGGCGACGATGACGACATGGGTCAGATCGGGAAGACGGAACATGTCCTCGACGGCATCCACCGCGAGGCGAATGTCGGCACCGTTCTTCGCATATGCCGCAGCCGGGAACAGCTGCACGAGATCGACGGCGCGCGCGACCAGCTGGGAGCGGTACAGCGCGTTCACGGGCGACGACCAGTCGGCGTATGCCCTCGTGAGCACGAGCGTGCCGAAGGATGCCGCGTAGTCGATGACCGCGCCGACGTCGATCGTCGCCTCCTTGAGCTTCTGCGCGATCTCGGGCTGATCGGGATCCGCGATGATCTTCTGCCGGTCGCCGGCGTAGGCGTTGCGGCCGTGCACGCGGTCATACCAGCTCATGACGATGTTGTCGAAGTCGAGGTACACCGCGACGCGAGGGTTCTGGGGATCGGGCACGTCAGTGCTCCTTCGGGTTGCGGGCCGGGTAGTGGACGCCGAGCTGGGCCCGGATGTCGTCGAGGGTGCGCATGATCGCGATCGACTCGGCGAACGGCAGCAGCTCACTGTCGGTGCGGCCCTCGCGGATCAGCTGCTCGGCGTAGTGGGCCTGGAACTGCATACCGCGGCCCTCGACCTGTGAGACGTACTCCTCGATCACGGTGTCGTCGTTCGCGGTGAGCCGGAACGAGGTCGGCGTGTACCAGACGCGCTCGATGTCGATCCGGGCGGCGGTGCCGACGACGTGCGCGCTGTTGGGGCCGGCGCCGCGCGAGCTCGTCACGAGCGACGAGACGGCGCCGTTCTCGTGCGCGAGAGCGATCGCGACCTCGGTGTCGGCACCGGTCTCGCCGAGGTGCCCGGTCGCGCGGGCGGAGCTCACCGGCCCCGAGACGTCGAAGGCGAACGAGACGGGGTAGACGCCGAGGTCGAGCAGCGCGCCGCCGCCGAGCTCGAGCGCGTTGAGCCGGTGCGCCGGGTCGGTCGGCAGCGACTGCGTGTGGTCGGCGAAGACGGTGCGCACCTCGCCGAGCGCGCCTGAGGCGATGAGCTCGCGGATGCGCACCATGTGCGGCAGATAGCGGGTCCACATCGCCTCCATCGCGAGCAGCCCGCGCGCGGCGGCGAGCTCGCCGATGGCGGTCGCCTCGTCGGCATCCAGCGTCACCGCCTTCTCGATGAGGACGTGCTTGCCCGCCTGAAGTGCGAGGATCGCGTGATCGTGGTGGTGGCTGTGCGGCGACGCGACGTAGACGATGTCGACGTCGGGGTCGGTCACGAGCGCCTCGTACGAGCCGTGCGCGTGCGGGATGCCGTAAGCAGCCGCGAACGCGCCGGCGGAGGCCGCGGAGCGCGACCCGACCGCGGCGACCTCGAGCCCGGCTCGGCGGAGATCCTGCGTGAACGCGTGGGCGATGCCGCCCGTCGCGAGGATGCCCCATCGAATGCCGGTCATTGCTCGAGCCTACCGGCGCGGTCTCTGTGCAGCCGCGGGGGCGCCGCCCAGGGCCTTCGTGACGCGGGGGAGAGAGACCGGCTCGGCGGTGCCGAGCTGCTGGGCGAAAAGGCTCACGCGATACTCCTCGAGCAGCCAGCGGGCGCGGACGAGGTGCGGCGGGGCGTCGGCGGATGCCGGGAGCGTGCCCCCGGCATCCGCGTAGGCGGCGGCGGCCCGCTCGAACTCCGTCAGCCGCTGCCGGTCGCGCCCCGGGCCGTCGGCGAGACCCTTCACGCGCAGGAGCGCGCCGTCGAGGTAGCGCGGCAGGTGCGCGAGCCGTTCGAGGCCGGTGCGCGAGACGAATCCCGGGAAGACGAGGCCCGCCAGCTGCCCCTTGACGTCGCCGAGCGCGGCGAGCAGGGTCAGGGAGTTCTGCGCCTTGATCGCACGCTCGACGTCGCGCTGTGCCGCGAGGATCCGAGCGGTCAGAGCGACGGTCTGGAACAGCTCGTCGACGATTGCCGCGGAGAACGCGTCACGCGCCGCGGCGAACTGCTCGGGCGTGCGCACGCCGCGCCGTGCCGCGCGGGCGAGGACCGCATCGGCGACCGCGACGCGGGCATCCTCGATCAGCGCCTTCGCGGAGGGGTATGGGGACGCCGCGAGCGAGAGCTTCTCGGCGGCGGTCAGGTGCTCGAGCACGTACGCGCTCGGCGACGGGACCGCCAGCAGCAGGAGCCGGCGGACGCCCTCGTGCGTGAGCCGCGCGGCGCGCTCAGGCGTCGCCTCGATGCGCAGCGCCACGGCATCCTTCTCGTCGACGAGCGCCGGGTAGCCGCGCACGACGCCGCCCGCGACCGTCGTGTCGACGACCTCCGGCAGTGTGCCGAGATCCCACGCCGTGATGCCGCGGCGCTCGGCGACGCGGGGCGTGCCGGGGGTGTGCTGTGCGGCGGGGCGGGATGCCTCCCCGGCGCCGAGGGTGCGGGCGACCTGCGCGCGCGCACGCCCTGCGAGGCGCTCCTGCAGTTCGGCGAGGTTGCGGGAGGTGCCCGCGGTGCGGCCGCGCCCATCGACCGCGCGGAAGGTCACCCGCAGGTGCGCCGGCACGCGGTCGAGGTCGAAGTCCGAGGCCCGGACGGGCTGGTTCGCGACCGGCTGGATCTGTGCGGCGAGCGCCTCGGCGAGCGTCCTGGCGGGCAGGCCTGCGTGGTGCTCCGGGCCGTCGGCGGCGAGCTCGTCGCCGAGTCTCGCCGCCCAGTCTGCGGCGGGGACCACGTGGCGGCGGATGCTCTTGGGCAGCGCCCGCAGCAGTGCTGTGATGAGCTCGGCGCGAAGGCCCGGAACCTGCCAGTCGAAGCCGTCGGGGCGCAGGCCCGCCAGAAGCGGCAGCGGCACGACGACGCTCACGCCGTCCTCCGGGTCGCCCGGCTCGAAGCGGTACGCGAGCGAGAGCTGCTGGTCGCCCTGCTGCCAGCGGCCGGGGAATGCGCGCTCGTCCGAGCGCCCGTGGTCGCGGAGGTCGTCGCGCAGGTGGGCCTCGGTCAGATCGAGCAGGCGCGGGGTGCGGGCGGATGCCTCGCGCCACCACGTCTCGAACGAGCGCACGTCGTATACGTCCTGCGGAATGCGAGCGTCGTAGAACGCGAAGACGGCCTCGTCGCCGACGAGGATGTCGCGGCGGCGCTCGCGCTCCTCGACCTTCTCGAGCCGTCGCCGCAGCACGAGGTTGCGGCGCTCGAACGCCGTGAGGCGTTTGTCGAGGTGCTGCGCGTTCCAGTCGCCGTCCACGAGAGCGTGCCGCAGGAACAGCTCGCGCGCGAGCGGGCGGTCGCTGCGGGCCAGCTGCACGCGGCGGCGCGGGATGATCTCGACCCCGAAGAGCGTGACCTTCTCGGCCGCGACGGCGGCTGCGGCATCCTTCGACCAGTGCGGATCGCTGAGGGTGCGGTGGGCGAGGTCGCCCGCGGGCTCCTCGGCCCACGCGGGATCGATCGCGGCGACCGTCCGCGCGTACAGGCGGGACGTCTCGACGAGCTCGGCGGCCATGACGGCGTCGGGCGAGCCGCCCTTGCCGGGGCGCAGGGCCGAGCCCGGGAAGATCTGGAAGCTCGTGCCGCGGGAGCCGCGGTACTGCGTGTTCTGCCGCCGGCGCTCTCCGGGCTTCTGGCTCTGTGACTGTTTCTGTGCCTGCTTCTGTGCGGAGGTCTGGCGGGTGTCGAGGATGCCGAGGTGCGAGAGCAGCCCCGCGAGGATCGCGCGGTGGACGAGCGTCGGGTCGGCGGCGGCAGTTCGGGCACTGTCCGTTCGGGCTCTGTCGGGTCGGCCTGCATCGCGCCGCCCTCGCCCGCCGCTCAGGCCGCGGAGCTGGCGGTGCACGTCGAACCACTCGCGCACGCGCACGTAGTTGAGGAACTCGGCGCGGCACAGCCGCCGGAAGGCGCTCGATCCAAGCGCGCGCTGCTGTTCCTGCAGGTGGTTCCACAGGTTCAGAAGGGTCAGGAAGTCGCTCGTCGGGTCGGCGAACCGCGCGTGCAGGCGGTCGGCCTGCTCGCGGGCGGCGCCCTGCTCGACCGACGGGCGCTCGCGCACGTCCTGGATCGACAGTCCCGCGACGATCGCCAGCACGGGCTCGGTGACGTCGAGCCGGCGCGCCTCGACGAGCATCCGCGCGAACCGGGGCTCGATCGGCAGCCTCGCCAGCTCGCGCCCGATCGCCGTCAGGCGGTGGTCTTTCGAGACGGCGCGCAGCTCGGTCAGCAGCTCGAACGCCGCCTTCACGCCGCGGCTGTCGGGCTTCGTGAGGAACGGGAACTGGTCGATGTCGCCGAACCCGAGCGCGAGCATCTGCAGGATCACCGACGCGAGCGAGGTTCGCAGGATCTCGGGCTCGGTGTACTCGGGGCGGGTGAGGAAGTCGTCTTCCGCGTAGAGGCGGATCGCGATGCCCGGCGAGGTGCGGCCCGCCCTGCCCGAGCGCTGCTGGGCGGAGGCCTGCGAGATCGGCTCGATCGGCAGCTGCTGCACTTTCGAGCGCGCGCTGTAGCGCGAGACGCGGGCCGTGCCGGCGTCGACGACGTAGCGGATGCCGGGCACCGTCAGGCTCGTCTCGGCGACGTTGGTCGCGAGGATGACGCGTCGGCGCACCCCGGCGACGGCCGACGGCTCGAAGACGCGGTGCTGCTCGGTGGCCGAGAGACGGCCGTACAGCGGAAGCACCTCGGTAGGGCGGGTGTCTTTCGTGTACATGCCGCGGACGGCATCCATCGCGTCGCGAATCTCGGCCTCGCCGGGCAGGAACACCAGAACGTCGCCGTCGGGTTCGCGATCGAGCTCGCGCAGGGCCGCGAGGAGCGCGTCGATGTCGTCCGGGGCGTCCTCGACCGGGGAGCGGTAGCGGATCTCGACCGGGTAGGTGCGGCCGGACACCTCGATGACGGGGGCGGGCTCGCCGCCGTGGTCCGTGGCATCCGGCCCGGCGAAGTGCCGGGCGAAGCTGCCCGGGTCGATCGTCGCCGAGGTGATGATGACCTTCAGATCGGGGCGTTCGGGGAGGATGCGGGCGAGGTAGCCCAGCAGGAAGTCGATGTTCAGGGACCGCTCGTGCGCCTCGTCGACGATGATCGTGTCGTAACGGCGCAAAAGGCGGTCGCGGTGGATCTCGTTGAGCAGGATGCCGTCGGTGACGAGCGTGATCTGTGTGTCGGTCGAGACCTCGTCGGTGAAGCGCACCCTGTAGCCGACGAGGCCGCCGAGGGGCACCTGCAGCTCGTGCGCGATGCGTTCGGCGATCGTGCGGGCGGCGATGCGTCGCGGCTGGGTGTGCGCGACGGAGGTGCGTCCGAGCTCGAGGCAGATCTTCGGGAGCTGCGTGGTCTTGCCCGATCCGGTCGCACCGGCGACGATGACGACCTGGTGTCGCGCTATCGCTCGCGCGATCTCTTCCCGCGCGGCGCTGACGGGCAGCTCCGGCGGGTAGGAGATGACGGCGGAAGGTATCGCCTCGTTCACGCCCGGGCCCGGCTCAGACCCAGCCCTGCATCCAGTTGTGCAGGCGGTAGAAGTCATAAGGCACCTGGATTCCCGACCAGAGCGGGTACCAGAACGCCGACAGCACGACGGCGACGCCGAGGAAGACGAGCACGACCCTCTGACCGGCCGTGCGCCGGTCGAGGCTCGCATCGGGCGGGCCCGCGACCTCGCGCAGCCCGAAGGTCAGCGCCAGCAGCAGGAACGGCCAGATGACGATCGTGTAGAACTGGAAGATCGTGCGCTCAGGGTAGGCGAGCCACGGGAACCAGGTCGCCGCGATGCCGACGAGCACGACGGCGTGCCGCCAGTCGCGGTAGAGGACGAACCGGTACAGCAGGACGATCGCGGCCACGATGCTCGCGTACCAGATGAGCGGGTTCGGCATGCTGTAGATGATCTCCAGGCATCCGGCGTCGCCGCCCGCGCACCCGGACTCGCCGTCCTGGGTCGAGAAGACGTACATCGCCGTCGGTCGCCACAGCAGCGCCCACTGCCATGCCGGGCTCTCGTAGCTGTGCGGCGAGGTCATGTTCGCCATCGAGTTCAGGATCGTCGCATGGTACTTCCACAGGCTCTGCGCCCACAGCGGAACCCAGCCGAAGAGCCCCGTCGCGGGGTTCGCGTCGGCGGTGTGTCGGTCGTAGCCGCTGTCGCTGAGGATCCAGCCGGTCCACGAGGCGAGGTAGACGACGAACGCGACCGGGACAAGCAGCACGAAGGATGCCGCGCCCTGCCGCACCGCGTCGGCCGGCCAGAACGTGACACCGAGCCGGCGGCGATCGAGGGCGTCGGTGACGACGAGGTAGAGGCCGATCGCGGCGAGCACCCACACGCCCGACCACTTGACGGCGCTCGCCGCCCCCGCGGCGGCTCCTGCGGCGAGCACCCACGGCCGGTTCCACAGGATCGCGCCCCACAGGAGGGGACGTTCGTCGCTCTGCCTAGCGGTGGTCAGCGCGGCGAGCCGGCCCGGCGATCTCTTGTGGTCCAGCACCGCGAACCAGAAGGCCAGCAGCACGAAAAACGCGAGGAAGATGTCGAGCAGCGCGACGCGGCTCAGGACGATGCCCAGGCCGTCGATCGCGAGCAGGAACGAGGCGACGCTCGCGAACACGACCGAGTTCGTCAGCGACTTCGCGACGAGGAACAGCAGCAGCACGAGCGCCGTGCCGAACAGGGCCCCCATGAACCGCCAGCCGAAGGAGCTGTCCGGCCCGAACAGCCACATTCCGAACCCGATGAGGTATTTGCCCAGCGGCGGGTGCACCGCGAAGCTCGGGTCGGTCGTGAAGATGTCGGTGTCGCCGGCGGCGAAGCTCTCGTCGGCGCCGTCGGGCCACGTGGACGCGTAGCCGAGGTTCCACTGGCTCCAGGCATCCTTGACGTAATACGTCTCGTCGAAGACGAGGCTGTGCGGATGCGCGAGGTGCCAGAACCGCAGGATCGCCGCGAGGACCGTCACGAGCGTCGGGGCGAGCCAGGCGTACAGGCGCCGCAGCCGGGGTGCGCCCGCGACCCGGATGAGCCAGCGGTCGTAGAAGGAGGGGCGCTCGATCGGCGGTAGCAGCAGCTCCTCGGTCGTCGTCACGGCCACAAGCCTATGCTGGGGCGGTGATCATCCTCGCCGCGACGCCGATCGGCAACCTCGGCGATGCGTCGGCGCGGCTGGTAGAGGCGCTCGAGCAGGCGAGAGTCGTCGCGGCGGAGGACACTCGCACCGCCCAACGCCTGTTGCAGGCGCTCGGGATCGCGAACCGGCCGAAGCTCGTCGCGCTGCACGAGCACAATGAACGCCAGCGCGCCACGGAGCTCGTCGGGCGGGCGCGCGACGCGGATCTGCTCGTGCTCAGCGACGCGGGGATGCCGACGGTCAGCGACCCCGGGTACGCGCTGGTCGTCGAGGCGATCGCGCAGGGGGTCGAGGTGACGGCGATCCCTGGGCCGAGCGCGGTCGTCACGGCGCTCGCCGTCGCAGGGCTGCCCACCGACCGGTTCACCTTCGAGGGGTTTCTGCCGCGTAAGAGCGGCGAGCGGCGCCGTGCGCTGTCGGCCCTCGAGGGCGAGCTGCGCACGATGGTGTTCTTCGAGGCGCCCTCGCGTGTGGCAGGCACCCTCGCCGCGATGGCGGAGGCGTTCGGCGCGGAGCGCCCGGCCGCCGTGTGCCGAGAGCTGACGAAGCTGCACGAGGAGGTCGTGCGCGCAGGACTCGGCGAGCTCGCGGCGTGGGCCGCGGGCGGCGTGCGCGGAGAGATCGTCGTCGTCGTCGGGGGAGCACCCGCCCGCGAGGTGCCGGAGGCCGATGCGCTCGCGCAGGTGCAGGACCTCGTGGCATCCGGGGTTCGCCTGAAGGATGCCGCCGCCGAGGTCGCCGCAGCCACCGGCCTCAGCTCGCGGGAGCTGTACCAGGCGGCGCTCGCGGCGCGGGCGGCGCGGGCCGTTCCGTAGCCGGAGTGGACGACCGGCGCGGGGTGGCGGCGCTGGCACTCGGCGTCAGCGTGCGGTTTTCGCGGCGCGCGCGGCCCGTGGCGGCTCCCCACGTCGCGCAGATTCATGCCGCGGAGCATCTCCCAAATCGTTGTTTTACTTCCGGTTCACACGCGACGCCAGTGCCGGGTTGGGCGGCATGGTCGTGGGCGCCGTGTCGAGGCGGGGCGCGCAGACGTTGAGTTCGCCGAACTGCGTGTCGGGGCGATGAACTTCCTGTTCACATGGCATGCGTCGAGATTGCTATGAACAGGATGCTCGCGCCGCTGTTCGTGCCGCCCAGGAGCATGACGATTTCGGTAGTGCCCGGCGACATCGCTGCTCGAGTGAGGCCGTCGTGGCGTCCATCACCCGTGTCCACGCCTGTGATGACGGAGCCGGATAGACGCGGGCGCGCCCTGGGCGCAGGACGCGCGCGGACTCAACGATGACCCGATCAACGCCAAGTGCGAGTTCGCCCTGGGCTCTGGACGCGCGCGGACTCAACACTGCGTGAGCGGGAAGTTCAAGGACGTTGTGAAAGACCTCCTGCCGGATGCGTGAGGCGAGTGCATAGGCGGATCGACTGTGTGAACGAGAGGTTCAATGCCAATTTGAGAGTTTGTCGGGCGGACGCCGGGGCGGGGAGCACGGAACGTTTCCAGCCCTTGGCAGGCTCGGCCGGGGCATCCGCCACCTCAATGTCGCAGCCCCCGCGTACCGTGCACGCATGGCCTTTCCCATGGATCCCTTCGCCGTCATGGCGGACCCGGTGCGTCGGCGCATCGTCGAGGTGCTGGCCGACGGCGAGCACACGGCGGGAGAGATCGCGGCGGCCGTGGGCGGGGAGTTCAGAATCAGCCGCACCGCAGTGTCGAAGCATCTGCGGATCCTGCGCGACGCGGGATTCGTGGAGAGCATCGCCGACCTCCAGTGGCGGTGGTACTACATCACGGCGCGAGGGCTGGAAGACCTCGAGGATGCCGTGGCTGAGCTCCGCCGCAAGATGACCGGCGGCATCGGCCGTGACCCGTTCACCGGAGGTGAGCGCGACCCCTTCTGCGCACCTCCTTTCGGGCACCCGGCACCGCGGAAGGGCCCTGGTCGAGACCCGAACCCGGGCAAGCGCGGCCGACAGAGCACCGCGCCGATCGCGAGCGAGCCCGATCTGGGCCTGTTCCCCGCGCACGGCTGACCCCGCCACCCGGTAGCGTCACACGCCCCGGGCGCCCTCGTGGCCCCATCTAGAATCGTCGGGTGAGCACCGGCCCCCACTCCTTCTACATCACGACCCCGATCTATTACCCGAGCGATCTGCCGCACATCGGCCACGGGTACACGACGGTGGCCGTCGACGCGCTCGCGCGCTGGCACCGCCAGGCGGGCGACGACACCTGGATGCTCACCGGCACCGACGAGCACGGCCAGAAGATGCTCCGCGCCGCCGCCGCGAACGGCGTGACCCCGCAGGAGTGGGTCGACAAGCTCGTGACCGAGTCGTGGTTTCCGCTGCTTCGGACCCTCGACGTTGCCAACGACGATTTCATCCGCACGACCCAGGCGCGCCATGAGGAGAGCGTGCAGCGATTCGTGCAGGCGCTCTACGACCGCGGCTACATCTACGCGGGGGAGTACGAGGCGCTCTACTGCGTCGGCTGCGAAGAGTTCAAGCCCGAGTCCGAGATCGTCGACGGCGCGGGAGCGTTCGAGGGCCTCAAGGTCTGCGCCATCCACTCCAAGCCGCTGGAACTGCTGCAGGAGAAGAACTACTTCTTCAAGCTCAGCGAGTTCGAGGACCGCCTGCTGGAGCTCTACAAGACCGAGCCCGACTTCGTACGGCCCGAGTCCGCCCGCAACGAGGTCGTCTCGTTCGTGCGCAGCGGACTGAAAGACCTGTCGATCTCGCGGTCGGCGTTCGACTGGGGCATCACGGTGCCGTGGGATCCCTCGCACGTCATCTACGTCTGGGTCGACGCCCTGCTGAACTACGCGACCGCCGTCGGCTACGGCACCGACCCCGAGCAGTTCGCCCGCCGCTGGCCGGCGCATCACATCGTGGGCAAGGACATCCTGCGCTTCCACGCCGTCATCTGGCCCGCGATGCTCATGGCCGCCGGCCTCGACGTGCCGCGCGGCGTCTTCGCGCACGGCTGGCTGCTCGTCGGCGGCGAGAAGATGAGCAAGTCGAAGCTCACCGGCATCGCGCCGACCGAGATCACCGACGTGTTCGGGTCGGATGCCTACCGGTTCTACTTCCTCTCCGCGATCGCCTTCGGGCAGGACGGCTCCTTCTCGTGGGAGGACCTCTCGGCGCGCTACCAGGCGGAGCTTGCGAACGGCTTCGGCAACCTCGCCTCGCGCACGGTCGCGATGGTCGGTCGCTACTTCGAGGGCGTCGTGCCTGCGGCATCCGGCTATGCCGAGGGCGACCTTGCGGTGCAGCGCGTGGTGGCGGATGCCGCGTCGGCCGCCGACGCCGCGATGGAGCGCTTCCGCCCCGACGAGGCGATCGCCGCGATCTGGACGATCGTCGACGCCCTGAACGGTTACATCACCGAGAACGAGCCGTGGGCGCTCGCGAAGGATCCCGATGCCCGCGAGCGCCTCGGCACCGTGCTGCACACGGCCGCTGAGGGGCTGCGTGCGCTCGCCGTGCTGCTGAGCCCGTTCATGCCGTCGTCCACCGAGAAGCTGTGGGCCGCGCTCGGGCAGGCCGGGCGCCTCGTGGACCAGCCGCTGCGCGAGGCCGGAACCTGGGGCCAGCTCGTGCCCGGGACGACCGTCGGGACGCTGGCCCCCCTGTTCCCCCGCGTCGAGCAGCCCGCGTGAGCGGGTTTCGTGGTGGCGACGCGCGTGGCGGGGGAGCGCGCTTCGCGCTGTCGAAAGCTGCACGTGCTGCGCAACCTTTCGCCGCGCGGGCCACTTTCGAGCGCGCGTGCCGCAGTGTGACGCGATGAGCGACCCGTCGAACTACGTGCGCGAGCGCGAGAAGGGCTCGCGGGATGTCACGTATCCGCCCCCTCCCGAGCCCCTCGCCGTGCCCGTGTACGACAACCACACGCACCTGGAGATCGTCGATGGACCGGCCGACGGCGGCGGGCTGAGCCTCGACGAGCAGCTCGAGCGCGCCGTGGCGGTCGGGATCGCGGGCGTCGTCCAAGCGGGCGGTGACATCGAGTCGAGCCGGTGGTCGGCGTGGGCCGCGGCATCCCACCGGCGCGTGCTCGCCGCCGTCGCGATCCACCCCAACGAAGCGCCGGTGTACGCGGCGGCCGGACGGCTCGACGAGGCGATCGCCGTCATCGACGAGCTCGCCGCGCAGCCGCGGGTGCGCGCGATCGGCGAGACGGGGCTCGACTTCTTCCGCACGGGCGAAGACGGCATCCCGGCGCAGCAGGAGAGCTTCGAGGCGCATATCGCGCTCGCCAAGAAGCACTCGATCGCGATGCAGATCCACGACCGCGATGCGCACGAAGCGGTGCTGGAGACTCTGGGACGGGTCGGCGCGCCCGAGCGCACGGTCTTCCACTGCTTCTCCGGCGATGCCGCCATGGCTCGCGTGTGCGCGGATGCCGGGTACTACCTCTCGTTCGCCGGCAACGTCACGTTCAAGAACGCGCAGAACCTGCGCGACGCGCTGGCGGTGACGCCGCGCGAGCGGATCCTCGTCGAGACGGATGCCCCGTTCCTCACCCCGACGCCGCACCGCGGCCGCCCCAACGCGCCGTACCTCGTGCCCGTGACGGTGCGGTTCCTGGCTGAGCAGCTGGGCGCGGACCTCGACGAGCTGTGCGCGCAGCTGGCCGCCAACACGCTCGCGGTGTACGGGTCGTTCGAGGACTGACGCGTCGGACGGGCTTCCTCCACGTCGTAACGATCGGTGGCGAGCTGGCGAGAGGGAATCCATCACCAGGATGCCCATGGCGTCCGATCCGATCCCGCTCTTGCTGAACAGCCGCCAGATCACTCGATGCGGAAGACCGTGGAGCGCCAGTGTTTGCCGAGCGCTCTCGCGAGTCGGTCGCCCGAGGCTCCCAGCGGGTCGTCGGTGACCATGTAGGTCCAGGTCGCGGAGGGGCGGCGCAGTCCCAGGTCTTCGAGGTCGCCGCCGACATCTGCCGGGTTCAGCTGCTCGATGAAGGCGGCCGCGTCTCGATGAGCGGCGTCGAAGAATCCGTGGAACTGGCGCAGCGCGATCCGATGGAACTCGTCGACCGGCTTCAGTCCCGCCAGAGAACGAAGGTGGATGCCGTCGCGGATCTCCTGGAGCAGCGCCAGGTGCTCCATCCAGTGATCGTCCAGGTAGAAGAGCGCGACCGCGCGAACCATGCCCTCGACCGCGTCGCCTCTGGCCCCCTCGAGAGCGGCGAGGTGATCGGGGATGATGCCGCGCAGCGTCGTCATCGCGATCTCGGAGGTGGTGATCTGCTGCCGGTGCGCGAGGACGGTAGCGCGCTGCGCTGCGATGGCGCGGTTATACGCCCAGGTGTTGCGATGCCGGTCGAGCCGGATGCCTTCAGCGATCTGCTGAGCCTTGTCCACGATCTTCCGGCGCTGTGCCCCCGTCAACGACGCCCCCCGGCGGTCGATTCTGTTCAGCACATGGGTGGGAAGGTTGGTCTGCACGAGCTCGTCGTCCAGGCTCGCCACGACAAGGCTCGCGCCCGGGTCGCCCTGCCGCCCGGCGCGTCCGCGGAGCTGGGCGTCGAGACGGCGGGAGGGGTAGCGACCGGTGGCGATGACGACCAGACCGCCGACGGCGACGACGCGATCGCGGTCGCGCTCGTCGGCCCCGCCGAGACGGATGTCGGTGCCACGACCGGACATCTGCGTCGAGATGGTGACCGCGCCGTACTCGCCGGAGCGCGCGATGATCGCGGCTTCCTCAGCGTCGTTCTTGGCGTTGAGCACCCGCGCGTTCATCCCCGCGTTCGCCAGCAGCTCCGCGAGGGACTCGGATTCCGCGACGCTCTGCGTGCCGACGAGGACCGGCTGACCCGCGTCGTGCCGCTTGCGCACCTGCTCGACCACGGCAGCGAACCTGTCGGCTGCCGTGAGCACGACGCGATCGGGTTCATCGACGCGGATGTTCGGGCGGTGCCGCTCGATGCGGCCGGAGGGGAGCCGGTAGAACTCGATCAGATCGTCCGCGACGGCCGTGACGGTGCCGCTCATGCCGGACAGGGTCTGGTAGGTCAGCAGCAGGTCCTGGATCGTGAGCTGATCGAGGATCACACCGGGCGCGCTGACCGTGAGCCGCTCTTTGGCCTCGATCGCCGCGTGCAGGCCGTCCGGCCAGCGTTGCAGGTGCGCGACGCGGCCGCGGGCGGTGTTGATGAGCGTGATCCCGTCGTCGGTCACGAGATAGTCCACGTCGCGGCGCACCAGCACACGGGCGTGCAGGGCCAGGTTGATCCGGGTCAGCGTGTCGACGTGCTCCGCGTCATACAGGTTGACTCCGCCGAGCTGCGCTTCCAGCCGGTCCAGGCCGTCATCGGTGAGCGTGACGGTCGCATGATCGGCATCCACGGTGAAGTCGCGTCCCTCGTGCAGTTCTTCGACCAGGCGCGTCGCCGCGGTGACGTCGTCGCCGCGATGGTCGGAGCTTCCGGCGAGCACGAGCGGAATCATGGCTTCGTCGATCATCACCGCGTCGGCCTCGTCCACGATCGCCACGTCGAACACCGGGGCCACGCGTTCGGCGTCGGTGACGGCGAAGCGGTCGCGGAGCACGTCGAAGCCGATCTCGCTGACCGGCGCGTAGACGACGTCGCGAGCGTATGCTCGGCGTCGCTCGTCCGGCGCGGTGTGCTGCCCGACCCAGCCGACGCTCACACCGAGCAGGGCGAAGAACGGCCCCATCCAGCCCGCGTCGCGCTCGGCCAGGTAGTCGTTCACGGAGATGACATGGACCCGCCGACCGCCCCGTGCGTGCCCGGCTGCGGCGAGGGCACCCACGAGCGTCTTGCCCTCGCCCGTGTCCATCTCCACCGCATGCCCCGACAGCAGCGCACAGGATGCCGCGAGTTGCTCGTCGAAGGCCCTCAGCCCGATCGCGCGCGCAGCAGCCTCCCGCGCGACAGCGAGGAACCGCGCGGTGGCATCCGCATCGAGCGCGCCGCCCGTCCCGAAGGACAGCGAGTCCGCCTCCGTCCGGAGTGCGCGATCGCTGAGCCTCCGCAACTCGTGGGCATGCTCTCGCGCGGCATCCACGATCGCATCGAATCGACGGAACGACACCGATCCGGGCAGTCCGAGCGCCCGCGACAACCAGGGGGGAACGGCGCGGCTCATCAGGGCGTGCCCGCCGCGACGAGGATCGCCAGCAGTGGCACGATCCGCGCTGCCGGTATCTCGTAGGTGCCCCGCTTGCGGGGCGCCAGCCACCCGGCCATCGTGAGTTCCTTCAGGTGGTGGTAGACCTGCCCGCTCGTGCCGAGCCCGAGCGTCTTCACGAGCGCGGATGCCGTCGTCGTCCCGTGCAGCACCGCATGAAGGATCTGCAACCGCACCGCGTGGCCGAGCGCGCTGAGCGCGAGCACCTGCTCGGACCAGTCCTGCGCCAGCACGGCCACTGCGGGAAGCCCGTATTGCCACTGCACCGTGCCGCCCGTCGGCAGATCGACCGTGCCGGTGTAGAGCACGGCGCCGCCCTCGGGTGCCCGGGCACGCAGACCCTCCAGCGCCCACAAGGCACGGTCTGTGTCCGAGGCTTCGGCGGCGGGTACGACCTGACCCCGCAACGCCGCAACCGCCTGTTCCAGCGCGCTCAGCCGCGATTCGACATCGTCTTCGGTCGCCATAATTACGACTCTACGTGAGAACGTAGATGGAGGTGTTCGATGATCTGCTTGTTGTGTGGCTGCTGCTGGCATCGGGTGCCGAAACGCCGCGGATGCCGAGCAGAAGATCACAGGCACGTATTACGGATTGATGGTCATCGGACATCGCCGTTGCCGTCGGGGGATCAGGTGGAGTGCCCAACCGTCGGGTGGGAGAAGGGGCATCGCCTCGGTGAACGGCAGACCGCCGCGTGCGACGTGAGACGACCTCACCTGACCCTCGAACTGCGCGGCGAGGACCTACCTGCCGTGTTGCAGGCGGCTGGCGGCGCGCATAACCATCGACTCACGCCGCGCCTGCATCGCGATCGGCATGGAATCGACAATTTCGATCGGAGCCTCCGGGCTCGACGGCGACCCCGCGTCGAACGGAGGCTGCGGGTCGTACTCGATCTCCAACTGAATGCGCTTCGCCATGTCGTCGCCGTAGATCTCTGCGACGAGGTGCAAACCGAAATCGATCCCGCTGGTGACTCCGCCTCCGGTGATGAGATTCCCGTCCCGCACCACACGTGCTCGCACGGGCTCCGCACCTAACAACGCAAGCATCGCGTGGGACGCCCAGTGCGTCGTGGCTCGGCGACCACGAAGGAGGCCGGCTGCCCCGAGCACGAATGCCCCTGTGCACACGCTGGTGACATACTGCGCGGCGGCTGCTTGTCTCCGAACGAAGTCGATGGCCACCGCGTCGTCCATGAGATCGAGTGCGCCTTGACCGCCCGGAACCATGAGGACATCCGCCGGCAAGGCATCGTCGAAAGTCGTGCTGGGGACAATCGAGAAGCCACTCCCCGTCGCTACCGGCTCGATCCGATGCCACGCAACGTCGATCACCGCGTCGGGAAGCTGGCTGAAGACCTGCGCGGGACCTGTCAGGTCAAGCTGTGTGATGCCCGGGAACACCAGCGCGAGCACGCGCAGGGGGCGATGCGGACCGGACACGTCACCCATTATCGACCGGTCTGCCCCCACCGCGTCATCGAGCCGCGCACCGGCTCGACCGCCCCGCCCGCTTCGTCGAGACCGCCCCCCCTCGCACACGGTCTCGACGCGCAAACGCGTTCTCGGCGCGAGTCGAGGGCGCGCTGGCGGGCGCGATCCCAGTGCCACCGGATGGCCAGCCCATGATCCTCGGCTCCGACGGCCCGGTGACCGGTGGCTACCCTGTGGTGGCGGTCGTTGCAGATGCCTCCCGCGACGCCCCCGCCCATGCTCACCCTCGGCGGGCACGGCGCCACCCTCCCGGCCGCTGGTCCATGGATCAGTCAGAAGTGCCGCAATTTTCCCCGTTCAGTGTTCGCGATTTTGGTAGTTATCATCGCGCGATTTTGGTAGCTTGCTTTCATGGGTGGGGGGAGCAGCGCCATAGCGCGGCAGGCGCAGGCCGCGTTGCGCGCCTTGGCCGCGGAGGAGACGGTCATCGCGATTCATGGCCCACGATCGGTGGGGAAGTCCACACTGCTTCGCGAATTCGCACAGGAGTACGGCGTCGACGTGCTCGATCTCGACGATGAAGAGGTGTGCGAGGCCGCCCGGGCGAACCCGTCTGCGGTCGCTGGTCGTCCGGCACCGATCTGCATCGATGAGTATCAGCATCTGCCCGAGGTCCTGGGGGCGCTGAAGACTCGTCTCAATCGAGAGCCGGCGGCGCCAGGGCTTGCGGTGCTGACGGGTTCGACGCGTCAAGACGCGCTTCCCCGCACCGCGCAGACGCTCACCGGGCGTCTGCACCCGTTCACCCTGTTGCCGATTGCGCAGAGCGAGATCGAGGGCACGCGGCTGAATGTCGTGAGCGAGTTGCGCTCCGACCCCGACGGATTCGTCGCTCGGCTGCCCACGTCACCGACCACGAGGCGTCAGTACGCCGAGCGGATCTGCGCTGGCGGATTCCCGATCGCGTTGCAGCGATCGTCGGTCCGCGCGCGCGATCGTTGGTTCGACGATTACGTGCGTGCGACGGTGGAGCGCGATGCGATGGAGCTGATGCGGTTGCGCGAGCGACAGTCACTGCGCGAGGTGCTTGACCGGCTCGTCTCGCAGTCGGCACAGCTGCTCCACGTGACGGGAGTCGCGAACGGTCTCGAGATCGCCCGCAAAACGGTCGAGGGCTACATTCGTCTGCTCGAAGACCTCTTCCTGATCATGCGGCTGCCCGCGTGGGGTCGAACGCTTGCCGCCCGCGTGGTCGCTGCGCCGAAGGTGCACGCGATCGACTCCGGTGTTGCGGCGTATCTGCTGCACGTCAACGAGGCAACGCTGGCGACTCTCGATCCTGCGGTATTGACGGAGTTCGGTCACCTGTTGGAGACGTTTGTGGTCGGTGAGCTGATGAAGCACCTGTCGTGGCTCGCTGAGCCGGCAGTGGTCGGGCACTGGCGCACGCGCGACGGTGACGAGGTCGACATCGTCATCGAGTTCCACGACGGACGTGTGCTGGGTTTCGAGGTCAAGGCGAATGAGCGCATCACCGACCGCGATCTCAAGGGGCTCCGCAAACTCCGTGACCTGCTCGGCGAGCGCTTCATCGCGGGCATCGCGCTGAGCACCGGTGGTCGCTCGTACAGCTCCGGCGACCGCGTGCACGTCATGCCCGTCGATCGGCTGTGGCGAGCGTGGACGTGAAGCCGCCGGGTGTGCGTGCGCGCAGGTGACGGCCATCATCCCGAGTCGCGTCTCGCCGCCTACCGCGTCGTCGCCCCGCGCATCAGGTCGACGGGCAGCTCGACACAACCCGCACACGAACCGGCATCCAGCGCCTGGAACAGCACGTCGGCGGCGCGCTCGGGGTGCAGGCGCACGTGGGTGATGCCCAGGCGCTCGTTGAGGGAGGCATCCGCCGTGCACAGCGAGAGCAGCTGCACATCGCGCGGCGAGAGCAGCCCGATCTCCTCGAGGTGCAGGTAGATCTCGGGGCCGTCCTCGCAGTAGGCGAAGATCGCGTCGGCGCCCGCGTCGAGGAGCGCGTGCACGGCGGGGATCAGCCTGCGTCTGCCCGCGTCGACGCGCGCAACCAGCGGTGAGCGGCCGCCGATCGTGCTCCAGGCGAGGTACGCGCTCTCGCCGACCTGATCGCGCGGCACTTCGCTCTCGTCGACGAGGAACCCGATGCGCTCGGCGCCGGCACCTGCCAGGTGCGCGAGCCCTGCGCGCACCGCGGCGGCGTATCCCGTGCGGATCGTCAGCCCGGCGACCGTGAGGTCGACGGCGGCGACCGGGATGCCGGCGGCTGTCGCCTCGCGCAGGATCGTGCGGTCGTCGGCGGGGTCGGGGAAGTACAGGGCGTCGATCTGGGCGCCCGCGAGCAGATCGGGCCGCGTGTCCGGCAGCACCGTCACGGTGAACCCGTGTACGGCGCCGCCGCTGACGAGGGCGTCGAGCTGGCGCGCCCGCTGGAGCGCCCGCCGGCCGTCCTGCAGCGAGGTCGCGGCCATGACGAAGCCGATCGACATCGTGCGGCCCCGTCGCAGCGCCGTCGCGTACCGGTTCGGCGCGTAGCCGAGCTCGGCGGCGATCGCCTTGATGCGCTCGCGCGTCTCGGGCCTGAGGCTGCCGCGGTCGTTGAGGGCCTGGCTCGTCGCCGCCGTCGAGACGCCCGCCTGGAGGGCGACGTCTCTCAGCGTGACGCGGGACATATCAGTCCTCCGGGACCACAGCCGGGAACACCGTGCGGACGGCGTCGGCCCAGGCCTGCCCCGACCCTGCCGTCGCGAGACGGTGCCCCTGCGCGATCAGCCCGTGCAGCAGAGCCCCGGAGAAATGACGCAGCGCCGCCTCGGTGTCCTCTCCCGCCCCGCGGGCGCGCGCGCGGGCGATCTCGCGCTCGAGCACGGCGTGCACATGATCGCGCATGTCGACGACGGCGGGGGCGACCTCGTGCACGCGTTGCGCGGCCGCGTGCCGTTGCGCGGCGGTCTGCACGATCAGCCGGGCCTCGTCGATCGTGGCGAACTCGTCGATCGGGGCGTGCACGCGGATCGTGTCGAGGTCGAGCAGCTCGACACCGGGAAGCCCCCGCACCCCGGGATCGACGTTGCGCGGCATCCCGAGGTCGATGACGAGCTGGGTCCTGGTGTGTCCTGCGCGTGCGGCGCCGTGGCCCTCCGCGGTGAGCGCATACTCGTCGGTCGTGCTCGTGCAGGTGACGATGACGTCGGCGGCCGCAGCCTCCTGCGCGAACGCCGCGGTCGTCACGGTCACGAGGTGTTCGCGCTGCGCGAACCGGTTCCGCCCCGACGGCGAGTGCACGTGCACGTTCCGCGCGCCGACGGCGCGCAGGGCCGCGAGGGATGCCGCGGCGTACCGCCCCGTGCCGACCAGGAGCACCCGCGCGTCCTCCCAGTCGCCGACGCGGGAGGAGGCGAGCTCGACCGCGAGGCGTACGAGGGAGCGCCCCGACTCGCCGAGGCGCGTCGAGTTCTTGACGGCGCGGGAGGTCTCGGTCGCCCGCTGGAAGAGGTGCTCCAGGGGGGAGGTCGTCACACCCTGGACCCGGGCCGCCTCGAGGGCGCGGCGCACTTGACCTGCGATCTCGTCCTCGCCGACGGCGACCGAGTCCAGGCCCGCCGCGACGGAGAACAGGTGCTCGGCGACGCCGTTGCCGTGCGCGAAGTCGACCGTCTCGCGGACGTGGCGGAAGGGGAGGTCGGAGAGGTCGGAGAGCCGCTGCATCGCGGCATCCATCGCGGGAACGGGCGACGCGTCCGGGTCGCCGGCGACGTCGAGGTAGGCCTCGAAGCGGTTGCACGTCGACAAGACGACCGCACCGCGGATCGCGTCGTGCGCCCCGGTGAGCTCCTGAGCGGCCGTGTCGCCGATGACCGAGAGTCGCTCGAGATCCTCGATGGGGGTCGTGCGCTGATGCGCGGAGAGGCAGACGAGCACGGCGGGGGACTCCTTCGGATCGTGGGTAGTATAACGATTAACTCGCACCACCCACGAAGGCTCGTCTTGACCGCTACGCATCCGCTCGCCCTGCACGACACCGCCTCCTCCCGTCTGGTGCAGGCGCTGCGCGGGCACCGCCCCGACGTCACCCCGGTGTGGTTCATGCGCCAGGCGGGTCGCTCGCTGCCCGAGTACCGGGCGCTGCGCCGTGCCGGAAGCATGCTCGACGCGTGCCTCGACCCCGCTACGGCGAGCGAGATCACGCTGCAGCCGGTGCGGCGGCACCAGGTGGATGCCGCGGTGTTCTTCAGCGACATCGTGGTGCCGCTCAAGCTGGTCGGCCTCGACGTCGAGATCGTCGCGGGCCGCGGGCCGGTGTTCGCCGAGCCCGTGCGCACCGCGGCGCAGATCGCCGAGCTCGTGCGGATCGACCCCGGCCTCGTCGCCTCGCGCGGGGAAGAGGTGGCCGCGGCAGTGGCCCGCACGACCGAGCTGCTTGCCGACGAGGCATCCGTGCGCGGTGAGCCGCTTCCGCTCATCGGGTTCGCCGGGGCCCCGTTCACGCTCGCGGCCTACCTCGTCGAGGGCGGACCGTCGAAGGACCACCTCGCCGCGCGGAGCCTCATCCACTCCGACCCCGCCGCGTGGCACGAGCTGACGTTCTGGCTCGCGGAGGTCACCGGGCGCTTCCTCGCGCTGCAGGTTGCGGCGGGGGCGAGCGCGGCGCAGCTGTTCGACTCGTGGGCGGGGGCGCTTTCCCCCGCGGACTACCGGCGCCACGTGCTGCCCGCCTCGGCCGCGGCGCTCGACCCCGTGCGCGCCCTGGAGCTGCCGGGCGTGCCTGGCGGCGCGGGGGGCGGCGTACCGCTCATCCACTTCGGCGTCGGCACGGGCGAGCTGCTCGCCGACATGGCCTCGATCGGCGTCGACGCGCTCGGCGTCGACTACCGCGTGCCGCTCGACGTCGCCGCCACCCGCGTCGGCGCGGACCTCACCCTGCAGGGCAACCTCGACCCCGCCCTCCTGTTCGCCCCCGGCGACGTGCGCCGCGCGGCGGTCCACGAGGTGCTGGCGGCGGGACTTTCGGCGCGCGCGCACGTGTTCAACCTCGGCCACGGGGTTCCGAAGGACACCGACCCCGATGTGCTCACCGAGCTCGTGCGGACCGTCCACGCGTGGCGGGCGCCGTGACGACGGGAAGGACGGTGACCGACACCGACGTCGCGGTCGTCGGGGGCGGCGTCGCCGGGCTCGTCGTCGCGCGCGACCTCGCGGCGGCGGGCGTTCGCGTCGTCGTGTGCGAGGCATCCGACACTGTCGGCGGGCTGCTGCGCCGCGGCATCGTGGCCGGCCTCGACGTGGACCTCGGCGCGGAGTCGTTCGCGACCCGCACCGACGCGGTCGCGCAGCTTGCCGCAGAGCTCGACCTGCCCACCCAGGCGCCGCGGCCGGGTGGTGCGCGGCTCGTCGTCGCAACCCGCGGCGGAACGCTCCGGGTGCCGCTGCCGCGGCGGACGATCCTCGGCATCCCCGCCGACCCTCTCGCCGCCGACGTCGTCGCGATCATCGGGGCGGATGCCGCCGCGCTGGCCGCGCGCGAGGGTGAGCTGCCTGCGCACGGTGATCGCGGGGGCGATCTCGGGCACGGTGATCTCGGGCACGGTGACCCCGGGCCCAGTGCCTTCGGGTCCGGTGACCTCGGGCCTGTCGACATCGGGCCCGAGCCGTCGCTGCACGACCTCGTCGCGCGGCGGCTCGGGCCGCTCGTCGCCGCGCGGCTGGTGGATCCGCTGTGCCGCAGCGTCTACTCGCGGCCGGCCGCGCAGCTGCGCCTGTCGCGCGTGAACCCGGCGCTGTGGCGCGCCTTCGTCGCGCAGGGCTCGCTCGTGCGCGCTGTGGCCGCGCTCGTGCCGGCGTCCTCCGGCCAGGACAGCCCGCGCGCGGGGGCTGCTGTCGCCGGGATCGTCGGCGGGATGTGGCGGCTGCCGCAGGCGCTCGCCGCGTCGGCTTCTGCGTTCGGCGCAGACCTGCGCACCTCGACGGCGGTGACGGCGGTGACGGCGGTGACGGAGACGGAAGACGGCTTTCTCGTGCACACGCCGGGGGGCACGACTCGGGCGCGCAGGGTGGTTGTGGCCGCGGGGCCAGGGGCTGCGGCATCCCTCCTCGGCACCTCGAGCATCGCATCGGGCAGCGTTTCGGGCAGCGTTTCGGGAGGAGATTTCCCCTCCGAAGGACCGGATGCCGCGGATTCATCCTCCCGAGGCGAAATCTCCTCCCTGACGGCAGGCGGCGGCATCCGGATCGCGATCGCGGCGATCGACCACCCCGGGCTGGATGTCTTCCCGGTCGGCTCGGGCGTCATTGTCGACCCGGCGCTGGAGACGGCGGCCAAGGCCCTCACGCATGTGACCGCGAAGTGGGAGTGGGCGCGGGCGGCGGCGCGCGGCCTGCATCTCGTGCGCCTGTCGGCCCGCGACCCGCAGGGGGCGGGGCTCGAAACCGCCGCCGACGTCGCGCGCGAGGTCGCTCTCCTCACGGGGGTTGACCTGCGTCCGGACAACGTCGTCGACGTCGTCGTTCAGGACTGGCGCGACGCGGTGAACGACGCGTCCGCGGCGGATGCCGAGGATGCCGGCGATGCCCAGGCCGCCCGCTTCGCGGAGGATGCGGACCGCGGCATCCTGCACACCGGCGCCGCCGCAGCCGGAACCGGTCTCGCATCCGTCGTCCCGCACGCCCGTGCTCTCGCCGCCCGACTCATCGCCGAGTTCGACCCTTTCGGATCGGCTGCACCCGAACCCGGTCTCGCGGCCGACATCGTGGCTGATCTCGCGTCGAGCCCCGCGGCTGATTGTGAGCCCGGCCCCGCGCCCGGATCCGTGATCGAACCCGCCCCCACCCCGCCAGCGTCCCGACCCGCCCCCGGGCACCGCATCACGAGGAGCCTCGTATGACCGAATCCACCCCCCTCGGCTACACCCTGTTCGCGGTGCTCGCCGGCCCCCGCCCGCGCGACGGTGCGCCCGACGCCGCCGCGCTCGCCGCGCTCGAGGGCGTCGTCGCGAAGCTCGAGGAGCGCGGCGTGATCTTGCGCGGCCTCTACGACGTGACCGGAATGCGCGCCGACGCAGACCTGATGATCTGGCTGCACGCGACCCCCGGCTCACCCGAGGACCCGTCCGCCCTGCAATCGGCACTGCGAGAGCTGCGCCGCACCGCCGCGCTGCGCGGCTTCGAGAACGTGTGGAGCGCGATGGGCGTGCACCGCGAGGCCGAGTTCAACAAGCGGCACGTTCCCGGGTACCTGCGCGGCGAGCGGGCGCGCGGCTGGCTCTGCCTGTACCCGTTCGTGCGCAGCTACGAGTGGTACCTGCTGCCCGACGAGGAGCGTTCGGCTCTGCTCGCCGAGCATGGCCGTCGCGGTGCGAAGTTCACCGAGGTCGTCGCCAACACCGTCTCGACGTTCGCGCTCAGCGACTACGAGTGGCTGCTGCCGCTGGAAAGCGACGACCCGATCCACCTCGTCGACCTGATGCGGGACCTCCGCGCGACCGGCGCGCGCCGCCACGTGCGCGAGGAGGTGCCGTTCTACACCGGGCGGCGCATCGAGATCGCCGAGCTCGCCGAGGTGCTGGACTGATGGCCGCCGAGAACATCACCGAGTTCCGCCCCAAGCCTCCTCGCGCGGCCCGCGCCGAGGTCGCCGAGGGATGCCGCGTCCCCGGTGCGACCCCGGCGGCCTGCGCGGGCGAGCGGTTCGCGACCGCGCGGCAGGCCTACGACGCCGTCCTGCTGCTCGGGTTCGGCGGGCCCGAGGGCCAGGACGACGTCATCCCGTACCTGCGCAATGTCACCGCTGGTCGCGGCATCCCCGACGAACGGCTCGAAGAGGTCGCGCACCACTACCGCCACTTCGGCGGCGTCTCGCCGATCAACGAGCACAACCGCGAGTTGAAGGCGGCGCTGGATGCCGAGATCGCCGCGCGGGGCCTGGGCCTTCCGGTCTACTGGGGCAACCGCAACTGGGTTCCGTACGTGAGCGATGCGCTGCAGCAGGCGTACGACGACGGGCATCGTCGTTTTCTCGCGATCGCGACGAGCGCCTACAGCTCGTACTCGTCGTGCCGGCAGTACCGCGAAGACCTCGCCGACGCGGTCGAGGCCACGGCATTGTCCCTTCAGGTGCAGATCGACAAGGTGCGCCCGTTCTTCGACCACCCCGGCTTCGTGACGCCCTTCGTCGAGGGCGTCCGTGCCGGTGTCGAACAGCTGCGTGCTGAGGGGTTCGACCTCGACGCGGAGGTCGAGATCCTGTTCTCGACGCACTCGATCCCGAACGCGGATGCCGACCGCTCGGGCCCTCCCGAAGACCGGCTGGGCCCGGGTGGGGCATACGTCGCGCAGCATGCCGCGGTCGCCGAGCGCGTCATGGACGAGCTCGGTCTGCGCGCGCCGTGGCAGCTCGTGTTCCAGAGCCGGTCGGGCCCGCCGCAGGTGCCGTGGCTCGAGCCCGACATCAACGACGCGATGGAGGAGCTGCCGGCGGCCGGCCGCAAGGCCGTGCTGATCGTGCCGCTGGGGTTCGTCAGCGACCACATGGAGGTCATGTGGGATCTCGACACCGAGGCGATTCAGACCGCCGAACGGCTGGGACTCGTCGCGATCCGCACCCCCACGCCCGGGACGCACCCCGCCTACGTGAGCGGCCTCGTCGACCTCGTCGAGGAGCGTCTGCGGGGCGCAGCGCCGGCCGAACGCCCGCACCTGACCGGTCTCGGCCCCTGGTACGACGTGTGCCGCCCGGGCTGCTGCGAGAACAAGCGCCTCGGCTTCCTGCCAGCGCTGGCGGGGCTGTGACGGGGGCATCCGGCGCGCTGCGGCTCGGCACGCGCGCGAGCCTGCTCGCGATGACGCAGTCCGGCTCTGTCGCGGATGCCGTGCGCTCCGCGACCGGTCGTGAGGTCGAGCTCGTGCCGATCACGACCGACGGCGACGTGCTCACCGGTCCGCTCGCGCAGCTGGGCGGCACGGGGGTCTTCGTCGCGGCGCTGCGCGCGGCGCTGCTGCGCGGCGAGTGCGACCTCGTCGTGCACTCGATGAAAGACCTCCCG
>JASGGN010000010.1:0-54542 GCA_047605005.1 Microbacterium sp.
CGGGAATGCCGTGCGGGTACCGGTCGTGCAGCCCGCGCTCGACCTCCTTGACGAACCAGCTCTCCTCCGTCTCACCGTCCGGCACGGGGTAGCGCGGCATGTAGTTGGCGCTCGTGTCGAACTCCACCTCACACCGCTCGGCGATCAGCAGCGTGTTGTCGCACGCCTCGGGGTGATCGCGGAAGACCTGACGCATCTCGGCGGCGCTTTTGACGTAGTACCCGTCGCCGTCGAACTTGAACCGGTTCGGGTCGTCGAGGGTGGAGCCGGACTGCACGCACAACAGCGCCGCGTGGCTGGAGGCGTCGTGCTGGTGCGTGTAGTGCAGGTCGTTGGTCGCCACCAGCGGGATGTCGAGATCCTTCGCGATTCTCAGCAGATCGGTCATGACGCGGCGCTCGATGTCGAGGCCGTGGTCCATGATCTCGGCGAAGTAGTTCTCCTTGCCGAAGATGTCCTGGAACTCGGCGGCCGCTGCCCGCGCCGCGTCGTAATGACCCAGACGCAGGCGGGTCTGGATCTCGCCGCTCGGGCATCCGGTCGTCGCGATGAGCCCGTTGCTGTAGCGCTGCAGGAGCTCCCGGTCCATGCGGGGTTTGAAGTAGTAGCCCTCGATCGACGAGAGACTCGACAGCCGGAACAGGTTGTGCATGCCCGCGGTCGTGCGGCTCAGGAGCGTCATATGCGTGTAGGCGCCCGACCCCGACACGTCGTCGCCGTTCTGCTCGGGGGCACCCCACCGCACGCGCGACTTGTCGGAGCGGTGCGTTCCGGGGGTGACGTAGGCCTCGATGCCGATGATCGGCTTGATGCCGTTGGCGGTGGCGGCCTTGTAGAACTCGAACGCCGCGAACGTGTTGCCGTGGTCGGTGACGGCTAGCGCCGGCATCCCGAGGCGCACCGCCTCCTGCACCATCGGGGTGATGCGCGCCGCGCCGTCGAGCATCGAGTATTCGCTGTGCACGTGCAGGTGAACGAAGGAGTCGGATGCCACGCGTCGAGTCTACGGCGGGGCCCCGACACCCTCTCCGGGAACGGAGAGACGGAGAGATAGGGTGGGGGACATGGCGACCCCCGACTTCGTGCTGGCGCTGCGCGAAAGAATCGGGAACGACCCGCTGCCTCTCGTCGGTGTCACCGCCGTCGTGTTCCGAGATGAGAAGGTGCTCCTCGGCCGCCGCTGCGACAACGGCCAGTGGCAGTGCGTCTCGGGCATCGTCGATCCCGGCGAGGAGCCGGCGGATGCCGCGGTGCGCGAGTGCCTCGAAGAGGCCGGAATCGTCGTCCGTGCGACACGGCTCGCGCTCGTGCAGCAGCTGCCCCGCATCACCTACGCCAACGGCGACCGGGTCGACTACCTCGACCTCGTGTTCCGTTGCGACTGGGTCTCCGGCGATCCGCACCCCGCCGACGGCGAACTGACCGAGGTCGGCTGGTATGGCCTCGGCGAGCTTGCGCAGGTCGAGCAGTTCCACGTGCGCAAGATCGCTCTCGCCATCGCCGAGGACGACCCGGCGGTCTTCCACGGAGGGCGCTGACAATCGCACCCCATCGAGCGCATGCGCCTCGACCCACGACCGTGGCGCAGTGAGCGGCACCCGCCGTACAGGTTCCGGAGCGATTGCCCGTGGTGCTGCGTCTCGTGCTCGAGCAGCCGCAGCGCGATCTCGCGGGAGCCCCCGCGACCTGCCCGGCCCGGTACCCCCTTCGCGCTGCAAGAAGCCGCTCGCGCTGCGCGACGTTCCGCAGCGCGAGCAGCATTCCGCAGCACGAGCAGCATTCCGCAGCGCGAGCAGGTCTCGCCGGCGCATCCGGCGTCTCCTGCTCGCGAGCCCGCCGCTTCGGCAGTCGCTTCGGCACAGTCGTGTGTCCACGGGACTGTGCGCACACGACTGCTGAACGGGGGTGAGGTGAGGCGCGCTCAGCGATCGCTGTGACGGAGCACGTCGAGGGCGTGCGCGAGGTCTGCGGAGTAGTCGCTCGAGAAGGTCACCCACTCCCCCGTGGCGGGGTGGGCGAAGGACAGCTCGTGCGCATGCAGCCATTGACGGGTCAGTCCCAGCCTGGCCGACAGCGTCGGATCGGCGCCGTAGAGCGGATCTCCGACGCACGGATGCCGGTGCGCAGCCATGTGCACGCGGATCTGATGCGTGCGCCCGGTCTCCAGGTGGATCTCCAGCAGCGACGCCGCAGGGAACGCCTCGATCGTCTCGTAGTGGGTCACCGAGTCCTTTCCCTCGGGGGTGACCGCGAACTTCCACGAGTGCGAGGGATGCCGGCCGATCGGCGCGTCGATCGTCCCCGCGAGTGGGTCGGGATGCCCCTGCACCACCGCGTGATAGACCTTGTCGACCTCGCGTTCCTTGAACGCGCGCTTGAGCGCCGTGTACGCGCGCTCGCTCTTCGCGACGGCCATGAGTCCGCTCGTCCCGACGTCGAGGCGGTGCACGACGCCCTGCCGCTCCGCCGCGCCGGTCGTCGCGATCCGGAATCCCGCAGCAGCGAGGGCTCCGAGCACGGTCGGCCCTTCCCATCCCAGCGACGGGTGCGCCGCGACCCCCGCCGGCTTGTCGACGACGACGAGATCGTCGTCGTCGTACACGATGCCGAGATCGGGGACGGCGACGGGAACGACCTCCGGCCCGCGACGCTCCTCCCACTCGACCTCGAGCCATCCATCGGCCCGCAGCCGGTCGCTCTTGTCGAGCGTGCGGCCCTCCAGACGCACGCCGCCTGACGAGGCGACCTCCGCCGCGAAGGTGCGCGAGAAGCCGAGGAGCTTGGCCAGCGCCGCGTCGACGCGGACGCCGTCCAGACCACCGGGGACGGGGAGGCTACGCGACGGCATATCAGGCGTCCGCGTGCCGCGGCGAATCGGCGTCTGCCGGATCGTCTGCGATCGGCTCGGCGGCAGGAGCGTCCACGACCACGTCGTCGGTCGGCTCGGCATCCGGCTCGACGTTCGCGGGCGCGTCGTCGCCAGGCTCGCCGTCGTCTCCGGCATCCTGCCCGCTTCGCGCCTCACGCACAATGCGCGACCCGTCCAAGCGGATCCCGGAGAGCACGAGCAGTGCGACGGAGATCATCATCGTCACGATGAACATGTCGGCGACGTTGTAGATGGCCGGCATCATCCACGGCGTGTAGATGAAGTCGACCACGTGCCCGCGCCCGAAGCCGGGCTCACGGATCAGCCGATCGGTGAGATTGCCGAGGATGCCGCCGAGCAGCAGCCCGAGCACAAGCGCCCACAGGCGCGACCGCACGCGCCTGACGGCGAGGAAGGCGATGGTCATCGCCGCGACCGCGAGCACGATCGTGAAGACCCAGGTGACGTCTTCGCCGAGCGAGAAGGCGGCGCCGGGGTTGCGCGTCAGATAGAACTGCAGGAACTCTCCCCATACCGGCACGGCCTGCTGATAGGGGAGATCCTGGAGGACGAGCTCCTTCGTGAACTGGTCAACGGCCAGCACCACCGCCGCGAGAATCGCGACGAGGATGCCGGCCGTTGCGGGACGCAGTCGCGGTCGGTCGTGCACCGGCCGCTCAGGAAGCCGAGACAGACGCACCCGAGGAGGCACCGGTGACATCGAGGTCCCGCAGCTTCTCCTCGATGAACCCGCGCAGCTGGGCACGGTAGTCGCGCTCGAACTGGCGCAGCTCGCTGATTCGGTTCTCGAGCGTCGCGCGCTCGCTGTCGAGGCGAGCGAACTCGTCGCGCCGCTTGGCCTCGGCCTCGGCGACGATCGAGGCGGCCTGCGCCTGAGCGTCGGAGATGAGCCTGTCGCGCTGCGCGACACCCTCTGCGACGTGCTCGTCGTGCAGGCGCTGAGCAAGCTCGATGATGCCCGCGGATGCGGCCACCGGAGCGACCGGTGTCGCCGAGACGGCCGCCTCTTCGACGACGGGCTCCTCGACGACAGGCTCCTCGACGGGCGCGACGACGGCGACGGGCGCCGCCTCGACCGGGGCGGCAACGGCGCCGCTCTCCAGTTCGGCGACGCGCGCCTTGAGCTCCTCGTTCTCGGCGATCGTCTTGCGCCACTCGATGACGATCTCATCGAGGAAGTCGTCGACCTCGTCCGGGTCGAATCCCTCCTTGAAGCGAACGTGCTGGAACTGCTTGGTGACGACGTCTTCGGGGGTCAAAGCCATGGTTCTTCCTCATTCGGGGCTCACTCGCGGGCCGATCGGACCACCCACCGGGGCGGGTATCGGGGACAAGCATAGTCTGCGCAGCCCGCGGGCCGCGCGGCGCGCAGCGATCAGCCGCGCGCGATCGTGGAGGTCACAGACATGAGAACGAACACCAGCAGGAGCGTCAGCGTGAAGCCGAAATCGAGCGCCACAGGGCCGACTCTCAGCGGCGGGATCAGCCGCCGGAACAGACGAATCGGAGGATCCGTCACAGTGAAGACGATCTCGGCGGCGACGAGGCCGGCTCCCCGCGGACGCCACTGCCGGTTGAACAGCGGAATGTACTCCAGCACGAGGCGCGCCAAGAGCACGAACGAATAGATCAGCAGCAGGAGGTAGACGACGGATGCCGCCAGGCGAACGACCTCCATGATCACTGCGGGAAGGCGGTCACTGCGAGAAGGACGCCGCCTCGGGATCGGCCGGCGCCAGCGTGCCGTCACCCGAGATCGCGACGTTCTCCGGCGACAGCAGGAACACCTTGCTCGTGACCCGCTCGATCCGCCCGTACAGCCCCATCGACAGTCCGCTCGCGAAGTCGACGAGGCGGCGCGCATCGGCGTCGCTCATCTGCGAGAGGTTGATGATGACGGGGATGCCGTCGCGGAAGTTCTCGGCGATCAGCTGGGCATCGCGATACTGCTTGGGGTGCACCGTGAGGATCTCGCTGACGGTGCCGGCGGTGGGCTGACGCACGACGGCGGGACGGTGCAGCGGCGTCACCGGCGCAGGCGCTTTCTCGATCGTCCGCTCCTTGCGGGCAGGGACCTCGGCGACGGGCTCGCCATAGACTTCCTCCTCGTCGGCGAGGCCGAGGTAAACCATGGTCTTCTTGAGCGGGTTCGACATCGCATCCTCCGTTTGCTCGTCTCGTTTCGAGATTATCCGTGCGCGGGCCGCGGGCCCGTGATTGCCGTGCCGATTCGAAGGTGTGTCGCACCCGCGGCGATCGCCTCGGCGAAGTCACCCGACATTCCCGCGGATATCCAGGTGGCATCCGGCACGACGCGACACACGGCTTGAGCAGACGCGGCGAGCCGCTCGAACGCCTCGCGGGGGGCGGCGTTCAGGGGCGCGACCGCCATGACGCCGCGCACGCGCAGGGACGGGCACGCCGTCGTGATGTGCGTGGCGAGGCGCTCGACGCCGTCGGGCGCGGCGCCGCCCCGACCCGGGTCGTCGGTGAGGTTGACCTGCACGAGGATGTCCAGCGGCGGGCCCTCCGAACCGGCGGCGTGGAGCGCGTCCGCGAGGCGCTCGCGGTCGACCGAGTGCACCACGTCGGATGCCGCGCGCACAGCGCGAGCCTTGTTGGTCTGCACCTGCCCGATGAAGTGCCAGCGCAGGCCGTCGAGCGCGGGCAGACCGGAGAGCTTGGCGGCGAGCTCCTGCTGGCGGTTCTCGCCGAAGTCGCGCACTCCGAGCGCGTGCAGCTCGGCGATGAGGCCGACGGGATGGAACTTCGTCACGACGATCCTCGTCAGCTCGGACGGGTCGCGCCCCGCCGATCGCGCCGCCTCAGCGATACGTGCGTCGACGTCGGCGAGCCGTGTCGGCAGTTCCGGGCTCGGACCCCGGGAGGGGTCCGAGCCCGGAACCTGTCGCTGATCGGTCACTTCAGGAAGTCGGGGATGTCCAGATCGTCCGAGCCGAAGACCGAGTCGTACGCGTCGGCGACGACGGAGACCGACTCGCGCTCTTCGGCATCCGCGGCCTTGTGGACGGTCTCGTCTGCCGCAGCCGCCGGGACGACGGGAGCCGAGACCGGCCGCTGGGTCGTGATCGGCTCGATGCGCGCCTGCGGCTCACCGCCGTCGAAGCCCGCAGCGATGACCGTGACGCGCACCTCGTCGCCGAGCGTGTCGTCGATGACGGTGCCGAAGATGATGTTCGCCTCGGGGTGAGCGGCCTCCTTGACGAGGTCGGCCGCGTCGTGGATCTCGAAGATGCCGAGGTTCGAACCGCCCTGGATCGACAGCAGCACACCGTGCGCGCCCTCGATCGACGCCTCGAGCAGCGGCGACTCGACGGCGAGCTCGGCCGCCTTGATCGCCCGGTCGGCGCCGCGCGCGGAGCCGATGCCCATGAGCGCTGAGCCAGCGCCCTGCATGACCGACTTGACGTCGGCGAAGTCGAGGTTGATGAGACCGGGGGTCGTGATGAGGTCGGTGATGCCCTGCACACCGGCCAGGAGCACCTGGTCGGCCGTCGCGAACGCCTCGATCATCGAGATGCCGCGGTCGCTGATCTCCAGCAGGCGGTCGTTCGGGACGACGATGAGGGTGTCGACCTCTTCCTTGAGCTTCGCGACGCCGGCCTCGGCCTGGCTCTGCCTGCGACGACCCTCGAACGAGAACGGCTTGGTGACGACACCGATCGTCAGCGCCCCGATCGACTTGGCGATGCGCGCGACGACGGGAGCGCCGCCCGTGCCGGTGCCGCCGCCCTCGCCCGCCGTGACGAAGACCATGTCGGCGCCGCGCAGCGCCTCCTCGATCTCCTCGGCGTGGTCCTCGGCGGCACGGCGGCCGACCTCGGGGTCGGCGCCGGCGCCGAGCCCGCGGGTCAGCTCGCGGCCGACGTCGAGCTTGACGTCGGCGTCGCTCATCAAGAGCGCCTGCGCGTCGGTGTTCACCGCGATGAACTCGACGCCGCGCAGGCCGAGCTCGATCATGCGGTTGACGGCGTTGACGCCACCCCCGCCGACGCCGACCACCTTGATGACGGCGAGGTAGTTCTGGTTTTGGCTCATGCCGGCCTCCGTGCCCTTCACAGTGCGCATCTCGCCCGGTGCCAACCTTAAACTTCAGCAGAAAGGTTAAAGTATTGCCCGGTATGCATTTCCTGATTCAGAAGGTATGCGGTGGTCCGCGCGCAACGCCGCACGTCGCGGGCGTGTCGCGCCATCCGTTCCGCTCGCCGGGCGTTCGACGCGCTCAGCGCACCACAACCGCTTCCGGCGACGACACATCGTAGACGCTGACGCGGCTCGGCGGCTTCCGCTTCATCATCTTCCGCAGCACGAGGGCTTTCATCGCGGACTTCTCCGCGCTCCCCCACACGATCGACGTGCTCGTGCCGCCAAGCGAGAGCACGACATCGTCGGGCGTCGTGGCTCGCGCCTTGGTGACTTTCTGGCGTATCGACTTCGGCAGCGACCGGATGACCATCCCGACCGCCTCGAACGCCGGCGTCTGCAGGCCGCCGCTGACGTCGATCACCGGCTGGCCCTTGGGCTTTTCCTGCGTGGTGGACAGGGCGACGCCGGCCGCGTCGACCAGCGTGTAGCCAGCCGCCGAGCGGACCACCCCCACCGGCGTGCGCTCGACGATCCGCAGCACGAGCTCGTGTGGGGGCCGCGCTTCCAGGCTGTAGGTCTCGATGAGCGGGAAGGCCACGAGCGACTCCTTCACGACGCTCTCGTCGACCAGCGGCAACGGCGTTCCAAGCTGGTCGGCCAAAGCGGCTTCCACCTGCTCGGCGTCGAGCCGGTCGGCGCCGACGACGGTGACCTGCTCGACGGCGAACAGCGGGCTGTAGGCGGCGGCGAGGGTGCCGACCGCGAGCACGACGACGGATGCCGCGGCAGTGATCCAGACCGCACGGCGACGGCGCGCGCGGCCGGTGAAGCGTCGCACCTCGGCGCGCAGCGCCTTGCGGCGCGCGCGCGAGGCCGCCCACACGTCGCGCAGGCGCACGGGATCGTCGTCCGCCCGCTCTGGGCCCTCCGGCAGAGGCCTCGCGGCGGGCTCCGCCACGGCGGCGGGGAGCGCCGGGGCGGCATCCGTCGGCGCCGCGCGCTCGCCGACATCCGGGTCTGCCGCTTTCTCCTGCCCGGGTCGCTCCGGCCGGGCCGGCGCCGCGCTCACCGGCGGCGCGGGCAACGGGGCGGGCCGCTTCACGGCCTACTCCCCGCCCTCGCGCGACGAGGCCAGCGCGTCGAGGAGCTGCGGCACAAGCAGATTGACGTTGCCACAGCCGAGTGTGATCACCAGATCGCCCGCGCGCGCGATCGACGCGGTGTAGTCGGCGGCCTCCTGCCAGTCGGCGATGAACCGCACCCGGTCGGCGTCGTGGAACGCCTCGCTGACCAGGGCGCCGGTCACCCCGGGCACCGGGTCTTCGCGGGCGCCGTACACGTCCAGCACGACCGTCTCGTCGGCGAGGCTCTCGAGCACCTCGGCGAACCACGGCGACATCACCGCGGTGCGCGAGTAGGTGTGCGGCTGGTGCACGGCGATGACCCGGCCGTCGCCGACCACCGTGCGCGCGCCCGAGAGCGCCGCGGCGACCTCGGCGGGGTGGTGCGCGTAGTCGTCGTAGACGCTGACGCCCCGCTCGACGCCGTGCAGCTCGAAGCGGCGCACGGTGCCGCCGAACGCCTCGACGGCACGCACGGCGGGTTCGAGTTCGTAGCCGAGGGTCAGCAGCACCGCGACGACGCCGGCGGCATTGATCGCGTTGTGCGCGCCGGGCACCGCGAGGCGCCCGGCGACCGAGGCTCCTCGGTGGGTCAGCGTGAACGAGACCGGGCCGTCGGTGGCGATGTCGGTGACGCGGAGGTCGGAAGAGGCATCCTCACCGAACGTCACGACGCGCGGGTGCGCGAGGGCTGCCGCAACGCGCCGCGCACCCGGATCGTCGGCCGAGATCACGACCGCCTCGCGCGCGGCGTCGCCGAAGCGCACGAAGCCGTCGTAGAACGCGTCGCGCGACCCCCAGTGGTCGAGGTGGTCGGGGTCGACGTTCGTGATGAGGGCGATGGCGGTGTCGTACAGCAGGAAGGTGCCGTCGGACTCGTCGGCCTCGATGACGAACAGGTCGTCCGACCCGGTGCCGCTGGAGACGCCGAGGTCGGCGATCACGCCGCCGCTGACGAACGTGGGGTCGGCCTCGAGCGCGCGCAGCGCCGTGACGATCATGCCGGTTGAGGTCGTCTTGCCGTGCGCGCCCGCGACGCTCACGAGGCGCCGCCCGCCGATGAGCCAGTGCAACGCCTGCGAACGGTGGATGACGTGCAGCCCGCGCTCTTTCGCAAGGACGAACTCAGGATTCTGCGGCCAGATCGCTCCCGTGTGCACGACCGTGTCGGCGTCGTCCGGCAGGTTCTCCGCGGCGTGCCCCACGTGCACGTCGGCGCCCCGCGCGGCGAGGGCGCGCAGCGCGGCGCCGTCGGCGCGGTCAGAGCCCGACACCCGGATGCCGCGGTCGAGGAGCATCCCGGCGAGCCCCGACATGCCCGACCCGCCGATGCCGATGAAGTGGGCGGCGGTGATCTCTTCGGGGATGGGGAGGGTGAGGTCGGGGCGAATCATGACCCGACAAGTCTAGGTCGCAGCCTGTGCGGGTCGGTCGCGGCGCGCTGGCCGCGGGGAGTCGCCGCCAGGGCTCCGCCGACCACCCCCTGGCGCGCGAATCAGGGCACTCGCGGTCTGCGGCGGCCGGATCGGAGGAGTCTCTGTGACCCCGCCGCGTCACCCGCCGGAGACCGCCGCGTCGATCATGGCGACGACGTTCGCCGTGCCAGCCCGGGCGGAGGCGGAGGATGCCGCGGCGGCGGCCCGCAGTTCCGCCAGCGCCGCGGCGTCCGACAGCAGCGGCACGAGCTGCTGGCGCACCCGCTCGGGCGTGAACTCGGCATCGGGGATCACGAGCGCTGCCCCCGCGGCGACGGCCGATGCCGCGTTCAGCGCCTGCTCGCCGTTGCCGACCGCGTAGGGGACGTACACCGCCGGGATCCCGAGGGCGCTGATCTCGGCGACGGTCGCCGCCCCCGAGCGCGACACGATGGCGTCGGCGAGGGCGAAGGCCAGGTCCATGCGGTCCAGGTACGGGACGATGCGGTAGTCCGGATGCCCGGGGTCGCGCACCTCGTTGCGCTCCCCCGCGGCATGCAGGATCTGCCAGCCGGAGGCGACGATCTCCGGCCAGGAGGCGGCCAGCGTCTCGTTGAGGCGGCGGGCGCCGAGCGAGCCGCCGAAGACGAGCAGCACGGGACGGCCGGGATCGAGCCCGAAGAAAGCGGCCGCGTCGGGACGTGTCGCGGAGCGGTCGAGGTCGGCGATCTCGCGCCGCAGCGGCAGCCCCACCACCGTGGACCCGCGCAGCGGCGTGCCCGGGAACGTCGTCCCGACGGCGGCGGCGCGTCGCGCACCGAGGATGTTCGCCAGCCCCGGCTTCGCATTCGCCTCGTGCACGATGTACGGGATGCCCGCGCGCCGCGCGGCGACGTAGGCCGGCGCCGACGCGTAACCACCGAAGCCCACGACGACATCCACGTGATGCGCGCGCAGGTGCGCCGTCACCTGCGCGACGGCGCGCCGCCACGCGGCCGGAAAGCGCAGCGCGGCCACGTTCGGCCGCCGCGGGAAGGGCACCTTGTCCACGATCAGCAGCTCGTAGCCGCGCTCGGGGACCAGCCGCCGCTCGAGACCTTCCCTCGTGCCGAGCACGAGGACCGAAGCCTCCCGATCGCGCTGCCGCAAGGCATCCGCCACCGCGAGCAGCGGGTTCACATGGCCCGCGGTGCCGCCGCCCGCCAGCAGATACGTGGTCATCTGACCGAGCCTACCCGGCGCCCCGATACACCCCGCGGCCGGCTTCAGGTGACACTCGTGGCCTCATCGACCCCGAGCACCCGGCAACAACTGCCACCTCAACAAACACCGCCACCCGGCGGCCGGCTTCAACCTGACACTCGTGGCCGCCTCACCCAGAGGCATCCGACCACAGCTGCCACCTCAACAAACACCTCCACCCGACGGCCGGCTTCAGGTGACACTCGTGGCCGCCTCACCCAGAGGCATCCGACCATGACTGCCACGCGAACGCGGTCCGACCCCTCAGCGTCGCGCGGCGGGCCGGCGGCCGTCGCGCTCGGGGAGCAGCGAATGCTGCGGCAGTGTGCGCGCGAACGAGAGCAGCACCCCACAGGCCATCAGCACCGACAGCAGCGATGTGCCACCCTGCGACATGAACGGCAGGGGCACGCCGAGCACGGGCGCGAGCCGCAGGACGACCGCGATGTTCAGCAGCGCCTGACCGACGATCCACACCGTGATGCCGCCCGCGACGACGCGCACGAACGGGTCATCCGTCTTGCGGATGACATGGAATGCGCCGACGGCGAAAAGGGCGAACAGGGCGAGGACCACGACAGCGCCGATGAGTCCCAGCTCTTCGCCGAGGATCGCGAAGATGTAGTCGTTCGACTGCGCCGGCAGCCAGCCGTACTTCTCCCGCGAGTTGCCGAGGCCGAGCCCGAAGATCCCGCCACCGGCCAGGCCCCAGATACCGTGCAGCGGCTGGTAGCAGGTGGTGTCGTAACACGAGACGCTGTCGACATCGAGGAAGCTCATGATGCGCGCCATGCGGTTCGGGCTCGTCACGGCGAGCACCGCCGCCGCCCCCGCCACGAGGATCATCGGGAGGATGAACAGGCGCAGCTTCACGCCCGAGAAGAACAGGCACCCGAGCAGAATGGCCATGAGGACCATCGCTGTGCCGAGATCGTGCCCCGCCAGCACGGTGCCGATCACGAGCGCGCCGACGGGGACGACGGGGATGAACACGTGCCGCCACAGCCCCAGCAGTGTCTGCTTGCGGTAGAGGACGTAGCCGAGCCACAGCGTGAGGGTGAGCTTGAGGAACTCCGACGGCTGCGCCTGGAGACCCGCGATCTGGATCCAGTTCTGATTGCCGTCGTGCTGCACGCCCAGACCGGGAACGAAGACGAGCAGCTGGAACAGCGTCGCCGCGATCAGCGCAGGCCACGCGATCCGCTTCCAGAACGCGATCGGCACGCGGCTGCCGATGAACATCAGCGGGATGCCGATGACGGCGAACATCGCCTGCTTGAGCACGACCTCGAAGGGGCTCTCGCCGTCGGCCACCGACGTCGCCATCGTCGCCGACAGCACCATCGTCAGGCCGAACCCTGTCAGCAGCAGCGCCGTCGAGGCGATCAGCAGGAACTCGCTGGGAACGGGTGCGAACGCCGCGCCGAGGGACACCCGGGCGGCGAACCCCCGTCGCGGCGCGGTGTCCGTCTCGATCGCGGCGGATGCCGGACGGACGCGCTCGGTCGTCGTGCTGGTCACCGGCTCCCTTTCCGTCGTGGGCCTAGTGGCCGCTCTCGCTCTGCCGGTCGATGAGGTCCCGCACCGCCTTCGCGAATCGGAGGCCGCGGTCGGCGTAGGAGTCGAACTGGTCGAAGGAGGCCGCAGCCGGAGCGAGGAGGACCACGTCTCCGTCACGGGCGATTCCCGCCGCCGTCTCGACGACCTGCGCCATGACGTCTTCAGTCTGTGCGTGGTCCACCTCGAAGAGCGGAATCGCGGGCGCGTGTCGCGCGAACGCCGCGACGATCGCCGCGCGGTCGGTGCCGATGACGATCGCGGCCTTCACGCCTGTCCCATGGGATGCGACGAGCTCGGAGATGTCGACGCCCTTGAGCAGTCCGCCCAGGACCCACACCGCTCCCGGGAAGGCGGCGAGCGACGAGGCCGCCGCGTGCGGGTTCGTCGCCTTCGAGTCGTCGATCCAGCTGATGCCGGCGGCAGAGGCGACGACCTCGATGCGGTGGGGGTCGAGGCGGAAGCCCGCGAGCGCGGCGGCGATCGCCGCGGGCGGCACGTCGAGCGAGCGGGCGAGGGCGGATGCCGCGAGGACGTTCGCCACGATGTGCGGTGCCGCGAGCCCGTGCGCCGCGAGATCGGCGACCGTCGTCAGCTCGAGAGCGCTCGTACGCCGCTCGGCGAGGAAGGCGCGGTCGACGAGGATCCCGTCGATGACGCCCACATCGCTCGGCCCCGGCGCGCCCAGGTCGAAGCCGATCGCACGGCATCCTTCGACCACGTCGGCCTCTTCGACCATCTCGCGCGTCGCGGCATCGGCCTTGTTGTACACGCACGCGACGCGGGTGTTGCGGTACACGACCGCCTTCGCATCGCGATAGGCCGCGAACGACCCGTGCCACTGAAGATGGTCCCCCGCGAGGTTCAGGCATACGCTCGCGTGCGGCGAGAGCGCTCCCGGCCCGTCCTGCAGCGACAGGTACCAGAGCTGGTGGCTCGACAGCTCGACGACGAGCACGTCGAAGCCCGCCGGATCGCGCACGGCATCGAGCACGGGCACCCCGATGTTCCCGACGGGAGCGGCGCGCAGGCCGCCGGCGGCGAGCATCGACGCGGTGAGGCGGGTCGTCGTCGTCTTGCCGTTGGTCCCCGTGATCAGCACCCAGTCGGCGGGCGCACCGTCGGGGCGGAGAACCTTGTCGCGCACGCGCCAGGCGAGTTCGATGTCGCCCCACAGCGCGATGCCGGATGCCTGCGTCCACGCGATCACGGGATGGTGCGGCGGGAAACCGGGCGAGGCGACGACGACCTCCGGCGCGAATGCGACGAGTTCCTCGGGCACCGTGTCCAGCGCGCCGGTCCACAGTCGCGCGCCGATCACCGGAAGCAGGCGCGCGTACTCCTGGTCGCCGTGCTCTGCGACCACGAGGACGTCGGCACCGAGCTCGGCGAGTGTGTCGGCCACCGAGAACCCCGTCACGGACAGGCCGAGGACGGCCACGCGCAGCCCGCGCCAGTCGGCGTGCCAGCTGCGCAGCGCGTCGAGGTCGCGCGGGTCGCGGCGCGCGGTCACAGCGCCGCCAGCCACGCGACGTAGAACATGCCCACGCCCGTCACGGCGAGCATCCCGGCGATGATCCACATGCGCACGACGATCGTGATCTCGGGCCAGCCGCGCATCTCGAGGTGGTGATGGAAGGGACTCATGAGGAACAGGCGTTTGCCACCGGTCGCCTTGAAGTAGTACCGCTGCAAGATGACCGAGCCGGGGGCGATGATGAAGACGCCCGCGATGATGACGGAGAGGATCTCGGTGCGCGAGAGCACCGACATCGCGACGATCACGCCGCCGATGGCCATCGATCCCACGTCGCCCATGAAGATCTTCGCCTTCGGCGCGTTCCACCAGAGGAAGCCGACGAGAGCTCCCACGAAGGATGCCGCGACGATCGTCAGGTCCATGGGGTCGCGCGTGTCGTAGCACGCCGCCTGGTACGCCGTCACGAGGGCGTCCGAGGTGCAGCGCTGCTGGAACTGCCAGAACGTGACGAGGCTGTAGGCGGAGACGGTGAAGATGCCGGCGCCGGTGGCGAGACCGTCGAGACCGTCGGTCAGGTTCGTCGCGTTCGACCACGCCACCGAGAGGAACGACAGCCACGCGAGGTAGGCGATCACCCCGATCACGGCGCCGAGGGCCAGGAACGACAGCATGGGGATGTCGCGGAAGAACGAGATGTACGGCGAGGCGGGAGTCTCACCGACCTTGTTGGCGAAGTTCAGGGCGAGGATGCCGAAGATCAGCGCGACCGCGATCTGCCCCGCGACTTTGCGCCAGCCCGACAGGCCGAGGCTGCGCTGCTGGCGCACCTTCATGAAGTCGTCGATGAACCCGATCGCGCCGAGGCCGACCATCATCCAGAGCACCAGCAGCCCCGAGGCCGTGGGCGGTGCGCCGCCGGTCAGGGTGCCGACGAGGTATCCGACGATCGTGCCGAGGATGAAGACCACGCCGCCCATCGTCGGCGTGCCGCGCTTGGCGTGATGACTGGGGTTGTGCCCATCCTCGGGCGTGCGGATGACCTGCCCCCATCCGATCTTCTCGAACAGGCGGATGAACAGGGGGGTGAGGAACAGCGTGAAAGCCATCGAAATCGTCGCGGCAGCTAGCAGAGACCTCACGAGAACGATTCTCCCAGACGATCGCCGAGGTGGCGGAGACCCGCGGAGTTCGACGACTTGACGAGCACCCGGTCGCCATCGCGCAGCTCGGTCAGCAGGTAGTGGTAGGCCTCGTCGGCGGTCTCGAAGAAGACCGCCTCGCCGTCCCACGACCCTTCGCCGATCGCGGCGAGATAGAGTCTGCGGGCATCGCGCCCGATCACGACGATGCGTTCGACGCGCAACCGCACCGCGAGCAGGCCGACGCGGTCGTGCTCTTCACCCGCATGCTCGCCGAGCTCGCTCATGGCACCGAGCACGGCGACCTTGCGCTGACCGGGCTCGGTGATCTGCGCGAGGGTGCGTAGCGCCGCCGCCATCGAGTCGGGGCTCGCGTTGTAGGCGTCGTTGATGATGCGAACACGATCGGAGCCGAGCGGCTGCATGCGCCAGCGCTCGGCGATCTGCACCGTCTCCAGCCGCGCGATCGCTTCTGCGAGCGGCACGCCCATCGCCTGGGCCGCCGTCAGCGCCGCGAGGGCGTTCATGACGTGGTGCTCGCCCAGCACCTGCAGCCGCATCGGCATCCGGTGCTCGCCCTGCTCCGTGCAGGCCACGACGACGCACGTCGTCCCGGATGCCGTCACCTCGACGTCCTCGGAGCGCACATCGGCCTCGGGCCCACGACCGAACCAGCGCACCGAGACACCGCGCTCGCGCGCGACCGCGGCCATCGTGACGACGCGGGGGTCGTCGGCGTTGAGCACCGCCACCCCTCCCGGGCGGATCGCCTCGACGAGCTCGGTCTTCGCCTTCAGCGTCGCCTCGACGCCGCCGAATCCCCCGGCGTGGGCGAGGCCCACCATGAGCACGACGCCGACATCCGGCGTCACGAGCCCCGCGAGCCGCGCGATCTGGCCGGGGCCGGCGGCGCCGAACTCGCTCACCAGGTACCGTGTGCCCTCGGTCACCCGCAGCATCGTCAGCGGTGCGCCGACCTCGTTGTTGAAGGAGGCCCGCGGAGCGACCGTCTCGCCCTCGTCCTGAAGGATGCGCGCGAGCAGGTTCTTCGTCGTCGTCTTGCCGTTGGACCCCGTGATGCCGGCGATCGTCAGGGCGTCGCCCGCGCGCACGCGGGCGACGACGAAGCGCGCGAGGTCGGCGAGGGCTGCGACCGCGTCGGCGACGACGATCTGCGAGATGGGCGCGTCGACGCGGCGCTCCACGATCGCGAGGGCGGCGCCGGCTGCGGCCGCCGCCGGAACGAAAAGGTGCCCGTCGGTCGTCTCGCCGGGCTTCGCGACGAAGACGTCGCCGGCGCCGATCAGACGGGAGTCGGTGTCGACGGCACCCGCGACGAATGTCTGCGCGGAGTCGGTGCCGCTCGCGACGAGCGTGCCGGCGGTGGCGGCTGCGACCTCGGCCAGGGTCATCCGGATCATGAACTGTGCTTCCTCACGCGTCGGGGCGCGTCACCCGGTCACCGGCAGCAGCGGTGTCGACTCGTTCGACGGCATGACGCGGTAGTGCGTCAGCACCTCCGTCATGGCCTGCTTGAAAACGGATCGGTTCGCCGACGACATCCGAACGGTCTTCGGCTCGTCGAAGAGCGTCAGGACGACGTACTCCGGGTCTTCGGCCGGCGCGTAGCCGACCAGCGAGGTCATGTACAGGTTGTCCTTGTAGCCGCCGTTGCCGTCGGAGATCTGCGCCGTGCCGGTCTTGACCGCGATCCGGTACCCGGGGATGTTGATGTCCTCGGCGAGCGTGCCCTGCGCGTAGACGTTCTCGAGCATCTGCGACACCTCGGACGCGGTCTCGGACTCGATGACCTGCACGGGGTCGGGCTCGTCGGGCGTGATGACGGTGCCGTCGGCGAGGGTGCACGACTCGACGAGCTGCGCAGGAAGGCGCACACCGTCGTTCGCGATCGTCTGGAAGACGCTCGCGACCTGGATGGGAGTCACGGTGAACGCCTGCCCGAACGTCGTCGTGTAGTAGGTCTGGGCGTCCCAGTCGGCGGCGTCCGAGGAGAATCCGGCGTCGGGAGCACCCGACCAGTTCAGCGCGTCGCCCTGGCCGACGCCGAAGTTCTCGAGGTATTCCTGCCGCACCTCGGGGGCGACGAGAGAGCCGAACTGCGACATCGCGACGTTCGAGGACTCCACGAGCGCGCCGGTGAGAGTGAGGGTCTCTGTCTCGTGGCTCTCGGAGTCGTTGATGACGGCGCCGTTGGCGAACTCGATGTGGTCGGGCGTGAGCACCGTCGACTCGGGGGTCAGGCCCGCCTGCTCGATGGCCGTCGCGGCCGTGACCGGCTTGAACGTCGAGCCGGGCTCGTAAGAGACGCGCAACAGGCGCGAGCCGCGATCTTCGGCCGCGGATGCGCCCGGATCGTTCGAGTCGACGGTGGGGCTCTCGGCGATGGCGCGAATCTTGCCGGTCTTCACCTCCATGACGATGATCCCGCCCCACTCGGCCTGGTAGGCCTCGGTCTCCTCGGCGATCAGCTGCTGCATGTACCACTGCAGGTCGGTGTCGATCGTGAGCTGAAGCGTCCCGCCGTCGACCGCCTCGGTCTCGGTCTCGGTGCCCGGGATGATGACGCCGTCGGCGCCGCGCTGATAGCTCAACGACCCGTCCTGCGACTGCAGGCACTCGTCCTGCAGGGCCTCGATCCCCTCCAGCGGCGTGCCGTCCGAGCCGACGAACCCGAGGATGTTGCCCGCCACCGCGCCATTGGGGTAGACCCGCGAGGGGTGCTCCGGAAAGCTCAGGAACGGCAGGTCGAGGGCGGCGAGGGCGCGATACTCCTCGGTCGAGACGTACTGCTTGATGTAGGCGAACCGCGACGTGGGGTCTGCGGCGAGGGCATCGTCGACGACCTTCTGCACGTCCTCGGCGGACTGCCCGGTCACCTCGGCGATCTGGCTCGCGAGCTCGGGCCACTCGACCTTCTCGGCCTCGCCGTCCTCGCCCGTGACGACGTTGCCATCGGCATCGGTCTTGTCGACCCCCTGCGCGGCGAGCATCGGGTCGACCTGCACGTCGTAGAGGATCGTGCTGGTGGCCAGCACGGTGCCGTTCGTGTCGATGATCTCGCCGCGCGCGGCGTAGATCGGCACCTCGGTCCCCGTTGCGAGGGCCTCCGCATCCTCGACGTAGGAGCTCGCGTTGACGACCTGGATGTCGACGAGCCTCACGACGAAGGCGACGAGAACGGCGAGGACGACGGCGAGCGCGACGACGGTGCGTCGACGCGAGCCTCGGGCGGTCGGGCTGGTGTGGGCGACTCGGGAGGTCATGGTCTGTTCAGTGTGTCGTGGGCGTGGGCAGTCCGTCGGCTATCGCCGGGGGTGTCGTGGTGTCCGCGGCCGCGGCGATCGCGTCATCGGTGACGCTCGCCCCCGACTCGAGGGTCGCATCGGGGTCGTTCACGAGCGGCACATCGGCGACGAGCGCGTTGCCCACGGCCGCTTGATTCAGCGCGTCGATCGAGCTGGTGCCGGTCGCACCGGCGGCCGTGCCGATGATGGTGCTGTCGCTGAGCCGCAGGTAAGTCGGCGCCTGACCCGTGATCATCCCCAGTGCTGTCGCATTGGCGGCGAGGTACTGAGGAGAGCTGAGACCTGCGATCGAGTCCGTGAGCATCTGCTTCTCGTACTCCAGCGACTGCTGCTGCTGCGTGAGAGCGGCCAGTTCGTACGAGGACTGCGTCGACAGGATCGACAGCCCCATCTGCGCCGCCACGATCAGCACCGCGCCGATGACCGCGACGATGCCGTAGAGCATGCGCGGCCGGCGTCGCACGGGGGGCCGCTCGAGGGCGCGCAGACCACGGGTGCGCTCTGCGCGCGTGGCGCAGTCGCCGACATCGGCGAGCAGGTCGAACGGATCGGATGCCGGAATGCTCATGCCGCCTCCGCCACGCGCTCGGCCGCACGCAGGCGCACGGGGGTTGCGCGGGGATTGCGCGCCTTCTCTTCTTCCGACGCGAGCTGCGCGCCCTTGACCAGCAGGCGGAACCGCGGCGCGTGCTCGGGAAGCTCCACGGGCAGCCCCGCGGGCGCGGTCGATGCCGAGGCCGCCGAGAAGATCCGCTTGACCAGGCGGTCCTCCAGCGACTGATAGCTCATCACGACGACCCGCCCGCCCACGCGGAGCAGGTCGAGCGCCGCCGGCAGCGCCTGCTCCAGGGCGGCCAGCTCGGCGTTGACCTCGATGCGCAGCGCCTGGAAGACGCGCTTGGCCGGGTGGCCGCGCCCCTCGCGCTGGACGGCGACCGGTGTTGCGGCGACGATGAGGTCGACGAGCCGGCCAGAACGCTCGATCGGCGCCTGCGCACGGGCCGCGATGATCGCGCGCGCGTACCGGCCGGCGAGCCTCTCCTCGCCGTAGCGCTCGAAGATGCGCCGGAGGTCGCCCTCGCCGTACGTCGCGACGATGTCGGCTGCCGTCATGCCGGTGGTCTGATCCATGCGCATGTCCAGCGGAGCGTCGTGCGCGTACGCGAAGCCGCGTTCGCTCTCGTCGAGTTGCAGCGAGGAGACGCCGAGGTCGAAGAGGATGCCGTCGACCCGGGCGACGCCGGCGGAGGCCGCGGCGGCGGCGATGCCGTCGTACACCGTGTGCACGAGCGTCACGCGGTCGCCGAAGCGCGCGAGCCGCTCGCCGGCGATGCACAGCGCGTCGGTGTCGCGGTCGAGTCCGATCAGCCGCACCCCCTCGAAGCGCTCCAGGATCGCCTCGGAGTGCCCGCCCATGCCCTCGGTCGCATCGACGAACACCGCGCCGGGCCGCGCGAGCGCCGGCGCGAGCAGCTCGACGCAGCGCTCGAGCAGGACGGGGGTGTGGATGTCGGAGCTGCCCATGATGTGCGGGGCCGGATCCGGAGTCGTGATCCCCATCCGCCTGACCTGACACCGGGGAAGTGCGTCAGGGCGTGCGGCTGGGAGTCGCGGCCACGGATCAGAACAGGCCCGGGATCACCTCCTCTTCGAGATCGGAGTAGCTGTCTTCGTTCTCCGCGGCATAGGCGTTCCACGCCGCAGCGTCCCAGATCTCGGCGCGCGCGCCGACGCCGGTGACCACCAGTTCGCGCTCGAGGTTCGCGTAGGCGCGCAGGTGTGACGGGATCGTGATGCGGCTCTGGCTGTCGGGAGTCTCATCGCTCGCGCCCGCGAGGAGCATGCGCTGGAAATCGCGGGACTGCTTGTTGGTCAGCGGCGCCTCGCGCAGCTTCTCGTACGCGCGCTCGAACTCTTTGGCGCTGAAGACGTAGAGGCAGCGGTCCTGACCGCGCGTGATGACCACGCCGTCGCGGAGCTCTGTGCGGAACTTGGCCGGCAGGATGACCCGCCCCTTGTCATCGAGCTTGGGGGTGTAGGTACCCAGCAGCATCGGCCCCACCCCCTCCTTCTCCCGCGCCTTGTCCCGCGCAATTCACCCACGCGATTCGGTTGCGCGCCACTTTACTCCACTTCCCTCCACTTCACTGGAAATTTCCTGCACAGCCCTCCACCACGCACCCGAACGCTCCAGAGCCGGCGCACCAGCAGAGGAAGAGGCATACAAAAAAGCACCGACCCGAAGGTCGGTGCTTTCGTTCGTGCGTGTGGCGCGTCAGTGTTCGCCTTGGCGACGATCCCACCGGTCGTTCATACGATCCATGAACGACGACGAGCTGCTCGGCTTCTTCGTGAAGTCGGGTCGCTCGTCGACGGCCGCCCGAGGCCCGCGCGCCGAGCCCCGCACAGGCGTGAGCGCGAGCACGACACCGCCGACCATGAGGACGAAGGCGATCACGCCGATGACGATGATCTCGCTCGAGACACCCACGACGAGACCGGCGACGCCGAGCAGCACGAGCACTGTGCCGTACACGATGTTGCGGTAGCTGAGCGTCTGTCCGTCGCGCGACGTGCTGACGACGTCGGCGTCCTTGCTCATGAGCTGGCGCTCCATCTCATCGAGCAGGCGCTGCTCCTGTTCTGAGAGCGGCATACGTCCCCCTTCGGGCGGGTCTGTGCACTCGATTCTACGCGTGCGCTCGCGAACTAGGCTAGGCCTGTGAGCGCTTCCGCCGACCCGATCGACGCAGTTTCCCAGCGACTGGCAAGCTTCATCGGGGCCGAGGCGGACTCGTGGGCGCAGGCCGGCGCCGAAGCCGCGGCCTTCGCCCGCGCGGCGGGCGCGAGCGTCACCGGCGGAAAGCGCCTGCGCGCGCGCTTCTGCGTCACCGGGTGGCAAGCCGTCGCCGAGACCCGGGCACCGCACGCGGCGCCGGGCGCCGCGGTCGTCTCCGCTGCCGCGGCGCTGGAGATCTTCCACGCCGCAGCGCTCGTGCACGACGACCTGATCGACAACGCCGACACCCGCCGTGGGCGCCCCGCCGCGCACCGCGCCCTCGAGGCCCATCACCGCGCGGCGCACTGGGCGGGCGATGCGGCGGCATTCGGGCGGTCGGCGGCGATCCTGCTCGGTGACCTGCTCGTCGCGTGGAGCGACGACCTCTTCGAGCAGGGCCTGCGCGAGAGCGCCCACGCCGACGCCGCGCGCGAGCTGTACGCGCGAATGCGTCAGGACGTCACCGTCGGGCAGTTCCTCGACATCGCCGAGGAGGCGGCGGCCCCTTCCGCTCCGCTCTCCGAGCACGCCGACCGCGCCCTGCGCGTGGCATCCCTCAAATCCGCGCGGTACTCCGTCATGCACCCGCTGCTGCTGGGTGCCGCGCTCGCGGCGGCGGATGCCGAACAGGCCGCAGCGCTGGAAGCCTTCGGGCACCCGCTCGGACTCGCCTTCCAGCTGCGCGACGACGTGCTCGGCGTGTTCGGCGACAGCGCCGTGACCGGCAAGCCCTCGGGCGACGACCTGCGCGAAGGCAAGCGGACGGTCCTCGTCGCCTATACCCGCGAGGCGCTGGGCGCGGGCGGCGCCGGCGGGGCGAGCCGTGCGTTCGACGAACTGCTCGGCGACCCCGCGCTGGATGCCGCGCAGATCACCGCCCTGCAGCAGACGATCCGGGACTCGGGCGCCCTCGACCGCGTCGAAGCGCTCATCTCTCGCTACGCCGACCGGGCCGACCGCGCCCTGCGCGGCGCACCGCTGGGAACCCACGCGGTAGGCGCTCTGCGCGATCTCGCGCGAGACGCGACGACGCGCACGTCCTGACAGCGTCACGACGGCGCCACGCTCAGGCGAGCGACTGCGCGACGCGCCGCACCTCGCTCTTGCGTCCCCGGCGCAGCGCCTCGATCGGAGCGATGCCGATCGAGTCGTCCTCCGCGAGCAGCCAGTCGATCAGCTCGTCGTCGGTGAAGCCCGCGTCCTGCAGCACGATGACGGTGCCGCGCAGAGAGGGCAGCGGCGCGCCGTCGACGATGAAAGCGGACGGGACGGCGAAGGCGCCGGTGCGCTTGGATCCCACCAGGTGGCGGTCATCGAGCAGGCGTCTCACGCGGCCGAGCGGCTCGCCGAGAGCCTCGACGAGCTGGGGCATCGTGAGCCATTCGGTGGCGGCGGACACGGCAGAGGAATCGGTCACCCCTTCATGATCGCACCGTCGGCGCGGCGAGCGCCATGACCGCGCCACAGCGCGCGTCCGCTCCCCTGCCGCCCGGGCGGTGAGCCGCTCCCGGGCCTCGAGGCATCCCCTCTCTAGAATCTCAGAGTGAGCATGAGCCAGCAGACGGACCCGCTGATCGGCCGTCTGGTCGACGGCCGGTACCGGGTGCGTGCTCGCATCGCCCGCGGCGGAATGGCGACGGTCTACGTCGCCGCCGACCTCCGCCTCGAGCGCCGCGTCGCCCTCAAGGTGATGCACGGCCACCTCTCCGACGACTCGGTGTTCCAGAGCCGGTTCATCCAGGAGGCGCGCGCGGCGGCGCGGCTGGCCGACCCGAACGTGGTCAACGTGTTCGACCAGGGCCAGGACGGCGACATGGCCTATCTGGTCATGGAGTATCTGCCCGGCATCACGCTGCGCGATCTGCTGCGCGAGCAGAGGCGGCTCTCGATCCCGCAGACGATCACGATCATGGATGCCGTGCTCTCCGGTCTCGCCGCCGCCCACCGCGCCGGGATCGTGCACCGCGACGTCAAACCCGAGAACGTGCTGTTGGCCGAGGACGGCCGCATCAAGATCGGCGACTTCGGTCTCGCGCGCGCGACCAGCGCCAACACCGCGACCGGGCAGATGCTGCTGGGCACGATCGCCTACCTCGCGCCCGAGCTCGTCACGCGCGGCACCGCCGACGCGCGCAGCGACATCTACGCGCTCGGCATCATGCTCTACGAGATGCTCACCGGCGAGCAGCCGTACAAGGGCGAGCAGCCGATGCAGATCGCCTACCAGCACGCGACCGACTCGGTCCCGCGGCCTTCGGCCAAGAACCCCGGGGTGCCGGAGCAGCTCGACGAGCTCGTCATGTGGGCGACCGAGCGCGACTCCGACGCACGCCCCGCAGACGCCCGCGCGATGCTCGACCGCCTGCGCGAGATCGAGAACGAGCTCGGCGTGTTCCCCCATGTCATCCGTTCCCCCGCGCACGGCGCCGTGATCGTGGATGACGGCATCGACTCCGGCGAGGCCACCAGGCTCCTGCCCGGCACCTTCACGGCGCCGGTCGTGACGGCCGGCGCCGACAACACGACGCGACTGCGCCGGCACACACAGCGCAACGCCCGGAAGGGCGCCTGGCTTCTCGCGCTCGTGCTGCTGCTCGCGGGGATCGCGGCGGGCACAGGCTGGTGGTTCGGCTCGGGCCCGGGTTCTCTCGTCGCGGTGCCCGACCTCGCCGGCAGGACGATCGAGGAGGCGACGGAGATCCTGTCTCAGAACGAGCTCCTCGCCGTGCCGGGCCAGGAGAACAGCCGCGAGGTGGCCGCGGGGCTCACGATCCGCACCGAGCCGGACGCGGGCGCGCGCCTGGGCAAGGGCAGCGAGGTTCTCGTCGTCATCTCGCAGGGTCCGGCAGCGCACGACATCGGGGCGCTCGCGGGAATGAGCCTCACCGACGCGACGGCGACGCTGGAGGATGTCTTCATCACGGCATCCGGCGACCCCGGCCGCTACTTCACCGACGCGGCCGAAGACACCGTGATCGCTGCGCGCATCACCCCGCCCGGCGGCGGAGACGCGATCGACTGCACGAACGGGTGCACCGCGACCGAAAATTCGACGGTCTCCTTCGACATCTCGGTCGGCCCCGTGCCCGATGTCGCCGGGCAGAGCGTCGATGCGGCGACCTCGAACCTCGAGGCCGTCGAACTGCAGGTGATGACGACAGAGGAGTACAGCGATGACGTCGACAGCGGGGACGTCATCCGTGTCGTCTCCCGCGACGACGACGGGGCGCTCCAACCCGGCGACACCGTGACCCTCGTCGTCTCGAAGGGCCCCGAGCTGTTCGAGGTGCCCGATGTCGTCGGCATGACGCGCGACGAGGCGAAGTCCACGCTGGAATCGGCCGGCTTCGAGGTCAGCGGCATCGTGTTCCCGTGGAACATCGCCGTCGACGACCTCACCGAGGTGACGAGCCAGTCCCCCGAATCCGGCTGGTACGCCAAGGGCACGACGGTCGAGATCAGCCTCGATGTCCGGCAGTAGCCTCCGTGAGCGTCAGCGCTTCTCGAGCTCTTCGGCGATGAGGAAGGCCAGCTCCAGGGACTGCATGTGGTTCAGGCGCGGGTCGCACAGGCTCTCGTAACGCGTCGCCAGGGTCGCCTCGTCGATCTGCTCCGATCCGCCGAGGCATTCCGTGACGTCGTCGCCGGTCAGCTCGACGTGGATGCCTCCGGGGAACGTCCCGACGGCACGGTGCGCCTCGAAGAAGCCGCGCACCTCGTCGATGACGTCGTCGAAGCGGCGGGTCTTGTACCCCGTCGGCGTCGTGATGCCGTTGCCGTGCATGGGATCGGTGACCCACAGCGGCGTCGCCCCGGCGTCCTTCACCGCCTGCAGCAGCGGCGGCAGCGCGTCGCGGATCTTCCCCGCCCCCATGCGGGTGATGAACGTGAGACGTCCGGGCTCGCGCTCGGGATCGAGCTTGTCGATGAGCTCGAGCACCGTGGAGGGCGAGGTCGCAGGCCCGAGCTTGACGCCGATGGGGTTGCGGATCTGCGAGAAGTACTCCACGTGCGCGCCGCCGAGGTCGCGCGTGCGCTCCCCGATCCACAGGAAGTGCGCCGACGTGTTGTACGGCGTTCCCGTGCGCGAGTCGATGCGGGTCATGGGCCGCTCGTAGTCCATGAGCAGGCCCTCGTGGCCGGTGTAGAACTCGACGCGCTTGAGCTCGTCGAAGTCGGCGCCCGCGGCGGCCATGAACTTGATGGCCCGGTCGATCTCGGTCGCGAGGCGCTCGTACTGCTGGTTCGCGGGGTTCTGCGCGAAGCCCTTGTTCCACGAGTGCACTTCGCGCAGGTCCGCGAACCCGCCCTGTGTGAACGCGCGGATGAGATTGATGGTGGATGCCGCGGTGTGGTACCCCTTCAGCAGACGCTGCGGGTCGGCCGTGCGCGAGGCCGCCGTGAAGTCGAAGCCGTTGACGATGTCGCCGCGGTACGCCGGCAGCGTCACGTCGCCGCGCGTCTCGGTGTCGGAAGAGCGAGGCTTGGCGAACTGTCCCGCCATCCGCCCCATCTTCACGACCGGCATCGACGCGCCGTAGGTGAGCACGACCGCCATCTGCAGCACGGTCTTGATGCGGTTGCGGATCTGCACCGCCGTGGCGCCCGCGAAGGTCTCGGCGCAGTCGCCGCCCTGCAGCAGGAAGGCCTTTCCCGCGGCGGCGCGCGCGAGACGGTCGCGGAGAAGGTCGACCTCACCGGCGAAAACGAGCGGCGGCAGCGTCGCGATCTCGGCGGAGACGGCGGCCACGGCGTCGGGGTCGCTCCAGGTCGGCTGCTGTTTTATCGGAAGCGTGCGCCAATGATCCAGATCGGCATGCAGAACGGGCATCCGATCATTCTACTGACGAGCAGCGGCCACCGTCCCGCCCCCCCATTCCACCGACGCGGCGTGGCGCCGGATACCGTGCGGTCGCCGTTCAGCTCGCTCGGCGCTCCTTCACGGTCGATGCATAGACGTCCTCGTACCGCTGCTCGCCCAGTCGTTGCAGTGCGACGATGATCTCATCGGTGACCGATCGCAGGATGTATCGATCGGATTCCATCCCCGCGAACCGCGAGAAGTCCAGCGGCTCGCCGATCACGACGCCGACGCGCCCGATCCGCGGGATCGTGCGCCCGATCGGCATGATCGCGTCGGTGTCGACCATCACGACCGGCACAACGGGCACCTTCGCCTCCAACGCCATCCGCGCCAGCCCCGTCCGCCCGCGATACAGCTTGCCGTCGGGGCTGCGCGTGCCCTCCGGATAGATGCCCAGCAAGTCCCCGCGCCCGAGCACCTGCAGCCCCGTGTTGAGCGAGTTCTCTGAGGCCTTGCCGCCGGTGCGGTCGATCGGGATCTGTCCCGACGCCTTCATGAACATGCGGGTCGCCCAGCCCCTGAGCCCCGTGCCTGTGAAGTAGTCGCTCTTGGCGAGGAAGGTCATCGGGCGGTCGATCATGAGCGGCAGGAAGATCGAGTCGCTCACCGAGAGGTGATTGCTCGCGAGGATCGCCGCTCCCGCGGCGGGGACGTTCGAGCGCCCGACGATCCACGGCCGGAAGATCGCCTTCACGATCGGGCCGATCACGATGTATTTCATCACCCAATAGAACAATGCGCGCTCCCGTGGCTCACCGGCGCCCCGGCATCCGAGAGTCTAGTGTGGACAACACGGTCCCACGGGCACGCTCGACACCTCTGACGTGGCGGCACGGGCCCCAGGGCTCCGTGTCACGAACAATTAGACTCGATCCCAACTCGTCTCATCCGACGCCGCCCGGTACCGAAGGAGTTGCCGCCCATGAGCGCCGATGCGCAATCGTCCGCCCGGTTCGATGTCCCCGCGATCGTGCCCGCCGATCCGTCCGCGAACATCGCCGACCTGCTCGTGGAGCGCGTCAAGGCCACTCCCTCGCTCCCGCTGTTCGCCGTCCCCGACACCTCCGCCGGCGGCGGCTGGCGGGAGATCTCGGCCGCCGCGTTCGAGCGCGACGTGATCGCGCTCGCCAAGGGCTTCGTCGCCGCCGGCATCCAGCCCGGGGACAAGGTCGCGTTCCTCGCCCGCACCACCTACGAGTGGACCCTCGTCGACTTCGCGCTCTTCTTCGCCGCTGCCGTCATGGTGCCCGTCTACGAGACCAGCTCGGCCGCGCAGATCAGCTGGATCGTCTCCGACTCGGGCGCGACCTCGGTGCTCGTGGAGTCCGCCGAGCACGCCGACCGCGTCGCCGAGGTCCTCGAGGAGCTGCCGCTCGTGCGGGAGGTGTGGAGCATGGCATCCGGCGCCCTCGACACACTCCGCGCACGCGGGGTCGATGTGACCGACGCGGAGATCGAGCGCCGCCGACGGATCGCGGTCGGCTCCGACATCGCGACGCTGATCTACACGTCGGGCTCGACCGGCCGCCCCAAGGGCTGCGTCCTGACGCACAGCAACTTCGTCGAGCTCGCCCGGAACTCCGCCGTCGCCCTCGCCGAGGTCGTCAACGCTCCCGGCGCCTCGACGCTCCTGTTCATCACGACGGCGCACGTCTTCGCGCGCTTCATCTCGATCCTCGCGGTGCATGCGGGCGTCAAGACCGGGCATCAGCCCGACACGAAGCAGCTGCTGCCCGCCCTGGGATCGTTCCGGCCGACGTTCCTGCTCGCGGTGCCCCGCGTCTTCGAGAAGGTGTACAACTCCGCCCAGCAGAAGGCCGAGGCCGGTGGCAAGGGCAAGATCTTCCGCGCCGCGGCGCGCGTCGCCGTGGAGCGCTCGACGCTGCTGCAGGACGGCAAGAAGGTGCCCCTGGGCACGAAGATCGCCTTCGCCGTGTTCGACAAGCTCGTCTACGGCAAGCTCCGCGAGGCGATGGGCGGTCGCGTGACCTACGCGGTGTCGGGGTCAGCTCCCCTCGGTGCGCGGCTCGGCCACTTCTTCCACAGCCTGGGCGTGACGATCCTGGAAGGCTACGGACTCACCGAGACGACGGCGCCCGCGACCGTCAACCTCGCCACCGCCTCGAAGATCGGCACGGTGGGCCCGGCGCTTCCCGGCGTCGGCATCCGCCTCGCCGCCGACGGCGAGATCGAGGTGCGCGGCATCAACGTCTTCAAGGAGTACTGGCGCAACCCCGAGGCCACCGCCGCCGCTTTCGACGACGGCTGGTTCAGAACGGGCGACCTCGGCTCGTTCGACGACGACGGGTTCCTCACGATCACCGGTCGCAAGAAGGAGATCATCGTCACAGCCGGCGGCAAGAACGTCGCCCCGGCCGTGCTCGAGGACCCGATCCGGGCCAACCCGGTCGTCGGTCAGGTCGTCGTCGTCGGCGACCAGAAGCCCTTCATCGGCGCCCTGGTGACCCTCGACACGGAGATGCTGCCGACGTGGCTGGCGAACAACGGCCTTCCTGCGGACATGCCGCTGGCCGAGGCGGCGAAGAACCCGAAGGTGCGCGCCGAGGTGCAGGCAGCCATCGACCTGGCCAACAAGAACGTCTCGCGGGCCGAGTCGATCCGCAAGTTCGCGATCCTCGACGCCGAGTGGACCGAGGCCAGCGGTCACCTCACCCCCAAGCTGAGCATCAAACGGAGCGTCATCCTGGACGATTTCGCGGATGCCGTCGCCGAGCTCTACGACGCGACCCCCGTCACGACGACCAACGTCCCGCTCGGCTGACGTGTAGCTCCGTCACGGAGACGCAGGGCGGCCCTCCGCCTCGCTGCTGTGCGGCCGGTGGCGCTGCGCGGAGAGGAACCGGGCCCGCAGCTCACGCGCGCGGAAGGGCTTGGTCACGACATCGTCGGCGCCCGCACGCAGGCCGCGCGCAGCGTCAGACTCTTCGGTCAGCGCCGTGATCAGCATGATGTAGGTGTCGCTGCGCTCCCGGATGCGCCGCGCGGTCTCGAAGCCGTCGATGCCCGGCATGTTGACGTCGAGGGTGGTGATGTCGGGGTCGTGGGCGATCACGGCATCCACCCCGGCCAGGCCGTTGTCAACGGCGAAAACGGTGAACCCCGCGTCCGAGAGCATCTGGACGAGCAGGTCGCGTACATCGTCGTCATCGTCGACGACCACCGCGGTCGGACCCGCGGCAGGCTCGGACATGGCTCTCTCTCCCTCGGTGCGTGTGGTGCTGGTCTGATTGTGCCAGACGCGCGGGTCCCGCTGTTGGGCCGCGTCGATCGCTATCGCACACGCCGCCCGTCCGCGCGCTCTAGACTGTCGCGGAACAACACGGTCGCGCACGGTGAGCCCACGGATCTCGGCGAGGCCACGGCGAGGCCACGGTGATCCGTGGTGGACCATGCTGCAGCGGATCGTGCGCACGGCATGAGAGGCACTCGGAGGAACAGGGGAAGCATGATCAGGCGCACGACGATCTGCGCGCTCGCCGCGACCGCGGCCCTCGCCGCGGCGCTCACCGGCTGCGGCACGCCGCCCTGGGGAAGCGATGCGACGCCATCGAGCACGACGACCACGACTCTCTCGACCTCGGTGTCCAACGACTTGTCGGGAGGGTCGACGCAGCGCACCCTGACGGCGGGTTCGGTCACGGCGACCGTGGACTACTGGTCGGAGCTGCCCATGGACCAGTGGACCGCGTCGTCGCTCAAAACCGTCAAGCTCTCGCTCGTGACGACCGTGACCCCCGATGACGGGCAGAAGGTCTACCTGCAGCAAGCGACCATGACGGCCGTCCCCGGCAACGCGAGCGGGTCGCTCGACCCGCTCGACGCGCAGATCGACCAGGCGACCACCTCACCCGGTTACCTCGTGCTCGACCCGTACAGCTACTCGCAGCAGTTCACGATCGGATCGGTGCCCGCCGAGGCGACCTTCGTGACACTCGAGTTCAGCTTCGACTTCCTCGTGCAGACGACGCCGACGTCGACCGAGTACGCGAAGCAGACCGCGACCGACACCCTGACCGTGGCGATCGTCCCGTAGGCGGCGACGGGCGCTCAACCGCGTGCGCGCTCCCACCGGTCGCCGCCCGCCTCCGCGGCGCGATCCGCCGCCGCACGGGCGGCCTCGACGAGTGCGTCGAGGTCGTAGCCGTACTCCGTGACACCCGCCCAGCCGACGGATGCCGAGGCGCCGACCCGCGTGTCATTCTGCGGCGTCGTGACGGTGCGCAGCAGCGTGCGCACCCGGTCACGGATGACCGCCGTCGGCTGCGAGACGAGAACGACGTACCCGGCGGGGCCAAGACGTCCGATATCGGCCTCGGTGGGGAACTGCTCGACGATGTCGGAGCGCAGGCGCTCGCTCAGTGCCGTGAACCCGGCGTCGCCCGCGATCGTACGCAGGTCGTCGGCGTCGTCGAGCTGCACGTAGACCAGCGCCCAGGAGCGTTCGCCGACGCGATGCGCGCGCGCGAGCCGGTCGGCTGCGACCTCACGGAACGTGTCGTGGCCGCTGCCGCCGGCGGTGCCGCCGCGCGCGATGAACAGCAGCGAGATCAGCACACACACCAGGTAGGCGAGCAGGCCGAGCGCGTTGACGGCGCGCAGGAACGCGAACGCCTCGAGGGGATCCTCGGCCGGGATGATCACCCCCGCGACGAGGCTCACGAGCGCGACCGAGACGAGCCCGACCGAGAACACCGTGAGTGGCATCGACGTGCCGCCCCCGCGGTCGGGACGGCGCATGAGCTCGACGACCGCGAGGGCGGCGAAGGCCGCGGTCGCCGCGAAAGCGACGCGGAAGACCCACGGGTAGGCATCCGTTTCGCTGGAGACGGGCAGGGCGAACGAGAGCGCGAGCGCCGAGATCACGCCGATCCACTCGTTCCCGCGCGCGCCGCGGTGCGCACGCAGACCCGACCAGATCAGCGCGGGCGCCACCAACAGGGCGCCCGTCGCGCCGACATGCAGTGCCCCGTCGTCGGTCTGCGTCGCGATCATAGCGACGTACGTGCACACCATCACGAGCACGAACGTCAGCGACCACACCAGCGTCGCCCGGCTCGGCCGGTACAAGAACCCCAGACCGATCATGCAGATCGTGCAGATCGTCGACACGACGACCGGCGCGAGCTCGAGCTCACTCATGTCCATCCTCCTCCGTGCGTGCGGATGCCAGCGGCATCCGCACCGTCACCGTCGTGCCCGCCTCTGGCTCACTCGCGACCTCGAGAGCACCGCCGTGCTGCTCGACGATCGACCGCGAGATGCCCATGCCGAGACCCGTTCCCGGAAGGCCCGCGTCGCGTGCGGTCTCGGCACGGAAGTAGTCGTCGAAGATCAGCGGCAGGTCCTGCGGGGCGATGCCGATGCCCGTGTCGCGGATCGTGACCACGGCATCCGTGCCCTGCGCCGTGAGGGTGACCTCGACCTCACCCGCCCGCGGCGTGTACTTGACGGCGTTGCTCACGAGATTGTCGAACACCTGGCGCAGGCGGAAGGCATCCGCCACGATCGGCACCGCAGGCCCCGGCTGGAGCGCGAGCGCGACATCGCCGGCGATCGCGGCAGGGATGAACGACTCGACGGTGGCCACGAGCAGCGTGCGTGCGTCGATGCGGCGGCGCGGCTCGTCGCCCCGGGCGTCGCGGCCGCCCTGGCGCAGCACCTCGGCGATGAGGCGCTCCATGCGCTGACCGGCCGCCTCGATCAGCTCGAGGCGCTCGCGGCTGCGCGGGGGCAGATCCTCCTCGAGCAGCAGGTCGGTGTACCCGACGATCGCGGTGAGCGGGTTGGCGAGCTCGTGCGTCACGGTGGTCGCGAGCGTGCGGCGGGCCGATTCGGCCTCGACGGCCTCCGTGATGTCGCGGATGACCAGCAGCGTCGTCGGCGACTCGCTCGGCCCGTTGTCGAGTTCCCGAGTGGATGCCGAGATGATGTGCCACCGCCCCTCGGCGTCGAACAGCCACAGCCGCTCGTCAGAGAACAGCTCACCGCGCGCGGCGCGGGTGGCGGGCCGGTCGTGCTGGCGCAGGGCCGTGCCGCCGCGGCTGTCGTACTCGATCGACGTGGGCGGTCGCGAAGGCTCGCGCGGGTCGATGCCGTAAAGCGACAGGTAGGCGTCGTTGACGCCGACCAGCCGGCCCTCGCGGTCGATGTGCGCGACCGCCGAGTCGAGGCCGTTGAGCATCTGGTTGACGCGGCGCTCCTGCGCGCGCACGCGCTCGAGGGTCGTCTCGAGACGCTCGCTCTGCCGGCGCAGCAGGCGTGTGAAGGCGTGCGATCGGAGCGCGCTGTTGAACATGGTGATCGAGATGAACGTCAGCGAGAGCAGCACGACGAGAAAGCGCAGCGTGCTGTCGACGCTCGGGTCGTGCGTCAGCGTGTCGAGCACGATGATCGCCCCGACGAGGCCGAGGGCGCCGATCATCCAGCCGAGGCGGTAGTACGACGCGATCCACGCGACCGGGAAGACCCAGAGGAAGCCGAGGCGCAGGTCGCCGCCGTAGGCGAGAAGCCCGATCGCGAGCACGTCGGAGATCGGCACGAGAGCCACGACGGTGCGGGGGAGGCGGTGCCACGGCGTGACGAGGGTCGCACCAGTGAGCACGATGATCGCGATGGCCCCGGCTTCCGTCGTCGGCTCGGCCAGCAACGACGGCTCGAGCGCGAGGATCGCGAGGGCGATGATGACCAGGACCGCCGCGATCGAGAGCTGCCACAGCCAGATCGAACGCGTGCGCGCTGACGCACGCACCGTGCCGCGCGGAGGGCGCACGGCATCGGAGGTCATACCTCGAGCGTATCGGCGCTCGCGCGGCATCCCGCCGCCGTCTTCTGGGGATTTCTTGCGGAAACCTTGCGCTGCGCTCTCGGGATCGCCGTGCGTGCGTTGCGGTCGACCGGCGACAGTGGATGCCGTGATCGACATCTCTCGCGACCTCGTGCGCCCCACCGACCGAATTGCCCTCGACCAACTGAGCACCGAGGGTCCCGCCACGGACAACCACTTCCCCGAAGACTTCGAGTCGGTGCTCGGCGATGAGACGACACACCGATCGACCATCGGCTGCGTCATCCCGGCATACAACGAGGAGGAGTCGATCGCCGCGGTGATCGAGGGCTTGCTCGGACAGACGCGCGTCCCGGACGTCATCCACGTCGTCGTCAACAACACGACGGATGCCACGGTGCGCGTCGCCGCGCGCTACGCGGGTCCGCACGAGGTGCACACCGAGCTCGGGTCGCAGTTCACCGAGGTCTTCGTGCACGACATCGGCAAGAACCCCGACAAGAAGGTCGGGGCGCTCAACTACGGCTACGCCCTCGTCGAGGGATACGAGTATCTGCTGGGCGTCGACGGCGACACGGTCGCCGACGCGCGCGCCGTGGAGTACCTGGAGTCCGAGGCGATCTCCGACACCCGCATCGGCGGGATCTCTGCGGTGTACACGATCGACGACAAGCAGATCCACGGCGGCATCGCGAAGTTTCTCGTCGCCGGTCAGCGCTCGCAGTTCGCGGCGTTCAACATGCAGAACCTGCTGCGCGGACGCAACATGGCGGTGCTCGGCGGGCAGCTCTCGATCTTCTCGACGAAGGCGCTGCGCGAGGTCATGCGTGAGAACCACCAGTCCACGCCCTGGGTCAAGGACAGTGAGGTCGAGGACTCGCTGCTGTCGCTGCAGATCAAGAGCGCTGGCTACCTCACCAAGATCAACCCGCTCGCACGGGCGCACGTGGGCGGCATGACGACACTGCGCGGTCTGGATGCGCAGCAGGTGAAGTGGACCTATGGCGCGATCGAGCTGATGTGGCCCGGGCAACGCGGCGACACGAAGGGGCAGCCGTTCCACCCGAACCTGCGACTGCGGTGGCTGGAGAATCTCTCGATGCTGACCAACTTCTTCGTGCGGCTCGCGTTCCTGACGTTGCTGGCCGGGTCGCTGTCGATCGGGGCGTTCGTGTTCTCCCCGTGGTGGCTGGTCCCGCCGGTGATCGCCGTGCTGCTGAACCTGCGGATCGCATCGTCGATGAAGGAGCGCGACGCGAACGACGTGCTGTTCGCGGTGCTGATCGTGCCCGCCGAGGTGTACATGTGGGTGCGCATCAGTCACTTTCTGCGGTCGTGGGCGCGGTTCCTCTCGCACAAGAAGGTCGACAACTGGGCGCTGCAGGCCAAGGCCGAGCGCGGCGGCGGCAACGGGCACTGGGTGCCGCTGTTGATCGTGCTGGCCGTCGCGGTCGCTGTGACCGTTGTCTGGACGATGCTGCCGGTGATGCTCCAGTCGACGATCCTCTGGATCGGATGGCCGATCGTCGGAGTGATCACCGTCACCCAGACTCTCTCGATGTTCCTCAAGCTGATCCGCCGCCAGCACGGCTACAAGGTCTGAGCCCCCGCCGCCTCGCCTCCTCACCTCTCCTCGCGAGTCACCAGGTCTCTCGCGAGTCACCAGCATCCGCGCGCAAACGAACTGGTGACTCGCCAACGAGCTGGTGATTCGCGGACCGGGCGGGCGGGCGGGGCGAGGCCAGGCGGGGCGAGCAAGCGGGTCAGCGCGGGGGAAAGACCTGGAACGCCGCCAGCCGTGCGCCGAGAGTATCGAGTGCCAGGTGCTTCGAGCCCCACCGCGCGAAGCCGCGGTGGGTGGTCGCGCGGATCCAGTCCTCCCGCTCCTTCTCGGCGAGCACGACGTCTGCGGCATCCTGACCCGGCCTGCGCAGCGAGGCATCCGTGTACTTGACGTCGCCGTCGTACTCTCCCCAGGCGCCCGCGTCATCGATGCCGAAGTCGACATAGAAGAAGCCCGAGCGTTGCGCCGGAAGGGCGACCTGCACGCGCGGCGGCGCGAACCCGAGCTGGATCAGCAGCATGCGGCTCGCACTCTCACCGGCGTTCTCGGAGCGTCCGTCGGCCAATTCCAGCACGGAGCGGGCGAGCTTCACGCCCCGAGACCCCGGCCGCAGCCGGGACGCGATCTGCGCGCGCAGCGCCTCGGCCGCGTGCTCGTCGTACGTGCGTGCCTGCGCGTTCCAGGCGACCACCCGAAGCGCGGCATCCGCGACGGCGAGGCCGCGCACCGCGTCGAAGCGGCACAGCAGATCGGCCGTCGTCCGCGCCAGCGACGTGCAGCGGATGCCTGCGATCGTCACGATGTCCGGGTTCGGGATGGCGATCCGATGCCGAGCCACATCGGCGCCGTCAACGGCCGTCTGGCCGTTCAGCCGAGGACCGGCCAGATGCACGCGCCGCGGCTCGATCCGCCACAGCGGCAGACCGTGCAGCACGGCCGCCGAGACGAGGATCGCGACCGCGTCCGCGCTGACGCGGGTGAAGGTCGCGGCCACGCGCAGCAGGTGGCGCCCCTCGGCATACTCCGCCCGCCACACATCGCCGCTGGCGTACCACCCGGTCGCGACGCGCACCGTGGTCTTCGCCGCGAGGGATCGATCGAGCGCGCGTCCGCCCGCGCCTCGGGCGTCGAGCTGAGCGCGCGTGCGGAGGGTCGGCAGCGCATCTGAGGGCTTCATCGCACCAGAATGGGATGCCTCGCCCCGCGCCGGAGCCTCCCCGCCCCCTTCCGTGGACAACTTCCAAAATCCCCCACCTGGGGAGGAGGCTCCGCATCCACCCCGCTCGCCTCCGCGTCGCCCCCGCGAATCACCACGCCTCGCGCGAGTCACCAAGCGGCTCGCGCGAGAGTCCTGGTGACTCGCAAGGATGCTGGTGACTCGCGGGCCAGGCGCAGGGCGAGACGGGGGGCTAGAGCTCTGAGGTGAGGCGGTAGCCGACACCGCGGACGGTCTCGATGTAACGGGGGTGGGAGGGGTCGTCGCCCAGCTTGCGGCGCAGGTTGGTCATGTGGGCCTCGACCGCGCGCTTGTCGGCATCCCCGACGAAGTACGTCGTGACATACGACTCGCCGCGCAGCACGAGCGCCAGGTCGGCCTTGCTGCGCACGCGCCGCTTGGACTCCAGGAGCGTCGCGAGCAGGTCGAACTCGGTGCGGGTCAGCTCGAGCTCGCGCTCCCCCATGCGGCATATGCGCGTTTCGGGCTCGAGTTCGAGATCACGGTGCGTGAGCCATGTCTCGGGGTCGGAAGTGGGGCGCAGCGGAGCGCTGATCACGACGAGGTCGTCCGCCCCTCCCGCGGCGAGCGCTCCCGCCGCGGCGGCGGCGATCGTGTTCACGGTGACGGTCTCGGGCGAGACCGAACGGGTCGGGATCGACGGACCCACACGGTCCTGCACCGGCGCCGCGGGCGGCGCCTCGGGCGCGGCGGCGCGCGGGCGGCGCAGCATCGCCTCAACGCGGGCGCGCAGCTCGCGGGGGCGGAACGGCTTCGCGATGAAATCGTCCGCGCCTGCGGCGAGCCCCATCACGATGTCCGCCTCCTCGGCCTGACCCGTCAGCATGATGATGTAGGTGTCGCTGCGCGCGCGGATGCGCCTCGCCGCCTCGAGTCCGTCGATGCCCGGCAGGTGCACGTCGAGTGTCGTCACGAGGGGCTGATAGGTCTCGACGGCGCGCACGCCATCGATCCCGTTGCCGACCGAGACGGTCGAAAACCCCGCCGACTCGAGCACCTCCGCAAGCATATGGCGCACATCCGCGTCGTCCTCTATCACGACCGCCGTCTTCGGCGTCACTTCTTCGGTACTCATCGTCCCTCCTCGTCTCGACCTCGTACCATCCTGCATGAGGTACCAGGCATGTCAGCCACGCACATCCTGCGTGAGCTCCACCGCGGCGGCGGGCCACCACACTCCCGCGGCGGGACCACCGTTGCAGGTGCCGTCGCTCTCACCCGGCGGTTTGATCCACAGATTGGTGTCGACGACGTCGTCGCCGACGGCGCCGGATACCGCGCCCACCCGCCTCCCGGATGGGTTGCACCATTGGCCGGTCGACCCCGCGCCATTGCGCGAGGTGTCGATGACGGCGTGAACGTCCGCGGTCACGCCGCGCGCCTCGAGGGCCGCGACGACCGCATGGGCATAGGTCGTCTCGGCATCCGTCGTGTTGAAGTTCGACACGTTGACGCTGAATCCGCGCACGCCGTCGAGCCCGACCGCTGCGAGCAGCTCAGCCGTCTCGGTCGCCGGATGCCAGTTCGAGTGGCCGCCGTCGAGGTAGATCCACGTGTCCTCGCGCTGCAGCGTGGCGATCGCCGACTGCAACTGCGCCACACGGTCGTCGAGGTTGCCGCACTCGGTCGCCAGCGCGAGGCTGTCGGGCTCGAGCACGACGACGGCGCGGACGTCGGATGCCTCGGCGAGCGCCGCCGAGATCTCGTCGATCCACACCGGGTAGTCCGCGGTGTCCAGGCCGCCTGCCGAGTACGCGCCGCAGTCCCGCTCGGGCAGTCCGTAGACGACGAGCACGAGCGTGGCATCCTGCGCACGCGCCTCGGACGCGAGGTCGGTCACGCGCGCGCCGACCGCGCCGATCGGGTCACGCTCGGGCGTCAGCCAGTACGCGGTCGGCTGCGCCGCGAGGTACTGCGCGGCGGCGAGCTCGTCTTCGGCCGTGGGGGTGGATGCCACGGTGCCCGACGATTCCGAGCCGGCCCCCGCCGCGGTCGCGGCGCTCGTCTCATCCAGGACGACGAACTGGTCGCCCGGTCGCGGGGCGCGGGAGGTGGAGACGCGGAACCAGCTCGTCGTGATCCCCACGACGAGCACTGCGGCGACCGCGATCACGGCAGCGCCGAGCGCCCAGATGACGACATGGGTGGCGACCTGGGAGGGGACGGCGCGATGGTGAGAGGGCATCGTCGGAGACTTTATCGGGGCGCGGGGCGCGGGGCGCGGGAACAGGCTGAGCTCCGGTGATCATCGGCATGAAGACCGATACGGCCACCGACGCGATGCGAAGGCGTCGCCCGAGGCGGGTGGACCCGATCTGAAACTCCGGGGGGACGGACGGCGTTCGTTCCCCTAACCTGAATACCATCCGCCGGCCGCGACACGCCGGATACTTTTGTCTACATCGACCCCGGCGAGGGCCTGGCTGCGCGGGCCGGGCATGTCGGATCGGCCACCACACCCGCGGGCATGCCGTCAGAACCAGGAGCTCTCGCGGATCTCGCGCATCGCGGCGCGGCGGTCTTCAGGGGTCAGCCGGGAGAGGAAGAGCGTCCCGTCGAGGTGGTCGGTCTCATGTTGCAGCGCCTGCGCGAGCAGCCCCTCGCCCTCGAGGACGACCGGGGCGCCGTCCAGGTCGATACCCGTCACCTTCGCCCACGGGTGCCGGAGTGCTTCGTGCCACACGCCCGGCACCGAGAGGCATCCCTCACCGACGGGGGCGGGCTCGCCGCGCACCTCCACGAGCACGGGGTTGAGTACATACCCGATGTCACCGTCGATGTTGTAGCTGAAGGCGCGCAGGCCCACACCGATCTGGGGAGCCGCGACGCCGGCCCGCCCCGGCAGCTCGACGCTGTCGATCAGGTCACGCACGAGCGCCCGGATGCCGTCGTCGATCTCCTCGATCGGCGCGCTCACCGCGCGCAGGACGGGGTCGCCGAAGAGGCGGATGGTGCGGACGGCCATCAGACGGCGGCCGGGGCGCGCAGCCCCTCGACGACGACGGCCGCGAGCTGCCGGGCCGCCTCACGGGTTTCGGGCAACAGATCACGGAACGAGATGGCGCTCCCGAGCGCGATGTGCGGGTCGTACGGAACCCGTACGACCGATCGCACGCGCGTGCGGAAGTGCGCGACGAGCTCGTCGGGACGCACGAGCGGTTCCCCCGGGCGGGCGCAGTTGAGCACGACGATCGCCGAACGCACACGGTCGGCGTAGCCGTTCGACTCCAGCCAGGTGAGCGTCTCGGATGCCAGACGGGCTTCGTCCACGCTCATCCCTGCGACGACGATGAGCTCGTCGGCACGCTGCAGCGTGGCATCCATGACCGAGTGGACGATCCCGGTTCCGGTGTCGGTGAGCACGATCGAGTAGTAGTGCGCGGCGACGTCCGCGACCTCCTGATAGTCACGATCGCTGAACGCCTCGGACACGTGCGGGTCGGTGTCGGAGGCGATCACGTCGAGCCGCGTGCTGTCGCGCGCGACGATCTGCGAGATGTCGTTGAATCCGCGCACTTCTCCATGCACACGCACAAGGTCGCGCACGGTCCTGCCGCTGGCGCGACCGATGCGCTCGGCGAGAGTGCCACGATCGGGGTTCGCGTCGATCGCGATGATGCGGTCTTCGCGGGTGTCGGCGAGCGCCATCCCGACGAGCGTCGTGACGGTGGTCTTGCCGACACCGCCCTTGCGCGACAGCACCGGCACGAACTTCGCCCCGCCGGCAAGCGGGGCCCCGATGCGGAGGTCGAGCGCTTTTCGTGCCTGGACGCGCTTGCCGTCGCCGAGGTTGATCCGGCGGCCGGAGACGGTGTAGACGAACTGGCGCCACGCGCCCTCCGGCTCGGGCCGCACGACGCGCGCGGGGTCGACCAGTCGTTCGGCGGTCAGCAGATCGGAGCTCTCCCGGTCTGCGCCGAGGTCGCCCAGGCGACGAGACTGCAGCGTGATCTCCGACGTGCGCGGGCGCAGACGATCGTGCGGCGCGACTGCCGCCCCGGAGCGTGGCGCGACCGTGCTGCCCGGCGTGCGCGCGAGGGCGGGCGAGGCATCCACGGAGGGCACCGCATTCGTGACGGGTGCCTCGTCGACGACCACGTCGTCGTCGACGAGGTCGTCGTCCACCGGCGAGGGCAGGCTCACGTCGAGGTGGGCCGTCACCTCGCCGATGCCGATCCCGGTCGTGTCGATGCCCCCCGTGTTCGCGAGGATGCCGTTGTCGTCGGCCTCGTTGTCGTAACGCTCAGACGCCACGTGTCCACTCCCCCCTGGTGCTCTGGTGCTCTGGTGCTCTGGTGCTCTGGTGCTCTGGTGCGCTGCTGCCCTGGTGCGCTGCTGCCCTGGTGCGCTGCTGCCCTGGTGCGCTGCTGCCCTGGTCCTCTACCGCCCTGGGACGCTGCTGCTGGTCACACCCCATGCTCTGGGATGCTCGGCGCATCCGGACCCAGGCTAGTCGGCGGGCCGGATCACGAGCAAAAGGTCCCCCGCTTCGACCGGGGCCGTCGGCCCGATCGCAAGCCTTTCCACGACTCCCTCGACAGGCGCCGTGATGGCGGCCTCCATCTTCATCGCTTCGATGGATGCCACCGGCTGCCCGGCACGAACGCGGTCACCCGCAGCCGCCGTGATCGTGACGACGCCTGCGAACGGGGCCGCGACCTGTCCGGGCCTGGTGGTGTCGGCCTTCTCCGTGGCGACCTTGTCGACGATGATCGAGCGGTCGCGCACCCACACGGGGCGGAGCTGTCCGTTGAGGGTCGTCATGACGGTGCGCATGCCCGCGGCATCCGGCTCGCCGATCGCCTCCAGGCCGACGTAGAGCTGAACGCCGGGGTCGATCTCGGCGATGTGCTCCTCGCCGGGTCCCAGGCCGTAGAGGTAGTCCGGCGTGCCCAGCGCCGACAGATCGCCGTAGGTCTCGCGCGTCTCCTCGAACTGCTTCGCGGGCCCGGGGAACAGCAGCCGGTTGAGGGTGCGCCTGCGGGTCGCGGCGTCGCCCGCGAGGCCCTCCTGCTCCTCGGGCGTCAACGCGGGGATCTCGATCTTCGCCTCACGCCCGGCGAGGACCTTCGTGCGGAACGGCTCCGGCCACCCGCCCGGCAGGTCGCCGAGCTCCCCGGCCATGAAGCCGACGACCGAGTCGGGGATGTCGTAGTGCTCGGGATGCTGTTCGAAGTCGGCGGGGTCGGCCCCGGCCGCGACGAGCGCGAGCGCGAGGTCGCCGACGACCTTCGACGACGGCGTCACCTTCGGAAGCCGCCCGAGGATGCGGTCGGCCGCCGCATACATGTCCTCGATCTGCTCGAAGTCGTCGGCCAGTCCCAGCGCGATCGCCTGCTGGCGCAGGTTCGACAGCTGCCCACCCGGGATCTCGTGGTGGTAGACGCGTCCCGTCGGGCCGGGCAGCCCGGATTCGAACGGACGGTACAGCTGCCGCACCGCCTCCCAGTACGGCTCGAGATCGCTGACCGCCTGCAGATCCAGCTCCGTCTCCCGCTCGGTGTGGGCGAGGGCCGCGACGAGGGCGGAAAGGGACGGTTGGCTCGTCGTGCCGGCCAGCGGAGCGGCTGCGGCGTCCACAGCATCCGCTCCCGCCGCGCTCGCGGCGAGGAGCGTCGCGAGCTGCCCTCCGGCGGTGTCGTGGGTGTGCACATGCACGGGCAGGTCGAACCTCTCGCGCAGCGCGGTCACGAGCTTCGCTGCAGCCGCGGGGCGCAAGAGCCCCGCCATGTCCTTGATCGCGAGGACGTGCGCCCCGGCGGCGGTGATCTGGTCGGCCAGACGCAGGTAGTAGTCGAGCGTGTAGAGACTCTCGGCCGGGTCGAGCAGGTCGGAGGTGTAGCAGAGCGCGACCTCCGCGACCGCGGCACCGGTCTCGAGCACCGCCGAGATCGCCGGGCGCATCTGCCCGACGTCGTTGAGCGCGTCGAAGATGCGGAAGATGTCGACGCCGCTTTCGGCGGCCTCGGTCACGAACGCGTCGGTGACCTCTGTCGGGCGCGGCGTGTAGCCGACCGTGTTCCGCCCGCGCAGCAGCATCTGGATAGGGATGTTGGGCATCGCGTCGCGGAGCGCCTCCAGGCGCTCCCACGGGTCTTCGGCGAGGAACCGCAGCGCGACGTCATACGTCGCTCCACCCCACGCCTCCACCGACAGCAGCCCCGGCGTCATGCGCGCGACATGCGGCCCGATGCGCACGAGGTCGCGCGTGCGCACGCGCGTCGCGAGCAGCGACTGGTGCGCGTCGCGGAAGGTCGTCTCGGTCACGGCGAGGGCCGTGGCCTCGCGCAGCCGGCGCGCGAAGCCTGCGGGGCCGAGCTCGCGCAGCAGATCGCGGTTTCCGGGCGGGGGCGCAGAGAGCAGATCGATCTGCGGCAGTTTGCTGCCGGGAGACACCGACAGCGGCTTCTCACCGTACGGCCGGTTGACGGTGACGTCGGCGAGCCAGTTCAGCAGTTTCGTCGCGCGGTCCCGCGACGGGTTGCTCGTCAGCAGCTGCGGACGCTCCTCGATGAAGGAGGTGGAGACGTCGCCGGCGACGAACGCGGGATCGGCCAGCACGGCGCGCAGGAACGGGATGTTGGTCGCGACGCCGCGGATGCGGTATTCGGCCAACGCGCGCTTCGCGCGGGCGACCGCCGCCGGGAAGTCACGCCCCCGGCAGGTGAGCTTGGCGAGCATGGAGTCGAAGTGCGGGCTGATCTGAGAGCCGGCGGCTGTCGTCCCGCCGTCGAGCCGGATACCGGCGCCGCCGGGCGACCGATAGGTCGTGATGCGCCCCGTGTCGGGGCGGAATCCCTGGGCAGGGTCCTCCGTCGTGATGCGGCACTGCAGCGCGGCGCCGCGCAGCTGGATGTCCTGCTGGTGCAGACCGAGGTGTGCGAGCGTCTCTCCCGCCGCGATCCGGATCTGCGACTGCACGAGGTCGACGTCGGTGACCTCTTCGGTGACGGTGTGCTCGACCTGGATCCGCGGGTTCATCTCGATGAAGACGACCTCGCCGGTGCGCGGCCCCGCCGTCTCGAGCAGGAACTCGGCGGTGCCGGCGTTGACGTACCCGATCGACCGCGCGAACGCGACGGCGTGCGCGTGCAGCGCGTCGCGGATCTCGGGGTCGAGATTCGGTGCGGGCGCGATCTCGACGACCTTCTGGTGGCGGCGCTGGACCGAGCAGTCGCGCTCGAACAGGTGGACGGTCTCCCCCGTCGCGTCGGCGAGGATCTGCACCTCGACATGGCGCGGTCGGATCACCGCCTGTTCGAGGAAGACTCGCCCGTCGCCGAAGGCCGCCGCCGCTTCGCGGGAGGCCTCGGCGATCGCGGGCGGCAGCTCGGCCGCCGTCTCGACACGGCGCATCCCGCGGCCGCCGCCGCCGGCGACGGCCTTCACGAAGATCGGGAAGCCGATCTCGCCCGCCTGCGCGACGAGCGCCTCGACGTCGTCGGATGCCGCGGTCGATCGCAGCACCGGCACGCCTGCGGCGATCGCGTGCTCTTTGGCCGTCACCTTGTTGCCGGCCATCTCGAGCGCTGTCGCCGGCGGCCCGATGAAGGTGATGCCGTTGCTGGCCGCGCGCGCGGCCAGCAACGGGTTCTCGGACAGAAACCCGTACCCCGGGTAGATCGCGTCGGCACCGGCGGCGACGGCGACCCGGACGATCTCCTCGACGTCCAGATACGCGCGCACCGGATGCCCCGGTGTCCCGATCTCGTAGGACTCGTCGGCCTTCTGCCGGTGCAGCGATCCGCGGTCCTCCCAGGGGAAGACCGCGACGGTGCGGGCGCCGAGCTCGTACGCCGCACGGAAGCCCCGGATGGCGATCTCACCACGGTTCGCGACCAGGATCTTGCGGAACATGCTCACCTCTCGGAGAGAGACCGGCGGGCATCATCACACGCCGGGAAGGCCTGAGTGTGCTCACAGCCTACGGGACGGTAACGTAGAGCCTCGTGCACGTACTCTCCATCTCCTCGCTCAAGGGGGGTGTCGGCAAGACGACCGTGACACTCGGCCTCGCCTCGGCGGCGTTCGCCCGGGGTGTACGGACTCTCGTCGTCGACCTCGACCCCCAGTCCGACGTGTCGACGGGGATGGACATCCAGGTCGCCGGCCGTCTCAACGTCGCCGACGTCCTCGCCAACCCCAAGGAGAAGGTGGTCCGCCAGGCGATCACAGCGAGCGGTTGGTCCAAGGTGCACGCGGGCACGATCGATGTCATGATCGGCAGCCCGTCGGCCATCAACTTCGACGGGCCGCACCCGTCCGTGCGCGACGTGTGGAAGCTCGAGGAGGCCCTGGCCACGATCGAAGCCGAATACGACCTCGTCCTCATCGACTGCGCCCCGTCGCTGAACGCCCTCACGCGCACCGCGTGGGCGGCATCCGACCGCGTCATCGTCGTCACCGAGCCGGGCCTGTTCTCGGTCGCGGCGGCCGACCGCGCCCTGCGCGCGATCGAGGAGATCCGCCGTGGTCTGTCGCCGCGTCTGCAGCCGCTGGGCATCGTCGTCAATCGCGTGCGACCGCAGTCGATCGAGCACCAGTTCCGCATCAAGGAGCTGCGCGACATGTTCGGACCGCTCGTGCTCTCACCGCAGCTGCCCGAGCGCACGTCACTGCAGCAGGCCCAGGGGGCCGCCAAGCCCCTGCACATCTGGCCCGGAGACTCCGCGCAGGAGCTCGCGAACGACTTCGACGCGCTCCTGGACCGCGTCATGCGCACCGGCCGCATCGCCCCCGACGAACAGCGCTCCTGACCGTCTCACCCCATCTCACCCGGTGTCGGCTCGCGCCTGCGGAGCGCGCGGGGCACCCGGGTGATTCTCCGGCGCTCGATCGTGGCACCGCCGACGGCGGTTGCGCATTCCGGTCGTGGAGCGACGAGCTCAGGCGGAGCGCTGCGCGCGACGGGCGGCGAGCTCGTCGACCGGGTCGGGCACCTGGGGGTCGAACTCCACCAGCGTCGACTCCACCTCGTGCAGCACCTTGCCGACCGCGATGCCGAAAACGCCCTGGCCGCGGCTGACCAGGTCGATCACCTCGTCCGCCGACGTGCACAGATAGACCGACGCGCCGTCGCTCATGAGGGTCGTCCCGGACAGATCCCGGATGCCGGCGGCGCGCAGCTGCTCGACAGCCGTGCGGATCTGCTGCAACGAGATGCCCGTGTCGAGCAGACGTTTGACGAGCTTGAGGACGAGGATGTCGCGGAATCCGTAGAGTCGCTGCGATCCGGACCCCTTCGCACCGCGCACGGTCGGCTCGACCAGTTCGGTGCGGGCCCAGTAGTCCAGCTGACGGTAGGTGATTCCGGCGGCCCGTGCCGCGATCGCACCGCGATACCCGACCTCGTCATCCATCTGCGGAAGGCCGTCGGTGAACAGCAGCTCGGTGCCGAACCGCGCGTCGCTGCTTCCACCTCCGGGCACGTCTCGCGCGCTCATCTTCGCCTCCCGACGCACTGTTCTGTGACTCCACGGTAGATGAGGCCGACCCCACCGGCAACGACATCCGCCATCCGGGCCCTGGCGTGTCGCGCGCCGGTCACGGCATGAGGCGCTCGAGCGCCGTCGCGAGGAAGGCCGCCCGAACCTCATCGAGCCGCCGCAGCAATTCGGGGGCCAGCTCCTGCGCGCGTGCGCGCGAGGCGGCATCCGCGCGTCGCATCAGCGGCGTCAGCGCGCTGCCGACGAGCGCCGCTTCGCGCTCCACCGCCTGGCGCATGCTCCGGAAGTGCCGCGGCTGGATGCCGTGGGCCTCCAGCGCGACCAGCGCGCGCAGCAGGGTTAGAGCGCGCTCGTCGTAGTTCTCGGCGGCGGCGATCAGGCCCGCGCTGACCGCCGCATCCAGGAGCGATGCCGACGCGTCGGCCGTCACAAGCAGCTCTTCGCGACGGTACCGGCGCGGCGCCTCGAGGATCGACGGCGGCAGCGCGATCTCGGCCTCTCCCGCGTGCGCGTCGAGGTACTCGCGAATGCGGGCGAGTTTGAAGTCGTGATCGCGCTGCAGCGTCAAGGCGGTGCGCAGCCGTGTGACATCGGCGGACGAGAACTTGCGATATCCGGCCTCGGTGCGCAACGGCGTGACGAGGCCCTGTTCCTCGAAGTAGCGCAGCTTGCTGGCGCTGAGGTCGGGGAATTCCGGGGTCAGACGCGCGAGCACCTGCCCGATGCTGAGGTGGCCCGCAGCCGACGACCGGCCGCGGGAAGTCGCCGCCGCGGTCACCCTCCCGCCACGCCCGTGCGGTCGAGGGGAGAGACGAAGAAGTTGAGCCGGAACTTGCCGATGCGCACTTCGGCGCCGTCGTCGAGCACAGCACGGTCGACGCGCTCGCCGTTGACGTAGCTGCCGTTGAGCGATCGCTGATCGATGAGCTCGAAGAATCCCCCGGTCCGCGTGATCTCGGCGTGCCGACGCGAGACCGTCACATCGTCGAAGAAGATGTCTGCCTCGGGGTGGCGACCCACGGTCGTCACGTCGGTGTCGAGCAGATAGCGCGCTCCCGCCGTGGGGCCGGACCGGACGAGAAGGAGCGCCGCCCGGGCGGGCAGGGCGTTGATCGCCGCGACTTCGGCCTCGGTCAGCTCGCTGCCGAACGGGATGAACGACAGGTCGGAGTCGTGCCCGAACGTCTGCGTCGAGTCGGCCCCGTGACCGGCGCCTCCTTCACGGCGAATGTCCGCACCGCCGTTCGTCGCATTGTTCACGGCGCCGTTCACGGCGTCGCGATCGCTGTCGTGCATCGTGACCTCCTCCCTTCCCTCACCCTAACCGATCGCTTCGCCCGGAGAACACCCGGAGCCCGCCGCACGGCTCGCACCGGCGCCGGATCCGCGGCGCAATGTTGCGGCGTATGTCGACCCCCGCGCACCCCGCGGCAGCTCTCTCTAGGCTCAGGATCAGTCGATCCGAAGGAGCCAGCCGTGTCCACGCCGCGCAACCGTCTCACGCCCGCACCGGTGCGTCAGGACGCGGTCTGCATGTGCGTGCACGGAGGCGCGTGCTCGTCGTTCGCGCCGGGCCACGCCGTGCACCTGATCCAGGCGCGGCTGGCCTCGGCCACGCCGTCGGAGTGGGTCGACGCGATCGTGACGACGGCGGATGCCGCGGGGGGCGACATCGTCGCGCACACGCTCGACGGCGCTCTGCTCACGCTGTGGAACGGCGCGGGCGCCGCGGCCGAGGTCGAGCCGGGAAGTCCCGTCGCCGTGCACCGGCGCTATCACGCGCTCGCCGTCGGCGAACGCCTCTTCAACGCGCTCTTCCGGTAAGCGCGAGCAACACCGCTCAGGCGGTCACCATCGCGCCGCGAACGGCGGCGCAGGCATCCATGCACGCCGTGCACGCATCGGCGCACATCTTGCACACGGGGCTGCTCTCCGCGTGCGTCATGCACTCGTCCATGCACATCTGGCACATCGCGATGCAGGCATCGAGCATCGCCATCATCGCGGCGGGGGTCATCCCCTGCATCCGCAGCATCGCGCGCATCATGGTGTTGCACATCTCGGCGCAGTTCATGCATGCCGGAGCGCAGTCCATCAGCTGAGTGGAGCACACCATACAGGCCTGCTCGCACGCAGAGCAGGCATCCATGCACGCCTGCATCATCGCCATGTCCATGGCAGGCATGCCCTCCATCGACATCATCTCGTCGGACATCGCGTCCATCATCATCGCGTCCATTTCCCTACCCACTTCCGCTCAGGTTCCTCTGACTGCGGGCATCGGGACCTGGCACCTGTCGCAGGCCGCCCGCCTGTCGTTCACGCTACCCCTACCCGCGCGCCGCCGACAGACTCACGTAGGCTCGTCAAAGTGTCATCACAAGGGGTTCACACGGTCCGTCGCAGCCGCTTCCGCCGCGCGGCGATCGCGGCGCTCGTTGCCGCGCTCGCTCTCGTCGCCTCCCCCGCGTGGGCACACGACGAGCTGATCGGGTCGGACCCCGCCGCCGGTTCCCACCTCGACGAGCTGCCCGCCGAGCTCACACTCACCTTCAGCGACGTCCTGCTCGACGAGCCCGGCACAACCGAGGTCGTCGTGACCGATGCCGCCGGGACATCCCTCACCTCCGGCGATCCGGTCCTGGACGGCACGCGACTCACCCAGGCGCTCGAGGGCGAGGCATCCGGCACCGTCACGGTCATCTGGCGCGTCGTCTCCCATGACGGCCACCCCGTGTCGGACGAGTTCAGCTTCACGGTCGGCGAGGACACCGCTTCGACACCGACCGCGACGCTGATCGATGAAGACCCCCTGACGGTCGCTACCGACATCACCTGGATCCTGTGGGCTAGCGGTGCCGTCGTCGTGGCCGGCGGCATCCTTCTCACCGTGGTTCTGGCTCGAAAGCGACACCCGCGCGAGGACTAGGCTTGAGGCATGCCTCATTACAACGTCGTCGTCCTCGGTGCCGGTCCTGGTGGGTACGTCGCGGCCGTGCGCGCCGCGCAGCTAGGCCAGTCGGTCGCCATCATCGAAGAGAAGTACTGGGGCGGTGTGTGCCTCAACGTCGGCTGCATCCCGTCGAAGGCGCTGCTGAAGAACGCCGAGATCGCCCACACCCTGAAGCACAAGGCCGACTTCTTCGGCATCTCGGGCGAGTTCACGATCGACTTCGGCAAGGCGTGGGACCGCTCGCGCGTCGTCGCCGACGGGCGCGTCAAGGGCATCCACTACCTGATGAAGAAGAACAAGGTCACCGAGTACGAGGGTCGCGGCTCGTTCACCGGGCCCAAGGCGATCACGGTGACGAAGACTGACGGGTCCACCGAGCAGGTGACGTTCGACAACGTCATCATCGCGACCGGCTCGACCGTGCGCCTGCTGCCGGGCGTCTCGCTCAGCCAGAACGTCGTGACGTTCGAGGAACAGATCCTCACCCGCGAGCTGCCGGGGTCGATCGCGATCGTCGGGGCGGGCGCGATCGGCATGGAGTTCGCCTACGTGCTGGCCAACTACGGCGTGAAGGTCACGATCATCGAGTTCCTCGACCGGGCGCTGCCGAACGAGGACGCGGATGTCTCGAAGGAGATCGCCAAGCAGTACAAGAACCTCGGCGTCGACCTGCTCGTGTCGACCAAGGTCGAGTCGGTCGTCGACTCCGGATCGTCTGTGACGGTCACCTACACCGACAACAAGACCGGCGCAGCCGGCCAGGTCACGGCCGACAAGGTGCTCATGTCGATCGGCTTCGCGCCGAACGTGACGGGCTACGGCCTGGAGAACACCGGCGTGAAGCTCACCGAGCGCGGCGCGATCGACATCGACGACTACATGCGCACGAACGTGGAGGGCATCTACGCGATCGGCGACGTCACGGCCAAGCTCCAGCTCGCGCACGTCGCCGAGGCGCAGGCCGTCGTCGCAGCGGAGACGATCGGCGGCGCCGAGACCCAGACCCTCGGCGACTACCGCTTCATGCCGCGCGCGACCTTCTGCTCGCCGCAGGTCGCCTCCTTCGGTTACACCGAGGCGCAGTACAAGGAGACCGGACGCGAGTACAAGGTCGCGACATTCCCGTTCATGGCCAACGGCAAGGCGCACGGCCTCGGCGAGCCGGTCGGCTTCGTCAAGCTCATCGCGGATGCCGAGCACCTCGAACTCGTCGGCGGGCACCTGATCGGACCGGACGTCTCGGAACTGCTGCCCGAGTTGACTCTCGCGCAGAAGTGGGACCTCACGGCGCTGGAGCTGGCCCGGAACGTGCACACCCACCCGACGCTGTCGGAGGCGCTGCAGGAGGCCTTCCACGGCCTCGCCGGGCACATGATCAACCTCTGATCGCCTCCCGGTCGAGCCCTGGCCGGGCTGACCTCGGGTTCGGCCGCGCCCTCACTGCCCGAGCGCGCGGCCGAGCTTCGACGTGGATGCCGCGACGCGGCCACCCGCGGCGATGACCAGGGCGTCCGCGGCGGCGAACAACGCCGCGCGACCGGGCTCGTCCTCGGGCGCGGCCGGCCCCAGCTCGAGCTCCCACTCCCGCCACGAGGACTCCGCGCCACGGCGCGCATCGAGCGCACGCACGTGATCGTCGACGAACTCCGCGACGAGGCCGCCGTCCGCGTCGCACAGGGCGTGAGCGATGCGCGCATTGCGAATGCGCGCGAGCACGATGAAGGGGGGCGCCGCCAGCGGCGCGATCCCGGAGATCACCTCATCCGGGACGACCGGGTCGGCATCGGCATCCGGCACCTCGTCCAACGGCCAGTGCGTCTCGACCCGGCCCTCGCGCGTCGCCTGCTTGAGATGCCACCCCTCGTCGGGGCCTCCGCTGCGCCGCCGCAGCGCGGAGTGCGCCGCCGCGAGCCGGCCGTCGGGCGTGTCGAGGTAGCGCGCGTCGAGTGCGCGCGGCTCCGCCGGCCCGATCGAGGCGACGCCGGGAAGCGCCGTCCAGTCGGGGATCGGCGTGCCCTCGTCGACGTCGTACGCACGCTCGATCTCGAGGGTGCGGACGGGCTCGGCGGGCTGTGCCGTCATACGAACCTCCCGAACTGCCGGAACCGCCGGAACCGCCGGAACTTCAGAGCCGATGGACGACTCCAGCCTAGTGCGTAGGGAAACCGAGGCTGATCTGGCTCTCGCTGGGGTCGGGCCAGCGCGTCGTGACGACCTTGCGCCGCGTGTAGAACTCGAACGCCTCGGGACCGTACATGTGGGTGTCGCCGAACAGAGAGTCCTTCCACCCGCCGAACGAGAACGCTCCGATCGGCACCGGGATCGGCACGTTGATCCCCACCATCCCGACCTCGATGTCGAACTCGAACTGACGCGCGGTCTTGCCGTCGCGCGTGAAAACGGCGGTGCCGTTCGCGTACCGATTGCTGTTGACCATCGCGACGGCCTCGTCGTAGCTCGCGACGCGGACGACCGAGAGCACCGGTCCGAAGATCTCCTCGTCGTAGACGCGCATACCGGGCTCGACCTCGTCGACGAGCGAGGGACCGATGAAGAAGCCGCCTGCGTCCGTGTGGAGCTCGCGACCGTCCACGACCACACGGGCGCCCTCCCCCGCGGCGCCCGCGACGAAGCCCGTGACCCGCTCGAGCGCGTCGCGGGTGATGAGCGGTCCCATCTCGACGCCCGCAACGGTGCCGTCGCCGACCGTGACGGCGGGGATCCGCTCGGCGATCTTCGCGACGAGGTCGTCGGCGATCCCTCCCACGGCCACGACGACCGAGATCGCCATGCAGCGCTCGCCCGCCGAACCGTACCCGGCCGAGATCGCCGCATCGGCCGCGGCGTCGAGGTCGGCGTCGGGCATGACGATCATGTGGTTCTTGGCCCCGCCGAGCGCCTGAACGCGCTTGCCCCGCTCGGCGGCACGCGCGTAGATGTACTTCGCGATCGGGGTCGACCCCACGAACGAGACGGCGCGGATGACCTCGTCGTCGAGAATCGCGTCGACCGTCTCCTTGTCGCCGTGGACGACGTTCAGGATGCCCGCCGGCAGGCCCGCCTCGGCGAACGCGTCAGCGAGCCAGACGGCGGCCGAAGGATCGCGTTCGCTCGGCTTGAGGATGACCGCGTTGCCCGCCGCGATCGCGGTGGTCACCATCCACAGCGGCACCATCGCGGGGAAGTTGAACGGCGTGATGCAGGCGACCACGCCGACCGGCTGCCGCACCTGGTGCACGTCGACGCCCGAAGCGACCTGCTCGGAGTACTCCCCCTTGAGGTGGTGCATGAGGCTCGTGCAGAACTCGACGTTCTCCAGCCCCCGGGCGACCTCGCCCAGGGCATCCGGGACCGTCTTGCCGTGCTCCGCGGTGATGAGGCGCGCGAGCTCTTCCGCACGCTGGACGATGATCTCCCGCAGCCGGAACATGACGTGCTGACGCTTGCCGAGGCCTGTCTCGCGCCACGCGCGCTGGGCGGCCTGCGCGACACCCGCGGCCGCGTGCACCAGGTCTGCGGATGCGATGCCCACTTCACCGGTCTGCACGCCGGTCGCGGGGTTGAAGACGCGCGCGGTGCGACCGGTGGGTGCGACTGCCTCACCGCCGATGACATGAGCGATGGCGGTGATCTCGGGCGTCGTCATGAGACCCACTGTAGGTACCGCGCCGTACGTGAATCAATCCGCTCCCGTCGCGGGCCACAATAGACAGCGATGAAACCGTTCCTGCTCCTCGCGACCCGCGCGGAAGATCTGCCCGCCGACGAGGAGTACGCGCTCTTCCTGCGCTTCACGGGGCTCGACGAGCGAGAGCTCGTGCGACGCCGGCTCGAGGCGGCGCCACTCGGCGACATCGACCTCGACGACTGGTCGGGGATCTTCGTCGGCGGCGGGCCCTTCAACGCCTCCGATCCGCCCGCAAAGAAGTCCGCCGTGCAGAAGCGCGTCGAGGCGGAGATGGCGGCCCTGCTCGACGAGGTCGTCGCGCGCGACTTCCCGTTCTTCGGCGCCTGCTACGGCATCGGCACGGTCGGCGCACACCAGGGCGCCGTCATCGACGGAACCCACCGCGAGCCCATCAGCGTCATCGAGGTCATGCGCACCGCGGAAGGCGCGGCCGATCCCCTCCTGCGGGAGGTGCCCGATGTGTTCACCGCGTTCGTCGGCCACAAGGAGGCGGTCACGGTGCTGCCGCCGTCGGCGACTCTGCTCGCGCGCGGCGACGCGTGCCCGGTGCAGATGTTCCGCGTGGGGCGCAACGTCTACGCCACCCAGTTCCACCCCGAGTGCGACGTCGAGGGCATCTCGACGCGCATCCGGGCGTACGCCGGGCACGGCTACTTCGCACCGGACGAGCTCGACGCGACCCTCGCCGCGGTGCGGCGACGTCCCGTCGAGCACACCGGCGGCATCCTGCGCGCCTTCGCCGAACGCTACGCGCGCTGAGCTCCTGCCCTCGCGCGTGCCAGAGGCGGGCCGAACCGCCTCGAGGGGCGGCAGAAGGCCCGCCTCAGGCCGATCGCACCTGTTTTCGGCACGCGCGAGGACGGCGACGAGGCGACCGGTGAGGATCAGAGCGTGGGCGGCGTGTGCCAGATGCGCTCGATGTAGTCACGCATCGAGCGGTCAGACGAGAAGAACCCGCACCGCGCGACGTTGAGGATCGCGGCGTGCGTCCAGGCGTCCCGGTCCGCGTACGCGGCGTCGACGCGCGCCTGCGCCTGAATGTACGTGGAGTAGTCGGCGAGCACCATGAACCGGTCGTCGTAGAGCAGGTTCGAGATGATCGGCTCGAACACGCTGCGGTCGCCGCCGGAGAACGCGCCCGAGGCGATGAGGTCCATCGCACGGCGCAGATCGTCGTCGGCCTGGTAGAAGTCCGCCGGCTTGTAGCCTCTGGCCCACAGCGCCTCGACCTCGGGCTCGCTCATGCCGAAGAGGAAGAAGTTGTCGTCGCCGACGAGCTGGCGGATCTCGACGTTCGCGCCGTCGTCGGTGCCGATCGTGAGCGCGCCGTTGAGGGCGAACTTCATGTTGCCGGTGCCGGATGCCTCCTTGCCGGCGAGCGAGATCTGCTCCGACAGGTCCGCCGCGGGGATCAGCCGCTCGGCGAGGGTCACGTTGTAGTTCGGCGGGAACAGCACCTTCAGCCGCCCCTCGACACGCGGATCGGCGTTGACGACCGATCCCACCGCGTTGATGAGATGGATGATGCGCTTGGCCATCGCGTAGCCGGGCGCGGCCTTGGCCCCGAAGATGAAGGTGCGCGGCTGGATGTCGGATGCCGCGATGCGGCCCGAGACGATCCGCTCGTACTCCGTGACGATGTGCAGGAGCTTGAGCATCTGCCTCTTGTACTCGTGGAGGCGCTTGACCATGACGTCGAGCAGGTGCCCGTCGCTGATCTCGAACCCGTCACGCGCGTGCAGGACCTCGCCCAGACGCCGCTTGTTCGCCGCCTTGACCTCGGCGAAGGCGGCACGGAACTCCGGGTCCTCGGCGTAGGTCTCGAGCTCGCGCAAACGCTCGAGATCGGTCAGCCAGCCCGAGCCGATCGCCTGCGTGATCAGCTCGGAGAGCCCGGGGTTGGCGAGCCGGACGAACCGGCGCGGGGTGATGCCGTTGGTGACGTTCGTGAACTTGCCCGGGAAGAACTCGTTGAAGTCCGGCAGTACCTTGTCGCGCAGCAGCTGCGAGTGCAGCTCGGCGACGCCGTTGACCTTCGCGCCGGCGACCGTCGCGAGGTAGGCCATCCGCACGGAGCGCTCGGGGTGCTCGGCGATGATCGACATGTTGCGGATGCGCATCTCGTCGTCGCCGAAGCGCTCGCGCACCTCGGCGAGGAACTGCTCGTTGATGCGGTAGATGATCTCGAGGTGGCGCGGCAGCAGGCGACCGAGGAGGTCGACCGACCACACCTCGAGGGCTTCGGGCAGCAGCGTGTGGCACGTGTACGCGAAGCACTGCCGCGTGATCTCCCAGGCATCCGCCCATTCCAGCTTGCGCTCGTCGACGAGCACCCGCATGAGCTCGGGGACCCCGATGACCGGGTGGGTGTCGTTGAGCTGGAAGATGACCCGGTCGGGCAGATTGTGCAGATCGAAGCCCGGCGCGAGCATGTGGTCGATGAAGTCGCCGATGGATGCCGCGACGAAGAAGTACTGCTGCTGCAGTCGCAGCTCCTTGCCCTGCGGCGTCGAGTCCTCGGGGTAGAGCACCTTCGAGATGTTCTCCGCGAACGTCTGCGCGCGCACGGCCTCTTCGTAGTCTCCCGAGTTGAACACGCGCAGATCGAACGAGTTGGTCGCCTTCGCGCCCCACAGCCGGAGCGTGTTGACGCGGCCGTTCTGGTACCCGGGCACCATGTAGTTGTACGGGACGGCCTGCACGTTCCACGCGGGAACCCAGCGCGTGCGCTCGATGCCGTCGTCGTCATAGGTCTCGGTGTGGCCGCCGAACGGGATCGTGCGTGCGTACTCGGGGTGAGGGAACTCCCACGGCGAGCCGAGCGTCAGCCAGGCATCGGGCTGCTCGACCTGCTGCCCGCCCTCGAACGTCTGCCGGAAGATGCCGTACTCGTAGCGGATGCCGTAGCCGATGTTGGGCACCGACATCG
>JASGGN010000011.1:0-53953 GCA_047605005.1 Microbacterium sp.
CCCCGGTCGTCGCCGCGTGCGCGTGGTCCCCGGTCGTCGCCGCGTGCGCGCAGCCCCCGGTCGTCGCCGCATGCGCGCAGCCCCCGGTCGTCGCCGCATGCGCGCAGCCCCCGGTCGTCGCCGCGTGCGCGCAGTCCCCGGTCGTCGCCGCATGCGCGCAGCCCCCGGTCGTCGCCGCATGCGCGCAGTCCCCGGTCGTCGCCGCGTGCGCGCAGTCCCCGGTCGTCGCCGCATGCGCGTGGTCCCCGGTCGTCGCCGCATGCGCGTAGTCCCCGGTCGTCGCCGCGACATTATCCCGGATAGCCCCGATGTGGGCCTCAATGAGCCCGGCGACGCTGATCGACTCGCCGACCGTGATCTGCCCACCAACGCACTTGGAGTCCCCGCTACGCTCATCGGCCACGTCACCGAGGGTCACGTGATGGTACCTCGATCCGATAGGGCTGTAGTACGACATTGCGTCAAGGGGCAGCTCGACAGCATGGAACCCCGCGGCACAGAGCGACACGGGACCGTCGTGCGTGTACGTCTTCCCAACCTCGTACTGGAACCCTCGACACTGGAGGCCCTCATCGAACCCCTTGAATGCGGCTAGCGTGCCTGCTTTGGTCATGACTGCCTTTTCTCTATGGCCGCCTGGAAAGAGGCGGGGATAATTACGTTGTCTCGATGGCCCCCGAAAGCAGGGCCGACTTCAGCGGGTACATGTCCTGCGATCCCGCACCCGACAGGGGTGACAAGGAACCGCAGTTCGGGATGTTCGGCCGCGAACACCAGGAATCTCCCCACGGCCGCGCGCAGCGCGTCGAGACCCTCCATCGTCGGGAGCGCGTACGAGCGGCCGGTGAGTCCCTCGCCCACGCCCCACTCCGCACCGAAGCGCTCATGGGCCATGCGCGCAGCGCCGCCGTAGTGAAGCCCGGCCGCATTGCTCCCGAAGACCAGAACTTCACCATCGGCAAGTTCGTAGATCATCTCCGGCGTGTTCATCGCGCCACCCCCGGAGCGAGGAGCCCACCCGCCCCGGGCACGCTCGGGGCGCACACGATCTCCCCATGAAGCACCTTCTGATAACGCTCAGCCTCAAGTCGACTGGACACCCGCACCGCGGCCTCACCGGCAGCCGAATACACGACATACTCGACCCGACTCATAGCCGCCCCTCCTCCCAAAGAAGCTCTTCGTCCACCTGTGACAGACGCTTACTTGTCTCGTCGTCACACACCCACGCATCGACAGTGAAGACGCCGCCCAGCCACAGCCCGATCACGATGAACAGCGTCGCGAGGACCGACGGCCCGGTGATCGTGAAATCCGCGGCATCGAACCCGAGCAGCACCAGCCCCGCTAGAACGATCACCCGCGCGATCATGACGCCACCGCCATCTCGTCCGCCTCGCGCTCAGCAAGCCGCACCAGCGCAGCCGCCGCGAGCATCCCGAACCGCTCCCACGCAACTGGAGACGGCTCGCGCTGACACGTGACCTCCACCAGGGGACGATGCGCACTCATGCCGCGGCCCCCTCATTTCCGGCGAGATCGATGCCGTTCACGACGATGCGCTTGCCATAGACGTCATAGGCCTTCCGAGCGACTTTCCGTGCCTGCTTGTACTCCGCGTCACCGCGACTCACGTACCCCTTCGCGAGGTACTCCAACTCGGAGAACAAGGCGTGCTCCAAAGGCACGTGCTGGCGATTGCTGTTCACGACCGGCGCGAACGGCAACCCGCCCCGTGACTTGTTGAACACCGTCGTCACACGCCGGGAACACCACGATCGAAACCCGTACAGGACAAGATGCTTGTTCGCCCCGGTCACCGTGTAGTGCTTGTCGACATTGGCGAGAACCTTTTCCAGCACCTCACGGTGACTCGCCCGGAATCCGAAGTCACCTTCGTAGACGCGGAGGATGATGGCGTCCAGCTCCTCAACTTCGGGGCTCATTGCACCCTCCTCAAAACGGGGCGAGTCGCGTGCAGTAGCTCCGCCGCGATCGGTTGGATGCGCTCGAACTGGGACCGCCACAACTCGACGGCCAGCGGGTTAGCGGTAGCTACCGCGGCACGGATCGTTTCCGATCCGCCGTTCTTCTCGATCACCTGGAGCGCGTTGTTCACGGCGACGAAAATCTGGTCTGCAAGTGCCTCGTAGTCAGGTCCGGCTGATTCCGGTTCCGTGCGCCGTTTCGCGGCGGCGATGTGCTTACGCATCGCGTCGAGGCGCACACTGCGCTCTGGTTCTTCATAGGAGCGGAGAGCAAGCCCGAGGCTGACCGCGTGTGCGGTGTCACCCTGGTCGATGTAGAACTGGAGGTCGGGGAACTCCCCGGCAAGCTCCGCGGCCCGTTCGGCTTGCGTGACCTTCTTGTGCCCGGCGTCGGCTTTGCCCGTCGCGTTCATCTCTCGCAGCGCCGAGACGGCGATCTCACGAACGGGGGCCGGTGTTGTGTCGGACTCGATGACTTCCTGGACGTGCCGAACCTTACGGATCGTCTCATGCGAGACCCCTGCCGCCTTCGCTGCAACCTCACGCGGGCGCACTTCCTTTATCGCGGCAAACTTGGCCGCGTTTTTCTGCGGTCGTCCGGGAGACTGCCGTGCGGCGGCGAGAGGCTTCAGAACCCCTTCGATCTTCCGCGCCAGATCCGACGCCTCAGACAACGTGAGTGGCTCCCGCTCCGTGTTCTCATCCGACTCCGCTTGCAAAAGCAGCGACGCCCCAGACAGCGAGTCGATCATCGTGACCGGGACCATCTCCCACCCGAGAACCCGCAAAGCCTCCAGCCGCCGACCCCCCGCGATCAGACGCAGATCGGTAGTCACCACAGGCGGATGCAGAAGCCCCACGGAGTCAATCGACGCCGCAAGAGAGTCGATCCCGCGATACTCCCGACGAGCACGGTCCTCGATCCGGATCGCATCAATCTGCACGACATCAGCGCTCATGACGCCACCACCAGCCCAGCGGCGAGCGCCTCGTAGACAGGGTGCTTCCGCCGATGATCAGCACTCACGCAGCAAATCGCCGCCCACGACGTGAGCGTCACCCGATGATCCCCACAAGGAGGGAGCACCTGAGCACCACTCGACTCAAGGACACGACTCACGAGTGCACCGCCTCACGAGAGTCGAGCGCGTCAGGCGCTCGCACCGCGGCAGCGGCGGCGAAGATCTCGTCGATCTTGATACCGAACGCAGCGGCGATCTTGTCGAGGTCATCGGTGTCGAAGTTGATCTCGTTCCTGAGACGCCGACTGATGTAGAAAGCGGACTCTCCGATCTCGGCGGCGAGCCACTCCTGAGACTTCCTCCGCGCCACCAGATGGAGGCGAATCCCTTGGGAGGCGAGTTCCTGGGTTCTTGGCATATCCCTAGCTTGGAGTATGCCAAGCGCGGCTGTCAAGCAGGAATTTGGTATTGCCTAGCGGCTAGCGCATATGCCAAGCTTGAGGATCATGGTCAAGGACTACCCACCCATCCGCCCGTTCAGCGTCGCCCTCGCCCGTGAGTACAAGGGATTCATGAAAGCGTCCAGCGTGACCGGCGCGCAGATCGCCGCGAAACTAGGGCGTAACGACGGATACGTGTCCGAGCGTGCGAACGGCAAGCGCCCCCTCGATATGGACGACATCGACGCCCTTGCAAGCCTCGTACATGGATGGGACGGGCAGCGCCTCATGCTGGAACTCGTCCGACGAGCAGAAGCGAGCACGCAACTGGACGCAGTCAATGCCGGGCATTCGGGAGATGACGCAGGCGAGAGTGCCGCGACCGCTGCGCCGCGCGAGAACGAGAACAGTCACGGCTACGGCATCAACCTGGACGCGGTCCGGAAGGCGGCCGACGATGCCGCACGTTGAGATGCTTCCGCCAGGCGTCCACGCGATGACACTCGCCCAGGTCGAAGCCCTCTTCGTCGACACGGCCCCGTTCGAGGGTGACCGGCGAGACATCTGGGAGGCCTTCAAGAGATATACCGACCTGCTCGGCGAGCTGCTCCCCGGAAGCACGCTGATCATCGACGGCAGCTTCACGACATGGAACGACACCCGCCCCCCGCACGACATCGATTTCGCCGCCCGCATCGACATGCTCGCCTACGCAGCCCTCCCCACACACCAGGCCGAGCGCCTCAAGCACCTCCGCGAAGCAAGCCCCGAGATCGACGCGCACGTCATCCCCGACTGGGACGACACCCTCGCCGGCTGGGTCTACGAAATCTTCTCAGCCGCACGCGACGTGAACGGCCGCCGCATCCACGGCGAGCGCAAAGGCGTCATCGAAGTGACGCTGTAAGAGCAAGCCACAGCGGTGGGATCGGACCCGCCGCTAGATCGAGAGAACACCCAAGAGGAAAAAAATGGACACCAACACAGCACCCACCGAAATACTTTCCGATTCGGCACCCACAGAAATCGACACGCTCGAACCGCGCGAAACCGGCGAACCATCGCCGACCGCGAAGACCCGCAAGCCGCTCCCGAAGTGGGCAATCCCCGGCGCCGTCGGCGCGCTCATCGGGATCGGGCTGGCATCCGGCGCGCTCATCCCTCAGATCACCAGTCTCCAAGCCTCCTACGACGAGCAGCAGGTCGCGATCTCCGATCTGCAAGAGAAGTACGACAAGGTAGACGCGAAATACACCGCCGAGCACCGGCAGCGGGTCATCCTGGAAGCCTCCAATGAGCAGCTCGCCACCAAGCAAGAGACGTGGGAAGCCAACCTCCAGGCGCGCGAGGATGCCGTCGCCGCCCGCGAATCCGCAGTACAAGAGACCGAGGATCAGATCGCCGCGAGCAGCTTCGGCTCCGGTATCCGCCTCGTCGGAACCAATACCGCCGCGGGCACATACACAACCGAGGAAATCACCTCAGGCATGTGCTACTACGTCTGGAAGACGAGCACCGCATCCGACGCTGACATCATCGACAACAACATCGTGGAATCTGGCACTGCGACCGTCACCCTCCAGGACGGCGACATCTTCGAGTCCAGCGGATGCGGCACCTGGACCAAGGTCGGCTGACCGATGTGGAAGGGCGTCATCGAGGTGACGCTGTGATCCCTGACGACGAGCTCACTGTCGGCCAGTGGCCCCGCTGCACTGATTGCAGCACTCTTCTCCACGAGATCCCGGGCGGCTCTCAGTGCCCATCCTGCTGGGCACTGGTCACCTGGGAGCCCGCAGACCTTCCCGACACGCACATTCCAAGCATCCAAGGAGGATGACGTCCATGAAGAGCATTCTTCACGACCGCCGCGCATGGCTCGCGTCCACCGCCGTCGCGTTCATCGCGAGCGCGATACTCCAGTGGTATCCGATCACCGCCCTGACGTTCGGAGTCCTGCTTGTCATGGTCATCGCAGAACTGTGGCGGGGCCTGAAATCGCTCTTCACTCGCGCCACCGCTCCCCGGCTCCCGGTTATCCCCAGTTCGCCGAGCACCCCAGCACCCACCCCGGACACACTCTCTCAACCCGTTTCGCCGACGCGAGGGCAACCCTTCTTTCTTCTCGGGTCAAATGGATACCCATGGATGGACATCGAGGGCGAGTTCGCCAGACAAGACGCGATCCATCACGTCATCGGACGCAAGCCGCGACTTGATGAAGAGATCGAACTCACAGCCCTACCCACCGAGCTGCGCCCCGAACCCACCAACCACTACGACGCGAACGCGGTCATGGTCATCATCAACGGATGGCACGTCGGATACCTCCCCCGCGAGATCGCCGCCGAATACCACGCACCGCTCGCCCGCCTTGTCACTGCGGGCGTGACTCCGATGGTGAGGGCTCGACTGTGGGCCGTCACGCGCCGCGACCACGACGGCAGGGGCGTGCGATCGCACGCGCGAGTCACGCTCGCTGTCGGCACCACTGATCGCCTCGCACCACTGAACAACCCGCCCGCGGGGCCATACTCGCTCATCCCCTGGGGCAGTGGCCTCCAGGTGACCGGCGAAGAGCACCACCTCAACGCTCTCAGCGACTTCGTCACACCCAGCGGCGACGGCATCGCGATAGCCACGCTCCACGCACTACAAATCCCGGCAACCAAGGGCACGACACGCGAAGTCGTCGAAGTGCGCCTCGACGGGGAGCGCGTCGGTCAAATGACACCAGTGAGCAGCACTCATTTCCTGCCCACGATCCATCATCTCGGAGATCAGGGACTCGTCACGGCGGCGTGGGCAAGAGTAAAGGGCAGTGCGGTGGCTGCGCAGGTCGTGCTTCAGGCGACGAAAGCGCACGAGCTGCCCGCCGACTGGTTCGGGGCTCCTGCGACGATTCCTGCGCTGTACCCGCGTCGCGGTGCGGATCCTATTGGGAGTGAGCGATTCGAGGACGTGGCGGAGATCATTGAGGGGCAGCGGCCCGAGCCGATGTGGGGCGACTGATGGTGCGGCCACCGCTTGAGCTGGAGACGATGACACCCGAAGAGTGAAGCGCCAGCGCCTCCAAAGCCGCTTCCGCTAGATGGAACAACGCCACCGAGGTTCGCGAAGCTCACCCCTGAGAACCTCCCCGACGCAGGCATACCAAGCATCCGAAAGGGATGGTAACCATGAGCCTCAATTTCACGGCGGTCGATTTCGAGACCGCGAACTTCCACCGCGGCTCTGTGTGCGCCGTCGGCATCACCAACGTCCGCGACGGACAGATCACCTCCAGCGACGCCTGGTACATCGACCCGCCTACCGGAGGCAGGTTCTTCACGAACACCGGTATCCATGGGATCACCGAGAACGACGTGATAGGTGGTGCCTCCTGGGCGGAGACAGTGGACCAGATCACCACGGCATCCCACCCCCTCTACGGGCACGTCGTCTGCTTCTCCGGCGCAGTCCCCACCATGTCACGCGACACGGCCCGAGCAGTCGCCGCCGAGCACGGTGCTGCGATCGACCTCAGCGTCACCCGAAAGACCACGATCCTCGTCGTCGGCGACCTCGACCCCACCACACTCCGCCCCGGCGCAACGCTCAGCTCGAAGATCGAAAAAGCGATCACACTCGCCGAGAAGGGGCAGCCTGTCGAGGTGATGACCGCAGCGGACTTCTTGACGCTCGTGGACGACTGACATGCCTCGCCCCGCACGTGCCGAGCAGGTCGAGCCGCGTCGCGGGCTCGCCCTGATCCGCGTGTCGAAAGAACGCGACGGGATGACCTCCCCGGATGTGCAGCGTCACGCGATCGAAGCCCTCGCCGCCAGCCACGGCATCACCATCGTGGACACCGTTGAAGGCTTGGACGAGTCCGGGTCTCGGGCAAGGTCGGCGTGGTGGCCGCGCCTCGACCAAGCGATCGCACGCATGGAAGCCGGGGACATCGACGTGATCCTCGTGTGGAAGTTCTCCCGTATCGGACGCGCCAGACTGCGGTGGGCGATCGCGCTCGACCGCGTAGACACTCTCGGCGGGATGATCCTCTCCGCCACGGAACCCATCGAATCCACCACAGCCAGCGGGAAATTCGCGCGCGGGCTGCTCGGGGAAGTCAACGCCTACCAGGCAGACCTCATCGGCGAGACGTGGAAAGAAACCCACGCTCGGCGCGTCCGCGCCGGGCTCCCCGCGAACGGGAAACCCCGCTTCGGCTACACGTACATGCGAGAAGCGGGCTTCACCCCTGACCCTGTGACAGGCCCCGTCCTGCAAGCCGCGTACCGCCGCTACATCGCCGGGGAATCCGTCTACAGTCTCATTCTGTGGCTCAACCAGGGCCCCACGCGCCCCGTCACCGGGTACGGTGCGAAGGGTGACGGGCTCTGGTCCGACAGGACCCTACGGCGCGTCATGGACTCCGGCTTCGGGGCCGGACTCATCATGTCCGATGGTGAGCATCATCCCGGCGTGCATGAGCCCCTCATCACAGCGGACGAGTGGGACGCATACCTTGAAGCGCGCGGCCGACGACGCACCTACCGGCGTGTAGAGCGGTCCACGTACCTCCTCTCGGGGATGGTGTGGTGCGCGTGCGAATCGAAGATGCATGCCGGGCAATTCGGGCATGCGAAGACCCCGAAGTACCGCTGCAAAGCAGCGCACGAGAAACGCACCCACACGGGCGGATACGTCACCGAGACCGTCCTGAATGATGCCGTGTATGCATGGCTCGTGGACCGTGAAAAGCGCATCCGCGAGGAAGTCGAGCGGGGCCTCCATGCGCAACCCCCGAAGCTCGCCACCGACCCCCGGCCACAACTGGAGAATCGACTCCGGCAGATCGAGGTGAAGTTGGATCAGCTCGTCGAGGACCGCCGCACGATCCCCACCGCGAGCTACGACCGGTTGCAGGCGAAATACGCGGCGGAGCATGAGGCTGTGGTCGCTGAGTTGCGCACCCTGAAGGCCCGCGCGGGGGCACCGATCCGCGTGCTTCCCGTCTTGCTGGAGCGATGGGTGGACCTGGAGCTTCCCGAGAAGCGGGAGATGCTGCGCGCAGTGATCGAGCGTGTCGTCGTCACCCCGCAGCGGCCCGTCTCGAAGGTGGAAGTGTGGGGCCGCGACGACGGGTGAGATCAAGCACCGGTCATGAGCGTGACCAGGACCCAGCCCGGCACATCGCCGGTGTCGTCCGACGGGCCCGCGATCCATGACGATCGCACCCGTTCCCATAGTGTGCGGAACATCTCCGCCTCCTTCCGACCGTCTCCGGTCATCCGATCCCGAGTTTGAGCATGACGATTCCGGGAAAGATCGCGAACAGCACCGACAGCGGCAGAACGAGGAAGACGAGGGGCAGGAGCATCAGGATCTCCTTGCGCCCCGCCGCTTCGAGCAGCAGCCGCTTGGCATCCTCACGGGCATCGACGGCCTGTTCCTGCAGTACGTGCGCAAGCGGGGCACCGCGCTCCATCGCCGCGACGAGGTGATCGACAACGCGCGACAGCGCGGGGACCTCTGCGGTGCGGGCGACCTCGAGAAGGGCATCGGCGAGGCTCGATCCCGTGCCGCTGGCCAGCACCGCAGCGCGCAACTGACCGCTCAGAACGCCCGAGCCCGTCTCGCCGACGCGCCGCAGCGCATCGCGCAACCCTTCGCCGGCTGCCAGGCACAGCGCGAGGAACTCGAGCACGGTCGGCAGCTCCTCCTCGATCCGGGCGATGCGGCCACGGGCCGCCGCACTGAGCCGCTGCTCATAGAGGACGACGGCGGTCACCGCGAACAGCGGTGGGAGCAGCGCGGCGACCGGCCCGCCACGCCCCGCGAGGGTGGATGCCACGGCCACGACTCCGCCGAGCGCGAGGCCCGCCACAGCCCACGCCAACTGCGCCGCCCGGAACCCGACGACATCCGTCGTGGCGCCCGCCTGACGGAGCCGCTGCGCGAGCACCTCTCCCCCGCCCCACATCGCCGCGAGGCGATGCCGCAGCCCCGACAGGCCGAGGCCTGCCGGCATCGGCTGCAGCGGCGTCAGTCCGGCGGGGTCGGCGACGTCGCGCAGATACGGCGCGATGCGCCGCGACAGGGCGGGAGCCGCCCAGCGCGGCACCCTCTGGGCCACCAGCAGCAGCCCCGCGGCGAGCGCCGTGCCCAGGACGACGGCGCTCGAAGCAAGAGTGACGACGCTCATGAGAACCACCGCTGCGGCTCAGGGAGCCTCCCGAGGCGCAGTGTCAGCCGATAGGCGAAGACCGACACCGCGGCGCCGCCGAGCACGACCGCCACCCCCGCCGCGCTCGAATACGCCGCAGCGCCTTCGGGCCGCAGAGCCAGCATGCCGAGCACGATCCACGGTGCGACGACGCCGACGACGGCGGCTCCACGCACCCACGATTGGCGCGCCTCGACCTCGGCGCGCAGCGTCGCGTCGGCGCGCACGGAAGCGGACAGCGAGCGCAGCACGAGCACGAGTTCGGTGCCGCCGACCTGCCGCGCCATGCGCAGCGTCTCGATGATGCGATCTGCGACGGGATCCGCCAAGGCAGCTTTCAGGCGCAGTGCGCTCGAGTCGAAATGTCCTGAGGCGGCGATGTCCGCGGCGAACCGGAGGAAAGCGGGTCGCAGCGGCGGCGGGCCGCTCACCGCGAGCGCCGCCACCGCATCGGGCAGCGACATCCCGGCACGCACTCCCGAGATCAGCAGTTCGCAGACATCCGACCACAGCGCGCGGCGGGCACGCCGCAGACGCCGCCCCCGGGAGGTGAGCCACGAGAACGGTGCCGCCGCTCCGGCCGCCGCAGCAACGAGTGCGACGGCGGGCAACCCGGTCAGAAGCCACGCAGCCGACGCGCACACCGCCGCCGCGATCACCGCGACGACCGCGGGGCGGGCGACCGGTGCGTGCGCGAACCCCGCCTCCTGGAGCAGACGCGCGATCCTGCCATCCCTGCGCACGCGCTCCGCTGAGTCGCGAGGCGGCCACAGCCACGGCGACGCGGTCAGCAGAACACCCGCGGCGAGAACGGAACCCCAGACGAACGTCACGACGCGACCTCCCGCTCGCCGCGGCGCCGCTGCGCGCAGTACACGAGGCGGGTCTCGACCGTGTCATCGATGATCCGCCCGGTCGTCTGCACGACCTCCTCCAGATAACGGCGCCCGTCGGCGCCACGACGGCAGTGCACGACGAGGTCGACCCCGGTAGCGATCGCCGGCGTGACGAATCCCGCGTCGATGTTGCGCCCCGCCAGCAGCGGCAGCGCCGCGAGGCGGCGCAGCGCGTCGGACGCCGAGTTCGCGTGGATCGTCGCCGCTCCCGGCACGCCGGTGTTCAGCGCGAGCAGCAGATCGAGCGCCTCGGCGTCGCGAACCTCCCCGATCACGAGCCGGTCCGGCCGCATCCGCAGGGCCTCCTTCACGAGCCGGCGCAGGGTCACGGCTCCGGTCCCCTCCAGGCTCGGCTGGCGCCCCTGCAGGGCGACGACGTCGGGCGCCGAGACGGCGAGCTCGAAGGTCTCCTCGACCGTGATGATGCGCTGCTCGGGCGGGCACGCGCCGATCATCGCCGCCAGGAGCGTCGTCTTTCCCGCGTGCGTCGCCCCGGACACGAGCACGTTGCGCCCCGCTGCCATGGCCTCGCGAAGCACCGCGGCGACGTGCGCAGGCATCGACCCCGCGGCCACGAGATCGTCGAGACTGCGGCGCGCTCGGAGAAACTTCCTGATGTTGACGGCGTGGTGAGCCCGCGTCACGTCCGGGATGACGACGTGCAGACGGCTGCCGTCGGGCAGCGACGCGTCAACGAACGGCTGGCTCAGGTCCACCCGTCGGCCGGTCGCCTGCAGCATCCGCTCGACGAGATCGCGCACGGCTTCGTCCGTGAGCCGCAGCGGCACGCGTTCGCTGCGCCCCGCGCGCGCCGCGTAGATCGTCCCGGGGTCGTTGATCCAGATCTCCTCGACCTCGGGATCGTCCAGAAGCGCCTGCAGGGGGCCGTAACCGCTCACCCGCGCGAGGACGTCCCGCACGCAGGCGGCCTCGTCGTCGATGAACTCGAGGCCGCGCGCCAGCGCGTAGTCGTTGTGCCGGCGCACCTCCATGAGGGTGAGCTGCTCGGCACGGCCGGGGTGGCGGAGCGGGTCGGCTTGCTCCTCACGCAGCCGATCGCGCACACGCTCCGCCACGGTCTGGACCGCGGAGGCCGGGAGGACGGGAACGGAAATGCTCACGTCGGCATCTTGACAACTCGGATGCCTGCCCGCCGGAGTTATCCACAGCGTGCGGTCCTCGCTGCTCGCCCCTCAGCCGTTCAGCGCGCCCGGATAGACTGGCCGCTGCGCGGGAGTGGTGAAATCGGCAGACACGCAGGATTTAGGTTCCTGTGCCTTCGGGCGTGTGGGTTCAAGTCCCACCTTCCGCACAGAGTGGGGTGTGACAGGTGTTCCGGGCTACGCTCTAACGGGCGAGGCTCCCGCTGTCTCGCCCCTCCAATCGATCGACGGAAAAACGCGTGCACTCTCTCGCTCTCATCCCCTGGCTCGACCCCGAGCTCATCATCAATGCCGCGGGCCCCTGGGCGTTGCTCGTCGTCTGCTTCATCGTCTTCGCCGAGACCGGGCTGCTGGTCGGATTCTTCCTGCCGGGTGACACGCTGCTGGTCATCTCCGGCCTGCTGACGCACACCAACGACATCTTCGGCGTGAACATCTGGATCGTCGCGCTGCTGATCTCTCTTTCGGCCTTCGCCGGCGGTGAGATGGGCTATCTCATCGGCCACAAGGGCGGACCCGCCGTGTTCGAGCGCAAGGAGGCGGGCCTGTTCAGCAGCAAGAACGTCGAGCGCACCAACGCCTTCTTCGAGCGCTACGGCGGCATGACCGTGATCCTCGCGCGGTTCGTGCCGATCGTGCGTACCTTCGCGCCGGTGGCCGCCGGCGTCGGGCATATGGCGTGGCGGCGATACACCGTGTACAACCTGATCGGCGCACTGCTGTGGGCCTTCGGTGTGACGCTGCTCGGCTACGTCATCGCGTACGTGCCGTGGATCGCGGACCTGGTCACCACGTACATCGACTTCATCTTGCTCGCCATCGTCGTCGGCTCGGTTCTGGTGACCGCAGGGCACTACGTCTCCGAGCGCCGAAAGGTGCGCAAGGAGCGCGCCACCGGGCTCGAGTCCCCGACGATCGAGCGCCTCCAGGATGCCTCGGCGAAAACGCCTGATCAGGACGCCTGACGTCAGTGCGCGTCGCGCTCGCGGTGCCCTGCCGGCTCCAGCTGGAACGTCGAGTGCGCGACATCGAAGTGCTCCGCGAGGCAGTCCTGCAGGCTCGATAGCAGCTCCGCGGAACGGCCCTCGGTCAGCACGACGGGCTCGACCACGATGTGCGCCGTGAACACCGGCGCGCCGCGGGTGAGCTGCCACACGTGGACGTCGTGGACGTCGGCGACGCCTCGCGTGCCCAGGATGTGCTCCCGGATCGTCCCGACGTCGGTACCGTCGGGAGCCCGCTCGCCCAGCACCGCGAACGCCTCGCGCAACAGCGCGATCGCCCGGGGCACGATCATGACGGCGATCGTGAGCGAGGCCACGGCGTCGGCCGGCATCCATCCGGTCGTGGCGACCACGATCGCCGCCACGATGACGACCCCCGATCCGATCAGGTCGCCGAGCACCTCGAGATACGCGCCGCGCACATTGATCGACGTGCGCTGGGCGGCCGACAGCAGCCACATCGAGATCGCGTTCGCGATGAGCCCCACGACCGCGACGACGAGCATCACCTCGCCGGCGACCTCCGCATCGCCCGGATGCAGGAGGCGCGCCGCCGCCTCGATCGCGATCCCCGCGCACAGTGCGATGAGCACGAGGCCGTTGACGAGCGCACCGAAGACCTCGGCACGCTGGTAGCCATAGGTGTTCCGTCCGTCGGCGGGGCGCGACGCGACGACGCTCGCGACGAGGGCGACGACGAGCGCGAAGGCATCGGCGAACATGTGACCCGCATCCGCGAGCAGGGCGAGCGATCCGCTGAGTGCTGCGCCCGCGATCTGCACGAGCATCACGAGCACGGTCAGCGCGAGCGAGATCGTGAGCAGCCGGCGGTTGGCGGCGCTTCGGACTCCCGTGGGAGCGTGCGCGTGATCGTGCATGAGACCGAGGCTAGGCCCCGGAGCATCCGCCTGTCCGGGGAACGGCGCAGCCGGGAATGATCGTGATTCTCACGCTCACAGCCCGCTCAGCAGCGGCGCGAGCGCGATGAAGGCGCGGGCGCGGTGGGACGCCGCGTTCTTCTCCTCCGGCGTGAGCTCGGCCGCGGTGCGCTCTGCCGCGGGGTCCTGCCCGTCAGGGATGAAGATCGGGTCGTACCCGAATCCCCCGGCACCCCGGGGAGCGGTCGCCAGTCGGCCCGGCCAGACGCCCTCGACGACGTGCTCCTGGCCGGCGGGCGTGACGAGGGCGATCGTCGAGACGAACCGGGCCGTGCGGTGCGGGTCGGCGATGTCGCAGAGCTGGTCGAGCAGCAGCTCGCGGTTCGCGACGGCGTCCTTGCGGTGTCCGGCCCAATAGGCGGAGAAGACGCCCGGTGCGCCGCCGAGCACGTCGACGCACACGCCGGAGTCGTCAGCCAGCGCGGTCAGGCCGGTGTGCGACGCTGCGGCGCGCGCCTTGATGAGCGCGTTCGCCGCGAAGGTCACACCGTCCTCGACCGGCTCGGGGCCGTCATACCCGATCACCTCGAGGTCGGGCCGGACGGCCGCGACGATCGCAGCGAACTCCTCCACTTTGTGCGGATTATGGGTCGCGAGGACGATTCTGCGGGTCACGGGCATCCGATCGGAGGAGTTACAGCCGGGGTCGTGTTCGAGCAGGTTCACCCGGCGAGGGAACTGGCCTGCAGGTCGCGCAAGTCTGCACACCCGGCAATCCCCAACGCGAGCAGGGCGTCGAGCTCGCTCTTGTCGAACGGCGCCCCCTCGGCCGTGCCCTGCACCTCGACGAACAGTCCGCGTCCGGTCACGACGACGTTCATGTCGGTCTCGGCACGCACATCCTCGACGTAGGCGAGATCGAGCATGGGCTCGCCGTCGATGATGCCGACGGAGATGGCCGCGACCGAGTCGCGCAGCACGATGGCGTTCTTGGCGACCAGGCCCTTGGCCCGCCCCCACTCGATCGCGTCGGCCAGCGCCACGTAGGCGCCTGTGATCGCGGCGGTGCGGGTGCCGCCGTCGGCCTGCAGAACGTCGCAGTCGATCACGATCGTGTTCTCACCGAGCGACTTCGTATCCACGACGGCGCGCAGAGCCCGGCCGATGAGCCGTGAGATCTCGTGCGTGCGCCCGCCGATCTTGCCCCTGACGCTCTCGCGGTCGTTGCGCGAGTTCGTCGCGCGCGGCAGCATCGCGTACTCGGCGGTGACCCACCCCTTGCCCTTTCCGGCGAGCCAACGCGGTACTCCGCCGGTGAACGAGGCCGTGCAGAGCACTCTCGTGCCCCCGAACGAGATGAGCGCCGATCCCTCGGCCTGAGCGCTCCACCCCCGCTCGATCGTCACGCGTCGCAGCTGGTCGACGGCGCGGCCGTCGGCACGAGTGGTGGTCATGCTGATCCTCTCGGAATCTCGATCGCGCCCGTCTGCACGAGGCGCACGGAAGAGACGCCACGGCCGATCAGGCGATCGGCCAAGCGCAGGAACTCATCGGCGGAGTCGCCGGTGGCCTCATAGACATGGGATGCCACGGCATCCGGCCCCGCGAGCAGGTCGCGCGAGACGAGCTGTCGGTACACGTCCTTCGCGGTCTCGGTGTCGCTGGAGACGAGCGAGACATCCGGCCCCATGACGTAGCTGATCGCCCCCTCGAGGAACGGATAGTGGGTGCAGCCGAGCACGAGCGTGTCGACGCCCGCATGGCGCAGCGGCGCGAGATACTCCTCCGCCACCGCCAGCACCGCGCTCGAGTCGGTGACCCCCGCCTCGACGAACTCGACGAAGCGCGGGCAGGCCTGCGCGAACACGGTGAGCCGTTCGTCGACGCCGAGCATGTCCTGGTACACGCCGGAGCCGATCGTGCCGGCCGTGCCGATGACGCCGATCCGCCCCTTGCGGGTCGTCGAGATCGCGGTGCGCACAGCGGGGCCGATGACCTCGACGACGGGAACCTCGTAGCGTTCGCGCGCATCCCGCAGCATGGCTGCGGATGCCGTGTTGCACGCGATCACGAGCATCTTCACACCCTCGTCGACGAGCGTGTCGAGCACCTCCAGCGCATACCGGCGCACGTCGGCGATCGGCTTCGGGCCGTACGGCGAGTGAGCCGTGTCTCCGATGTAGAGCGTCGACTCACGGGGCAGCAGCTGGGAGACGGCCCGCGCCACGGTGAGCCCTCCGACGCCCGAATCGAAGATGCCGATGGGCGCGTCGTTCACGATCCCCCAGCCTACCCGGCCCCCGCTAGAGTGGCGGCATGACGGCGTCCACGTCCCTGCTGACCGACCGTTACGAGCTGACGATGATCGATGCCGCGCTCCGCGACGGCACGGCGTTCCGGCCGTGCGTCTTCGAGCTGTTCGGCCGCCGGCTGCCCGGCGCGCGGCGCTTCGGCGTCGTCGCCGGGACAGGGCGACTGCTGCAGCAGCTGCGGGACTTCCGATTCGGCGAAGACGAGTTGCGCTATCTGCGCGATGAGAGGGTCGTCGACGCGCAAACGATCGCGTTCCTCGAGGGGTACCGCTTCACGGGGTCGATCCAGGGGTACCGCGAGGGCGAGCTGTACTTCCCCGGGTCGCCCATCCTCACCGTCGAGGGCACCTTCGCAGAGGCGGTCGTCCTCGAGACTCTCGCCCTCAGCATCTTCAACCACGATTCAGCGGTCGCGACCGCCGCCGCGCGCATGTGCATCGCGGCGGGCGACCGCCCGCTCGCCGAGATGGGCTCGCGCCGCGCCGCGGAGTCATCCGCCGTCGCCGCCGCGCGCGCGGCGTACATCGTCGGGTTCGGCGCGACGAGCAACCTCGAGGCGGGCCGCACGTGGGGCATCCCCACGATGGGAACGGCGGCGCACGCGTGGACGCTGCTGCACGACAGCGAGGAGGAGGCCTTCCGCAGCCAGGTCGACGCTCTCGGCGCGGGGACCACCTTGCTGGTCGACACCTATGACATCGAACGGGGCGTCGCGACGGCGATCCGCGTGGCCGGCACGGGCCTGGGCGGCGTGCGCATCGACTCGGGCGACCTCCCGACGGTCGCGGCGCGGGTGCGCCAGCAACTCGACGCGCTCGGCGCCACGGAGACGAGGATCACGGTGACGAGCGACCTGGACGAGTTCGCGATCGCGGCCCTCGCCGCCTCTCCCGTCGACGCCTACGGCGTCGGGACGTCGGTCGTGACGGGCTCCGGCGCGCCGACGGCGGGCATGGTCTACAAGCTCGTCGCGCGTCAGGATGCCGCGGGAGGCTGGGTCTCCGTGGCGAAGGCAGCCGCTGAGAAGGGCTCGAGGGGCGGTCGCAAAGCCGCGTTCCGCACGCTCGACCGGGGAACGGCCGTGAGCGAGTTGATCGCCGTCTCGGACGGTTTCGAGGGATTGCAGACCGCCGCCTCCCATCCCGATGCCCGGGCGCTGCAGGTGCGGCTCGTCGAGCACGGGGAACCGGATGCCGCCTACGAAGGCCCGGCCGGCGTCGTGCTCGCACGCGCCCACCATGCCCTGGTCCGCGAAGAGCTTCCGATCACGGCGCTCGCGCTCAGCCGCTCCGACCCGGCCCTGCCCACCGTCTACATCGACGCCTGAGGTTGACGGACCGGCGGCCCCGTCGGTGATCGAGTGCCGGCGCGGAGCGCCGGTGTATCGAGATCAGCGATCAGCCGACCATGTTGTCGTAGATCTCCTTGCATGTCGGGCAGATCGGGAACTTCTCCGGGTCACGACCCGGAGTCCACTTCTTCCCGCAGAGAGCCCGCACGGGCTTGCCGGTGATCGCCGACTCGAGGATCTTGTCCTTCTTGACGTAGTGCGAGAAACGCTCGTGGTCGCCCGGCTCGAGGTTCTCTTCGCGCAGGAGCTCTTCCAGCTCGCGATCGAGAGTGAGGGTGCCGCCCTGGTCGATGCTGCCCTGGTCGGGGCCGCCGTAGGGGTCCGCGCCGTCGGTCGGGGTGTTCATGGCATCCGATTCTAGCGGCGACCCTCCGACAGCGGCTCAGGTGGATTCCACGAACTCCATCAGACGTCCGCCACGATGATCGAAGACCGCCCCCCCGGCGATGACGCCCACGATCAGCACGGCGAGTCCGATCGCCGACCCCGTCCACAGCCCGACCCAGCCGGGATCCTGCTCCGACGCGAGTGCGAGCCAGCCGTCCCACAGGGCGGGGATGCTGAGCACGATCGCTCCGAGCAGAACGACACTCTGCGCGAAAGCCCCGGTGGTGCGCTGCGGCTGCTGGAAGGGGCTGTCGCCGGGTGCTGACACGGGGTACGGGGCGTACGCCGACGACAGCGATGACAGCCCGAGTCCGCACAGGAACAGGCTCGCGCACACGCCGCTCATGGCCGGCAGGATCGCCCATCGCCCGTGCAGCGACACCGAGAGCGGAATCGCGACGGCGAGCACCACGCCTCCTATCGAGGCGACCGGCACGAGCCGCCCGACACGATCGGAGACGCCTCGCACCCCGCTCGCCACATGCATCCACAGCGCGGTGGAGTCGTAGGCGAGATCGTTGTGGGCGAGCCATCCGAAGAACAGGGCCATGAGCGGCGCAGGCACCAGAGCGATGTACTCGACCGGCACACCGACCAACAGCAGCGGGAGGACGACCACGACGGCCGCGATCGGGACGATCAGAAGGTTCACGAGATAGCGCGGATCGCGCAGCCAGTAGACGAGGCTCCGCGCGGCGATCCCCCCGGCGGGTGTGCCGGGCGTGAGGGCGAACCACCCGAGCGCGGCGCGCTCGCGCCCCGCGCCCGGGCGCTCCGTCGTCGTGAGGAGGAGCCGGACGAGCCACACCCAGACCAGGGAGAGCCCGAGGATCGTCGCGAGGGCGATCGCGATCGGGCCGGCGGCTGCGCCCTGGAGGGATCTGCCGGGGATCGCCCATGCGGCGCCCAGCGGTGTCACAGCGATCGCGTCGACCGCTTCCCGAAGCGCCGAAGGCACCTGACCGTTCCAATCCAGCGAAACGAGGAACACGGCCGTCGGCACGACCACGGCGACCACCGCCACGAGGAACAGTCCGCTGAGCTCGCGCGAGCGACGTTCCCGCAGCACAAGACGGGCGAGGGCGAGGGCGAGGGCGATCTTGGCCAGCAGGATGCACGTGACCACGGCGAGCACGAGAGCGAACGCGGTGATCACGAGCGATGCGCCGTGTGAGGTCCACAGGCGCGCGGTGGCCACGGCGATCGCGACCAGAGCGACGGCCTGAACGCTGATGACGCTCGCCAGCAGGGTGACGCCCGCGATCCTGCCACTGGAGAATCCGAGCACCGCGAAGCGACGGGGGTCGAGCTGATCGGTCATGCCCCCGACCAGCGGCGCGACGAAGAACCCCAGCGTCAGGGCCGAGCCGGCGACGACGGTGACGGCCACGGCCACGTCGTCACTCACGTCACGTAGCCGCGCGCCGCCCGCGAAGACCCCGAAGATCGCGGCGGCGAGCAGCGCGAGCCCCCCGATCATGCGCGCGACGTGCCGGGCATCGCCCCGCCACGCACCGATGAGCAGATCGAGCCTCAGTCGGAGAACGTGTGCAACCACTCCAGGCCCTCCACGTCGCTGGCCCCGCCGATGAGCTCGATGAAGCGCTGTTCGAGGGTGAGCCCGCCACGCACCTCGTCGAGCGTCCCCTGCGCGAGCACGCGGCCGGCGACGATCACGGCGACGTCGTCGCAGACGCGCTCGACGAGATCCATCCCATGGCTGGACAACACGACCGTGCCACCGTGCGAGACGTACGCGGAGAGGATGCCGAGGATGACCGATGACGAGACGGGATCGACCGATTCGAAGGGCTCATCGAGCACGAGCACGCGCGGCGAGTGGATCATCGCGCCCGCCAGCATGAGCTTCTTCGTCATCCCGGTCGAGTAGTCGGCGACGGTGCGCCCGAGCGCGTCGGTCAGGTCGAAAGCGTGCGCCAGGTCGGCCACCCGCGATTCGACGATCGGGGCTCGCAGTCCGCGCAGCGTGCCGTAGTAGTGCAGCAGCTGCCGCCCGGTGAGGCGGTCGAACGTGCGCAGCCGGTCGGGCAGGATCCCCATCTGACGCTTTGCGCGGACCGGGTCGGCCCGGAGGTCGATGCCCGCGACCTCGATAGAGCCCGCGTCTGGGCGCAGCATGCCGGCGATCAGAGAGAGGGTCGTCGTCTTGCCCGCGCCGTTTGGGCCGACGATGCCGTAGAACGAGCCCGCGCGGATGGTGAGATCGATCCTGTCCACCGCGATCACCCGCCCGAACGACTTCGTGAGCCCACGCAAGCGCAGCGCGGGCGCCTCAGCACCGGCGTCTGCGTCGGCCTCAGCACCGGTGCCGGTATCTGCGTCGGCCGCAGCACCGGCATCGGCCTCACCACCGGCATCGGCGGCTGCGTCAGCGCCGGCGTCGGCCTCCACATCGGCGGCGTCGACGGACGGCAGCGACTCCGCGGGCGCGGCGGCGGCAACAGCGGACGGCTCTGATGCAGCTTCGGGAGCGGGCAGCGTCTCGAATCCGAGCTCGCGTTCGAGTTCGAGTTCGGTCTCAGGGGCGACATCCGGTGCGAGGGCGAGCTGGCTCTCCAGCTCGCGCTCGAGCTCCAGTTCGGATGCGGTCTCGGCGGACGGTTGCGGATCGGAAGCGGCTTCCGGGTCCGGGGCGAGGTCCTGCGTGGCGACCGCCGCCGGTTCGGAGACGACACCGGGCTCGGATGCGTCCTCAGCGTCGGACTGTGGTGCCGGCTCACTTTCGGCGGAGGGTTTCGGCGTGGCTGGACGCCGAGGTCTCGGCGATTTCCGCGGGGCGCGCTTTCGCGGCGGCTTCGCCGCGGCGGCAGGCGGCGGGGCGGACGACGGTTCCGACGTCGCGGGGTCTTCGCCGCCGGGCTCGCCTGCAGAGCTCGGCTCGATCGCCTCCGGCTGCGCCAGCTCGGTCGGTGCCTCCGGCTCCGCGGGCTCGGTCGGCGCCTCCGGCTCCGTGGGCTCGGTCGGAGCCTCCGGCTCCGTGGGCTCCGACTGCTCCTCGGAAACGGGCAGCGGGACAGAGCCGGTCAGCGACGGCGCCTCGACGTCACGCGCCTCGGCGGGGCCGCCGGCAGGCTCTTCTTCCCCGCGCGCAGCGACGACGGGCGCGGGAACTTCCGGCGACGGGGGAATCGACGGCGAGGCCGACGACGACGGACCCTTCTTGCGTACCGGTGCCTTGCGTACCGGCGCCTTGCGCGCGGGAGTTTTGCGCGCGGGGGTCTTGCCCGCGGGCGCCCTGCGCGGGCGCGGCTTCGCGGGCGCGGATTCCGGTGCGACTCCCGAGAGATCTGCCGCAGGATCGGCGGCACTGTCGGCAACGCCGTGCTCAGGCGACGGGTCGGGGTAGTCGTGCTCGCCGGCGTCGTTCTCTGGGAGCGGCAGGGAGGCGGTCACCCCACAAACCTAGCAAGCGGAGATCACCAAGGAATCGCCCGTCCGCACGCGCCTCCGCACTCCTCAAGATCACGAAAGCGCAACGGACCTGCGACTTCCTGCGTTCTCCCGGCCTCCTCCGTTATCATGACATTCGGCACGAAGGAGTGTCCACACGTCGAACTGACAGTGAACACATATTCCAGGAGCACCCTTTTGACTCTTCAGACCGTCATCCTCGCCGCCGGAATGGGCTCGCGTCTCGGACGCGCGTTGCCCAAATCTCTCACCGAGTTGCGTGACGGTCGCACGATCATGCGCCAGCAGCACGACAACATCCGTGCCGCGTTCGGCCGGGAGGCCCGCATCACGACGGTCGTCGGCTACCGCGCCGAGACGATCATCGAGGCGTTCCCCGAGGCCGACTACGTCCACAACGAGCGCTACGACCAGACCAACACGTCCAAGAGCCTGCTGCGCGCCCTCAAGGCGACCGGTCGGAACGGCGTTCTGTGGATGAACGGCGACGTCGTCTTCGACCCGCGCATCCTCGGACGCGCGGCCGGTCTGATCGAGCACGACCGATCGTTCGTGACGGTGAACACGGCGAAGGTCAGCGACGAAGAGGTCAAGTACACCGTCGACGCGAACGGCTACATCAAAGAGCTCGCCAAGACGGTCACCGGCGGCATCGGCGAGGCCGTCGGAATCAACTACATCTCGCGAGCCGACAAGCGCGCGTTGATGGCACAGCTCGGCCGCGTCGATGACCAGGACTATTTCGAGCGTGGACTGGAGCTGGCCATCGCGGAGAACGGACTGCGGATCGAGCCGCTCGACATCTCGGACCTGTACGCCGTCGAGGTCGACTTCGCGGAAGATCTCGAGCGCGCCAACCTGTTCGTCTGACGGAGGTATCGCGCCGCGCACAGCGTGCGCTCAGCGCGCATCCATAGGATCGTCGCCGACATGGCCAAGGTCCACCGCATCGACTCGATGTCCGACGACGCACCGTGGGACGGCGGGCTCCCCCCGCCCGGATCCGCCGAGCATCCCCGCGCGATCCGCGCCCTCGACGGCGTGCTGCGCGTGCAACGACCCGCCGTGGTGGCTCATCTGCGCAGCATCCGCCTGCGACATCCGGATGCCACGACGCAGCAGATCGTGCACATGCTCGAGCGCCGCTACCTCGCCGCCGTGACGACCGGCGGTGCCGCGGTCGGTGCGACCGCCGTCGTTCCGGGGATCGGCACGGGCGTGACGCTCGCTCTGTCCGGCGTCGAGACACTCGGCTTCCTGGAGGCGACGGCGCTGTTCGCCCAGTCACTGGCCGAAGTGCACGGCATCCCGATCGAGGACCCCGACCGGGCACGGGCACTCGTGCTCACGCTCATGCTCGGCCAGGAGGGCGTGGACCTCGTCACCCAGCTCGCCCGGCAGGCGACGAGCAAGGGCGCCACCCGCTCCGCCTTCTGGGGTGAGCTCGTCACGAAGTCGCTGCCGAGAGCGGCGATCGGTCCGCTCCTCGACCGGCTGAAGACCTCCTTCGTGCACCAGTTCGCCGCCAAGGGCAGCGCCTCGGTGATCGGGAAGGCCCTGCCGTTCGGCATCGGCGCGGCCGTCGGCGGCGCCGGGAACCACCTGCTCGGCCGCCGAGTCGTCGTCGGCTCGCGACGTGCGTTCGGCCCGCCGCCGGATGCCTACCCGCCCGAGCTCGAGCCGCTGCCCGGCGCGACGCGACTGGAGGCGATGGCATTCGGCACGGCGCGACGCGCGGGATCGGCCGTCACCTCTTGCTCGCGCAACCTGACGGACGCCATCGGCGCCGCCGCCGTCAGGGTGACGGCAACGCTGCGCCGTGAGGGAGCCGAAGCTCCCGAATCCACCGAGGATGCCGCACCGGCGAAGTGATCCGGCAGGCCACGACGGATACGCCCGCGTAGGCTCGAGACGTGACCACGCTCCTGATCGTGCTTCTCCTGGTCAACGCGGCGTTCAACGCGCTCGTGTGGCCGCGCTTCTACGGCCGTATCGCGAAGGATCCGCGCGCTCGCGACGGGGCCGGCCGGCCGACGCGGTTCCTGATCGTGCACGCCGCGCTGATCGCGGCGGCGCTGCTGCTGGCCGTCGTCTCGGCCATCGCCGCGATCGTCGCGATCGGCTCGGGGGCCTGAGCCCCTGCCCGCAGCCGCAGAGGCAATACGCTCGGAAGATGGATCCGACGCTGGCGACGCTGACGGAGTGGCTTCCGAACCAGCGCTGGTTCACCCGCTCCGCCGATTCCCCCCGGTTGCGACTGCTCGGCGGGACTCCGCTCCCGAGCGATGACCCCGGCGCCTCGGTGCGCATCCTGATCGTCGCGGACGACACCACCTCCGTTGTCTATCAGCTCCCGGTCGTCCACCGGGATGCGCGCGCGGCGACGGCAGGATCGGGCTGGATCGGGCCCGTCGATGACGGCGTGCTCATCGACGGCCCCCGTGATCCTGCCTTCACCGCGGCGCTGCTCTCCGCCGTCGCCCCCGAGGCCACCGCCGGCCCCAGCGAGGTCCTCAGCGGCGAGCAGTCCAACACGTCGATCATCTACCGGCCCCCGTCGGGGCAGCCGATCATCTGCAAGGTCTTCCGGCAGCTCGACGACGGAGTCAACCCCGATGTCGAACTGCAGACCGCGCTTTCGGGGGTGTCATCGCCGCACGTGCCTGCGACGGTCGGCGCGCTCGACGGCTCATGGTCCGATCCGGCGGATCCGCAGAGCACCGTCGCGGGAACCCTCGCGTTCGCGCAGGAGTTCCTGCCCGACGTGGAGGATGCCTGGCGGGTCGCCCTGCGGGCGGCGCGGTCGGGCGAAGACTTCAGCGCCGCGGCCGACCGACTCGGTCGCGCGACCGCTGCGGTGCATCTCGACCTCGCGCGCCTGTTCCCCACCGTCCCCGCCGACGCCGCGGCTCGGGGCGAGGTCACCAGTATCTGGCTCCAGCGACTCTCGGCCGCAATCGCCGAGGTGCCGCAGCTGCTGCCGTACGCCGACGAGATCCGCGAGCGCTATGCCGCGGCATCCGGCGCCTCCTGGCCCGCACTGCAGCGCATCCACGGCGATTACCATCTCGGCCAGGTGCTGCAGGTTCCCGGTCGCGGCTGGGTGCTGCTCGACTTCGAGGGCGAGCCGATCCGCCCCATGCACGAGCGCAGGCGCCCGGATCTGGCGCTACGCGATCTCGCGGGGATGTTGCGCTCGTTCGACTATGTCGCAGGATCCCTCGCACTCCAGCGCAGCGACTCCGGCACCGCGGACACGGACGACGCGCGTGCCTGGGCCGCCTCCTCTCGCGAGGCGTTCCTCGCGGGCTATCGCTCCGCGACCGGTGTCACACCCCTCGGGCCGCTGCTGGAAGCGCTCGAACTCGACAAGGCCGTCTACGAAGCGATCTACGAGGCCCGCCACCGCCCGGGGTGGCTTGCGATCCCGCTCGGCGCGATCGAACGCCTCCTCGCGCTCTGAGCGCGCTCACTCGTCCAGTTCCGCGGCATCGGCGGAGATCTCGTCGTCGGCGCGCGCGGCGTGCCATTGCTCCCAGCGCCGCATGAGCTCGCCGATCGCCGCCTCGAAGCGAGCGGTCGGCGCTCCCGGCGCCGTGTCGCCGAAGTAGTGCCGCACCCAGCCCTGAAGCTTCGTCGTCGCCTCCGGGTCGCTGAGCACGCGGCGCGCCTCGTAGAGAAAGCGGGACGCGGCCTCAGCGGTGAGCCATTCGGCATCCGACAGATATCCGTGCATGTCGATGACCGCAGCGGGGTCGACCGGCCGCGTCACCATCAGCGGGCGATCGGCGGCGAGACGGTCGTAGACCATCGCGGAGATGTCGACGACGGCGATGTCCGCCGCCGCGAGCTGCCACCCCAGGTCCGGGCGGTCATCGAACACGTGTCGCGCCGACGGGTCCACCGCATTGGCCGCGGCGATCGCGGCGATGATCCGTTCGTGCGCGGCGCCGTACCCGGGGTCGACGACCCCCGAGCGCGGATGCGGACGGTAGATCAGGCGATGCTCCGGCGAGGCGAGCACCGCCGCCGCGAGCGCCTCGCCGTGGGTGCGGATGGACCCGTAGTGCGCCGAGGGGCGGTCGCCCTCCCACGTGGGGGCGTAGAGGACCACGATCCGTTCGTCCGGCTCATACGGGAGCTCACCCGAGTAATAGTCCGCCTGGGGCCTGCCGATCTCCAGTGTCCGGGCATCGAGATCGTAGTCCCACAGCACCCGGCCCAGCCGCTCACGTGCCGCGGCACCGGCGATCAGCGCGTAGTCGTAGGCCTTGAACTGGTTCGTGGTCATGTACATCTTGTCCGACTCGCCGTGGTTGATGAACACGTGCCAGCGGTGGCCGTAGCGGAACATCTGGAAATTACGGGTGTTCTGGTTGACGTAGAGCACGACCCGGATGTCCTGCTGCGAGACGAAGTCCTCGAGATTGCGCACGGTCGGCACGAAGGCGACCGGCAGTTCTGCGTCGGCGAGGAGCTGCCGGGCTCCGGTCGCATTGCGCGCAAGCACGACGACCGGCCAGGTGGTCGCGAGGTGTGCGAGCGGGCGGTACCACTGGCGGATCTGGTACATGTTGACGTCGCCGTCGGCGAAATAGACCGCGACGCGGTACCGACCGTGCGGATGCGGCGGTGACTGCGCGATGCGCGCGCGGACCTCCCGCACCGCGCGCCGCCCCCGCAAGGCCTTGCGCACGAGGGCGACAGCTTTGCGTCCGTCCGAGATCAGCGCCATCGTGTCAGCCTATCGAGCGATGGATCACCCACCCGAAAACCCGGGCGCCGCCGTGACATGATCGACGGATGCACGATGTCACATCCGGCACGCGGGACGCTCCGGTCCCACCGCCGGAGGCCGGCGTGAGTTTCGTCATGCCCGTGCTCAACGAGGAGGGGTATCTCGCCGCGGCGGCGGAGAGCGTCCTCTCGCAAGCGGTCGACGGCGCGTCCGAGCTGATCCTCGCGCTCGGGCCGTCCACCGACGGCACCGACGAGATCGCGCGGCGTCTCGCGGCGGAAGATCCCCGGGTGCGGTTGATCGCCAACCCCGCCGCCGACATCCCGGTGGGACTGAACCTCGCGATCCGCGCGGCGCGGCATCCGACGATCGTGCGCGTCGACGCGCACTCGGCGCTCGAGCCCGGATACACCCGCCGCGCGATGGCGACGCTCGCTCGGACGCGCGCCGCGAACGTCGGCGGGGTCATGCGGGCCGAAGGAGGCACCCCGTTCCAGCGTGCCGTCGCGCGCGCCTACACCTCCCCCATCGGCCTCGGCGGCGGCGCCTATCACTCCGGCAGCGTGGAGGGCCCGGCCGAGTCCGCCTACCTCGGGGTCATGCGGCGAGCCGTGCTCGAGGAGGTGGGACTGTTCGACGAGACGATCCGCCGTGGCGAGGACTGGGAGCTGAACCTGCGCATTCGACGTGCGGGGTACCGGGTGTGGTTCGATCCGGCCCTCGCAGTGACCTACTGGCCGCGCGAGAGGTGGAGCCGTCTCGTCCGCCAGTTCCATTCCACCGGAACGTGGCGCGGCGAACTCGTGCGTCGCCACGGCCGACGCAACTCGCTGCGCTTCTTCGCCCCACCGGCGCTCCTCGTCGTCACGCTCCTCGCCCTCGTCGTCGCGACGCTGCAGACGACGGGGACACTCGCGGGGATGGCCGCGCTCGCGGCATCCCTCCTCTATCTGCCGCTGATCGCCTATGTCACCGCGATCGCGGGATACGCGTGCAGTGCGCATGCGGGCCCGGGGTGGCGTGAGCGACTGTGGGCCCTCGTGGTGCTGCCGTCGATGCACCTCGCGTGGGGCGCGGGGTTCCTCCTCGGGGCGGCGCGGGGCGCACGAGAGAATGTCGACACCTCGCGCCTGAGCCGCAACACGCCGCTGCCGTGAGCGCTCAGCCGCGATCCACGAACCCCTGGTCGAGGATGCGCGCGACGACACGCTCGGCGGCGTGGCCGTCGTCGCGCGCGTTGAACATCCTTCGCCACTGCGCGTACCGGTCGGCGTACTCGTCCGGCACGTCGTCGGATGCCAGGGCCACCGTCAACGCGTCCTGCGTCGTCACGAGGGGCCCGGGCGCACGAGCGGCCAGGTCGAAGTAGAACCCGCGCAGTCGCTCCCGGTAGTGGGAGAGATCGGGTGTGAAGAAGAGAATCGGCTTGCCGGTCGTGGTGTAGTCGAACATGACCGACGAGTAGTCGGTGACGACGGCATCCGCGACCACGAGCAGATCGGCCGCATCGGGGAAGGCGGTCACGTCGATCACCCGCTCACCGCGCGCGTCCGATCCCGGCAGGAGCGTGCGCGAGTGGCCGCGCACGAGCACGACCGCTCCCGTATCGGCCGCGAGGCGTTCGAGATCGAGGAAGTCGACGATCGTGTCGCGGTCGTCGCGCCAGGTCGGCGCGTAGAGGATCACCCGCTCATGCGCGCCGATGCCGAGAGCAGCGCGCGTGGCCGAGCCGTCGCCCGTGACGAGCACGTCGTTGCGGGGATAACCCTCGACCCAGACGGGCCTGCGCCCGAACGCGTAGGCCTTGCGCAGGACGCGCTCGCCATACGTGTTCTGCGCGAGCAAGACGTCCCAGCGCCTGCTCTCGCGCACGACCGCTGCCATCCGGCGCGGATCGAACCCGGGGCGATGCAGGGCGAGACGCTTGAGCGAGGTGCCGTGCCATGTCTGCAGCACGACCTGACCGCGACGGCGCTCGTAGCGGCGGCGCAGCCAGTCGTTGACCACGAGCAGCCGCGCGCAGCCGCGCGCCCGCCACCACTGCGGACTGCCCTCGACGACCGCGATCGCGCCGTCGGGCACCTGTACCGACAGGTCGACGACGCTCCAGTACCGTGTGACGCCCGGGGCGACGCGTGCGAGCTCGCGATCGATCGCGCGCGGATTGCAGCTCGCGTTGCGCCCGTAGAAGCTCTCGAAGAAGACCGCGTTCTCGAGCCCCTCAGGTCTGGTCGCGTAGCGGCGCTCGAGCGCCGCCTGCCCTTCGCCCGACACGTACACGGGATCGATCGCGGCGCGCACACGAAGCACACCCGCGGCGAAGCCCGCGCACAGGGTCGACGTCACGACTGCCGGAAGCTCGGCGTCGATCGGCACCGCGACGCCGTCGACATCGGTCACGCGCAGCTCGTAGTCGCCGGCCGGAAGGGGCAGCGCGGGGCCGCCCCAGCGCACCGCCCGCAGCGGCAGACGCGCCTCCCAGGTGACGCCGTCCACGGTCGGGTGTGCCTCGACGCGCGCGCGGCGGCCGCTGAGCACAACGGCGCGGGGCGGCGGCTCAGCGCCGGCGAGGACGAGCGCGGGGATCTCGCCGTCATCTATGCGGACGGTGATCGTCATGGGCGCCTTCCTTCACTGATGCCTTCTCCGAGGCTGCGGATGACGGCGTAGACGCGCTCCGTGCTGCGCCCGTCGCTGAATCCGTGCACGCGGGCGCTCAGCGCCCGAGCACGCGCGACGCGCTCCGCCGGATCGATCAGAAGCGCACGCAACTGCGCGGCGAGAGTCGCCCAGTCGCCTGCCGGATCGGGCCCGGCGACATCCTCGTAGGTGCCGTAGAAGCCGCGCGTGCGCGCGTAGTCGGCGAGGTCGGGCGCGAAGAAGAGGGTCGGCAGGGGCACGAGTGCCGCATCGTAGGCGAGCGACGAGTAGTCGGTGACGAGGGCATCCATTCCGGGCAGCAGGGGCGTCACATCGGCGGCCACGTCGGTTCCGAGCATGCGGACGCGGGGGCCGGCGAGCGCACGGTAGTCGCCCCCGCCGAGGTGGTGCGAGCGCACGAGCAGGAGCGCGCGGCCCTCGTCGAGCACGGCCCGCAGCGCTGCGATGTCTCCGGACGCCGGCAGACCCGGATCATCGGCGCCGTCGCGCCACGTCGGGGCGTAGAGCACCACGGGGGTCTCGTCGTCGAGCCCTCCGACGAGTGCGGCGAGGCGCGCACGGGCATGCGCCCGGCGGTCGACCGCTGTCCCGGCCGTGAGGACGTCGGTGCGCGGCTCGCCGGTGACGGGAACGCACGAGGTCGACAGCCCGAACGCGGACTCCAGGCGCCCCCGCACGAGCTCGGACGCCGCCGGCAGCACCCTGATCCGTCGCTGGGTGCTGCGGTAGAGCGCCGCGAGCAGGCGACTCGTCGCCCTCCGCGCGAACGGAAACGGGCTCGCGGTGGTGACGGGAGCGTCCAGCCCGATGCGCTTGAGGGGGATGCCGTGCCAGAGCTGCACGATGATCACCCCGGCGATGCCCCCCGCCGCGGCGTAGCGGTTGACGTCGCCGAAGCCGTGCGTGACGACGATGACGGAGGCGCGAGCGGTGAGCCAGAACCCGCGCAACGAACTCTTCCGCGCCCACGGGATGCCGTGCGCTGCGGCGTCACGCTCGTCGTCCGGGCCGCCGGTGAGCCAGACCGCGCGCTCACCGCGCGCACTCGCGTACTGCCACAGCGCCCACGCGCCGTCGGCGAGCCCGCTTGCGGAGCCGAACACCCACAGGCCCCCGATGCGCGAAACCTCGGAACCCGAGCTCCCGGTGCGCGCGCTCCCGGTGCGCGGGCTCCCGGTGCGCGGGATGGCGAGCGTCGCAGCGCGCCCGAGAACGTACAGCGGGATGCGCAGCAGCTTCGCCGCGTTGCCTGCGCCGAACGAGAAGGACGCCACCTCGCGAGCCTATCGCGCAGCAGCGTCCTTCTCGGGCCGTCCGGCGGCCTATTCGGTGAGGGCTCCCAGCGTCACATCGACCGACAGGGTCTCTCCGTCGCGGATGTACACGACCGTCGCGGTGGCGCCTGCGGCGAGAGCACGCACCTGGGCCGTGAGGTCGGTCGCGTCGGTGATCGGAACGTCGTTGAACGAGGTCACGATGTCGCCCGCCTGGAGGCCCGCCTCGTCGGCGGCGCCCCCGTCGGTGACCTCACTGATGTACGCGCCGGAGGTCGTGGAGCCGTCCTGGTCGGCGGCGTCGCCCACCATGGCCCCGAGGAGGCCGTGCGTGGCCTCGCCGTTGGCGATGATCTCGTCGGTGACGCGCTGGACGATGTTGGACGGGATCGAGAAGCCGACGCCGATCGAGCCCGACTGGCTCGAGCTCGAGCTGTCGGTCGAGGCGATCGCGACGTTGATGCCGATGAGCTCGCCATCGGAGTTGACGAGGGCGCCACCCGAGTTGCCCGGGTTGATCGCGGCATCCGTCTGGATCACGGCGATCGAGATCGTGCTCGTGGTCGTGGTCGACTGCTCCTCGCCCTGGCCGTAGTCGAACTCGAACGGCTCATCGCCCGAATCGCCCTCCGACTCGGACTGCTCGTCGCCCTCGGGGGCCGCCGAGGAGGCGATCTCGATCGAGCGGTTCAGCGCGCTGACGATACCCGTCGTGACGGTGTTCGACAGTCCGAGCGGCGCGCCGATCGCGACGGTCGTGTCGCCGACATTGAGCTCGCTGGAGTCACCGAACTCGATCGGGGTGAGACCGGACGCATCGGTGAGCTTGATGACCGCGAGGTCGTAGGTCGGGTCGGTGCCGACGATCTCCGCCGAGTAGACGGTGCCGTCCGAGGTCGTCACCGTCAGGGTGGCGTTCGCCGTCTCGCCGTCGAGGGTGACGACGTGGGTGTTCGTGACGACGTAGCCGTCCTCGGTGAGGATGACGCCCGAGCCCGTTCCCGAGGACTCTCCCGAGGTCGCGCTGATCGTGACGGTGCTCGGGGTCACGTTCGCGGCGATCGCCGTGATCTGGTTGACCGCGTCGGTGTCGTTGATCGTGACCGTCGATCCCGTCGTGGTCACGACGGTGGACGACTGGGGAAACAGTGCCGTCCCGGCCGCTGCACCGCCGAGGCCCGCCGCGCCGCCCACGAGAGCCGCGGCGACGATGATGCCGACGATCTTGCCTTTGCCGAGCTTGGCCGAAGGCGCGTCGGGAGCGGTCTCGGCGGCTCCGTCGTCGGGACCGGAGCCGTCCGGAGGTGTTCCCTGCGGCCCGGGGTACGGCGCGGTGACCTGCGTGTCGGCATCCGCGTAGGTCGACGCCTGCGGCGCGGTGTACTGCGGCGCGTTGGCGTACTCGCCGTACACGGGACGCTGCGGTGCGGGCTGGGCCGTCGCGGCTGCCGCGTCCGCAGCGGTCTGCGCTGGCAGCGGCGGCAGCTCCGCCGTGGCCTCGTCCTGCTGCGGGGTAAAGACGTCGTTGCTCATCAGTGCTTCCTTCTTCCCAAGACGTGAACAGCCTGACGCGGGATCCTGTGCATCACATATGATCGCACCCCCACGTGCCTATGTCTGCACTCATATGTCTGCACTCATATGTCTGCACTCAGATGTCTGAACTCAGAGACCACCAGTTTCGGCGCGCACGGCAACGGCCCGAGCCGCCAAGGAACATGCGACCGCCACACCGATCTCCGAGACGGAGAAGCCCCGATCGGCCAGCCACAGTCCCCAGGAGGACTGGAACACCGCCCAGCTGACGAAGAACGTCAAGAACCTCGTCGACACCCAGCCGCGAACACTCACCCTCATCGGAACCACGATAGGTGAGCCCCGTGTCTCCAAGAGTCTGCCCCCGGGAGCGCGATGCCAGCAGGCGGGTAGTCTGAGAGCGATGCGACACATTCCCGGCGCCTGGCGGCGCGCTGCCCGGGGCGCGAGCCTTCTGGGCTCCGATGGCGTTCCCGCGCCGACGATCTTCGCCGAGATGACGGGGCTCGCGGTCCGCACGGGAGCCATCAACCTCGGTCAGGGCTTTCCCGACGAGGACGGGCCGCAGGAAGTGCTCGAGGCCGCGATCTCCGCGATCTCCGCGGGCGCGAACCAGTACGCGCCGGGTCGAGGGGTCCCCGTGCTCCTCGACGCGATCGGGGCACACCAGCGCCGTTTCCGCGGCATCGAGCTCGACCCGCAGCGGGAGGTGCTCGTCACCGCGGGGGCAACGGAAGCGCTCGCCGCGACCCTGCTCGCGCTCATCGACTCCCCCGACGACGAGGTCGTCGTCTTCGAGCCGTACTACGACTCCTACGCGGCCTGCATCGCCCTCGCAGGGGCACGTCTCGTGCCGGTGCCGCTGCGCTACCCGGACTTCCAGCCCGACCTCGACGAGCTCGCGCGCGCCGTCACCGACCGGACGCGCCTGATCCTCGTCAACGACCCGCACAACCCCACGGGCGCGGTCTTCAGTAGCGAGGTGCGTGCCGAGGTCGTCCGGCTCGCGCAGCGCCACGATGCGCTCATCGTCACCGACGAGGTCTACGAACACCTCGTCTTCGACGGCCGGCACGAGCCGATCGCGGCAATGCCCGGCGCCGCGGAGCGGACACTGTCGATCTCGTCCGCGGGCAAGACCTTCTCGACGACCGGTTGGAAGATCGGCTGGGTCACCGGCCCCGCCGATCTCATCGACGCTGTCCTCGCGGTCAAGCAGTTCCTCACCTACGTCAACGGCACGCCCTTCCAGCACGCGATCGCGGTGGGCCTGGGCTTTTCCGACGAGTTCTTCGCGCAGGCCGCGGCGACCCTGCGCGCCAAACGGGATCTGCTGGGCGACGGCCTGCGCGCGGCGGGTTTCACCGTCTCGGTCGCGGCCGGCTCGTACTTCACCGTCGCCGACGCCGCGCCGTTCCTCGAACCGGGACAGGATGGCGCCGACCTCTGCCGCGCCCTCCCCGAGCGCGTCGGAGTCGCCGCGATCCCCCTGACCGCGTTCGTCTCGCCGGATCATCGCGGGCAGTACGCGAGCCTCGTGCGGTTCGCGGCGTGCAAGCGCACAGAGGTCATCGCCGAGGCATCCGCTCGCCTCGCGACCCTCGGCGGCTGAGCGCCGCCCGCCCAGACCGGCACGGCGCATAACTCAGGCAGTTTGCGCCCCTGGCCCTCGCCATCGCGTCGGCGGCGGGGTTCTGCCTGAGTTATGCGCCCGTCGGAGCGGCCTTCGAGGTCACGGCGCGCGGCGCGCGGGTCGCCCTCCGGCGGCCTCAGCGCGGCGCGACGCGGAAGCGCCGTAGCGCGAGCGCGGGATTCGTGCGGCGCACGCGCGCGACGGCCTCGGCGTCGACGAACGCCACCGCGATGTCGGTGGCGGTGCCGACGCCCGCGATCTCCACACCTTGCGGGTCGACGATGACGGAGGCCCCGACGCCGAGCGGCGGCGGATGATCGGCCCCCGCGACGTACAGCGTGTTCTCGATCGCCCGCGCGTGCAGCAGCGTGCGCCAGTGGTGCTCTTTCAGCGCTCCCCGCACCCATTCGGCCGCGATGAGCACGACGTGCGCTCCGGTGTCGGCGAGCAGCCGCGCGACCTCGGGAAAGCGCAGGTCGTAGCAGGTCATCAGCGCGAAGCGGATGCCTCCCACCTCGAAGGTCTCGGGTGCCGCGATCGCCCCCGGCTGGACCCAGTCGGACTCCCGTTGGCCGAACGCGTCGTAGAGGTGGATCTTGCGGTACGTCGCCCGGATGCCCTCCGCATCGACCGCGACGACCGCGTTGCGTACGCGGTCGCCCTCGCCGCGTTCGAGCAGACCCGCGACCACGGTGACACCGTGGCGCCCAGCGATCTGGCGCAGAGCGGCGGTGAACGGCCCGTCGACGTCCTGCGCGTGCGCGGCGAGCGACGCGTCGAAGGGGTCGACGAAGTAGCTCGCGTATTCAGGGAACAGCACAACGCGCGCCCCGCGCGCAGCCGCGCGAGCGGTCAACTCCGCGATCGCCGTGAGGTTCGCGGCTTCGTCGGCGGTCGGTGAGAACTGTGCGACCGCGACGCCGAGGGGCGCGCTTCGCGCGAACTCGACATCAGGGCTCTCGGTGTCCAGCGACGCTGCGACCGGGGCGGAACTCATCCATCCATCCTCCCCCGCCTCACACGATGCCTGCAACGTGCGGGTGACCGCCTGAACTCATGCTAGGCTTTTCTCTTGTGCCGCGGGGTGGAGCAGCTCGGTAGCTCGCTGGGCTCATAACCCAGAGGTCGCAGGTTCAAATCCTGTCCCCGCAACGAATGAAGGTCCCGGAAGCCCTTGGGTTTCCGGGACCTTCGACTTTTCAGCCGAGCGCGCCGTCCCCCACCGTCAGTCGCGTACGAGACGCGGCTGGAACCCCGCGTTCTCGAGCACGGCGATCACCTCGGCGCGGTGCTCCTCGCCGCGCGTCTCGACGCTCAGCTGCAGGATGACCTCGCTGATCTGAAGTCCCTGCCCGTGGCGGGTGTGGAGCACCTCGATGACGTTTGCACCCGCGATCGACAGCAGTTCCGACACCCGCGCGAGCTGGCCGGGTCGGTCCGGCAGCGGGATCTGCAGGGTCATGTAGCGACCGGATGCCGCAAGCCCGTGCGCCACGACCCGCTGCAGCAGCAGCGGGTCGATGTTTCCGCCGGAGAGGATCACCGCGGTCGGCCCGGCGGCGACGACCTTGCCGGCCAGAATCGCCGCGACACCCACGGCACCGGCAGGCTCGACGACTTGCTTCGCCCGCTCGAGCAGGATCAGCAGCGCACGGGCGATGTCGTCGTCGCTGACGGTGACGACCTCGTCGACGAGCTCACTGATGACCGCGAACGGCACGTCGCCGGGCCGCGCAACGGCGATGCCGTCGGCGATCGTCGGGGTCGTCGCGACCGCGAGGGGCTCACCCGCGGCGAGCGAGGGCGGGTAGGCGGCCGAGTTCTCCGCCTGCACCCCGACGATCCGCACCCGGCGCCCCGCGGCGGCCGCGCGGGCTTTGACCGCCGCAGCCACACCGGCGATGAGCCCTCCCCCGCCGATGCCCACGATGACCGTTTCGAGGTCGGGGATCGCGTCCCAGAGCTCGAGCCCGAGCGTCCCCTGGCCGATCATGACGTCGCGGTGGTCGAACGGGTGGATGAGCACCGCGCCGGTGCGCTCGGCGAACTCGGCGGCCAGCCGCAGCGGCGTCTCGACGGTCGCGCCCTCGAGGATCACCTCGGCACCGTATCCGCGCGTCGCGAGGAGCTTGGGCACGGGAACCCCGAGCGGCATGAAGATCGTCGCGGGGATGCCGAGCTTCTGGGCCGCGAGTGCGACGCCCTGCGCATGGTTGCCGGCCGAGGCCGCCACAACGCCTCGCGCCCGCTCGTCGGCGGTCAGGCGCGAGAGCCGGTAGGTGGCCCCGCGGATCTTGAACGACCCGGTGCGCTGCAGGTTCTCGAGCTTGAGGTGGACAGGCGCTCCGAGCACACCCGACAGATACTCGGACACGTCGATCGGCGTCGGCACGACGACGTCCTTCAGAACGGCGGCGGCCTCCTCGAACTCGGCGAGGATCGGGATCTTCGTGGTCGGACTGGTCGGGGGGATCACGCGGGCTTCCTCCTGTTGCGCGGAACGGTGCTCCAGATGAGGTCGATGTCCTCGGCCGAGCGGGCACCGTCGCGGTTGCGGCCGAGATAGACCCCGACGACGTTGACGAACGCCGCCAGCGGAACGGCGAACAGGGCGCCCGGAATGCCCGCGACCATGGCACCGCCGGCCACGACCAGGACCACGCCCAGCGGATGCACCTTGACGGCCGATCCCATCAGAAGCGGCTGCAGGATATGCCCCTCGATCTGCTGGACAGCGAGCACGACGACGAGCATCCACAGCGCGATCCACGGGCCGTTGTAGACGAGCGCGAGGAAGACCGCGAGCGTGCCGGTGACGATCGCGCCGACGAACGGGACGAAGGCGCCGAGGAACACGAGCACCCCGACGGGGATCGCCAGCGGCACCCCGAGCAGGAACGCGCCCAGCGCGATGCCGGTCGCATCGATCGTCGCGACGAGCAGCTGCGTGCGCGCGTACGTCACGACGGTGCGCCAGCCGGCGCGGCCGGCACCGTCGACCTCGGCGCGCGCTCGGCGCGGGAACAGCCGCACGACCCAGCGCCAGATGCCCGCTCCGTCGGTGAGGGTGCACAGCAGAATGAACAGCACGAGGATCGCACCGGTGGCGACATGGCCGACCGTCGAGCCCACCGCGAGCGCTCCCGACAACAGCAGCTCGGCCTGCTCGTCGAGAAGCTGCCGCGCGGCCGTGAGCAGGCCGTCGATCTCGACGGAGGTCAGCTGCAGAGGGCCCTCGATGAGATACTGGCGCAGCTGTTCTGCCGACGCCAGGGTGCGGTCGCGCACGCTCCCCCACTGCCCGGTGATCTGCCAGATCGCGAGCCAGAGCAGACCGCCGACGATCACGATCGCGCCGACGACGCTGGTCACGATCGCGATCCAGTGCGGCACGCCGTGCCGCAGCAGCCAGGTGAAGGCGGGCCAGAGCAGCGCCGTGAGGAGAATCGCGACCAGAAGCGGAACGACGAGGAGCTTGAGCTGGACGACGAGCCAGACCAGGATGCCGATGGCGACGGCGATCACGATGAATCGCCACGCGTAAGCGGTCGCGACACGCAGGCCGCGCGGGAGGAGACCTTCGATCTCGCCCACCACGGTCCTGCTGCGGATGGCGTCGCGCAGCGTGCCGCGCTCATCCTGCGCAGCGCCTTCCCGGGCGGCGCGGGCGCCCTTCTGGTCGGAACCGCTCACTCGGCAAGTCTAGGACGGCGGGCACGGCCGCACAGCCCGCGGGACAGCCGCCCACAAAGCGTCACGACGGTCCGCTCAGAATTGGATGCGCGGCGGCTCGGCGACGGCGACGCCGCCCGCCACCTCGAAGAACTCCCGCTCGCGGAGGCCGAGACCGCGCACGAAGAGGGTGTTCGGGAAGACCACGATCTTCGTGTTGAACTCGCGCACACCGCCGTTGTAGGCGCGCCGCGAGGCCTGGAGCTGGTCTTCGGTCGCTGCGGCGGACTGCTGCATCTGGAGAAGGCTCTCGCTCGCAAGCAGCTGCGGATAGGCCTCAGCGACCACGAAAAGCGACCTCAGAGCCTGCTGCACGTGCCCCGCCGCCGTGCCTGCTTCGCCGGGAGAGGATGCCGACAGCGTCTCAGCGCGCGCTCTGGCGGCGTTCTCGAAGACCACCCGCTCGTGCGCCGCATAGCCTTTGACGGTGTCGACGACCTCGGGCAGAAGGTCGGCCCTCTGCGCGAGCTGCACAGCGATCTCGCTCCACGCCTCCTCGACGCGCAAGCTCAACGCGAGAAGCGAGTTGTAGGTCGCCCACAGATAGACGCCGACAACGGCCGCCAGCGCCACGACGATCACGACCACGATCAGCCAGGTCAGGTCCACGGGACTCCCCTCGATGCACAGATCATCCTATCGGCGGGGTGTCGGCCCTCCCCCGAGGCAGCCAGCGGGTTCTCAGCCGTTACCCACCCAGCACGCGCTCCAGATAGGGGTTGCGGAACAAGCGGTGCGGGTCGAGCCGGTCGCGCAGCGCGACGAAGTCGTCGAAGCGCGGATAGCTCGCGCGCAGCGCCGCGGCATCCTGCGTGTGCAGCTTTCCCCAGTGCGGGCGTCCGCCATGGGCGCGCATGACCTCTTCGACGGCGGCGAAGTAGTCGGTGGGATCGTTGCGCCAGTACCGGTGCACCGCGATATAGCCGCTGTCACGCCCCGACGCCGTCGACAGCCACAGGTCGTCGGCGGCGGCCTGGCGTACCTCGATCGGGAACTCGATGCGCCACCCGTTCTCGGCTATGACGCGCTGCACGCCCCGGAACGCGCTGGGCAGTCGGTCAAGCGGCACGGCGTACTCCATCTCGCAGAAACGCACGCTGCGGTTCGTCGTGAAGACGCGGCTCGAGACGTCGGAGAACTCCCGGTCGCCCCATACCTTCGCCGAGAGCCGGTTGATGGCGGGCACGAGCGACGGCACGGTGCGCCCGACGCTGCAGACGAGCTGATGGATGCCGTTTCCGACCACGACATCGTCGACGAACCGCGCCGCGGCCGACAGCGGTGCCGTGGCGGCATCCGCCGTCGACCGCGTATTGGTCTTGGTGAGCGCGACGTCGGTGTGCGGAAACCAGTAGAACTCGAAATGGTCGGAGCGCCCGGCGCGCTCCCGCACACCGTCGACGACGTCATCGAGCGGCTCGGGATGCTCGACGGCGCGCAGCACGAAGGCGGGCACGCACTGGATCGTGACGTCGACGAGGATGCCGAGGGCGCCGAGCCCGAGCGCGACAGCGGGCAGCAGCTCCGCGTTCTCGTCGTCGCTCACCGTGAGCAGCTCGCCGTCGGCGGTCACGAGGGTCACGCCGACGACCTGGGTCGCGATGCCCCCGAACCGCAGCCCCGTGCCGTGCGTGCCAGTCGAGATCGCGCCGGCGATCGACTGCCGGTCGATGTCGCCGAGGTTGGTCATCGCGAGGCCATAGGGAGACAGCAGGCCCGGGATGCGGTGCAGCCGCGTGCCGGCGAGCAGGCGCACCCGCAGCCGCTCCCGGTCGACCGAGACGAGGCCAGACAGCTCGCTGAGCTCGAGCAGGACGCCCGGGGCGACGGCGATGCCGGTGAAGCTGTGACCGGCGCCGACGGCCTTGACGGGCCGTCCGCGCGCGGCGGCCGCGCGCACCGAGCGACGCACCGCTTCGATCGTCGTCGGGTACTCCACCGTCTCGGGGCGTACCCGCTCGGTGCGCCCCCAGTTCTGCCAGGCGCCGCCGGGCCGTGTCACAGGAAGCTCCTCCCTTCGCCGCGATACGTCGCGACCTCGCCGACGAGCCGGTCGCCGCAGGTCACGTGATAGCGGTCGACCCGCTCGGCGAGCTCCCCGCTCTTGGCGTGACGGAACCACACCCGGTCGCCCACGCCGAGCTCCCGCGCCGCATCCCCCTGCAACGGGGTCTGCACCTCTCCCGCTCCCTCGCGACCGAGCATGTGCAAACCCTGCGGCCACACCGGCAGCGGCTGGCGCGAGGCGACCGGTGGTCCGGAGGCGATCCAGCCGCCGCCGAGGACCGTCACGATGTCGGCGGTGGGCTTGCGGACGACGTCCAGCGCGAAAGCAGCCGCTGGTGCTGGTGTGAACGCGCGGTACAGATCGAACAGGTGGCCCGCCAGCAGCCCGCTGCCGGCGGTCGTCTCGGTGACGGCGAGGTCGGCCGACGTCGACTCGAGCGAGCCGGTGCCGCCGCCGTTGACGAACTCGAGCGGGGCGATCTCCCGCAGTGCCGCGACGATCGCGCTGCGGCGCTCGCGCAGCTCCTGACCGGAACGCCGCTGCATCCAGCGGATGACGGCGTCCCCCGATCCGGCGTCGTCGGGCTGACCGGCGATCTGCGCCTCGTACATCATGAGGCCGACCAGGCGGAACCCCCGCCGTGCCGCGACGCCTCGCGCCAGACGTGCCACCTCGTTTGCGTCGTGCACCGGCGAGCGCCGCACGCCGACGTGACCGAGCACCGGGGAACGCCAGGAGGCATCCGCGTCGATCGCCACCCGCAGCTCGGCACGCGTGCCGGGCGCTGCCACCGCGTCGACGAGATCGAGCTGGGCGAGATCGTCGACCATGAGGGTGATCCGCGAGGCTGCGACCTCGTCGGCGGCGAGCGCCGCGAGTGCGGCACGGTCGGCGCTCGGGTATCCGAGCACGATGTCGTCGTGCTTCTCGGCCAGCCACAGCGCCTCCGGCAACGTGAAGGCGAGGATGCCTCGATAGCCGGGCAGCGCGAGCACGGCATCCAGCACCTCGCGCACGCGGATCGACTTGCTCGCGACGCGGATCGGCGCACCGCTCGAGCGGACGACGAGGTCGAGCGCGTTGTGGCGCAGCGCCTCCAGCTCGATCGTCGCGACGGGCCCGGAGACACCGCTCACCGCGGCGGTGCGTGCGCGCCAGTACGAGCCGGCGTCGAGCCACGGCTCTGCGCCGGCGACCTCCGGCGCGGCGAGGAGATCGAGCGTCATGAGGATCCTTCGTGCGAGAGCTTCAGCCTACGAGACCAGGGCCGGATCGGCGCCGCGAACGATGCACGCCCCTGAAGCGCAAGCCAGCCATAGCAATCACATAGCGAAGTGCGAGTGAAGTGCGATGGAGTGGGTTCATCCCACAGGGACCCGACCAAGGACCGAACATGAGACGCCTCGCCCTTTCCACGACCGCCCTCCTCGCGGCTGTCATGCTGATCACCGGCTGCGCGACGACGACCAGCACCTCGGCGTCGACGTCTGCCAGCGCCGTCGCCACCGCGACGTCGACCGCCTCAGCCAGCGCGAGCGCCACGAGCAGCGTCGACACGAGCAGCACCAGCGGGGACGTCGACTGGAGTGCACTGCCGACGACCGAGGTCGCTCTCACCGACGACGGGCTCACGATCACGGAGGCCGGCACCTACATCTTGAGCGGGTCCACGACGGGTCAGGTCGTGGTGAACACCGATGGGAACGTGCGGATCATCCTCAACGGCGTGACCATCGCGAGCACCGTCGGCGCCGCCATCCAGGTCGATGCCGCCGAGCTGGCCGTGATCGAGCTGGCCGATGGCACCACGAGCACCGTCTCGGACGCGTCCACGCGCAGCGACGAGGAGATCGACGGCGCCATCTATTCCGCGGACGATCTTCTCATCACCGGCACGGGGGCTCTGACCGTCACCGCGACGTTCGCCGATGGGATCGTCGGGAAGGACGATCTGTCGGTCGAGTCGGGCACGATCTCGGTGACGAGCGTCGACGACGGCATCCGCGGAACGGACTCGCTGACCGTCAGCGGCGGCACGATCACGATCGACGCCACCGGCGACGGCATGAAGGCCACCAACGACACCGACGCCGGCGAGGGTCAGCTCACGATCTCCGGTGGCGACATCACGATCTCCACCGGCGACGATGCGATCAAGGCCGAGCAGCAGCTCACGATCACCGGCGGAACGATCGACATCGTCGAGTCGGTGGAGGGGATCGAAGCGCCCGTCATCGTGATCGACGACGGCGACATCACCGTCAACGCCTCCGACGACGGCATCAACGCCTCCACCTCGGCGATCGTCACCTCGGGCATCGGCATCACCATCAACGGCGGCAACATCACGATCGTGATGGGCTCCGGCGACACCGACGCGATCGACGCCAACGGCGATCTCACCATCACCGGCGGCAACCTGACCATCACGGCGCAGTCGGCCTTCGACTTCGACGGGACCGGGACCCTCACCGGCGGCACGATCACCGTCAACGGCGAGCAGGTCACCGAGCTCACCAACCAGATGATGGGTGGTGGGGGCGGCCACTAACGCTGCAGGCCCGATCTCGACGGCGCGCCTACCGTTCGGGAGGAGAATTCATCTGGGGAGGATGCCCACGCGGCATTCGATCCTCCCGAAGTGATTTCTCCTCCCGAACTGCGCGACACCGACAGCGCTCGAGCGCGCACCTCACCCACCCAGAGCGCGAGACGCGGCCACCGTGCTGCGCACGGCACCCGCGTCTCGTACCCCCGCTGGGACTCGAACCCAGACTGAAGCGATTTTAAGTCGCCTGCCTCTGCCGTTGGGCTACGGGGGCCCGCGCCCCAGGGTAGCCGAGCCGGGGCCGGCGAGAGAGGACTAGTTCGCGGCGGCAGCCTTCTCGGCGGGGGCATCCTTCGCCGGCTCGACCGCAGCAGGAGCAACCGGGGCCGCCGGGCGCGGACGCGCGGCGAACTCCTCGAAGACGTACCGCGGGTTCTGCACCGCCTGGAGCGAGACGTTGTCGCGGTGCAGCCAGAAGTTGTGCCACCAGTCGCCGATGACACGCCACTTGCGCTCCCACGACGGCATCGCCAGTCCGTGGTAGCCGCGGTGCGCGCACCACGCGATGAATCCCTTGAGCGCGATGTTGCCCGATTGGAAGACACCGTTATAGAGCCCCAGGCCCGCGACGGCGCCGAGGTTGTGGTGGATGTACTCGCGCGGCGCCTCGTCGCGGAGCACGGCGACGAGGTTCTTCGCGAGCAGCTTCGCCTGACGCACGGCGTGCTGGGCGTTCGGCACGCAGTAGCCGCCGACCCCCTTCCCCGTCAGGTCGGGCACGGCGGAGATGTCGCCGGCGGCCCAGGCGCCCTCGACGAACTCCTCAGCCGTTCCCACCCGCAGGTCGGCGCGGGTGCGGATGCGGCCGCGCTCCTCGACGGGCAGGTCGCCGCCACGCACGACGGTCGGGTTCGCCATGACGCCCGCGGTCCAGACGATGAGGTCCGTCGGGATGACCTCGCCCGTCGACAGTTCGACGTTTCCGTCGATGGCGCCGGTCAGCTGCGTGTCCAGGTGCACGTTGGCGCCGCGCTTGGCGAGCTCCTTGAGGACCCACTCGCTCGTCTCCAGCGACACCTCGGGCATGATGCGGCCCATCGCCTCGATGAGGTGGAAGTGGGTGTCGTCGAACCGCAGCTGCGGGTAATCCTTCAGGAGTGAGGATGCCAGCGCGCGCAGCTCGGCGAACACCTCGATACCGGCGAAACCGCCGCCGACGACGACGACGGTCAGCAGACGGTCGCGCTCAGGGCCGGCGGGCAGGTTCGCCGCGCGGTCGAAGTTCGTCAGGATGCGGTCACGGATCGCGACGGCCTCCTCGATCGTCTTCAGACCGATCGCGTTGTCGGCGATGCCGGGGATCGGGAACGTGCGCGAGACCGCGCCCGCCGTCACGACGATCTGGTCGTAGCTCTCCTGCCACGGCTCGCCGAGGTCGGGCGTGATCGTCGCGGTCTTGTGGGCGTGATCGATTCCGGTGACCTTCGCCGTGATGACCCGGGTCTTCTTCAGATGACGGCGCAGGCCCACGATCACGTGGCGCGCCTCGATCTCACCGGCCGCCACCTCCGGCAGGAACGGCTGGTAGGTCATGTAGGGCAGCGGATCGACGATGGTGACCTCGGCCTCGCCCTTGCGCAGGTGCTTCTCGAGCTTCCACGCGGTGTAGAAGCCGGCGTAGCCGCCGCCGACGATGAGGATTTTGGGAACGGCACGCGCTTCCGTGCTGATCACTGAGTGGCTCACGAGTGGATGGACTCCTTGGGTGGGCGGCTCGGAGAACGACGTGCTCGCTCCGATCTGACGCGCCGGGCAGCAGCGGTGGCACCAAGCGCGACCAGTATAGCGGCGAAGCTTCCCACCACCAGCGGCACCGTGCCGTACAGCAGCGTGTTCGTGCTCGGCAGCAGAGGAGACTGCACGGACGCCCGATCCGCCTCCGGAAGCGACGGGATCTCAACGGCCGTCGAGGTCGCGTCGGGCAGCGGCTCCACCTCGGCGCGCCGGTAGAGGCGGATCCACTCCGCCAGGCTCCCCATGGGGTTCTCGTCGACCGTCGCCACCTCGGCCGTCACAGCGGCCGCGGCATCCACGAGTCCCCATCCGTACAGCTCGGGGTTCGCGGTGGTCTGCGCCGTCGAACGCGCCGTCGACACGATGCGGTTGATGACGTTGTTCGCGTCGAGCTCGGGGTGCGCCGATCGGACGAGCGCAACGATCCCGGCGACGATCGGAGCGGCGCCGCTCGTCCCGTTCCACTGCACGAGGGTGCCGTCGGACGAGACGCCGAGAAGCTCCTCGCTGGGCGCCGAGATGCCGATCGTGATCCCCTGCGTGGATGCCTCCGTGCTGGCCGTTCCGGTGCGGTCGACGCCACCGACCGTCAGCACCCCGGGAATGGTCGCGGGGGCGCCGACCTCCTCCGTGCCGCTGCCCTTGTTACCCGCGGCGACGACGACGACGACGTCGTTGTCGAATGCGTACAGGAACGCCTCGTCCCAGGCTTCGTCCCAGGTGAGGGTGTTGGTCGTGAAGGAGAGGTTGATGACGTCCGCGCCGTTGTCGACCGCCCAGCGCATGGCATCCGCGACCTGATCGACGAAGGGTGACGACGACGTCGCCCCGAATCCGATCGAGATCGACAGCAGGCTCGCCTCGGGTGCGACGCCGATCATTCCGGTCTCGGCGCCGGTGCCACGCGCTGCCGCGAGGGAGGCGACCCAGCTGCCGTGATCGGCGTCCACCGCGCCGACGGGCGTGCGACCGTCGGACGAGCCCAGACCCGAGAAATCGGTGCCGCCGGCGACCGCGCCGGAGAACTCCACGGGGCTGCGTCCGATTCCGGTGTCGATGATCGCGATCGTCGTTCCTGCGCCCTTCGTCGTCTCCCACGCGGTGCGGATGCCGTACTCGTCGAGCCAGTACTCCGCGGCGCGCGCGGCGTCGGCCGTCGCCGTGGAGGTCGACGACGGCGTCGGGGTCGCAGCGGTCGCCGCGGCCGGTTCGTCCGCATCCGCTGCGCCCGCCGAGAGCGGGACGAACAGCGTCACCGCCACGACGACCGCGACGGCCCGCGTGCGCCCGCGCCTCACGTGAGGCCCCGGGGCGCAACGCACGCGCAACGACCGGGCGACCAGTCGGCGCGCTGGAGGGCGAGGTCGCCGATCGGGTTCACCCCGGGGCCCGCCGCCAGGGCATGCCCCGCGAGGGCATGCAAGCACTTGACACGCGTCGGCATGCCACCGGCCGAGACCCCCGCGATCTCCTCGACCTCGCCGTAGACGGCACGGTCGGCGAGATACGCCTCGTGCGCGGCGGCGTATGCCGCCGCGAGGTCCGGATCGTTTGCGAGCAGATCGCCGAACTCCCGCATGACATGGCTCGCCTCGAGCACCGACATCGCGGCGGTGGCGGCGGGGTGGGTCAGATAGTAGAACGTCGGGAAGGGCGATCCGTCGGGGAGCCGCGGCTCGGTCGCCACGACGACGGGATTCCCGCAGACGCAACGCGCAGCGATCCCCACGACCCCGCGCATCGGGCGGCCGAGCTGCCCGCGCATGACCTCGAGGTCGGCATCGGTGGCCGGGGTCAGCGTGGGGCGGGGCATGTGATCAGGCTACCGGCGATGCTCTGCGTCGTACCGGGGCGTCGTCGCCGATCAGGGCGTGGGCTCGACCGACGCCGTCTCGGAGACCGAGTCCGTCTCGGTCACCGCATCCGTCTCGGCGGGCGCCGTCGCGGTCTCCGCGAGCCCCGCCGAGGCGACCGAGCGGAGCATCTGCGCCATCCAGTCCGACGCGGTCTGGGTCACGTCGTCGCTGACCGGTTCCTGCTCGAGGGGGATCGATGAGGCCGGCAGGTCGTCGTCCACGAGGTAGACGACCTCCCCCGGTTGCACGTAGTACAGCCGCGCCCGGGCCTGTGACGTCACATAAGCGGGGTCGGACCAGCGTTCCTTCTCCTCCTCGAGGGAGGCGACCTCTTCGCTCGTCAGCTGCACCGACTGCTCGAGCGCCGCGATCTGCTGCCGCTGCGACAGGAACGTGCCCACGGTCGGGACGAGCACGAAGACCGCGAGCACGACGAGCCCGAGCATGATCGCCGTGAACGCCGAGAACCGGATGCCTCCGGCCCAGTCCCGAACGTCCACGCGTCGCCGTGCGCCGTGCCGTTGGCCGGAGAGGGTACCGGAGACAGGAGAGGGAGCCTGCGGCGTGCGCCCGCCTCCCTCTCCCGTCATGCCTTCGAGCCTAAGCGGCGCTCACACGTACGCCGCGCGCCGCAGCGGACGTTCGGCGAACACTCAGCCGAGCAACGACGGCTCGGGTCGTGATCAGCCCTTGAACCGCGGGAACGCGGCGCGCCCGGCGAAGGTCGCGGCGTCGCCGAGCTCCTCCTCGATGCGCAGCAGCTGGTTGTACTTCGCGACGCGCTCGCTACGAGCGGGGGCGCCCGTCTTGATCTGGCCCGCGTTGACGGCGACGGCGAGGTCGGCGATCGTCGTGTCCTCGGTCTCTCCGGAGCGGTGCGACAGCATCGAGCGGTAGCCACTCTGGGTCGCCAGCGCGATGGCATCCAGCGTCTCCGACAGCGTGCCGATCTGGTTGACCTTCACCAGCAGGGCGTTGGCGACGCCGAGGTCGATGCCCTTCTGCAGGCGGATCGGGTTGGTGACGAACAGGTCGTCCCCGACGAGCTGCACCTTGTCACCGATCGCGTCGGTGAGGTGCTTCCACGCCTCCCAGTCGTCCTCGGCGAGGGCGTCCTCGATCGTGACGACGGGGTAGTTCGCGACGAGGTCGGCGAAGTAGTCGGTCAGCTGCTCGGCCGTCCACGGCTTGCCCTCGACCGTGTAGACGCCGTCGGAGAAGAACTCGGTCGCGGCGACGTCGAGACCCACGGCGACATCGGTGCCGGGCGTGAAGCCGGCCTTCTCGATCGCCTTGATGAGGAAGTCGAGGCCCTCGCGGTTGCTCGGCAGGTCGGGGGCGAAGCCGCCCTCGTCGCCGAGGCCCGTCGCGAAGCCCGCCGCCTTCAGCTCACCCTTGAGGACGTGGTAGACCTCGGTGCCCCAGCGCAGCGACTCGGCGTAGGTCTCCGCGCCGATGGGGGCGAGGAAGTACTCCTGGAAGTCGATGCCGTTGTCGGCGTGCTCGCCGCCGTTGATGACGTTGAACAGCGGCACCGGCAGCACGTGCGCGTTCGGGCCGCCCAGGTAGCGGAACAGCGGGAGGTCTGCGGCGTCGGCGGCTGCCTTCGCGACGGCGAGCGAGACGCCGAGGATCGCGTTCGCACCGGTGCGCGACTTGTTCTCGGTGCCGTCGGTGGCGATGAGGATCTCGTCGATGACGCGCTGCTCGCTGGCATCCACGCCCTCGATCGCGGGGCCGAGCTCGTCGATGACGGCGGCGACGGCCTTGAGCACGCCCTTGCCGCTGTACCGGCTCTTGTCACCGTCGCGCAACTCGTACGCCTCGAACGCGCCGGTGGATGCGCCGGAGGGAACGGCCGCGCGCTGGACGATGCCGTCGTCGAGCAGCACCTCCACCTCGACGGTCGGGTTGCCGCGCGAGTCCAGGATCTCGCGTGCGCTTACAGCCTCGATCAGTGCCACAGGGGACTCCTTGCTTGTGGAGGATGAATCTCAGAACGTCGTCTGTCCGGTTCCGAGCATAGTGACCCGGGTGCTCGTTCCCCAGGGCACCCGCCGGATCAATCGCCGCGCGACGGCGCTGATGTCCCCTCGCGGCTGTTGCTCTCGGAGCGGGTGCGCGCGGCCGCCGCGATGCTTCGCGCGGCGGAAAGATGCACGCGCGGTCGAAGGTTCCGCAGCGCGAGACGCTTTCCGCAGCGCGAGGCGCGAGGCGCATGCCCGCGCGAGCCGCAGCCGCAGCGCACCCGGGCGTCAGGACAGCGGCTTGACCTCGAGCGCTTCGCGGGCCTGACCGGGCGCGACCGTCGCGAAGGCGGTGTAGCCGTCGGCGGCGGCGCGCTGCAGCAGCGCCTTGAGGTTCTTCGTGCGCTGCTCGAGCCGCACACGGCGCCCCTCGGCCACGAGCGCCGCCTTGAGCGCGACCAGCTCAGCCGCGGGAACGTCGCGGTCGTGGACGAGGACGACGGCGGATGCTGAGGCATCCGGCCGCGCCTCAAGCAGCTCGACGATGCGCTCGAAGCCGATCGAGAACCCGACGGCGGGGATCGCCTGGCCGAGGAAGCGCCCGATCATGCCGTCGTAGCGGCCTCCGCCACCGAGCGAATAGCCCACGCTCGGGTGCGCGAGCTCGAAGATCGTGCCGGTGTAGTAGCCCATCCCCCGCACGAGGAACGGGTCGAACAGCAGCGGGATGGCGCCGGATGCCGAAGTGCCCGCCGCCGCGCGCGCGGCCCCGACGGCCGCGCCGATCGCGACCAGGTGAGCGACGATCTCATCGGGGGCCCCGGCGGGCAACACCGCGCGGATCTGCTCCTCGCCGAAGGGGAGGGGGTCCGTCGACTGGGGACGCCGCAGGAACGCCGCGAACGCGGATACCGCGCCCGGTGTGACGCCGCTGCCGGCGAGCTCGGCCACGACGCCCTCGGCGCCCAGCTTGTCGAGCTTGTCGATCGTGATGAGCACCCCCGGGCGCTCGGAGGCCGCGAACCCGAACTCCTCGAGCATCCAGTCCAGCGCGCGCCGGTCGTTGATGCGGATCGACCCGCCCTGGAGCCCGAGCGCATCGAGGGTGTCGAGGCTCGCGACGAGCAGCTCGGTCTCGGCGCGGCTGGAGGCATCGCCGATGATGTCGATGTCACACTGCACGAACTGGCGGTAGCGCCCCTTCTGCGGACGCTCCGCGCGCCACACCGGGGCCATCTGGAGCGACCGGAACACGGCGGGCAGCTCGGCACGGTGGGTCGCGTAGAAGCGCGCGAGCGGGACGGTGAGGTCGTAGCGCAAGCCGAGGTCGCTCAGCCGCGCGGGGTCGTCTGCGGCCGCGGCGATGGCCGCGGCGTCCAGACCCCGCTTGAGGATGCTGAAGGAGAGCTTCTCGTTGTCGCCGCCGAGCCCCGCGTGCAGGCGGTCGTAGTCCTCGACGACGGGGGTCTCGATCTCATCGAACCCGTGTGCGCGGTAGCGCTCGCGGACGACGGCGAGCACCCGCTCGCGGCGGGCCTTGTCTGCGGGGAGGAAGTCGCGCATGCCGCGCGGCGGGTTCACGGATGCCACCCCGCCATTCTTCCAGGGCTCGCCGTCTTGTCGCGCTGCGGTCGCAGGTAGCCATCTCCTCGGCCGTTGAACCTGAGTCCATCGACCCCCATCGGTCGTTGAGCGAGGGAATCCGCAGGATTCCCGAGACGAAACGTCCGCGACCGGCACTGGCGGCCCGCACCCCGGAGATGCTCACCACGTCTCGGCTCCTCGCTGCGCCCGTCGCTCAACGACCGAGGTGACCTCGTTCGGCGGCGCGGATGTCGTCTTCGAGAGTTCTGATCGTGCCGCGCAGGGCGCGCTCGGCGTCCCACCCGCGCTCGCGGGCGAGCGCGGCGAGCCCCAGCAACACCTCCCCCAGCTCCGCCTCGCTCGCCGGGCCCTCCCCCGGGGGGCGCTCGATCTCGACCTCGGCGGCGCGTCCGAGGAGCTTCTGCGCGAGGGCGAGCGAGGGCATGTGGGGCGAGACACCGTCGAGCACCGAGCGGCGCTCGCGCTTCTCGGAGGCCTTCGCGGCGTTCCAGTGGACGAGCACCTCTTCCGGGGTGGTGGCGACGGCATCCGCGAAGACGTGCGGATGCCGGCGGACCATCTTCTCCACGAGCCCCGCGGCGACGTCGTCGATGCCGAAGGGATCGTCGGGGTCTTCGGCGGCGACCGCCGCGTGGAACAGCACCTGCCAGAGCAGATCGCCCAACTCCTCGCGCAGGTCGGCGCGTGTGCCGACCTCGACGGCGTCGACGAGCTCCGCCGACTCCTCGATCAGATACGGGACGAGATCGTCGTGCGTGATCCGCTGCGACCAGACGCACCGCTCCCGCACGGCGCGCATCGTCTGCGCCGCCTGGCGCAGCGGGTCGGAGCTCGACGCGCGCGGATCTCGCGGCCCCGTCACATCGGTGCGGATGGGGTTGTCGCGGCCCTGCGTCGGTGATGCCATGCCCGCCACGATACGAGCACCGCGGCCAGAACGAGCGACACGGCGGAGCCGGTGAGAACCCCGAGGACGGCCTGATCGCGCATTCCGGAAGCCCCGCGGAACGAGAGTTCGGCCAGCAGCAGCGACACCGTGAACCCGATGCCCCCGAGCGCGCCCACGGCGATGAGATCTCCGAGGGCCAGCCTGCTCTCCGCCGGCAGGCCGAGCGCACGCTGCGCAATCCCCCCTGCCGCAGTGATCCCGACGAGCTTGCCGAGCGGAAGCGCGACGAGCACACCCCACAACGCCGGGGAGAGATCGCGCAGCGGCACCGAGGGCACCACGACGAGTGCCGCTGTCAGGGCAAACAGCGGCAGCACGACCCCGTTCACCCACGGCTCAAGCCCGTGCCGCACCCGGCGAGCGGGTCGGGGAGCCATCGCGAGGCCGAGCGCGACGCCGGCGAGCGTCGCATGCACGCCGGATCGGTAGGTCGCCAGCCAGGTCGCGGCCGCGCACACCACGAGACACGGGATCATCCAGCCATGCGGGCGCGATGTGAGCAGTCTGCTGCCGACGGCGAAGACGGCCACCCCGCCGGCGGCGAGCAGGATCATGCCGGCATCGAGATCGGTCGCGGACAGCACCGCGATGAAGAAGATCCCCACGATGTCGTCGAGGATCGCGAGCGCGAGCAGGAAAACGCGCACCGCCGGCGGCAGACCACGCCCGAAGACGGCGAGCACGCCGAGCGAGAACGCGATGTCGGTGGCGGTCGGGATCGGCCAGCCGGATGCCGCCGACGACCCGCCCGCGATGACGAGGTACACCGCGATCGGCGCCAGCACGCCGCCACCCGCGGCGATCGCGGGAAGCACGGCGCGCTTCGGAGAGGAGAGCTGCCCGCTCGAGAGCTCCTGGCGCAGTTCGATCGCGGCGACGAAGAAGAACACGGCCAGAAGCCCTTCCGAGACGACGCGGCGCACCGAAAGCCCAGCAAGCCCAGAAAACCCAGCGGGAGCAGGAAGGGGGTGATCGATCGCGGCGAGGACAGCGACGCTGAACGGAGAGTTCGCCAGTGCGAGGCCGCACACCGCGGCTGCGAGGAGAAGAACGGCGGGGAGCCGGGCCGAGCGTAGCGACGTCATGGCAGGAAGCTTTCGGGGTCGGTGGCGTCTTCGCCGACCAGCCTTCCCGGCACACCTCGGGCCATCGTAGCCCGTGACAAGCCCGAAACACCCTGACACTAGCCTGGAGGGATGCGTGAACTCACCCGCACTGAGGCCAGCGATCTCGTCGGTCGCGCAGAAGCCGAACAAGAACTCCCCGAGCGCATGCGCGCCGACGTCCGGATGCTCGGCGAGCTTCTCGGTCGGGTTCTGCGCGAAAGCGGCACCCCCGGGCTGTTCGAGGACGTCGAACGGCTGCGCCTGGCGACGATCGCCGCGTACACCGACGAGTCACCGGAGGCGTTCGAGCGGGCCGAAGCGATCGCGGCATCCTTCTCGGTCGCGCGCGCCGACGAGGTCGCGCGCGCGTTCACGGCGTACTTCCACCTCGTGAACCTCGCCGAGGAGCACCAGCGGGTGCGCGTGCTGCGCGAGCGCGACGGCCGCCCCGACAAGGAGGATGCCGCCGATTCGGTCGCCGCCGCCTTCGTCCGCCTGGCCGCGGAGGTCGGCGACGACACGGCGCTGCGGCGACTGCAGCAGTTGCGGTTCCATCCCGTCTTCACGGCGCATCCGACCGAGGCCCGTCGCCGCGCCGTGTCGACGAGCATCCGCCGCCTCGTCGCACTCCTGGCCGAGTACGACGCCACGCTGCGCGGCGGTGCCGACCAGCGCCGCACGGAGCGTCGCATGCTCGAGGAGATCGACACCCTGTGGCGCACCGCCCCGCTGCGCGCCGAGAAGCCGACGCCGGTCGACGAGGTGCGGGCGATCATGGCGGTCTTCGACGAGACGCTCTACACCGCGATCCCGCACGTCTACCGCCGCGTGGACGATGCCCTGCAAGGCCCGGCGGCCGGCAACCGCACGCCCGTCGTCCGGCCCTTCGTGCGGCTCGGCACGTGGGTCGGCGGAGACCGCGACGGCAACCCGTTCGTCACGGCATCCGTCACCAAGAAGGCGGCGGCGATCGCCGCCGAGCACATCCTGCTCGGCCTGGAGAACACCGCCAACCGCATCGCGAAGTCGCTGACCCTCGCCGCCGACACGACTCCCCCCAGCCCGGCGCTGACGTCTCTGCTGCAACGGCTCGCGGCCGCGGACGAGGAGGGGGCGGCGGATGCCTCGGATCGCGCCAAGGTCGAGCCGCACAAGCGCGCGATGCTGCTCATCAAGCGGCGTATCACCGCGACCAGGCGCCGCGACGCCGACCTCGCCTACGCAGATCCGAGTCAGTTGCTGGCGGAACTTCGGATCGTGCAGTCCTCGCTCGTGGCCGCCGGCGCGCCGCGCCAGGCATACGGTCACCTGCAGCAGTTGCTCTGGCAGGTCGAGACGTTCGGTTTCCACCTCGCCGCGCTCGAGGTGCGTCAGCATTCGGCTGTCCACGCGAAGGTGCTCGCCGAGTGCGAAGCGGCCGAGTCCAGCGGCGCTGCGCTGAGCGCACAGGCCGAGGAGATCCTCCAGGTGTTCCGCACGATCGCGCAGATCCAACGCCGCTACGGCGCGGGCGCGGCGGGTCGCTACATCGTCTCGTTCACGCAGTCGGCGACCGACCTCGCGAACGTCCACGCGCTCGCGCGCTTCGCCGCCGGGCCCGGCGGCACCCCGCCCGTGCTCGACGTCATCCCGCTGTTCGAGACGTTCGCCGACCTGCAGGCGGCCCCGGGCATCATGGCGGAGATCGTCACGCATCCCGCGTTCGCAAAGCGCCTCGAGGAGACCGACCGGCACCTCGAGGTCATGCTGGGGTACTCCGACTCGTCGAAGGACGTCGGACCCGTCGCGGCGAATCTCGCGCTGTACGAGGCGCAGGCAAAGATCTCCTCGTGGGCGCAGGATTCCGGCATCCAGCTCACGCTCTTCCACGGTCGCGGCGGCGCCCTCGGCCGCGGCGGAGGCCCGGCGAACTCGGCGATCCTCGCGCAGCCGCCGCACTCGGTGGACGGGCGGTTCAAACTCACCGAGCAGGGCGAGGTCATCTTCGCCCGCTACGGCGACCCGAACATCGCGATGCGGCACATCGACCAGGTCGCAGCGGCCGTGCTGCTGGCGTCCGCCCCCTCGATCGAGGCGCGCAACAGCGCCGCCGCCCAGCGGTACTCCGACGTCGCCGCGACGATGGATCGCGCCTCGCGCGAGAGGTTCTTCTCGCTCGTGAAGGCCGACGGCTTCGCGCAGTGGTTCGCCACCGTGACGCCGATGGAGGAGATCGGGCTGCTGGCCCTCGGCTCGCGTCCCGCGCGCCGAGGGCTGTCGGTCGAGTCCCTCGAAGATCTCCGCGCGATCCCGTGGGTGTTCGCGTGGTCGCAGGCGAGGATCAACCTCGCCGGCTGGTTCGGACTCGGCACGGCGCTCGAAGCCGTCGGTGACGAGGAGCTGCTGCGCGAGGCGTACCGCAACTGGCCGCTGTTCCAGACGATCATCGACAACATCGCGATGAGCCTGGCCAAGAGCGACGAACGCATCGCCCGCCGATACCTGAGCCTGGGCGACCGCGACGACCTCGCCGCCCTCGTGCTGGACGAGCTCGCACTCACCCGCAGCTGGGTCGTGCGCATCGTCGGCGGCGACGATCTGCTCGCGAACAAGCCCGTGCTGCAGCGCGCCGTGAAGATGCGCGACCCGTACGTGGATGCCCTGTCGCTGCTGCAACTGCGCGCCCTGCGCGCCCTGCGCACGGCCGGTGACGATCAGGATGTGACGGCCTGGCAGCATCTGCTGCTGCTGTCGGTCAGCGGTGTGTCCGCCGGCCTGCAGAACACGGGGTAAACGCGGTCATTCCACCGGTCGGTCGTGCGCGTGGCGCGCGAGCGCCGCGCCGTAGCGCTCGGTGAGTTGCACCATGAGGTCGGGGGTGTCGCGGTCGACGCCGAAGACGAACCCCGGGAAGTCCAGATCGTGCTGCAACGCCCAGATGTCCTCGTGGCGGTCGGGCGAGAACACCTGCACCGGGTCGCCGACCGCAACCCAGCCGATCGGCACCACCGCGCGGGGCGGCAGGACGGTACGCACGTGGACGACGGCGTTGATCCGCACTTCGCTGCCGTCCCCGATGCGCGCACCGTTGAAGATGCGCGTGCCCGTGGCGAGGAAGACCTCGTTGCCGATTGTGGCGCCCGAGATGGATGCCATGGGCCCCACCAGCACGTGGTCGCCGATGTGCACGGGGCTCGCCGCACTGGCCCGGATCAGCGCGTTCTCCATGACGATCACGTGCTCGCCCAGGGTGATGGGGCCTCCGTCGGCGGTGATGACGGCGCCGTGGAGCACCTGGCATCCGGCACCGATGGTCACGTCGCCGGAGACGACCGCGGTCGGAGCGACAACCGCTTCGGGATGGATGCGCGGCTCAGCTCCGAGATGCTCGTATCGCATGCTCCGAGACTATGACCGCGTCGGCATCCACGTCGAGACGGAACGAGCCTCGGAGAATGTCACCGAGTCCGCAGCGTTCCGGCGAGATCCTCCGAATCTCGTGGCCCGCGGTGTGCGCATCACGGGGCAGGCGGCGCGGGCGGG
>JASGGN010000012.1:0-45832 GCA_047605005.1 Microbacterium sp.
CCGAATCGCCCACGGCGCCTTCCACCAGCGGCGCACTCAGCACCGCATCGATCACGGCGGGAAGCTGCTCGGCGAACGACTCGATGGCCATCGGCGCTACCTGGCCGATCACCTGCTCCACCGCGATATCGACCGCAGCATTGAGCAGCTTCTTCTTGATCAACAGCATCGGACCGGCCCCCACGGCGGTGATCGGGTTGGTCAGCATCGCCACCAGCGCGATGAGCGTGGAGGTCACTTCCACGATCACCTTGACCTTCAACGCGGTGATCGCCCCCGCCGCGACGTCCATCGCGACGGCGGCGGGCGGCATGATGTCGACCAGCTGCTGCAGATTCTGCGACCGGTTCGCGTTCCACGCCGACACCGTCGCCGGACCGGTGCGGCCCTGCAGCGCGGACGCCAGGTCGTTGTTGACCTGCCGGTCCACGGACTGGATCACCTGCTCCAGATCCTGACCCAGATTGCGCACGAGCGTCGCACCCTTCGACACCTCGTCCTCATCGACGTCCGGCCACTCGAAACCCAGCTTCTCCATCACCCACATGAGCTCATTGGGCAACATCATCCCCACAGTCGCACCTCCTTCTCCACCGACCCGAGGTGGTGTCTCGCGAGGGCGCGACGGGGAGAATTCCCCCGTGTGCTCTCCCGGCTCCGCCGACGATGGCACGCGGTGCGCGCGAACTAGACTGTCGTGGTGTCTGAAATCACCCCCGAACTCGTGCGTCATCTCGGCGTGCTCGCCCGGATCCGACTCAGCGACGAGGAGGTCGAGCGCCTCACCGGCCAGCTCTCCGCGATCGTCGACAACATCGCGAAGGTGTCGGAGGTCGCCACGCCCGATGTCGTGGCGACGAGCCACCCGATCCCGCTGCAGAACGTCTTCCGCGTCGACGAGCCCGGCGACATGCTGACGGTCGAGCAGGTGCTGCAGAACGCTCCGGATGCCGCCGACGGCCGGTTCCGGGTGACCGCGATCCTCGGAGAAGAACAATGACGCAGCGAGGAGCAGTGACCGATCTCACCCGGCTGACCGCCGCCGACCTCGCCGCCCGGCTCGCCTCCGGCGAGGTGTCCAGCGTCGAGGCGACCCAGGCACACCTCGACCGCATCGCCGCCGTCGACGCAGACGTACGCGCCTACCTGCATGTGAGCGACCACGCCCTCGACGCCGCCGCCGACATCGACCGCCGCCGCGCGGCCGGCGAGACGCTCGGCGCACTCGCTGGCGTGCCCCTCGCCATCAAGGACGTGCTCGTCACGACCGACATGCCCTCCACGAGCGGGTCCAAGATCCTCGAAGGCTTCCTCTCGCCCTACGACGCGACGGTCGTCGCCCGCTCGCGGGCCGCGGGCCTCGTGCCCCTCGGCAAGACGAACATGGACGAGTTCGCGATGGGCTCCTCCACCGAGCACTCCGCGTACGGTCCCACCCACAACCCGTGGGACCTGGACCGCATCCCCGGTGGTTCGGGCGGCGGGTCGGCCGCCGCGGTCGCCGCCTTCGAAGCGCCGATCGCCCTCGGCTCAGACACGGGCGGCTCGATCCGACAGCCCGCGCACGTCACCGGCACCGTCGGGCTCAAGCCCACCTATGGCGGCGTGAGCCGCTACGGCGCGATCGCCCTGGCATCCAGCCTTGACCAGGTCGGACCGGTCTCGCGCACCGTGCTCGACTCGGCGCTCCTGCACGACGTCATCGCCGGGTTCGACACGCACGATGCGACCTCGCTCGACGAGCACTGGCCCTCCTTCGCCGCGGCGGCTCGCGAGGGGGCGACCGGAGAGGTCCTGAAGGGCCTCAAAGTCGGTGTCATCCGCGAACTGCCCGACAGCGGCTTCCAGGCGGGAGTTGCGGCATCCTTCCGTTCCTCATTGGCGACCCTGGAAGCCCACGGCGCCGAGATCGTCGAGATCTCCACGCCGCACTTCGAGTACGGCGTCGCCGCGTACTACCTGATCTTGCCGGCCGAGGCATCCAGCAACCTCGCCAAGTTCGACTCCGTGCGCTTCGGCCTGCGCGTGGACGTTCCCGGCGGCACCGTCGAAGACGTCATGGCGCGCTCCCGCGACGTCGGCTTCGGCGACGAGGTCAAGCGCCGCATCATCCTCGGCACCTACGCGCTGTCGGCCGGATACTACGACGCCTACTACGGCAGCGCGCAGAAGGTGCGCACGCTCATCCAGCGCGACCTCGACACCGCGTTCGAGCAGGTCGACGTCATTGCGACGCCCACGGCACCGACCACGGCGTTCCGGCTCGGCGAGAAGATCGACGACCCGCTGCAGATGTATCTCAACGACGTCACGACGATCCCGGTGAACCTCGCCGGCGTGCCGGGGATCTCGCTCCCGTCGGGCCTCGCGGAGGAGGACGGCCTTCCGGTCGGCATCCAGTTCATCGCACCGGCCCGCGAGGACGCGCGCTTGTACCGCGTCGGCGCAGCGCTGGAAGCACTCCTCGTCGACGAATGGGGCGGGCCGCTGCTGGATCGCGCCCCGATCCTGGGAGGGAGCCGCTGATGGCCAAGGACGCCCTGATGGACTTTGACAAGGCGCTGGAGCTCTACGAGCCGGTGCTCGGTTTCGAGGTGCACGTCGAGCTGAACACGAAGACGAAGATGTTCTCTCCCGCAGCCAACCCGGCCCATCCCGACAATCACGACGCCGCGCCCAACACGCTCGTCGCACCCGTCGACATGGGCCTGCCCGGCTCGCTGCCGGTCGTCAACGAGCAGGCCGTGCGCTCCTCGATCAGCCTCGGGCTGGCGCTGGGGTGCGAGATCGCCGAGAGGTGCCGCTTCGCCCGCAAGAACTATTTCTACCCCGACCTGGGAAAGAACTATCAGATCTCGCAATACGACGAGCCGATCGCCTTCGAGGGACGCGTGGAGATCGAGCTGGAGGACGGCACCCTCGTGGAGGTGCCGATCGAGCGTGCGCACATGGAGGAGGATGCCGGCAAGCTCACGCACGTGGGCGGAGCCACCGGCCGCATCCAGGGCGCCGAGTACTCGCTCGTCGACTACAACCGCGCCGGCGTGCCGCTCGTGGAGATCGTCACGAAGCCCATCTTCGGCGCCGAAGAGCGGGCACCCGAGGTCGCCAAAGCCTATGTCGCGGCGATCCGTGACATCGTGCGCGCCCTCGGCATCTCCGAGGCGCGCATGGAGCGGGGCAACCTGCGCTGCGACGCCAATGTCTCGCTGCGCCCCCGCGGCCAGGCCAGGCTCGGCACGCGCACCGAGACGAAGAACGTCAACTCGATGCGCTCGGTCGAGCGCGCCGTGCGCTACGAGATCCAGCGTCAGGCGGCGATTCTCGCCTCCGGAGGCACGATCACCCAGGAGACGCGGCACTGGCACGAGGACACCGGTGTGACCTCTCCGGGCCGGCCCAAGTCGGATGCCGACGACTACCGCTACTTCCCCGAGCCCGACCTGCTGCCGGTGGCGCCGCCCCGGGAACTGGTCGAAGAGCTGCGCGCCGCGCTTCCGGAGGCGCCGGCGGCGCGCCGGCGGCGGCTGAAGGCGGAGTGGGGCTTCACGGATCTGGAGTTCCAGGACGTTGTCAACGGAGGCCTTCTCGCGGAGCTCGAATCCACGGTCGCCGCCGGAGCGTCACCTGCCGCCGCGCGCAAGTGGTGGACGGGTGAGGTCGCCCGCATCGCCAACGCACAGGGGGTGGAGGCGTCGTCGCTGATCGCTCCGGCATCCGTCGCGGCACTGCAGCAGCTCGTCGACGCGGGAACCCTCACCGACAAGCTCGCCCGCCAGGTGCTGGAAGGCGTCATCGCCGGCGAGGGCACGCCGCAGGAGGTCGTCGATGCCCGGGGGCTCGCGGTCGTCTCCGACGACGGCGCCCTCATCGCGGCGATCGACGACGCGCTGGCGGCACAGCCCGACGTGCTCGCGAAGATCCGGGACGGCAAGGTGCAAGCTGCCGGCGCCGTCATCGGCGCCGTGATGAAGGCGATGCGCGGTCAGGCCGACGCCGCCCGCGTGCGCGAGCTGATCCTGGAGCGCGCCGCGGACTAACTGGCGCCCGCCGTCCCGCGAGACGGTACGTGTGCACCGAAACTGCCGGCGGCATCCGCTGTCTCGGTGCGCGGACGCCGTTTCGCGGACGATGTCGGCGGCGCGCGCGAGAATGGTGGCGTGGGACGCGGTGACGGGAGCGGGCGGCGTGTGTCGGGGGCGGATGCCGACGACACCGGCACCCGCATCCTGCACGTCGACATGGATGCGTTCTACGCCTCGGTCGAGCAGCTCGACGACCCGCGGCTCGTCGGAAGACCCGTGATCGTCGGCGGGATCGAGGGCCGTGGCGTCGTCTCCAGCGCCTCGTACGAGGCACGTCGATACGGTGTGCGCTCGGCCATGAACATGGCTCAGGCGCTGCGGCTGTGCCCGCACGGCGTCGTGGTGAGACCCCACTTCGACCGGTACACGGCGTTGTCGCGGCAGGTGATGGGCATCTTCCACGAGATCACGCCGCTGGTCGAGCCCCTCTCGATCGACGAGGCGTTCCTCGACGTGGCCGGCGCGCGGCGTCTGTGGGGATCGCCCGGCGAGGTCGCGCAGATGCTGCGCGGGCGCGTGCGGGAGGAGACCGGCCTGGTCTGCAGCGTGGGCGTCGCGGCCACCAAGCACGTCGCGAAGATCGCCTCGACGATGTCCAAGCCCGACGGGCTGCTGATCGTGAGCGAGCCGGAGACGACGGAGTTCCTCGCCGGGCTCCCGGTGCGCGCCCTATGGGGTGTGGGTCCGAAGACGGCGGAAGCGTTGGAGGCGCGCGGCATCCGGCTCGTGGCAGACATCCTCTCCGCTCCTGAACGGGTCATCGAGCGTGCCCTCGGTGCTGCCGGGGGAGCACGCGTCCGACAGCTCGCTCGTGGATTCGATCCTCGCGAGGTCGAGACGGAGCGGATCGAGAAGAGCATCGGACACGAGGAGACCTTCCTGCACGACGTCACCGACCGCGCGACGCTGCGCAGCGAGCTGCGCCGGCTGGCCGACCGGGTGGCGGCGCGGCTGCGCGATGGCGGCCTGGAAGCACGGACCATCTCCCTCAAGCTGCGCTGGGCGGATTTCACGACCCTCACGCGGGCGAGCACACTGCCGGAGGCGACCGATGTCGGGCATCGCATCGGCGACGTCGCGCTCGGACTGTTCGACGCGCTCGAGCTGGTGCAGCCGGTGCGGCTGATCGGGGTCCGCGCTGAGAAGCTTCATGCCGGCGGCGCACGGGCAGCGCTGTGGGATGAGGATGACCACTGGCGACGTGTCGACGCCGCTCTCGACGATGCGCGCGGGCGGTTCGGTGGCGGTGCGGTCACGCGCGCGAGCGTGCTGGGTCCGCGGCGTGACGTCGATGCCCTGCCCACCAGCCCGCGTCTGCCTCCGCGCGGCTGAACCTCACGTTCGCGTCAACAGATCGCGTCCTGCGCGATGGGGCGATGAGCGTTACGGTGGGAGCATGCCCAACCTCGCACTCGAACTCGGCAAGCAGACCGCCTCGCTCGGCGTCAACAGCGTCTACGGCGAGCAGCAGGATCTGGACGGTATCCGCATCGTCCCGGTCGCGCTCTCGTGGTCGGGCTTCGGTGCGGGCGACGACGGTAAGGGCGCGAGCGGTGGCGGTGGCGGCGGCTTCGCGGTTCCGCTCGGCGCCTACATCCGAAAGGGCGACGACCTCCGCTTCGAGCCGAACATCGTGTCGCTCATCGCCGTTGCGATCCCCTTCATCTGGGTCGCCGGACGCGTCTTCACTCGCCTCATTCGTGTCGTCACGCGCTGACGACACCATTGCTGCGGCTCTGCGCGCCGCGACGGAGCTCGTCCTCGACGCCTTTCGCCGCGCACCGGCGGAGGCCCCCGTCGTCCTCATCGACGGCCGTTCCGGCGCCGGCAAGACGACGCTCGCCGAGATGATCGGAGAGCGGATGCCGCCCTCGCGCCCCGCCGCGATCGTGGCGCTCGACTCCCTCTATCCGGGCTGGGACGGATTGACCGCGGGCGTCGAGACTGCTCGGCTGCGCATCCTCGAGCCGCATCGTCGCGGAGCCCCCGGCCGCTGGCGTCGCTGGGACTGGACGACCGCGCAGTATGCCGAGGAACGCATCGTCGATCCGTCGCACCCGCTCATCGTCGAAGGCTCCGGCATCCTCACAGCCCGCACCGCCGAGCTCGCGGACGTGCGCGTGTGGCTGGAAGCTCCCGAACCCTCGCGCAGACAGCGGGCGCTGCGCCGCGACGGTGACACCTACCGTCCGCACTGGGAGCGCTGGGCCGCACAGGAGCAGCATCACGTCGACGCCGATCGGCCGGGGGAGCTGGCCGACATCCGCATCGACGTGCCCTGAACTGACCTGACCCGTCCGCCGCATCGGCCGCCTCAGCCGCCTCAGCCGTCGAGGGCGCGCACGAGAGCGTCGAGCCGGTAGCCGAGCCAGTCGTAGATGCCGAACCGCGGGTCGTCGTCGTGATCGTCCTCCGAGGCGATGCCGAGGCGAGACGCGAGCACGAGCCGCAGCGACGTCAGAGTGCGCAGCCACGCCGCGGTCTGGTCGGAATCGAGGTCGATGATGAGCGGATCGGCCTCGCTGCCGATGACGATTCCGGTGGGCGTCAGGCGCTGCCCGTCCTGGAGCAACGTGGCGAGAACCACCGCCGCGTCGGCGCCACGTCGACCGAGGAGGTCGGCCTGCGTCAGGCGCCGGAACTCCTCGGCGGCCTCGGGATCATCGGAATAGGCGTCGGGAACGAGCCGCGCGACCGCCGGGTCGGTGGAGGCGGCCCCCGAGTCCTCGAGCAGCGCGGCGAACTGCTCGACGAGAGAGGTGAGATGCGCCGCCTCGATCAGCGACATCTCCATCACGACGCGGGTCATCCGGTGGCCTCGCGCACCGTCGCCCACAGCCCGTAGTCGTGCATGGCCTGAACGTGCAGCTCCATCTGCTCGCGAGCGCCTTCGGCGACGACGGCCTGCCCTTCGTGGTGCACCGCGAGCATGAGGCGATGGGCGTGCTCAGCGGTGAACCCGAAGTACTCGCGAAAGACGTGGACGACGTAGCTCATGAGATTCACCGGATCGTTCCAGACGACCGTCTGCCACGGTCGGGCGGAGGCGGAGCGCTCGTCGATGGCGAGATCCTGACCGAGGTCTTCACGTGGTAAGAGCGGTAGGGCGCTCATGCCCACCCCAGCGCGTGCAGCCTGGCGTCATCGATGCCGTAGAAATGGCCCACCTCGTGCACGAGCGTCGTGCGCACCTCGGCGCGCAGTTCACCCTCGTCAGCGCACGCGGCCAGGTGCGGCTCGCGATAGACGATGATGCGGTCGGGGAGCTCGCCGAAGCCGTATCGGTCGCGCTCGGTCAGCGCGAGGCCGTCATAGAGCCCCAGCAGGTCGAGGCTGCCGTCCTCGGGTCGATCTTCGACGACGAAGACGACGTTGTCGAGTCCGCTGAGCATGTCGCCGGGGAGACGGTCGAGCTCGTCCGCGACGACTGTCTCGAACGCGGCGGCATCCATCTCCAGCATCCTCCCACCCTATGGCCGTCGCGAGCGGGTGACGGCGACGGCCGCGGTCAGAAGCGAGATCGGGGCCGCCATGACGGCCCCGATCGGGGGAGTATTGCAATCAGGCGTGCCGTGACAGGGCGCCTGTCACGGCACGCACGGGTCAGGAGCGCAGCGCGTCGGTCTTCGTCTCGGCCTCGTCGGCCTCGGTCGTCTCCGCCTCGTCGACGAAGTCGCTCGCGAAGTCCGCGTCGTCTGCGGCGTCCTCCGCAGCGGCGGAGATCGGCTCGACCTCGTCGTCGCTGTCGTCCTCGACCCATGCTGGCGGCTCGACGACATCTTCGGCCGGAGCAGCGGGTGCCGCCGGCGCAGCAGGCGAGCGCAGCGCGACCAGCGCGAGGGCGAGGGCCAGGCCGATCAGGCCCGCGCCGACGAGGATCGAGCCGAGAACGGCCCAGATCTGGCCGGCGTAGACCTCGACGCCCGTCGCCGTGCCGTCTGTGAGTGTCGACTCCATGAGCAGGAGCTTCGACATGAGCAGGTACGTGCCGCCGGCGATCGAGACGACGGAACCGCCCACGAGCACCCAGAACGGGAGGCTGCGGCTGAGGCGGGTGGTGGGCATGGGGGACTCCTTCGGGTCGTTCCGGCGCGTTCGCGGCGGCTCTTCGACTATCTGCGAACCGCCCGAGTGTGAGCGATGCGACACCTATGATCTTCCTGTGGAAGAGGTGTCGAGTGCAACAATTCGACTCGACACCTTCAGCTGCAGGACGGTGACCGTCATCGTCGCGACGACCAGCACCGCCAGGACCATGTGGATGTTCACGAGCGCGATCGGCAGCCCTGTGCGAGCCTGCCAGAGCCCGACGGCGATCTGCACGAGCTCCACCGTCAGCAGCGCTCCGGCCCAGCTCGGCAGGCGCAGGCCCCGCGGCATCCGGAACGATCCCGCGAAGACGACGATCGTCAGCGCGAACAGTGCGTACGCCGGCCAGGCGTGGATGTGCTGCCACAGGATCGGATCGAGGCCGTTGCGTGCCGCGGCCTCGTCGCCGGCGTGCGGTCCGGATCCCGTGAGCAGGATGCCGATCAGCACCGTGACGGCCGCGACGGCACTCGTGACGTGGACGAGGATCGCGTACCCGCGGGAGACCGCGAGCGTTCGGGCGCCGGGCTGAGCGTAGACGCGATGCACATAGGCCGTGCCGTTGCCGACGAGCGCGGCGGAGATGACGAAGTGGATGCCGACGAGACTCGGCGGCAGGCTCAGCAGGACGATGACGCCCCCGACGACGGCCTGCAAGATGATGCCGATGCCATTGGCGAGGGTCAGTGCGGCCAGGTCCGGGCGCTGCTTGCGCAGCCGCGCGACGGACAGGAACGCGAGCAGCGCGATGACGATGAGCACTCCGGTCATCGTGCGGTTGCCGAACTCGATGAGACTGTGCCACGACAGCTCTGCGGTCGGCACGAGCGAGTCGTCGGTGCAGGTGGGCCAGTCCGGGCAGCCCAGGCCCGAGCCGGTCAGGCGTACGAGGCCGCCGGTGGCGACGATGACGATATTGCTGACGAGCGCGAGCCACGCGAGCACCCGGGTGCCGCGCCCGATCCGGTCGGGGAGCCGGGCTACGAGGCGTCCACGCGGCGCAGCGATCTGCTCGGACAAGGAAGTGCCTCCGGGAAGCGCGCCGCAGGGCGCGGGCCACGCCGCTGTCGGGGCGAGCCTGTAGACTGAACACGTGGGGCGGCGGCGCGCGAGTTGCGTCCGGCCCACACCAGTCTAGGCGCGCGGCCCGCGCGCCAGATCCCGATGGATCAAGACTGCGGATCACAACGGATCAAACACGCATCACACGCAGCGCAGCCCTGGAAGCGGCATCCCACCCTCGCCCTCTCCCGAGGAGCCTGGGAATGCCGGAGCGGATGACACCGCCGGGTGCGAAGGAGGATAGGCCATGTCGGATGTGCTCATCGACCGACCCGAGCTCGAAGGGCTCGGCGTCTACGAGTTCGGATGGCACGACCCGGATGCCGCCGGCGCGAGCGCCAAGAGAGGCCTCTCGGAGGCCGTCGTGCGGGACATCTCGGCGCTGAAGGCTGAGCCGGAGTGGATGCTGAAGACCCGTCTGAAGGGCCTGCAGCTGTTCGGGCGCAAGCCCATGCCGACGTGGGGTGCCGACCTGTCGGAGATCGACTTCGACAACATCAAATACTTCGTGCGTTCCACCGAGAAGCAGGCGCAGTCCTGGGAAGACCTTCCCGAGGACATCCGCAACACGTACGAGAAGCTCGGCATCCCCGAGGCAGAGCGCGCGCGTCTGGTCGCCGGCGTCGCCGCGCAGTACGAGTCTGAGGTCGTCTACCACCAGATCAACGAGGAGCTCGAGCGCCAGGGTGTCATCTTCATGGACACCGACACCGCGCTGCGCGAGCACCCCGAGTTCTTCGAGGAGTACTTCGGCACCGTCATCCCCGCCGGCGACAACAAGTTCGCGGCCCTGAACACCGCCGTCTGGTCGGGCGGCTCGTTCGTCTACGTCCCGCCCGGGGTGCACGTCGAGATCCCGCTGCAGGCGTACTTCCGCATCAACACCGAGAACATGGGCCAGTTCGAGCGGACGCTCATCATCGCCGACGAGGGCTCGTACGTGCACTACATCGAGGGCTGCACGGCGCCGATCTACAAGAGCGACTCACTGCACTCGGCCGTCGTCGAGATCATCGTCAAGAAGAACGCCCGGGTGCGCTACACGACGATCCAGAACTGGTCGAACAACGTCTACAACCTCGTCACCAAGCGCGCCGTCGCGCACGAGGGCGCGACGATGGAGTGGGTCGACGGCAACATCGGCTCGAAGGTGACGATGAAATATCCGTCGATCTTCCTCATGGGCGAGCACGCGAAGGGCGAGACCCTGTCGGTCGCCTTCGCCGGCCCCGGCCAGCATCAGGATGCCGGCGCGAAGATGATCCACATGGCGCCGCACACGCAGTCGTCGATCGTCTCGAAGTCGATCGCGCGCGGCGGGGGCCGGGCGGGGTACCGCGGAGAGGTGCGCGTCGACCCGAACGCTCACCACTCCGCCAACACCGTGCGCTGCGACGCGCTGCTGGTCGACACGATCTCGCGCTCCGACACGTACCCCGCGATCGACATCCGCGTCGACGACGTGCAGCTCGGCCACGAGGCGACCGTCTCGAAGGTCAGCGAGGAGCAGCTGTTCTACCTGCAGTCGCGCGGCATGCCCGAGGACGAGGCCATGGCGATGATCGTCCGCGGCTTCATCGAGCCGATCGCGCGCGAGCTGCCCATGGAATACGCCCTCGAGTTGAACAAGCTCATCGAGATGGGCATGGAAGGATCCGTCGGCTGATGACGACAGCGACTCAGGCCCCCGCCGTTTCGAAGCCGGCGACGGAGGGCCACCTCGACCCTGCCGCCCGCGTCGCGAACGCGGCCCTCGTGCCGGTGCAGACCCGTTCGGAGCGGCCGACCTCGTTCGCTCCGGCCGACTTCGGCGCCCCCACCGGGCGCGAGGTCAACTGGAAGCACACGCCGCTCGCGAAGCTCGCGCCGCTGTTCGTCGACGCGCCGGGGCCGCACGACGTCATCGGCGTCGAAGTGAGCGCTCCCGCCGCCGTCGAGCAGGCCCGGCTCGCGGTCGGGCAGGCACCGCGCGGAGAGGTCTTCTGCCCCGAAGACCTGCCGAGCGCGATCGCGTGGTCGCAGGAGGCGCAGGCGCCGCTCGTCCGCATCCCCTCGGGCGTCGAGCTGGACGAGCCGATCGTCGTCCGGCTCACCGGCCGCGGCGGAATCGCACACGCGCACGTCGTGATCGAGGCGCAGCCGCAGTCGCGTGCGACGGTCGTGCTCCGTCACGAGGGCACCGCCCAGCAGGCACAGAACGTCGAGATCCTCGTCCGCGACGGCGCCGCGCTCACGGTCGTCTCGGTGCAGCGCTGGGACGACGACGCCGTTCACCTGGCATCCCATCAGGCCCGCGTCGACCGCGACGCATCGCTCACGCACGTCGTCGTGAGCTTCGGCGGCGGCATCGTTCGCGTTAACCCGTCGGTGCAGCTCGCCGGGTCAGGCAGCGACGCGAAACTGTACGGACTCGCGTTCGCGGACGCCGGCCAGCACCTCGAGAGCCAGGTGTATCTGCACCACAAGGGCCCGCACACGACCGGTGACGTGCTCTACAAGGGCGCCCTGCAGGGCGAGGGCGCGCGCACCGTGTGGGTGGGCGACGTGCTGATCGGGCCGGATGCCACCGGCACCGACTCCTACGAGGCGAACCGCAACCTCGTGCTCACCGACGGGGCGCGTGCCGACTCGATCCCGAACCTGGAGATCGAGACGGGCGACATCCTCGGTGCCGGGCATGCGAGCGCGACCGGGCGCTTCGACGACGAGCAGCTGTTCTACCTGCAGGCACGCGGCATCACGGAGGACGAGGCCAGGCGCCTCGTCGTGCTCGGATTCCTCTCCGAGATCGTGCAGAGGATCGGGGTCGACGCGCTGCAGGACGAGCTCATCACGGCCATCGAGGCGGAGCTGGCGCTCACCGAGGGCCTTTCCACGACGCGTGCCGAGGCATCCGCATGACGGCGCAGAAGGTGCTGAGCCTCAGCGAGCTGGAGCAGGACACCGCCGTGCGCGTCGAGCTCGACGGCGTTCCGATGGCGGTCGTGCTGGACTCGAACGGCGAGGTGCACGCGATCGGCGACGTCTGCACGCACGGCGACATCTCGCTGTCCGAAGGGTTCGTCGAAGGCGACACGCTCGAGTGCTGGGCGCACGGTTCAGCGTTCTCGCTGCGCACCGGCCGCCCCTTGAATCTGCCGGCGTACGAGCCGGTTCCCGTCTATCAGGTGACGATCTCGGGCGATGACGTGCTCATCGACCCGGCTGTCACCGTCGAAGTGAACTGAAGAAGGAACTGACATGGCTGTTCTCGAGATCCGCGATCTGCACGTGACCGTCGAGACCGAGGCGGGGACGACCCCGATCCTCAACGGGGTGGACCTCACCGTCCGTACCGGCGAGACGCATGCGATCATGGGCCCCAACGGCTCGGGCAAGTCGACGCTCGCGTACACGATCGCCGGCCACCCGAAGTACACCGTCACCTCGGGCTCGATCACGCTGGACGGCGAGGACGTGCTGGCGATGTCCGTCGACGAGCGGGCACGGGCGGGCCTGTTCCTCGCGATGCAGTACCCGGTGGAGATCCCCGGCGTCACGGTGACGAACTTCCTGCGCACCGCGAAGACCGCGATCGACGGCGAGGCGCCCGCGATCCGCGCCTGGACGAAGGATGTCAAGGCCGCGATGAAGAACCTCCGGATGGACCCCAAGTTCGCGGCCCGCAACGTCAACGAGGGGTTCTCGGGTGGCGAGAAGAAGCGCCACGAGATCCTGCAGCTGGAGCTGCTCAAGCCCGCGATCGCGGTGCTTGACGAGACCGACTCGGGCCTGGACGTCGACGCGCTGAAGATCGTCTCCGAGGGCGTCAACCGCGCCAAGGAGGCCACGGGCCTCGGGGTCCTGCTGATCACTCATTACACGCGCATCCTCCGCTACATCACGCCGCAGTTCGTGCACGTCATGGTGTCCGGTCGCGTCGTGGAAGAAGGCGGCCCGGAGCTCGCGGAGCGTCTCGAGGACGAGGGCTATGACCGCTATCTCGATCCTGCCGCCCCGATCGAAGCCTAGGATCGACGCATGACCGCGACTCTCAGCCCCGAGAAGTACGACGACGTCACCGAGGCGCTCAAAGACGTCATGGACCCCGAGCTCGGGATCAACGTCGTCGACCTCGGGCTCATCTACGACCTCAGCTGGGACGAGGACAACGACGCCCTCGTCATCCACATGACGCTGACCTCGGCAGGGTGTCCGCTGACCGACGTGCTCGAGGAGCAGACCGCGCAGGCGCTGGACAACGTCGTGGAGCGGTTCCGGATCAACTGGGTGTGGATGCCGCCGTGGGGGCCGGAACGGATCACCGACGACGGCCGCGACATGATGCGCGCGCTCGGATTTGCGATCTGATCCTCCCATCGACCGGCTTCGCACCGCAGTCGGGGCTCCCTTCGTCGAGACTGCGACCGCGCGCCGCGGTCTCGGAGCCAAAACGCGGTCTCGCTGAGCGAGACGCTGGCCGATGCCTCTCTGGGATCATGAGCACGTGGGCATCGTGATTCGAGAGCCGCGGTCGGATGACGCTGCGCAGATCGCCGACCTCCACGTCGCGACGTGGAAGGAGGCATACTCCCACCTGCTTCCCGATGACTTCTTCTCCGCGGACTACGTCGAGGGTCGGCGCCGGATGTGGGATCACGTCCTCACGCATCCACGGGATAACACGACGGTTCGTGTGGCCGAGAGCGGCGGGGTGATCATCGGGTTCGCGTGGGCGGGGCCGGGTGAGGGACGAGGCGGCGAGAGGCCGCCTCGTGACCGTCTGCTCTACGCCATCTACGTTCTGGCCGCTCACCACGGGACAGGCGTCGGCCAGTCCCTTCTCGATGAGACCCTCGGTGATCGTCCCGCGATGCTCTGGGTCGCCAAGGAGAACCCGCGCGCGATCGCGTTCTATCTGCGCAACGGATTCCGCTTCGATGGCGTCGAGCAGACCGACCCGAACGCTCCGCTCATCACTGACGCGCGGATGGTGCGGTAGCGGGGAGCTCGCGCGGCTATGAGACGCGGGCGATGATCTCGCCGTGCAGGACGGAGAACCAGCCGTCGTCGCGGGCAGCCCAGTCCTTCCAGGCGGTGCTGATCGCGTGAAGGTCAGCCTGTGTGGCCTGCCCGGATGCCCTGAGCTGCTCCGCGATCGCGGACGTGAGCACGCGGTCTGCCCACATGCCGCCCCACCAGGCTCTTTCCTCGGGGGAGGCGTAGCACCAGGTGCTGGAGGTCGCGATGACGTCTGTGAGGCCTGCGGCGTGCGCCCACGAGAGCAGCCGGCGACCGGCATCCGGCTCGCCGCCGTTGGCTCGCGCTGCGGCGCGGTACAGGTCGAGCCACGTCTCGAGCGCGGGCAGAATCGGCCACCAGCAGAATCCGGCGTAGTCGCTGTCGCGCACGGCGACGATGCCCCCCGGCCGGGTCACGCGGGCCAGCTCGCGAAGCGCCTGCACGGGATCGGCGACGTGCTGCAGGACCTGATGCGCATGGACGACATCGAAGGCGTCGTCCTCGAACGGGAGCGCGTGGACGTCGGCGATCCGGAAGTCCACATTGGCGGCGTCCCTCTCCGCAGCGGTCGCTCGGGTGAGAGCCAGCTCGTCCGCTCCGATCTCGGTCGCCGTGACGTGCGCGACGCGCTGCGCGAGGTCTGCGGTGATGGTCCCGGGTCCGGCCCCGACGTCGAGCAGTCGATCCGTGGGCTTCAGCAGCGGAAGCAGGTGGGCGGCCGAGTTCTCAGCCGTGCGCCAGCGGTGCGAGCGCAGGACCGAATCGTGGTGACCGTGGGTGTAGACAGCCATGAGACCTCTTTTGAACCGTCGGAGGTTCTCTGTTCTCTGTGGGGAGAGACCCTCGGGCGACGGTCTCGTAGGCGGCAGCCTCGAACTCGTTTGGGCTGACCATTCCGAGGCTACCGTGCGTTTTTGCCGCGCGCGTCCGTCCGCCGTTGCGCGGGGTGGCAGTCGTGGTCGGTTCGTGTCGGGTGATGCGGCCACGAGTGCCACGTGAAGGATGCCGACTCGGCATGCGCGTCGTCGGGATGATCTCGATACACCGCGGCCTCGCCGCGGCACTCGATCATCGAGTGGAGGCCGACATCTCGAGCGCCGACGGGAGAGCGTGCCCGAGAGCCGCTCGCGCTGCACAAATCTGCTCGCGCTACGCGACTTTCCGCAGCGCGAGCAGCTTTTCGCAGCGCGAGCGGGATTCAACAGCCCGAGCAGTCTTTCGCAGCGCGAGCGGGATTCAACAGCGCGAGCAGCATTCGCCCGCGCGGGGTGCCGCGTTTCGGCGTGAGTCGCACGACCTGCGGCGGCGGGCGCTGCCGCCGATAAGGTCGAGGGGTGACGGTTCCCCCTCTCGAAGCGCTGCCGCTGGAGACCCTTCGCCGACGGTCGAGCACGAAGTGGCGCTCCTATGGCGACGATGTGATCCCGATGTTCGTGGCCGAGACCGACTTCGCGCTCGCCGAGCCGATCACGGCGGCCCTCCAGCAGGCCGTCGCGCTCGGCGACACCGGGTACACGCCGCCGGACCCCGGCATCCGGGACGCGTTCGCGGCGTTCGCGCGGCGGCGCTTCGGCTGGGGCCTCGACCCGGCGCGGGTGCGGACGACGGGTGACGTCATGATGGGGGTGGTGGAACTGCTGCGCGCGACCACTCGCGCGGGCGACCGTATCGTCATCTCGACGCCGGTCTACCCGCCGTTCTCGATGTGCATCCCTGAGGCCGGTGGCGTCGTCGAAGACGTTCCCCTGCGGGACACGGGCAACGGATGGGAGCTCGATCTTCAGGGGATCGAGGTGGCGCTGGCCGCGGGCGCCCGCGCCGTGCTGCTGTGCAATCCGCACAACCCCACCGGAACCGTCCACTCCCGGGGAAGCCTCGCGGGGCTCGCCGAGATCGCCCGCGCACACGGGGCCGTCGTCATCAGCGACGAGATCCACGGGCCGCTCGTGCACCCCGGGCGTGAGTTCACGCCGTTCCTCACGGCGTCGGAGGCGGCCGCAGAGGTGGGATATGCCGTCACGAGCGCGTCGAAGGCGTTCAACCTCGCCGGGCTCAAGTGCGCGCTCATGGTCACCGCATCGGACGAGACCGCCCGCGTGCTGCGCGGGCTCTGGCCCGAGGTCGAGTGGCGTACGGGGCTGTTCGGCGCGCTCGCCGGCGTCGCGGCGTTCTCCGAGGCATCCGACGGCTGGCTCGACGCGCTGGGCGTCGCCCTCGACGACAACCGGCGGCTGCTCGGAGAGCTGTTGGCCCGGCAGCTGCCCGAGGCGCGATACCGGATGCCTGATGCCGGTTACCTCGCCTGGATCGACGTTTCCGCGTACGGCTGGGGCGACGACCCCGCCCGGCGCATCCTGAAGGAGGCGAAGGTCGCTCTGCACCACGGCCCGCTGTTCGGTCCGCAGGGCATCGGGCACGTCCGGCTCAACTTCGGCTGCTCGCCCGAGATCCTCACCGAGGCGATCACTCGCATCGGTGCGCTCGCGGCGCGCTGACCCCGCGGCACGCTGACCCCGTGGCACGCGTACGAGGTTAGGGTACCCTCACTACTAGCTGATACGCTGGCGGGATGCCCGACACCGTCGCCCCTGTTCGCCCCGCCTACCGGCCCTTCGTCGTGACCGTCTCCCGTGTCCGGCGGCTCAGCGACCACTTCGTGCGCGTGACGTTCAGCGGCGACGACCTCGAATGGTTCGGCACGGGCCGCCTCGACCAGAGGGTCAAGGTCGTGTTTCCTCTCAATGGCAGGATCGCGGACGTCGGCCAGCGCGAGGGCGCCGGCGACTGGTACGATAGGTGGCGTGCGCTGCCGCACGATCAGCGCAACTCTTTCCGCACGTACACGGTGCGCCGCATCGACCCGGATGCGCGTGAACTGGACATCGACTTCGTCGTGCACCACGACGCGGGGCCCGCGGGTGCGTGGGCCGCGACGGCCGCCGTCGGCGACGGGCTCGTCATCGTGGGGCCGGATGAGCGCAGCGAGAACTCCCGACTCGGGATCGACTGGCATCCCGGCACAGCCCGAAGGGTTTTGCTGGCCGGTGACGAGACGGCGGCGCCCGCGATCTGCGCGATTCTCGAGGCCCTGGGCTCTCGCTACGAGGCGGACGCTTTCGTCGAGGTCCCTGCTGCGGGCGATGCGCTCGCCCCCGCGATCGGCGAGGGCGTGCGGCTGCACTGGCTCGCCCGTGACGACGCGCCTCACGGTGAGAAGCTGATCGCGGCCATGACCGCGTGGACCGAATCTCACACGGAACTGCTCGCCCGGGCAGCCGCGCCCCGCCCGCAGCAGCTCGCCGACATCGACGTCGACCGCGACCTGCTGTGGGATGCCCCGCAGGATGCCGAGGGGGAGTTCTACGCGTGGATCGCGGGCGAGGCATCCACCGTCAAGACGCTCCGTCGGCTGCTGGTGACGGGCTGCGGCGTCGACCGCAAGCGCGTCGCGTTCATGGGCTACTGGCGCAACGGGCAGGCCGAACGCGCGGAGTGAGAGGTCTCGACGTGAGGCGCATAATTCAGGCACACGGCCGACGCTGGCGACAGCTGCCCGCGTCGTTCCGCGGCGGAGTGTGAAGCACCGGCGCAAACAGCCTGAGTTATGCGCCGCCCGACGCAACCATGAACCCGTACGTAACCTGTCAGCCCTCCGCATTCTGAAGGACGTGGTGCCGGCCGCGGGGGAGCACGATCGGAGACCCGGAGACGGGGTCAGGGATGACGAGCGCGTCGAGCGAGAAAACCTCGCGCATCAGCTCGGCGGTCACGACCTCGTCCGGGGCGCCGCTGGCCACGAGGCTCCCCGCGCGCAGCGCGAAAAGGTGATCGGCGTACCGCGCGGCCAGGTTGATGTCGTGCAGCACCATCACAATCGTCGTCCCACGGGCGACGTTGAGATCGGTGAGGAGGTCGAGAACCTCCACCTGGTGGGAGACGTCGAGAAACGTCGTCGGCTCGTCGAGCAGCAGGATGTCGGTCTCCTGCGCGAGGGCCATGGCGATCCACACGCGCTGGCGCTGACCTCCGGAGAGCTCGTCGACCGCGCGGTCGGCGAGCTCCAGCACGCCCGTCGCCGCGAGCGCCTCTGTCACGGCCCGGTCGTCGTCGGCGGTCCAGGAGCGGAAGAGCTTTTGATGCGGGTGGCGGCCGCGGCCGACGAGGTCGGCAACCACGATCCCCTCCGGCGAGATCGGCTGCTGCGGCAGCAGTCCGAGCGTTCGGGCGAGCTCCTTCGTCGGAATCTGATCGATCCGCTTGCCGTCGAGGATGACCCCTCCTTCCTGCGCGGGGATGAGGCGGGAGATCGTCTTCAGCAGCGTGGACTTGCCGCACGCGTTCGCCCCGACGATGACGCTGATGCGGCCGGCCGGGACCTCGAGGTCGACGCCGTCGACGATCCTCGTGTTCGCGTAGCCGGCGGCGAGGCCCTCCGCACGGAGGGCGTGCTGTGCGGTCATGAGGAGCCTCCGCGTCGACTGGTTCGGATGAGCAGGTAGATGAGATACGGCGCACCCAGGATGCCGGTGATGACCCCGACCGGGAACTTCGTGTCGAAGGCGAACTGGCCGAGCAGGTCTGCGGCGAGCACGAGGCAGGCTCCGGTAAGTCCCGCGGGGACGATGATCGAGGACCCGGGGCCGACGATCCTCGTCGCGATCGGGCCGGCGAGGAAGGCGACGAAGGCGATCGGGCCGGTCGTCGCCGTCGCAAAGCATGCCAGGGCGACAGCGGCGGTCACGAGCAGGACCCGCGTGCGGTCGACGCGCACACCGAGCGCGATCGCGGAGGCATCCCCGAGCTCGAGGGCGCGGAGGTCACGGCTCAGCGCCACGACCACCGGGACCAGGATGACAACGACCAGAGCCAGCGGCGGCACCTGCTCCATACGGGAGCCGTTGAGGCTGCCGGTCATCCAGCGCGCCGCGACGGCGACGTCATAGACGTCCGCGCGGACGATGAGGTAGGCGACGACGGCATCCAGCATGGCGCCGACGCCGATGCCGATGAGGATCAGCCGCCCACCCGTCGACTCACCGCCGCGCGCGGCGAGATAGATCACGACCGCGGTGAGGATGCCCGCCACCAGTGCCAGGGCGACGGTCGCGGTGCTGCTCCAGCCGAGCACGAGGAGGGAGAGCATCGCGGCCGCGCTCGCTCCCGAGGTGATGCCGATGACATCGGGGCTGGCGAGGGGATTGCGCAACATCGTCTGAAAGGCCGAACCCGCGACGCCGAAGGCGATTCCCGCGAGCACCGCGGTCAGCGCGCGCGGGATCCTGAGCGTGCCGACAGTGAACGACGCCCCATCGACGTCCTGGCCGAGCATCACGGCGATCACCTCGCCGAGGGGGTAGATCGTGTTTCCGAGCATGAGCATCGCACCGAACAGGACCAGCGCGAGGGCGGTCAGGAGCGCGAGGGCGACGGCGCGTCGACGCGAGCGACGGCGACGGCCGAGCGCCACCGTCGCCAGCTGCTCCTCGGTCACGATTACGATCGACGACATCAGAGCCCCTTCAGACGGGTGCGGCGTGCGATCACGATGAGGACGGGGGCGCCCAGGAACGCCGTGACGATGCCCGCCTCGACCTCGCCGGGAGAACCGACGACCCGACCGGCCGTGTCGGCGAGGGTGAGCAGGATCGCGCCCCCGAGCGCGGAGAGGGGGAGGAGCCACCGCTGGTCAGACCCGGCGAGTTGGCGCACCGTGTGGGGCACCACGAGGCCGACGAACCCGATGGGTCCGGCGACGGCGGTGACGGCCGCGCACAGGGTCACGCCGGCGGCTGCGGCGACGAGGCGGATGCGGCCGACGCGCACGCCGAGCCCGACGGCGGCGTCGTCGCCCAGTGCGAGCGCGTTCAGGGCGGAGGCGCACAGCAGTGACACGACGGTTCCGGCGATGAGGATCGGGACGATGACGGCCATCGTGTCCCAGTCGGCTCGGCCGACGTTGCCGACCTGCCAGTAGCGGAACTCGTCCATGACGTTCTGCCGCGGCAGAAGGATCGCCGACACCACAGAAGACAGCGCCGCGGTCGTTGCTGCCCCGGCGAGCGCGAGCTTTATCGGGGTGGACCCGCCGGGGCCCACGGACCCGACGAAGTAGACGAACAGCGCGGTGACGAAAGCGCCGACAAGCGCGAGGCCGAGGTAGCCGAAGGCGCTCGAGATGCCGAGGAAGGCGATGCCGATGACGACGGCGAGGGCGGCGCCGGTGTTCACCCCGAGGATGCCGGGGTCCGCGAGCGGATTGCGGGTGATGGCCTGCATGAGGGCGCCGGACAGCGCGAGGGCCGCACCGGCGAGCAGCGCCATGACGGTGCGGGGCACGCGGCTCTGTACCGCGAGCGCCCCGATGTCGGTGGGCGTGACGCCGCGCAGCCAGAGGGAGATCCCCTCGATGATCTGCGGGACGGTGACGGAGCGCGAGCCGAACGAGAGCGAGAGGGCGACGGAGAGGATGACGGCCACCAGGAGTGTGGCCAGGACCACGACGCGGCGCCGCGCGCCCACCCGGGGGGTGGACGCGCGGCGGGGCGCGAGTGCCGTGGCGGTCACGGAATGATCACTGCGAGATCACTACAGGTCACTGCACTTTGGCGACGGCGTCGCTGAGCAGCGGCACGTACTGGTCGAGGACCCAGGGGATCGACAGTGCGGTCGGGCTCACGCCGGCGCTCAGGGCGTCGCCCATGCCGACCTCGACGACCGCGCCGTTCTGCACGGCGGGCAGGGTGCTCCACAGCGCGTCGGCCTGAAGGGCCTCCAGGACGTCACCGTCGCCGTAGGTGACGATCACGTCGACGTCGGAGAGCGCATCGGCGTTCTCCGAGCTGAACTCCGCGTAGAACTCGCCCTCGGAGGCCGCATCGGTCGCAGCTTCGGGCAGGTCGAAGCCGAGGTCGCCGAGGAATGCGGTGCGGGCGTCGCCGGCGGAGTAGATGTACACCGTCGACAGATCGGACGCGTCGATCGAGAAGAACGCAGCCGTCGTGCCCGCGAAGTCGGCATCCGCGGTGGCTTCGGCGATCTGTGCCTCGAGGTCGGCGACGAGCTCGTCACCCTCGGCCGAGAGGCCGAGTCCTTCGGCGTTGATCGTGATGGTGTCGCGCCAGGAGGTGAACCAGGCGACCTCGGGGTAGGCCACGACGGGCGCGATCTCGCTGAGGGTCGCGTAGTCCTCCTCGCTGATACCGGACTGGGCGGCGAGGATCACATCGGGGTCGGTGTCGGCGATCGCCTCGAAGTCGGTGCCGTCGGTCGTGCTGAACAGCACCGGCTCGTCGCCGCCGAGGGCGTCGATCGCGTCCTGGGTCCACTCGTAGACGCCCAGCTCGGCATCCCCGGTCCAGTTCCATACCTGGGTGTCCATGCCGACGGGGAGAACGCCGAGGGCGAGGGCGACGTCCTGGTTGCTCCAGCCGATCGTCGCGACGCGCTCGGGCTTTTCCTCGATCGTCGTCTCGCCGAGGGCGTGCGTGATCGTGACGGGGAAGGTGTCGGATGCCTCCGACGTGGTCTCTGTGGTCTCGGACGTGCCGCTGGCGCAGCCGGTCAGAAGGAGCGCTGCTGCGGCGGTGAGCGCCGCGGCGGTGCGAATACGGGACAAGGTGGCCTCCGATACGGGATTGGTAAGGGCAGGCTTACTTTACGTGTCCGAGGGCTACCGCGCCAATCCGCTCGCGGACGGCGCGGGAGGCCACCCGCAGGAGGTGTCGGCTCAGCTGTTCTTGCCGCGATCTGCGGCACGGACGACGAGCCAGGCGCCGGGGATCAGGAGCGCCGCGATGGCGGCCTTGACGAGACCCCCGACGATGAACGGCCACAGGCCGAAGGCCAGGATCTCTTCGACGCCGTAGCTGCCGCCGCCGACGACATTGAGGATCAGCGCCATGTAGGGGATGCCGAAGACGAACGGAATCGCGCTGGCGAGGACGAACCCCGTGAAGGCAAGAAGGGGCTTGCGGTCCCACGCACGCTCGGCGAACCACCCGGCGACGAACGCGGCAAAGATGAAGCCGATGATGAAGCCGAAGCTGGGCTTCGCGACCGCGGCCACCGTTCCGGTGAATCCCGCGAACACCGGGAGCCCGGCAAGTCCGGCCAGCAGATAGGTCGTCAGCGCCGCAGCGCCGCGGCGGGCGCCGAGAGCGGCTCCCACGACGACGACGCCGAGCGTCTGACCGGTGATCGGAACCGGCCAGAGCGGAACCTCGATCTGAGCCAGCAGCGCGACGAGCGCTGCGCCGGCGACGACGAGCGCGGCATCCACGGTGAAGGCGCGGGCGTGGTCGGAAGGCCGGGCGACGAGGTCGGCGAGGACAGAGCGGCGGGCGGGAGCGGCGAGGGACATGCGACTCATTTTAAAGGCCGGGGTCTGCAAGACGTTGTCCCCACTCCGACAAGGGATGTCTGATCCTCTGTCGGAAGGGTACGTGCCTGCCGCGTGTGGGGCCGGGCCACCCGTCGCCCGGGGTGCGCGCGTCGGCGACGCCCGCTGGCGCTACGCAATCCCGCTCGCGCTGTGGAAAGTTGCGCAGCGTGAGCAGCTTCGGGCAGCGCGAGGGGTCTCGGGTCTCTCAGATCAGGGAAGCAGCGGGATCAGCTCGCGCAGATCCACCGGGCCGACGACGAGGTCGGCTCGCGCGCGAACGGCGGGCTTCGCGTTGAAGGCGACCCCGAGACCCGCTGCAGCCATCATCCGCAGATCGTTCGCGCCGTCGCCGACCGCGATCGTGCGACGCGGCGGAATGCCGGATGCCGCAGCCCACGCGCCCAGCGCAGCGGCTTTGCCCTCGGCATCCACGATCTCGCCGTCGACCTCGCCGGTGAGCGTCCCGTCCACACTGCGCAGGCGGTTCGCGCGCCACCGATCGACGCCGAGGGCAGGGGCGACGGTGTCGAGGATCTCGTGGAACCCACCGGAGACGACCGCAGCCACACCGCCCCGGTCGTGGATCGCCGCGATCACCTCGGCCGCGCCCGGCGTCGGTTCGACGCGCGCAAGAACGCGCGCGAACGCCGACAGCGGCACCCCGCGCAGCGCGCGCACCCGCGAACGCAGACTCGTCGCGAAGTCGACCTCGCCGCGCATCGCGGCCTCCGTGGCCTGAGCGACCTCGGCGCCGCGTCCCGCCTCATCGGCGATGAGCTCGATGACCTCGTTGCGCAGCAGCGTGGAGTCGGCGTCGAAAACGACCAGGAACCGGGCGTCGGGCATCCGTCAAACCTACCGGTCCAGCGGATGCCTGCCGCGCGTCACACCGCGCTCACTGGGGGATGCGGACGTTCTTCCCGACGATCGTGATTCCGCTGTCGGTCACCGTGAACCCGCGCGCGAGGTCGAGCCCCCGGTCGACGCCGACGGTCGCACCCGGCTCGAGCACGACGTTCTTGTCCAGAATCGCCCGGTGCACGCGCGCCCCGGCACCGACGTCGACGTGATCGAACAGCACCGAGTCGGTGATGGTCGAACCTCCCGCCGTGAGCGTCCACGGCCCCACGACGGAACGCTCGAGGTGCGTTCCCGACAGGACCGAGCCGAGAGACACGATGGAGTCGATCGCGTTGCCCATGCGCCCCACGCTGTCGCGCACGAACTTCGCGGGCGGCGAGTTGACCGCCTGGGAATGGATCGGCCAGTCCATGTTGTAGAGGTTGAACACCGGAAGGGCCGAGATGAGGTCCATGTGCGCGTCGAAGAACGAGTCGATCGTCCCCACGTCGCGCCAGTAGTCGCGGTCGCGATCGTTCGAGCCGGGCACGTCGTTCTGCTTGAAGTCGTAGACGGCCGCCTCTCCACGACCGACGAAGTAGGGCACGATATCGCCGCCCATGTCGTGTTTCGAGGTGGCGAGCTCACCGTCGGCTTCGACGGCCGCGATGAGGGCGTCGGCGTCGAAGATGTAGTTGCCCATCGACGCGAGCACCTCATGCGGGTTGTCCGGCAGACCCGTCGGGTTCTGCGGCTTCTCGAGGAACTCCCGGATCATGATCGGGTTCTCCGGATCGAGGTCGATCACTCCGAACTGGTTCGCGAGCGAGATCGGCTGACGGATGCCGGCGACGGTGGCCTTCGCGCCCGAGGCGATGTGCGCCTGGAGCATCTGATCGAAGTCCATTCGGTAGACGTGATCGGCACCGATGACCATGACGATGTCGGGCTTCTCGTCCTGGATGAGATTCAGCGACTGCAAGATCGCGTCGGCGGAGCCGGAGAACCATCTCTTTCCCAGCCGCTGCTGCGCCGGGACCGAGGCGACGTAGGAGTTCAGCAGCGCCGACATCCGCCACGTCTGCGAGATGTGCCGGTCGAGGCTGTGCGACTTGTACTGGGTCAGCACGACGATCTGGCGCAGGCCCGAGTTGATCAGGTTCGAGATGGCGAAGTCGATGAGCCGGTACTGCCCGCCGAACGGCACGGCGGGTTTGGCTCTGTCCTCCGTCAGAGGCATGAGACGCTTTCCCTCGCCACCGGCGAGGATGATTCCAAGGACCTTCGGCGCTGCAGGCATGAGTCCACACTAGGCCCCCTCGCCCGGTTGTACTAGCGTTCCTGACATGCGCGTCGATATCGTCACAAAGGAGTACCCGCCGGAGATCTACGGTGGAGCAGGTGTCCACGTCACCGAGTTGGTGAAAGCACTACGTACGCACATCGAGGTGCACGTGCGTGCTTTCGGTGCGGATCGCGACGAGCCCGACACGACCTCCTACGGCGTGCCGAGCGCGTTGGCCGCCGCGAACGCGACCATCCAGACGCTCGGGACAGACCTCGAGATCGTCAGCGACATCGCGGGCTCCGAGGTCGTGCACTCGCACACCTGGTACGCGAATTTCGCGGGCCACCTCGCCTCGCTCCTCCACGGCATCCCGCACGTCATCACGGCGCACTCGCTCGAGCCGCTGCGGCCGTGGAAGGCTGAGCAGCTGGGTGGCGGGTACGCCGTTTCGAGCTACATCGAGAAGACCGCCTACGAGAATGCGGCGGCGATCGTGGCCGTCAGCGAGGGGATGCGCCGCGACATCCTGCGCAGCTATCCCGCGCTCGATCCCGCGAAGGTGCGGGTGATCTACAACGGCATCGACGTGGATGCCTGGCAGCCGCGCACCGACGACGCGCTGCTGGAGAAGTACGGCATCGACCCCGATCGCCCGTCGGTCGTCTTCGTGGGCCGCATCACGCGGCAGAAGGGCCTGCCGTACTTCCTGCGTGCCGCAGCGCTCCTGCCGCCGGAAGTGCAGATCGTGCTGTGCGCCGGCGCGCCCGACACACCGCAGATCATGGCAGAAGTCGAGGGGCTCGTCCGGGGGCTGCAGGCTGAGCGCGACGGCGTCGTGTGGATCGACGAGTTCCTGCAGCGCGACCAGCTCTGCGCCATCCTGAGCGTGGCGACGACATTCGTGTGCCCGAGCGTGTACGAGCCGCTCGGCATCGTGAATCTCGAGGCGATGGCCTGCGGCGCCGCGGTCGTCGGAACCGCAACCGGAGGCATCCCCGAGGTCGTCGTCGACGGTGTCACCGGCAGGCTCGTCCCGATCGAACAGGTGCAGGACGGCACCGGCACTCCCGTGGACCCCGACAGATTCGTCGCCGGTCTGGCGGCGACTCTCACCGAGGTCGTCTCCGATCCGGAGCGGGCGGCAGCGTACGGGGCGGCCGGGCGCGAGCGGGCTGCGACCGCTTTCAGCTGGAGCGCGATCGCCGAGGCCACACAGGCTCTCTACCGCGAGGTCACCCAGGCCGACCGATAGGCTGGGGGCATGTCGCAGGTCCTCGAGTTCGCCGACGTCGTCGTCCGCCGCAATGCCCGCAACATCGTCGATCACGTCGACTGGAGCGTCACCGCCGACCAGAGGTGGGTCGTCCTCGGGCCCAACGGTGCCGGCAAGACGACGATCCTCCAGCTGGCCGCGACCTTGCTGCATCCGACCTCCGGTGCGGTGACCGTACTCGACGAGCGCCTCGGGCGCACGGATGTCTTCGAGTTGCGCCCGCGCATCGGGCTCGCCTCGTCGGCCGTGGCGAGCCGGGTGCCGCCGGAGGAGACGGTGATCGATGTCGTCCTGACGGCCGCGTTCTCGGTGCTCGGGCGGTGGAACGAGGAGTACGAGCAGGTCGACGAGCACCGCGCGCACCTCGTGCTGTCGCAGTGGAAACTTGATCACCTTGCCGAGCGGACCTTCGGAACGCTCTCGGACGGTGAGCGCAAGCGCGTGCAGATCGCGCGGGCGGTCATGACCGATCCCGAGCTCCTGCTGCTCGACGAGCCGAGCGCGAGCCTCGACCTCGGCGCGCGGGAGGAGCTGCTGGGACTGCTCAGCGGCTTTGCGCAGGCGCCGACGACCCCCGCGATGGTGATGGTGACCCATCACGTCGAGGAGATCCCCGTCGGATTCACCCATGTGCTGCTGCTGCGGGGCGGTGCCGTGGTCGCCGCCGGCCCGATCGCCGATGTGCTGACGGCCGAGAATCTGACGACGACCTTCGGCATGCCGATCACGCTGACCGCCGAAGGCGGACGGTTCGCGGCGCGCGCCACCGGCTGATAGAATCTCCCTTTGGTGCGCTCTGCACCGCAGACTTCTCTCGCCCCTGGCAAAATCCAGGGCACCACCTAAGGAACCCCATGAAGACTGACATCCACCCCGAGTACCGCGCGGTCGTCTTCCGCGACCTCGGCACCGGCGACACCTTCCTGACCCGTTCGACGGTCACCAGTGACAAGACGATCGAGCTCGACGGCGAGACCTACCCCGTCATCGACGTCGAGATCTCCTCGGCCTCGCACCCGTTCTACACGGGCAAGCAGCGCATCATGGACTCGGCCGGTCGCGTTGAGAAGTTCAACCAGCGCTTCAAGAACTTCGGCTCCAAGTAATCTCCCCGTAGGTTCGAGCCCCTCGAAAGCCCCGCTCCGGCGGGGCTTTCGTCATTCCTTGAGGGGCGTCGCGGGACCGGTGCTTCTCCCGACCGCGCCGCTATGTGCCGAATGCGCTGGGTGGAGCGATGACGAAAGCGGCGCACTCGGAGGTAACCGGTGCCCTCGGTGAGGCGATTCACGTCGTCAGCGAATCGGCCAGCTGCCGTCGAGGGTCTCACCGGGGGAGAGGCGTCCGATGCGCAGGAAGTAGTCCGCGAGGCTCTCCGCCTGCGTGCGTGCCCAGCCGATCTGCTGCGCGTGCAGATCCCTGACGGAGCCGTCGAGGTCGTACCGTCGCGCGAGCGCCTGCGCGACGCGCCCCGCGGCGATCGCGTCGGCTGCGGCATCGTGCGCCCCTTCGAGCGGCACGTCGTAGTGCGCCGCGACGGCCTCGAGCGTGCGCTTCCCCTTGCGGTAGCGGTCGTGCTCCTTGTCGATCACGAGCGGATCGACAATCGGCTCCGGAGCGGTGATCGGCAGGATGCCATGGCGCACCGCCTCATGCTTGAGCAACGAGAAGTCGTAGGGCGCGTTGTAGGCCACGATGGGAATCCCCGCGTCGAACAGCTCTCGCAGCGCCTGGACGACCTCGGCCACAACCTGCGCCGCCGGCCGGCCCTGGGCGCGCGCGTGAGCCGTCGTGACACCGTGCACCGCCGTCGCGCCAGAAGGGATCTCCATGCCTGGATCGGCGAGCCACGAGCGCGACCGCACAACGACCCCGCCCGGCCCGAGCAGTCCCACATGGGCCGTGACGATGCGGTCGGCCGCAACGTCGACGCCCGTGGTCTCGAGATCGAACACGCCGACGGCATCCGTCCAGCGCGCCGGGGCGGGCGATGCCGCAGCCGGGGTCGGCGACGTCGTCGAGTCGAGCCGGCCGCTCGCCATGGCGTCATCGAGGGGATCGCCCCCGGGCTCCTCCCAGAGGGGGAGCTGCGGTGTGTGGTTCATGGCTTCGACGGTAGAGGAGGCCACCGACAGCGCCGCTTCGCCACGCGGGGTCGGCGGGTGGCGCGCCTAGACTCGACGGGTGACCGCGCCTTCTCCGTATGCCGAGCGGCTCGCGACGATCCCGGTCGTGCGCCGCGAGATCCAGGTGCGCGGGAGCACGACGGCGTACTGGGCGTACGGGCGGGAGGATGCCACCGTGACCGTCGTGGCCGTCCACGGGTTCCGGGGCGAGCATCACGGGCTCGAGCCTGTCGTGGCCTTCCTGGACGGCATCCGGGTGGTCTCACCCGATCTGCCCGGGTTCGGTGAGACACCGCCGCTTTCGGGGCGCGAGCACACGATCGACGCCTACGCGCAGTGGCTGATCGACTTCGTCGCCGCGGTCGCCCCCGGAGCCCCCGTCCTCGGGCATTCGTTCGGTTCCCTCGTGGTCGCGGCCGCCGCAGCCTCCGGGCTCGCGACGCCCCGTGTCATTCTCGTCAACCCCATCGGCGCACCGGCGCTGGAGGGGCCCCGGGGCATCCTCACCCGCCTCGCAGTCTTCTACTACTGGGCAGGAGCCCGCCTTCCCCGCGCCCTCGGTGAGGGTCTCTTGCGCAACCGGGCGATCGTGCGCGTCATGAGCGTGTCGATGGCGAAGACCCGCGACCGGCGGCTGCGCGCGTTCATCCACGACCAGCACGACACCTACTTCTCGCGCTTCAGCGACCGTGACGTGCTGCACGAGGCGTTCATCGCCTCGGTGTCGAGCGACCTGCGCCGGTTCGCGCCGAAGATCGCGGTGCCGACGCTGCTGATCGCGGCGGAGAAGGACGACATCACGCCGATCGAGGCCGAGCGACGCCTGCAGACGCTGTTCCCGCGCGCGGAGCTCGCCGAGATCCCGAGGGTCGGGCACCTCATCCACTACGAGACACCGCAGCGAGCGGCATCCGAGATCATGCGCTTTCTCGCGCCTTCCGGCGGCGATACGCGTTGACGTTCATGCGATTACCGCAGTTGCCCGTATCGCAATAGCGCTTGGAGCCGTTCTTGGAGAAGTCCACGTAGACGCACGCGCAGTCGTCGGCCTCGCAGCTGCGCACGCGATCCCACTGATCCAGTCGGATGACGTCGACGAAGGCCATCGCCGCCTCGACGAGCATGCGCGTCGACAACGGCGCGTCGGGCTCTGTCGCGTGGATGTGCCAGTCGAACCCGTCGTGGATCACGAGCTGGGGCAGTGCCCTGCCGTCGCGGAGCATCGCGTTGACCAGCGGCACAGCGCCCTCGCGATCGGCGTTCCACAGCGCGCGCAGCCGCGGTCGGTTGGCCCGCACCGCCTCCAGCTCCTCGTCGTCGCGCCGGAAGGTCCCGGTGTAGACGAACCGGGCGAGGTAGGCATCGAAGTCCGCCTGCGTCACCAGGCGGTCGGCTCCTGCGGCGTCGGCCTCCGGGAGCGTGTTGACCAGCGCCGCGGCCGCTCGCAGAGACAACTCTGTGTCATGGATGAAGATCATGTTGACTCCTGACGAATCGTGGAGCTAGTGTCACTAGTTAAGCATCGATCACTCATGACACTCCGGGGGCATTCCCGAGTCGCGACGAGCGGAGGACGTCCGGTGAGCCACACCACACCCCTCCCGATCATCGCACCCGCGATGCCCGCCACCCCCGCACCGCACCACGCGGCGGCTCACGCGCGCACGGGCGGCATCGTCATGGCGGTCGTCTCGGCGCTCGCGTTCTCGTCCAGTGGACCGCTCGTCAAGCCGCTCCTCGAGGCGGGTTGGTCGCTTTCCGCCGCCCTCGTGGTGCGCATGGGGCTCGCCGGGCTCGTGCTCTCACCCGCCCTCGTCCGCGTGGCGCGGCGCAAGCGCTCCTTCTTCCGCAGCCACGGGCGGGCGCTGCTCATGTTCGGCCTGATCCCGGTCGCGGGATGCCAGCTGCTGTTCTTCTCCGCCATGCAGAGGATGCCGGTCGCCGTGGCCCTCCTCATCCAATACCTCGCGCCGGTGCTGCTCGTGGGCTTCGTGTGGTTGCGCACCCGCCGCGCGCCGTCACGCCTCGTGCTGATCGGATCGATCGTCGCGATCGTGGGGCTGGTGCTCGTCGTCGACGTCTCCGGCGCGCGCTTCGACCTCCTCGGGACGCTGCTCGCCCTCGGCGCGGCCGTCACGGTGTGCGTCTACTTCGTCATGAGCGAGCGCACCGGGGACGGCCTGCCGCCGCTCGCGCTCGCGGGCGGAGGGCTGCTGGTGGGCACTGCCGTCATGGTGCTCATCGCGATGACCGGCGCCATCCCGTTCGCCGCCCCCGCGGTCACGGTCGCCTTCCGCGGCGTCGAGGTGCCCGGCCTTCTGCCGATCGTGCTCGTGGGTGCCGTGGGGACGAGCGTCGGGTACGCTCTCGGGGTCATGGCGGTGCCGCGCGTCGGATCGCGCCTGGCATCCTTCATCGGGCTCAGCGAGGTGCTGTGCGCCCTCGCGTTCGCGTGGCTGCTGCTGGGCGAGACGCCCGCGCCGATCCAGCTCGCGGGCGGCATCGTGCTGCTGGCCGGCGTCGTGCTCGTGCGACTGGACGCGGTGGATGCCGGTGGGAGCCGCGCGCCCGCCGATCCGAGCCCGGAACCAGCCGCCGGAGAGGCGCGTCAGCCGACCGGAACGGCCGTATAGGAGAGCACGCTGAGACGGTCGCGCTCGACGAGGAACCGATGCGTCGAGGCGTTCGCGAGGCGCTCCCCGGGCAGGGGCAGCGCGTCCGCGCTCGCATGCCGGATGAGCTGGCCGATGAGCGCTCCGTGCGCGACGGCGATCACGGGGATATCGCGCGGTGCGTGGCGCAAGCGCGCGTCTCGTGTGACGCGGCGCACCGCGGCGACGGCGCGCGAGCGCAGCTGCGCGTCGGTCTCGGCGCCGGGGATGTTGTCGCGCCCGAAGCCACCGAAGCGCGCGTACAGCTCGGCGCCGGTGAGCCCTTCCGCCACGCCGTACGAGCGCTCGCGCAGCTGCGGGTACAGGCGCGGGTCCGCGGCGCCGAGGGCGGCGGCGATGATCTCCGCCGTCTCGCGGGCGCGCGACAGGTCGCTCGAGACGACGAGCGGATGGCGGTCGGAGAACTGCTCGACCAGCGCCGCGGCCGTCTCGCGTGCCTGCGCGCGCCCCGTGTCGTTGAGCGGGATGTCGGTCGCGCCCTGGATGCGGCCGGTCGCGTTCCAATCGGTCTCACCGTGGCGCACGAGAAGGAGAGTCGTCACGTCACGAGCCTATTCGGTGCCCGCTCGGTGCCCGCCGGGTCGTTGCGCCGCCCCGAGGTCGCCGAACCGAGGTCGCCGAACCGAGACGGCCGACCTCGTGCTCGCCGCACCGGCAGGGGACCGGCCGCCAGCTCAGCCCCGTGCGCTCAGCCGGCGGCCGGCAGGACGGCGGCGAGGTGGCAGAGCACCTCGGTCGTGCCCGCATCGATCTTCACGGTCGCACGGGCGTCGCCCCGCGTCGCGCCACGGTTGACGATCACGATCGGCAGCCGGCGGCGGCGCGCGCGCTCGAGCAGGCGGATGCCGGAGTTCACCACGAGCGACGACCCGGCGACGAGCAGGGCGTCGCTGGCCGCGACGAGCCGCTCCGCCTCGGTGAACCGGGCCATCGGGATGTACTCGCCGAAGAAGACGACATCGGGTTTGAGGATGCCGTCGCATGTGCTGCACGCGGGGATCACGAAGCCGTCGCTCGAGGCGGGCAGCACATCGCCGTCGGGGCCGAGCTCGACGGCATCCGGCACCGTGATCCATGGGTTGTCGCGTTCGACGCGCTCGGCGAGGTCGCGGCGGTCGAACACCTGTCCGCAGCGGGTGCAGACCACGCGGCGCATCGTTCCGTGCAGTTCGACGACACGGCGGCTGCCCGCACGCAGATGCAGGCCGTCGACGTTCTGGGTGACGACGCCGGTTGCGACGCCGGACTGTTCCAGGGCGGCGATCGCCTCGTGCCCGGCGTTGGGCTCGGCTGCCGCGAACGCCCGCCAGCCCAGGTGGCTGCCGACCCAATAGCGCCGGCGCGAGGATTCGTGGGCGAGGAACTGCTCCGCCGTCATCGGCGTGCGCACGGGAGTGCCCTTGCCGCGATAGTCGGGGATGCCCGAGTCGGTCGAGATGCCGGCGCCGGTCACGACGGCGATCCGCCGGCCGGTGAGCGCTTCGACGGCGCGATCCAGCACGGCGGCGGTCGGCACGTCGAACGGCAGCACAGCGGTCATCGCATCCCTTCTGCCGCCGAGGCTACGCGCCACGGTTTTCCGGGATGTTACGCCGTGACAGCATGGGACGATGACCGGCGTCCCTCCCACCGGCGTTCCCGCGTCCGCTGCCCTTCCCTCTGCTGTGCGGATCAGCGACGCGGGCGACCCGCGGCTCGCCGACTACCGCGATCTGACCGACGTCGCGCTACGCCGGCGCACGGAGCCCGCGGACGGACTCTACATCGCCGAGTCGGCGAAGGTCATCGCCCGCGCGATCGCAGCGGGGCATCGCCCGCGCTCGCTGCTCGTGCAGGAGAAGTGGCTCGCGGATGCCGAGGCGCTCGCCTCGGGCGCGCCGATCTACCTCGTCACCGACGCCGTCGCAGAGCGGCTCACCGGCTACGCCGTGCACCGGGGCGCCCTGGCATCCATGCACCGCCCACCCACCCGGACGGTCGCGGACGTCGTCGCGGCGGCGCGTCTCGTACTGGTCCTCGAAGACATCGTCGACCACACGAACGTCGGCGCGGCCTTCCGTGCCGCGGCGGGGCTCGGGGCGGATGCCGTGCTCGTGACACCCCGCTGCGCCGATCCGCTGTACCGGCGGAGCGTTCGCGTCTCGATGGGGACGGTGTTCCAGGTGCCGTGGACGCGGATCCCCGAGGACGCGGCGGGCAGCTGGGCTTCCGGCCGCGAGGACCTGCGGGACGCGGGCTTCCACGTCGCGGCACTCGCGCTGAGCGAGTCCGCCGTGGCGCTGGATGCCTTCGCCGCGCACCGGCCCGACCGCGTCGCCCTCGTGCTCGGCACGGAGGGCGACGGGCTGTCTGCTCGGGCCCTGGCATCCGCCGACACGATCGTGACGATCCCGATGGCGGGGGGAGTGGACTCCCTCAACGTGGCATCCGCGGCCGCCGTCGCCCTGTGGGAGCTGAGCGCGCTGCGCGCGGCGCGTTCCGCCGAGAGAAGGTGATCTGCCCGGGAAAGGACGATTCTGCCCGGAAACTCCTGCCCTGGGCAGACCTCCTGTTCCCAGCGGGGAGAGGGGACCTGCTCAGACGGGGCGACCAGGCGGGGCGGTGCGGTCCTTTGCGGGCGCCTCGGCGATCACCGGCAGCGGGTGGGGACGCTTGGCGGTGATGTTGTCGCCGGAGGACTGGTGTCGCAGCCGGCGCAGCACCCACGGCACGAGGTGCGTGCGCGCCCACACGAGATCGTTCGTGCGCGCCTCGCGCCACGTGATCGTCGGAAGCGCATCGGGGTGCAGAGGCTGCAGACCGTTGGGCACGTTCAGCACTCGCAGCACCAATCGCGCCACCTCGTGGTGGCCGAGCGCGTTGTAGTGCAGCCGGTCGTCATCGAAGAAGCGCGGGTCCTGAACTTCTTTCAGCGCCCACTGGTCGGCGACGATGCAGTCGTAGCGGTCGGCGATCGCGCGGATGTTCTCGTTGTAGATCGCGACGCGACCCCGGATGCCGCGGAACACCGGCGTGAACTCGGTGTCGATCCCGGTGAAGACGACAACCGTCGCTCCCTGGGAGCTCAGCCGCGCGACGGCATCCTCGAACTGCTGCGCGACGACGTCGGGGTCGCTGCCGGGGCGGATGACGTCGTTGCCGCCGGCGGAGAAGGTGATCAGATCGGGGTTCAGCGCGAGCGCGGGCTCGATCTGTTCGGCGATGATCTGCGCGATGAGCTTGCCGCGCACGGCGAGGTTGGCATACGCGAAGTCGTCGACCTGAGATCCCAGAACCTCCGCGACGCGGTCTGCCCAGCCGCGGTGCTCGCCCTCCGTGCCGGGGATCGGGTCTCCGATGCCCTCCGTGAACGAATCGCCGAGCGCGACCATGCGCCGCCACGGGTGCGGGCTCTCGTTGGGGATGTACGGCGAGCGATGCTCGTCCTCGCTGGGTTCGTTGTTCGCCATGGCTCTCCTCGACGCGTGGTCGCTTCGAGGCTACCCCCGGCAGAGGGGGATGTCGTCGGCACCGCTTAAGGTGGTCATTCGTGACGGGCGATCAGCAGGAGCATTTCGGCAGCTTCGCCGCCGAGCACCTGTCGCCCGCGTTCCCGCAGCGAGCGCCGTGGGGAACAGCGCAGAGCCTGCGCGCCTGGCAGGCCGAGGCCCTCGAGGTCTACTTCGCCGCAGACGGGCCCGAGGGCGTCGGCAGGGGTCCACGCGACTTCCTCGCCGCCGCCACGCCGGGCGCCGGCAAGACGACCTTCGCGCTGCGGCTCGCCTCCGAGCTACTGCGGCGGGGGGTCGTGGAGCGGATCGTGGTCGTCGCGCCGACGGAGCACCTGAAGACGCAGTGGGCGGATGCCGCAGCCCGGGTCGGCATCCGGCTCGACCCGCGGTTCAGCAACCGGCAGCGCACGCACGCACGGCAGTTCCACGGGGTTGCCGTGACCTACGCGCAGGTCGCGGTGAAGGCATCCGTGCACCGGCGCCTCGTCGAAGACTCCCGCACGCTCGTGATCCTCGACGAGGTGCACCACGGCGGAGACGCGCTCAGCTGGGGCGATGCGCTGCGCGAGGCCTACGGGCGCGCGACGCGGCGGCTGCTGCTTTCCGGCACGCCGTTTCGCAGCGACACCGCGCCGATCCCCTTCGTGGAGTACCACCCGAACGAGAAGGGCATTCGTCTCTCCCGCACCGACTACAGCTATGGCTACGGCCGGGCGCTCGCCGACGGCGTCGTGAGACCGGTCTTATTCCTCGTCTACACCGGCAAGATGCGCTGGCGCACGAAGGCCGGCGAGGAGTTCGAGGCACATCTCGGGCAGGACAACACCAAGGACGTCACGTCGCAGGCGTGGCGCACCGCGCTGGACCCCGAGGGCGACTGGATCCCCGCGGTGTTGCGCAGCGCCGACCGGCGGCTGAGCGAGGTGCGGGAGGACGTGCCGGATGCCGGCGGTCTCGTCATCGCGACCGACCAGACCGCCGCGCGCGCCTACGCCGCCCTCCTCCGCGAGATCACGGGGGAACAGCCCGCCGTCGTCCTCTCCGACGACGCGGACGCCTCGGGGCGGATCGAGACCTTCGCTCAGTCGACGACGCGTTGGATGGTCGCGGTGCGCATGGTCTCGGAGGGCGTCGACGTGCCGCGCCTCGCGGTCGGGGTCTATGCCACGAGCGCGTCGACGCCGCTGTTCTTCGCGCAGGCCATCGGCCGGTTCGTGCGGGCCCGGCGGCGCGGCGAGGCGGCGTCCGTGTTCCTTCCCCACGTGCCCGCGCTGCTGGCGCTCGCGGGCGAACTGGAGCGCGAGCGCGATCACGCCCTCGACCGGGACAGTGGTGACGACGACGGCCTCGAGGACACGATGCTGGCCGAGGCAGAGCGCGAGGAGAAGGCGTCCGATGATCTCCAGCAGGAGTTCCGCTATCAGGCGCTCGGCTCGGTCGCGCACTTCGACCGGGTGCTCTACGACGGGCGCGAGTTCGGGCAGCTCGCCGTCCCGGGCACTCCCGAGGAGGAGGAGTTCCTGGGTCTGCCGGGCCTGCTCGAGCCCGAGCACGTGCACGAGCTGCTCATGCAGCGGCAGGCGCGGCAGAGCCGTCACCGCCGCGATCGCGAGGCGCGCGAGGGCGGCGCAGGAGGGGATGCCGCAGCGGGTGGTGGCGCCGACGGCGGGCTCGACGCCGGTCTGCCGCCCGCGCTGCACCGGACCCTGCGGGAGCAGCGTCAGCTGCTGAACAGCCTCGTCGGCCTGTACGCGCGCCAGAGCGGCGAGCCGCACGGTGCCGTGCACGCCGAGCTGCGTCGGGTGTGCGGCGGCCCGGAGGTCGCCCGCGCGACCGTCGCGCAGCTCCAGGCGCGGATCGAGGTGCTGCGCCGCCGCGTGCGCTCGTGAGGCGTCGTGCGCCGAAGCGCTGTTCGGAGCCCCGAAATGCTGGCAATCGCGGCATCCGACCTCGGCGCCCTGCGGCGACCCCGTACGGTGTGACCGAGAGCGAGGAGAGCCCGTGACCGACACCGCCCCCCGAGAGCCGACCGCGGCCGATCGACGGCGCTGGGCGCGGTATCTGGTCGACGAGCGTGCCGAGGCGCAGGTGTACCGCGAGCTCGCGAAGCGACGCGAGGGGGAGGAACGCGAGATCCTGCTCGCTCTCGCGGAGGCCGAGGGGCGGCACGAGGCGCATTGGGTCGCGCTCCTCGGCGGCGTTCCTGCGCGACTGCCGGCACCGAGCCCGGGGTCTCGCATCCTCGGATGGATGGCGCGCCGCTTCGGCTCGATCTTCGTCCTCGCTCTCGCGCAGAACGCGGAAGGCAGATCTCCCTATGACAGTGAGCCGTTCGCGACGGCGCGGATGGTCGCCGACGAGAAGATCCACCACGAGGTCGTACGCGGGCTCGCGGCGCGCGGGCGGCGGCGCCTGTCGGGCACGTTCCGCGCGGCGGTCTTCGGGGCGAACGACGGTCTCGTCTCGAACCTTGCGCTCGTGATGGGCATCGGCGCGACAGGCGTCGCGCCTCAGCTGGTGCTGTTCAGCGGCATCGCTGGCCTTCTGGCCGGGGCGCTGTCGATGGGGGCGGGGGAGTTCGTCTCGGTGCGCTCCCAGCGGGAGATGCTGGATGCCACGGAGCCCAACAACTACGCCGACGAGGCGCTGCCGGATCTCGACCTCGACACGAACGAGCTCGCCCTCGTCTACCGCACGCGCGGAATGAGCCCGGAAGATGCTCTCGCAGCGGCGCGCAGCGTGGTCAGCGACGCACATCAAGCCGATCGCTCCCGCCCGTACCGGCGTCCGGAGGTCGTCAGCGGAGAGCACGAGACCGTCGGGAGCGCGCTCGGCGCTGCGGCATCCAGCTTCCTCTTCTTCGCTTCGGGGGCGATCGTCCCCGTGTTGCCGTGGCTCTTCGGGCTCACCGGTCTCGCCGCCGTCGTGCTGGCGCTCGTGCTCGTGGGCCTCGCGCTGATGGCGACGGGGGCGATGGTCGGTCTGCTCTCCGGCGGCCCGCCGCTGAAGCGCGGCCTGCGGCAGCTCGCGATCGGCTATGGCGCCGCAGCGATCACCTACACGCTCGGGCTGCTGTTCGGCGTCTCGGCGTCGTGACCGGTGCCGGGGTGTCCGCCCGGCCGAATATGTCGGCATCCGCCCCGCCGACGAGGACAGATGTGTCACGTCCCCGCCGCTTTCGAGACCAGAGGGGGCGGATGCCGACATGTGTGGGGGCGAGGAAGCCGGCGAGCCGCAGGGACATTTCTTCCCCGGCCGGGCGACGTGATAGGGTCGATCCTTGGTTGGCGCCGCGGGGTGGCAACCGACACCATCTGCGCGGGTGGCGGAATAGGTAGACGCGCTAGCTTGAGGTGCTAGTGCCCGTATAGGGCGTGGGGGTTCAAGTCCCCCCTCGCGCACAGAACGAAAACAGCCCCTCACCAGGGATTTCATGATCCCGGTGAGGGGCTTTCTCGTTGCCATGGGGCGAGACATGGGGCAAGCGCCCTGGTTCGCCCCATCGTGGGGTTCAGGCTCCGGCGAGGCGGCCCACGAACTGTTCGACGGCGTTCTTCTGCATCGGGGTGACGTGGCTGTAGATGGTCATGGTCATGGCGGAGTGGCCGAGGCGATCCTGCGTGAGCTTGGGAGGTCGGCGTAGTCGTGCCCCAAGAACTCATCCACTGCGAGTGACTCTCTGGAGGAGCTTCGACGGACGTCGAAGAGCTCGGAACGATCCCTGGCCAAGCCGCACCGCCGCGGTCTCTTCTTACCCTGCCTCGTGGAGCGGGCAGACGCCTGAACTCTGGGGCGGCGTGCGGCTGCGTGCGGCTGCGTGCGGCCTCGTAGTCTGTGAGCATGGCCGGCACGACCTCCGATCGCCTCCGCCTGGCGATCCAGGTCGTCTGGATCGCAGGCTTCTCGATCGGCACGGTCAGCCACGTCCTCGATCTGATCTCGGGCGGAACGGACACCTACGGAGGATTCCCGCCCGCGCTGCGCGTGTTCTGGCTCTCGTTGACCGCGCTCGACCCGCTGGCGGTGGTGCTGCTCCTGCTTCGGAAGCGGGTGGGCGTCGTCCTGGGTCTGCTCATCATCCTGGCCGACATCACCGTGAACTGGACCGTCCTGGTCGCCATCGGCGGCAATCCTCTGTTCGGCGTCGTGAACCAAACCCTGTTCGCCGCTTTCCTGCTCATCACCGCTCCGGCGCTGTGGAGGTGGTTTGCTCCCGCGCCTGAGCAGGGTCGTCCACAAGTCGATATATCCAAGGAGGCGAGTTGAGGCCGCTATGGCTGGGTCCACCGTTGGATGCGCTGCGTGGCTCGCCCCATCAACGCGGGCGGGGTCGCGCGCAGGAGCGCATCACGGAGTCCCGCGGCGACCGGGTGAGAGGCCTGCGCGATCTTCCCGATCCGGCGTGACTGCCGCCAGATCGCCGTCGTGCGCGTGCGGCGAAGGCGGTCGTACCCGGCGAGCGCTGCATCCGGGTCGTCGGTTCTGAGCAGGAGGGTCAGGGTGGCGGCGTCCTCGATGGCCTGGCCCGCGCCCTGGCCGAGATTGGGCGTCATCCCGTGGGCGGCGTCGCCGAGCAGCACCGTCCGGCCCCTGGCGAACGCGACGGGGAGTCGGTCGAGGTCGTAGATGTCGTGACGCAGCACCGCCTCGGCGGGCGTCGCGTCGATACAGGCCGGGATCGGCGTGTGCCAGTCGCTGAACCGCTCCCGCACGGCCGCGCGCTCATCCTCGGCGCGTTGGCCTGCGGCGGCGGATTCCGTGGCGAACCAGTAGACCCGCTCGTCGGGCAGCGGGACGATGCCGAAGATGCGGCCGCGTCCCCAGGTCTCACCGGCCTCGTCCTGCACGTCGATGCCGGCGGCGGTGACGCCGCGCCAGGCGGTGTACCCGGCATAGCGCAGGCCACGATCCAACCCCAGCCGGGCGCGGGCGTCGCTGCGCAGACCGTCTGCGGCCACCACCAGGTCGAACCGCTCCTCGACCCCATCCACCGTCACGATCGGCTGGCCGTCCGATGCGACCGTGGCGCTGTGCCCGAGCCGGAGAGTTCCGGCGGGCAGCGCATCCGCCAGCGCCCGGTGCAGCTCCGCCCGGTGCAGGCTGCGCAGCGTCGGCACGATCGTGGACGGCATCGACACGAGCCAGTCTCCCGATGGCACGCGCTGGCCGGCGCGCATCCGGGAGATCGCGTCGCTGCTGGCCTCGCGCACCGCATCGCCGAGGCCGAACGCATCGAGTGCGTCGAAGGCGTTGACGAACAGCGTCAGCCCGGCCCCCACAGCCCCCGGCTCGTCCCGCCGCTCGTACACGACGACCTCGTGCCCGTCCGCAGCGAGGCCGCAGGCCGCGGTCAGACCGCCGATCCCGGCACCGATCACCGCGACGCGCATCCGGCTCCTTCGTCCTCCGCGCCCATGCGCCCACCTTACGCGGGGCATTCCTCGCGGCGCTTAGGAATCAAGATTCGGGGCCTGCGAGGCTGCGCCGAGAGTGCGCGAACTGCTCCGTGACCGCCGTCGGGACAGCAGTTTGCGCGTTCTCGACGCACCGCCTCGGCCCACAAGTGCGCGGTAGCGTGGAGCGCGTGCCCGCACCTGCCGAACCGCCCGCGCTGCCAGAACCAGAACCAGCGACGCTGCCCGAGGTCGCGCGCATCGCGCGCGACCTGATCCGCTTCGACACCACGAACTACGGCGAGGGGCGCGCCAACGGGGAACGCGAGGCCGCCGAATACGTCGGCGACTACCTCGCGAGCCTCGGGCTCGAGCCGCGTTTCCACGAGCCGATCCCGCGACGCACCAACGTCTCGGCGCGGGTCGCGGGTCGCAATCCCGACAAGCCAGCGCTCGTGCTGCACGGCCACCTCGACGTCGTCCCCGCGATCGCCGACGACTGGAGCGTCGACCCGTTCGCGGGCGTCGTGCAAGACGGCATGCTGTGGGGGCGCGGCGCGGTCGACATGAAGGACATGGATGCCATGATCCTCACCTCCGTCGCAGACCTGCTCCGCGCGGGGGAGCGGCCCGAGCGCGACCTCGTGCTCGCGTTCTTCGCCGACGAGGAGAACGGCGGCGTCGAGGGCTCGCAGCTGGTCGTGCGCGACCGGCCGGAGTGGTTCGCGGGAGCCACCGAGGCGATCAGCGAGGTCGGCGGCTACTCGATCGGTGTGGGCGAGCGTCGCGCCTACCTGCTGCAGGTCGGCGAGAAGGCACTCGTATGGATCCGGCTGCGCGCCCGAGGGAAGGCCGGCCACGGCAGCCGCGTGCACCCCGACAACGCGGTCACCCGCCTCGCCGAGGCCGTCGCGGCCCTCGGGCGCGCGAGCTGGCCGATCGAGCTGACCGAGACGACCCGGCGTACCGTCGCCGACCTCGCCACGCTCTGCGGCGCAGACCCCGCCGACCCCGACACGGTCGCCGCGGCGACCGGACCGGCATCCGCATTCCTGCAATCGACGTTCCGCACGACCGCGAACCCCACCGGCCTCGCCGCCGGCTACAAGCACAACGTGATCCCGGATGCCGCCGTCGCGACCGTCGATGTGCGCACCCTGCCGGGTCGTGAAGACGAGGTGCTCGCCCAGGTGCAGCGCCTCGTCGGCGACGACGTGGTCATCGAGATCACCCACCGCGACATCGGGCTGGAGGCGCCCTTCGCCGGGCCCCTGGTCGAGGCCGTCGTCGGCGCGCTCGGCAGGCACGATCCGGGTGTGCCCGTCATCCCGTACCTGCTCGGCGCCGGCACCGACAACAAGGCGCTCGCGGAACTCGGAATCACCGGCTACGGCTTCGCCCCGCTGCGCCTTCCGGCAGATCTCGACTTCACCGGTATGTTCCATGGGGTGGACGAGCGGGTGCCGATCGAGGCGCTCGTGTTCGGGCAGCGCGTGCTGACCGATCTCATCCGGTCATACTGAGCCGCATCCGAGAGAAGGGCGACAGAGATGTTCGATGCGATCATCCTCGGAATCGTGCAGGGATTGACGGAGTTCCTGCCGATCTCCTCGAGCGCGCATCTGCGCATCGTCGGCGAGTTCCTCCCCGCGGCAGAGGACCCGGGCGCCACGTTCACCGCGATCACCCAGATCGGCACCGAGCTCGCGGTGCTCGTGTACTTCCGGAAGAGGATCGTCCGCATCATCGGACGCTGGTACCAGTCGCTGCGCGGCACCGTCGCGCGCGACGACCCCGACGCGCGCATGGGCTGGATCGTGATCATCGGCACCCTGCCGATCGGCGTCCTGGGCTTCCTGTTCCAGGACGCCATCCGCGACGTCTTCCGCAACCTCTGGCTCATCGCGATCGTGCTGATCGTATTCGGTCTGATTCTCGGCGCCGCTGACGCGTTCGGCCCCCGCAAGCTCAAGGAGGAGGACCTCACCTACCCGCACGGCTTCCTCCTCGGCCTCGCCCAGGCCCTCGCCCTCGTCCCCGGCGTATCGCGGTCGGGAGCGACGACGACGATGGGTCTTGCACTCGGATACACGCGGCCGGCGGCCGCCGAGGTCGCGTTCCTGCTCGCCGTCCCCGCTGTTTTCGGCAGCGGGCTCTACGAGGTGTTCCACGCCATCACCCACCCCGGGGAGGAGGTGTTCACCGGTGCCGAGACGGCTGTCGCGACGGTGATCGCCTTCGCCGTCGGCTTCGCCGTGATCGCGTTCCTGATGCAATACCTCAAGCGCGGCAGCTTCCTGCCGTTCGTGGCGTACCGCATCGTGCTCGGCATCGTGCTGATAGCGCTCCTCAGCTTCGGAGTGCTGCAGGCGTACTGAGCCGGTCGTCAGGAGCGACGGGGCCCCTCGGACCCCTGCCCCTTGCTCGGGCCGTCGCCGCCGCGCCGCAGGTAGCGCTCGAACTCCTGCGCGATCGCATCGCCCGACGCTTCGGGGGAGTCCCACGCATCCCGGGTCTGCTCGAGCTGGCGGATGTACTCGGTCATCTCCTCGTCGTCTGAGGCGGCGGCATCGATGGATGCCTCCCACGCGAGTGACTCGGCGGGCAGCTCCCCACGCGGGATGACCGCACCGGTCAGCTCGGTCAGCTTGTCCAGCAGCGCGAGGGTCGCCTTCGGCGACGGCGTGTGTCCCGCGACATAGTGCGGTACCGAGGCCCACAGCGAGGCGCAGGGCAGACCCGCCGCCTCGGCCGCGTCGGCGAGCGCAGTGAGGATACCGGCGGGCCCCTCGTACGCCGGCTTCTCGAGCCCCAGCGCCGTGCGCAGCGCCTCGTTGTCGCTGCCGGCGAAGATCGAGATGGGGCGGGTGTGCGGCACATCGGACATCATGGATCCGAGCGCCACGATGCCGGTGATGTCCTCGCGCAGCGCGGCGTCGATCAACTCGGCGCAGAACGCCTGCCACGCGCGCGCCGGCTCGTACCCCGACAGCAGCCACAGGCGGGTCCCCTCGACGGGGTGGAGAGGACGCCACAGCGTCGCGTCGGGCCACACGAGCCTGCGCGTGCCGTCGGCGTCCGACTTCACCTGGGGTCGCGTGTACTGATAGTCGAAGTAGAGCTCGGGATCCACCGCGAACGCCTGGCGGTAGGCGCCGGACTCACGCACATGGGAGACGGCGGCCGAAGCGGCCTCTCCCGCATCGTTCCAGCCGTCGAACGCGACCACGAGCACCCGCTGACCCAGTTCGTCCACACCGCTCCTCACGTTCGCGAACCGATCCCCCCACGATACGCGCCCCTCGCCCGGGTTCTGAGCTCCCGGGCGACGACGCGTCTAGCATGGAGCGATGTGCTCTGCCGTTGTTGCCCCCCTGCCCGAGGCGGTGCTGTGGGACATGGACGGCACCCTCGTCGACACCGAGCCGCTCTGGATCGCCGCCGAAACGCCGCTCGTGGCCGAATACGGCGGCACCTGGACGCACGAGCAGGCGCTGCAGTTGGTGGGGCTCGGCCTCGATGACGCCGCACGCCTGCTGCAGGATGCCGGTGTGCGCCTGCCCGTGCCTGATATCGTCGCCCTGTTGACCGAGCGCGTGCTGACGCAGGTGCGCGTCGACGGCGTGCCGTTCCGCGCGGGAGCGCGCGAACTGCTGGCGAGTTTGCGCGCGGCTGGAGTGCGCACAGCGCTCGTGACGATGTCGCTGGGCAGGATGGCGCGCGAGATCGTCTCGCTCATCGACTTCGACGCCTTCGACGTCGTGATCGCGGGCGACGAGGTCACCCGGCCCAAGCCGCATCCCGACCCCTATCTGCGGGCGTGCGAGGCGCTCGGGGTCGATCCCGGCGACGTTGTCGCGATCGAGGACTCGCCGAACGGACTGCGGTCGGCGCTGGCCGCGGGCATCGCGTCGATCGGCGTACCGAACGTCGTCTCTCTGGTCGGTGTCGGCGCGCACGCGCTGTGGCCGACGCTCGCCGGGCGCACCGCTGCCGATGTCGCCGCGTTCCACGCCGCACACCGCCGTCGGGAGAATGTCGCGTGAACGCCGATCTGCGTCCCGCCGCGTTCAGGCCCAGCGGCCCGTTCCGCCTCGGCGACCGGGTGCAGCTGACCGGCCCCAAGGGGCGTCTGAGCACCGTCACCCTCCGCGAGGGCGGCGAACTGCACACACACCACGGGGTGCTCCGCCACGAGACGATCGTCGGTCAGCCCGACGGGTCGGTCGTGACGAACTCGGGCGGTCACGAGTACCTCGCGCTGCGGCCGCTGCTGCGCGACTTCGTTCTGTCGATGCCGCGGGGCGCGGCGATCGTCTACCCGAAGGACGCTGCGCAGATCTTGGCATCCGCCGACATCTTCCCCGGGGCGACGGTCGTCGAGGCCGGCGTCGGCTCGGGCGCGCTGTCGCTGTGGCTGCTGCGCGCGATCGGCCCGGCCGGACGGCTCGTCTCCTTCGAGCGCCGCGACGAGTTCGCTCAGGTGGCGCGAGCGAACGTGGAGACCTTCCTGGGGCATGATCCGGACACCTGGACGGTCGTGGTCGGCGATCTCGTCGAATCCCTCCCGGCGCACGTCGAGCCCGGTTGCGTCGACCGCGTCGTGCTCGACATGCTCGCGCCGTGGGAGTGCATCGACGCCGTCGCCGAGACGCTCACCCCCGGCGGGGTCGTGCTGTGCTACGTCGCGACGGCCACGCAGCTCAGCCGTGTCGCCGAGTACCTCCGCGGCACGGGACTGTTCACCGAACCCGAGGCGACGGAGACGATGGTGCGCGGCTGGCACGTGGAGGGCCTCGCGGTGCGCCCCGACCACCGTATGGTCGCGCACACGGGATTCCTCCTCACCACACGCCGGCTCGCCCCGGGCGCCGTGCCGCCGGACGTGCGCAAACGCGCACTGAAGAAGCCCAGCTACGCCGACGAGGACGTCGAGGCGTGGACCCCGGGCGCGGTCGGCGATCGCCAGATCACCGACAAGAACCTCCGCAAGCGGGTGCGGGACGCGCAACGTGCCGCGCACGGCGCGCGTCTCGCGTCGGCCGCTTCGCCGCGCGACGAGAGCGGCGCGGAAGGGGACGGCACCGGCGGAGTCGTAGACTGATCCGGTGCTTCGTCGGATACCTGCCGTCCTCGCGGTCCTCGGACTGTCTGCCCTGACCCTCGCGGCGTGCTCGTCCTCTCCCGCCTCCGCGACGTGCGAACGCAGCGATTCGGATGCCTCGGTGCTCGACTTCGTCACCGCCTCGGGCGATTTCGGCACGCCCGCACAGACCCTCGCAGCACCCGTGTACGTCGATGAGACGATCTACACCGACGTGACGGCCGGAGACGGCCTGCAGGTCACGACCGACGCGCAGGACGTCGTGTTCTCGGTCGCGATCAGCAATGGTGCGACCGGTGAGACGCTGATCAGTTCCGGCACGGAGGTGCAGCCGCTCTCCGGCTGGCGTGAGTACTACGACGGGCTCGCGGACATGATGATGTGCGCGACCGAGGGGTCCCGCGTCGTCGGCGCCATCCCCGCGTCCGATCTTTCGGAGGCCGCGGCGGAGAGCTTCGGACTCGACGAGGACGACTCCATCGTCGTGACGCTCGACCTGCAGAAGGTGTACCTCGCGGCGGCGAACGGCACACCGCAGTTCAATGCCCGTCGCGGGATGCCGTCGGTCGTCCTCGCGCCCGACGGCCGCCCCGGTATCGTCATCCCCGATGCCGCGGCGCCGACGGAGCTGGTCGTCGAGACGCTGAAGAAGGGCGACGGCGCCGCGATCACCGATGACGACACCGCGCGAGTGCACTACACGGCGGTCAGCTGGGACACCGGGACGGTGACGACATCGACCTGGGAGACGGGAGCGTCGACAGCGGTGACCACGGCGAGCGACGTCGCCTTCGCGGCGCAGCTTTCCGGTGCCACCGTCGGCTCTCAGCTGCTCGTGGTGGTGCCCGCGGCATCCGAGGACGAGACGGCGATGGTGTACGTGATCGACATCCTGGGCATCGACGACCCGGAGACCACGACGGAGTGAGTGTGCTCCGCGCCCCCGCGTCTCACCGTGCGGCGCCGCAGCGTCCGCCTAGTAGTGTGTCGCTGCTAATAGTTTCGGTATGTTGAGGGTTGGCTTGTCCTGA
>JASGGN010000013.1:0-43122 GCA_047605005.1 Microbacterium sp.
TGACGGTCGCCGACGCGCCGCCGCCGATGTCGAGGAAGTTGGCGGGCTTGACGCCGCCGCCATCCTCACCGACGTACTTCTCACCGGCGTACGCGACGACGTCGAGCGTGGACATCACCAGCCCCGCGCCGTTGCCGATGATGCCGACCTGGCCGTCGAGCTTGACGTAGTTCAGGCCGGATGCCTTGGCCTTCGCCTCCAGCGGGTCGGCGGCATCCTTGTCCTCGAGCTCCTCGTGCTCGGGGTGGCGCACCTCGGAGGCATTGTCGTCGAGGGAGACCTTGCCGTCGAGGGCGATGATGTCGCCCGCGGCATCCTGGATGAGCGGGTTGACCTCGACGAGGGTCGCCCCCTCACCCTTGTAGACGGCGTAGAGCTTGACGAAAACGTCGGCGACCTTCGCGGCCGTCTCGTCGTCGAAGCCGCCGGCCTTCGCGATCTCGAGGGCCTTTTCGGCGTCGATGCCGGTCAGCGGATCGACCTCGACCTTGGCGAGCGCCTCGGGCTTTTCCACCGCGAGCTGCTCGATCTCCATGCCGCCCTCGACCGAGCACAGGCTCAGGTACGAGCGGTTGCTGCGGTCCAGCAGCACCGAGAAGTAGAACTCCTTCTCGATCTGGGCGCCCGCCGCGACCATGACGCGCTTGACGACGTGCCCCTTGATGTCCAGGCCCAGAATCGCCTTCGCGGCCTCATAGGCGTCCTCGGGGGTCTTGGCGACCTTCACGCCGCCGGCCTTGCCGCGGCCGCCGGTCTTGACCTGGGCCTTGACGACGACGACACCGCCGAGCTTCTCGGCCGCCGCCTTCACCTCCTCGGGAGTGTCCGCGACGATGCCGGCGAGCACCGGCACCTCGTACTTCTCGAACAGGTCTCGTGCCTGGTACTCGTACAGATCCACGTGCAATCCTTCGCTGGCGACGGTGGTTTTCGGTGCCGAAGACGTCTCGATGTCGAGAGATCGACCGGATTCTCAGCCTAGTACCTGAGGCTGTGCCCGACGGTCAGCCCTCGCGGGCGCCCCGCCCTCAAGGGCGCCGGGTAGGCTCGGGCGCATGACGGATGCCGCTCCCACGTCCGCGCGCAACACCGTGGTCGCCGCCGCGCTGGACCTGTTCGTCGCGCAGGGTTTCGAGGCGACCTCGGTCGAGCAGATCGCGCAGGCCGCGGGGGTGTCACGCTCGACCTTCTTCCGGCAGTTCGGCGGCAAGGACGACGTCGTGTTCAGCGATCACGACGTGCTGCTCGCCCAGCTGCGCGCCTTCCTCGCCGACGCGCGCCGTGCAGCGAGCGCAGGCACGGGCACGGGCACAGGCACAGGCACAGGGGGGGACGGCAGTCCGTGGGCGGCGGCGTGCGCGGCATCCGTCGAGGTGTTCCGCCACTTCGCCGCCGAGCCCGACCTCGCGCGGCGCCGCTACGCCGTCGTGCGGCAGGTGCCGGCGCTGCGCGAGCGCGAGATCGTGACCGTCTTCCAGTACGAGCGTCTGTTCGACGAGTATCTGCGCGACGCCCTGCCCGGCCTCGACCCGCTCGACGCGGTCGCCTTCGCCGCGGCTGTGACCGCCGTGCACAACCACGTGCTGCGCCGCCTGCTGCGTGGCACCGAGGACGTTCCCGAGAGCGTGCTGACGGATGCCTACGACAGCCTCATGCACCGCTTCGGCGTGCACCCCGACGGCGAGGACGCCCGCGACGACGACCTCGTCGTGGCGGCGTTCCCCCGGCGCATGCCCTCCGCCGAGGTCGCCCGCCGCCTGCGCGACGCGCTGTAGCCTCTGCCGCCCTGCCGCCCTGCCGCCCTGCGCCGACGAAACACCCCGATCCGCACGAGACACCCGACCGTCAGGGGTGTCTCACGCAGCTTCGGGTGTCTCACGCTTCATCAAGGCGCGGGCAACAGCGCGAGGCCGTGCAACAGGTCGGCGCGCGACGCCGCGATGCACACGCGGATCCACCCCTCGCCCGAAGGGCCGAACGCCGAGCCCGGTGCGACGGCGACGCGCTTCTCACGCAGGAACTCCTCGGCCCACGCCGCGACGTCGCCGCCGGTCGCGTGCCGCATGTCGATCCAGAGGTAGATCGCACCGGCGGGGGCGAGGTAGTGGATGCCGCGCTCGCGCAGCATCGCCGTCGCAGCGGCGAGGTTGCCGCGATAGTGCTCCCGCGCGCGGGCCACGTCGCTCTGGTCGCCGGCCAGCGCCGCGATCGCGGCGCGCTGGCCGGGAACGCTCACGCACGAGACCATCGCCTCCTGCGCGTTGCGCAGATGCCGCGCCCACTCGTCCGGTGCGACGAGGAACCCCACGCGGATGCCGGTCATGGCATATGTCTTCGACGTCGAGAACACTCCGAGCACGCGCCGGCCGCCGTCCGCGGCATCCATCGCGGTGAGGCTCGCGTGCGGCACGTCCCAGGTCAGCGCGGCGTACACCTCGTCGCTGATGACCCACAGGTCGTGCCGCCGCGCGAACTCCAGGATCGCACGCGCCCCGGAATCGCTCAGGACCGTGCCGAGCGGGTTCGACGGTGAGTTGACGATGATCGCGCGGGTGCGGTCGGTCACGAGGGATTCGAGGCGGTCGACCTCCGGCAGGAAGCCCGCCTCCTCGCGCAGCCCGTACCCCACCGGCACCGCCGAAAGCATGCGCGGGCTCATCGAGAACGTCGTGTAGCCGGGGTCGGGAATCAACACCTCGTCGCCAGGATCGAGCACGAGCCCCAGCGCCTGGTGCAGCGCCTGCGTTCCGCCGACGGTCGTCCAGACCCGCTCGGGGTCGAGCGCGACGCCGTGATCGGCCTCGAACCGTGCGGCGAACGCGCGCCGCAGCGGCGGGATGCCGGCGTTGTGCGTGTAGTTCGTGTCGTCGGCGTCCCACGCGGCCTTCGCGGCGGCGGCGATGTGCGGCGCGACGGGCAGGTCGGGCTCGCCGACGGCGAGGAACGTCACGCCGTCAAGGCCCAGGGCGACCTCGAAGATGCGGCGGATGCCGCTGACCGGCACGGACAGGGAGTGGGAGCTGACCTCGGGCACCGCTCCAGGGTACGTCGGGGCGCGCGTGGCCGCCGCCGCGAATGCCGCGCCCTCAGGCGGTCTCGCCGGAGGCGACCGTCTCGGCGAGCGCGTGCACGCGCGGCAGATGGTGCGCCGTGTAGAAGTCGGCTGCGGTGAGCCGGGCGGCATCGGCGGGCTGCGGCGCCTCGTGCGCGCTCACCGCGACGACGGCGAGGCCGTGCATCCAGCCGCCCGCCAGCGCACCGAGGAGCATCAGATAGGGAACGCTCACGGCGTGCGCGTCGCGCGGCGACGCGGCGAACCCCACGAGGTCCGCTGTCGCACGACGCGCCGCAGCCACCGCGCGCGACAGGCGGTCCGCGACGCGGGCAGCCGCTTCGCCCCCCGCACCGCCCGCGCCGCCAAGCGCCGCGACGGTCTCGTCGATCCGCGCGAACAGCGCCCCCGCGGTCGCCCCGCCATCACGGATCACCTTGCGACCGATCAGATCGTTCGACTGGATCGCCGTCGTCCCCTCGTAGATCGGCATGATCCGCGCATCGCGGTAGTGCTGGGCGGCCCCGGTCTCCTCGATGAAGCCCATCCCGCCGTGTACCTGGATGCCGTCGCTGGTCACAGTGACCGCGTCCTCTGTCGCCCAGCCCTTGAGAATCGGCACGAAGAACTCCGCGAGCGCGAGCGTCGCGGCGTCGCCGGATGCCTCGGCGAGGTCGAACAGGTCGGCGACGTACACCCCGAGCGCCCGCATCGCGAACACGTCGCTGGACATCGACAGCAGCAGCCGCCGCACGTCCGGGTGCTCGGCGATCGGGGCGGCGCCCGCGCGCTCGAGGACGCGCCCCTGGCGGCGGCCCGCGGCGTAGGCGGCGGCCTGCTGGTACGCGCGATCCGCGATGCCCGTCGCCTGGAACCCCATGCCGATGCGCGCCGAGTTCATCATGACGAACATCCCGGCGAGCCCTCCCCCGACCTCGCCGACGAGGTAGCCGGTCGCGTCCTCGTAGGCGAGGACGCAGGTCGGCGAGCCGTGGATGCCGAGCTTGTGCTCGAGCGCGACCGCCTCGACCGCGTTGCGCTCCCCGAGCGCCCCGTCGGGGCTCACGAGGTACTTGGGCACGACGAACAGCGACAGCCCCTTCGCCCCCGCCGGCGCATCGGGGGTGCGGGCGAGCACGAGGTGGACGATGTTGTCTGCGATGTCGTGGTCGCCCCAGGTGATGAAGATCTTCTGCCCCGTGACCGACCAGGCGCCGTCGCCGCGCGGGGTCGCGAGGGTGCGGATCGCGCCGAGGTCGGTGCCCGCGTCGGGCTCGGTGAGGTTCATCGTGCCGGTCCACTCGCCGGAGACGAGGCGGCTGAGGTAGGTCTCCCGCAGGTCGTCGGATGCCGCGGCATCCAGCGCATGGATCTGCCCTGCCGTCAGCAGCCAGCACAGCGCGAAAGCGGCGTTCGAGGCGTTCCAGATCTCACCGAGTCCCGCACGCATCGCCCCCGGCAGGCCGTCGCCACCGGCCGAGACGGGGGCTTCCGCGGTGACCCAGCCCGCGTCGGCGAACGCGCGATACGCCTCGGCGAACCCGTCCGGCAGGTGCACCTGGCCACCCGTGAGGCGAGCCCCCTCACGGTCGCCGACGGTCTGCAGCGGCGCGAGCACGGATGCCGCGAACTCCCCCGCCCCCGCGAGGACGTCGACCGCGTCGCCGGCCGTCAGTTCGCCCCCTGTGGCCCGGGCGACGATGTCGGCGCCGAAGGCCTCGCCGAAGAGGAACGCGTAGTCGTCGACGGGCGGCTGGTAGGCGGTGGCCATGGCGGACTCCTCGCTGAATCTGAGACTGTGAGCCAGTATAGATGACACTCAGTCTCACCGCCGTGGCAAGACCACCCCCTGTTCGCGCCCCGCCCCTGCCACTGCGCCGGCGCGTCGTCTAACGTCGAGGAATGGGCCTGTTCTCCTCCCCGCGCTCCTCCCCGCCGAAGACCGCCGGCGTCCAAACGTCGGGAGGGGCACTGCCGATCGATGCTCCCGGCAAGCCGTGGAGCCTGTGGTCGGACGCTCTGGGCGTGCTCGCCGTGCGAGCGCTGCAGGTCATGATCGTCGTCGCCTTCACGGCGGCGATCGTTCTCGGCATCCTGCAGCTGACCGTCGTGACCATCCCGCTCGTGCTCGCCCTGATCTTCGCGTCGGCGTTCGCGCCGGTCATGCGCTGGCTGCGCGGCCGCGGCATCCCGTCGCTGCCGGCGACGCTCATCGCGCTCTTCGCGATCCTGGTCCTGCTCGGCGTGTTGTCCTGGCTCATCGTCTGGGCGGTGCGCGATCAGTGGAGCGACCTTTCCACACAGGCGCAGAGCGGCTTCGACGATCTGCTCGCGTGGGCGCGGACACTGCCGTTCGACATCGACCACGACCAGATCGACGAGTGGGTCGCGCAGCTCGAGGAGTTCGTGACCAGCGCGCAGTTCAGCTCGGGGGCCCTCGCCGGTGTCAGCGCCGTCGCGAACTTCGTGACGGGGCTGGTGCTCATGGTGGTCATGCTGTTCTACTTCCTCAAGGACGGCCCGCGGATGTGGGCCTTCCTGCTGCGGCCGTTCGAGGGCGCGCAGTACGAGCGGGCGGTGCGCATCGGCGACAAGACCATCGAGACGCTCGGGTCGTATTTCCGCGGCACGGCAACCGTCGCGGCGGCGGATGCCGTCGGCATCCTCATCGGCCTGCTGATCCTGCAGGTGCCGCTGGCCTTCCCGCTCGCCGTGCTGGTGTTCTTGCTGGCATTCGTCCCGATCGTCGGCGCGACCGTCGCCGGCATCCTGGCGGCACTGGTCGCACTCGTCGCGAACGGGTGGGTGGTCGCGCTGCTGGTGGTCGGCGTCGTCGTGCTCGTCAACCAGCTCGAGGGCAACTTCCTGCAGCCGGTGCTCATGGGCCGGTCGATGAAGCTGCACTCGTTCGTCGTGCTCGTCGCCCTGACGATCGGCACGGTGCTCGGCGGCATCGTCGGCGCCGTGCTCGCGGTGCCGATCACGGCGGTCGCGTGGGGCATCGTGCAGGTGTGGGACGGTCCGCACACCCCCGCGCGCTGGGCACGACCCAAGCACCCCGCCGACGCGGCCTGACCCCCCGCCGAGAACGCGCAAACGTACACTTTTGCGGCCGGAAACGCACCGTTTGCGCGTTCTCGCGCGACGGGGCTGGCCGGGACTGGTCCGGGGCTACTCGGCGAGGGCGATGACGGGGGCGAGCACGTCGCGATCGAGCGCGATCCAGGGGCCTGCGGGATCGATGATGACGCCGGTCAGCCCGGGCTCGGAGGCGAGGGTCTGCCCCAGCTGGACGGGGGTGAGCGGCAGCGGGCGGTCGCCGCGACCCATCGCGACGACCTCGATCGGATGCGAGAACACCTCGAGGCGGCGCGTCCCGTCGGAGGCGACGGCTTGCGCGACACCCATCCGTCCGGAGGCATCGGCAGCCCCGGCGACCCAGACCTGCACCCGGGTCAGCACCTCGGCGACCTCCAGCCCGGTGGCATCTCCCCGCGGGCCGGCGATCAGCTGCTTGAGCTCGAACGGCGGTGCGCCGTCGTCGAGCGTTTTACGCACGAGCGGGATCGGCAGGACCAGCCGCGCGCCGACGCTCCCCTGGTCGAGGTAGACCCCGTCGTACCCCGACTCGACCGCGAGACGCAGGATGTCGCGCGCCGCCTGCCGCACCGCGGTGCTGTTCGCGGCATCCTCTTTCGCCGTGGCCTGCTGCATCTGACGCCCACCGCTGAAGGCGAGCAGGAACCGCTTGCCGTCGTGGGTCGCGATCGCGAGGCTCAGCGCCTTGCCCACGGTCAGTTGCGACTGCGCGTCGCCCCGTGCGCGCACATAGAGCGGCCCCTGGAGCGTCTGGCGCATGATGTTCATGACGTCGATGCCCTGGGGCTTTTCGGGCAGCGCCGCCAACGCCGCCTGCAGGAGGACGTTGTCGGGCATTCCCGGAACGGCCTGCGTCGCGGGCGGGGCGGTCGCCGCCGGAGTCGCGAACCCCTGTCCGAAGGTGCTGATCGAGATGCCGACGTGCGGCACCTCCTCCTGCACACGAGACTCCGCATCGGTCGGCTCGTCGGGGGCGGCGACCGCTGCCCCACCGGTGCGCGGGGCGGTCGGCTCGGCATCCGTGCTCTCAGCCGGGTCATCGGCCTTGCGGTGGGGTCGGCGAGAGAACAGTGCCATCATTCCAGCCTACGCCGGGGCGGCGAAGTCACGCCCCTGATGAGCAAGCGCTGGAGGCGCGAGACGAAGCGTCGCCAGCGGTTCTGAGACGCGCATCAAGAGCACCGGAAAGACCGTTTCGACTCGCTGCGCTCGCTCAACGTCCGGTCCCGACTTCCAGGCTGTCCTGGAAGCATGCCGAGGCGAATCGATCCCCTTAGATCTTCTCGATCGGGGCGACCTTGATGAGCAGCTTCTTCTGCACGCCGTTCTCTCCGCCGGTGTCGAAGCGCACGTGCGCGACGCGCTTGGGGCCCTCGCCGGTGACCAGGTCGACGCTGCCCTCGCCGAAGTCGTCGTGGCGGATGCGGTCGCCGGGCGCCAGCGCGAGGTCGCCGTTGTCGCGCACCTTCGCGGGGATGCGGTTCGCGAAGCGAGTGAGGTCGCCAGCCGGGCGCTCCGTCTGTCGATCGGCGCGGCGCGGCAGCGGCACGAGGTCGTCGCCGTAGCGCGAGCCCCCGCCGAACCCCGGCCGGCGCGCGTTGAGCGCGCGAGACTGCGTCCCGCCGCGCGAGTTCACATCACCCGGCGACTGCCGCCAGTCGATCAGCTCGTGCGGGATCTCCTGCAGGAACCGGCTCGGCATCGCCGCCGACACTTCGCCGAACTGGGCGCGGGTCATCGCGAGCGACAGGTGCAGCCGCTTGCGCGCGCGGGTCAGGGCGACGTAGAACAGGCGCCGCTCCTCCTGCGGCCCACCCGGCTCCCCCGCCGAGATCCTGTGCGGGATCAGGTCTTCTTCGACACCTGTGACGAACACGGCGTCGTATTCGAGGCCCTTGGCGGTGTGCATCGTCATGAGCGAGACCGACCCCGACGCATCGTCGAGGTCATCGGCATCCGACACCAGCGCGACCTCGGTGAGGAAGTCGAGCACGGTCCCCTCGGGGTTGTTGCGCGCGAACTCGCGGGTCACGGCGACGAGCTCGTCGAGGTTCTCGAGGCGGGCCTCGTCCTGCGGGTCTTTCGACCGCCGCAGCGCATCGAGGTAGCCGCTCTTGTCGAGCAGCACGTTCAGGCCCTCCGTCACCGAGGTCGGCGGTGCGACCTCGCCCGAGGCGGGCAGCATGATGGCGGATGCCTCGGCCAGCACGGCATCCAGCTGCGCGATGGCCGCCTGGATCTTCGGCCCGACCCGCACGTCACCGCCCCGCACATCACCACCCCGCACCTCGCCACCCCGCGCCTCACCACCCCGCGACGCGACGTTCGCGAGCGCTTCGCGGAAGGTGATGCCCGCCTCGGCGGCGTGCCGGGCGATCGCCGTCTCGGTGACGTCGCCGATCCCGCGTCGCGGGCGGTTGAGGATGCGGCGCACGCTCAGGTCGTCGGCGGGGTTCGCGACGGCGATGAGGTAGGCGAGGGCGTCCTTGATCTCGGCGCGCTCGTAGAACTTCGTGCCGCCCATGATCTTGTACGGCACGGCCGAGCGGATGAAGATCTCCTCCAGTGCGCGGGACTGGGCGTTCGTGCGGTAGAAGACGGCGATCTCGCCGTAGGCGAGCCCGCCCCGGCGCAGCGCCTCGATCTCGTCGGCGACGAACTGGGCCTCATCGTGCTGCGAGTAGCCGGTGTAGCCGACGATCTTCTCGCCCGCGCCGACGTCGGTCCACAGCCTCTTGTCCTTGCGGTCGAAGTTGTGACTGATGACGGCGTTGGCCGCTGAGAGGATGTTCTGCGTCGAGCGATAGTTCTGCTCCAGCAGCACGACCCGGGCGCCCGGGTAGTCGCGCTCGAACTCGGTGATGTTGCGCAGGTCAGCACCGCGGAACGCGTAGATCGACTGGTCCGAGTCGCCGACGACGGTGAGGGATGCCGGTGAGGCGGCATCCAGCAGCGCCGACGGGTCACAGACCGGCCGGGTCAGCTCGTGGATCAGCGCGTACTGGGCGTGGTTGGTGTCCTGGTACTCGTCGACGAGGATGTGCCGGAAGCGCTTGCGGTAGACGTCGGCGACGTGCGGGAAAGCGCGGAAGAGGTAGACGGTCTGGCCGATGAGGTCGTCGAAGTCGAAGGCGTTGGCGCGCTGGAGGGCGCGCTGATAGTCGGCGAAGATCTCGACGAACAGGCGCTCGGCGGGGTCGCTGAGGTTCGCCGTGCGAGCGTACGACTCGGCATCCGCGAGCTCGTTCTTGAGCTTCGAGATGCGACTCTGGACGGCGGCCGGAGTGAGGCCGAACGCGTCGGCCTCGTGCTCTTTGACGAGGCGCTTGACGAGGGCGCGCGAGTCGCCGGAGTCGTAGATCGTGAAGTTGCGGGTGAAGCCGAACTGCTCGGCCTCGCGGCGGAGGATCCGCACGCACGCGGAATGGAAGGTCGAGATCCACATGCCCTGCGCCGTGTCGCCGATGAGCTGATGCACGCGCTCGCGCATCTCGCCGGCGGCCTTGTTCGTGAAGGTGATCGCGAGAATCTGGCTCGGCCACGCCTCTTTGCCTCGCAGAAGCGACGCGATGCGGCGGGTGAGCACGCTCGTCTTTCCGGAACCCGCGCCCGCGACGATGAGCAGGGCCGCGCCGCGGTAGGTGACGGCCTCGCGCTGGGGCTCGTTGAGCCCCGCGAGCAGGTCGTCATCGACGCGGGTCGTGCCCGGGATGACGGGTCGGAGGGGCTCACTCATGGCCCGTCAAGTCTAGGTCTGAGCTCCGACACGGGCTGCGGGTCGCTCACACCGCAGGCAACTCCCACCTCAGTCCCGGAAACCGCGCGAAGTCGCGGTCGAGACTCACCAGCGTTGCGCCGTGCTCGACGGCGACAGCGGCGTGCGCAGCATCCGACACGAGGTTTCCGCGCGCTCCGGCATCCCGGCACAGGGACGACAAGATATCCCAGTGACGCGGACCCGCGCTGATACGAATGACCCCCGGTTGCTGCAACAAGACGTCGATGAACGTGAGGGTTTCTGACAGCGGAGCGGCGTTGTCGTAAATGCGCGGATTGGTCACGATGCGCACGAAGCCTGCAACGACAGAGTCGATAAGAGCAAGAGTCTCCACTCCCTCTACGGCATCTCGTAACCACCGCGCGCATCGCGCATGCTGCGGGTCATCTGCACGATAGGCATGCAAGAGCACGTTCACATCAGGGGCACGCATCAGTGCGTCCGCTGCCAGGCGCGGATCGTCTGGACGTTGAAATCATCCTCATCAAGAATGTCCTGGATCTGATCTTTGTCCGTCACATCGACACCTGGCAGCGTGCCTTCTTTCCCCGCAGGAGGCGCATACGACACCGGAACGTACGGCGCCCGCGGCGCGTCCGCGCGCTGCAACTCTCGACGCAACGCCACCTCCACGAACGAGGTCACCGTGCGGTTCTCGGTGCGCGCACGTTCCTTCACTTGGCGGTACAGCTCGTCGTTGATGATCATCGTCGTCCTCATATGCCTAAGCATATCGATACACACACTGCGACGCCTGGTGCTTCCGGCATCCGCGCCGGACGGACGAGAGAAGCCTCACCGCCCACGGTCGGCGACAATGGATGCCATGCGCACCCTGCTCAACATCATCTGGCTCGTCTTCGGGGGGTTCTGGCTGTTCCTCGGCTACGTGCTGGCGGGCGTGCTGCTGTGCACCCCGATCATCACGATCCCGTGGGCGATCGCCTCGTTCCGCACCGCGGGCTACGTCATCTGGCCCTTCGGGCGCACGATCGTCAGCAAGCCGACGGCGGGTGTCGGGTCGTTTCTCGGCAACGTCGTCTGGGTGATCTTCGCGGGCTGGTGGCTCGCGCTCGGCCACCTCACGAGCGGCATCGCGCTGTGCGTCACGATCATCGGCATCCCGCTGGCGCTCGCCGACTTCAAGATGATCCCGATCTCGCTCATGCCCCTCGGCAAGGACATCGTCTCGACCCGCCAGGGCGCGTTCGATCGCGCCTTCTGACGACCGCCGCACGTCACACGGCGACTCATCGCGACATCTCAGGTCACACTCTCGCGCGGGGTCGACGGTTCGGGTTAGGGTGTACTTACCTCGCCGCATCCGGCGGGGACATCGCGGCGATCCGGGCGGTCCCGGGCACCGGCTCATATCCGGTTGCGTTGCGGGTTCGACTCCCGCCGTCGCGTCCACTTCCCGATGAGCAACGACTGAGCAACGCAGGCGCGGGACCTCTGGCGCCACCCGTACTGTGGAGGGATGACTCAGCCCCAGGGAGCCCACCTCGTCGGCAGCGTGAACTACGACGACGCCGAGACCACGATGCGCACCGCCGCGATCGAGATGCGCGGACTGCTGCGCCGCATCCCCGACGGCGAGCCGGGCTCCCGCTTCCACTGGATCATGTTCCAGCCGGACGTGCTGGGTGAGACGGACGGGCTGGAGCGCGTCGGAGCGGAGCGGATTCCGCTGCGGGGCCTCGATGCCCGCCCGTTGCGCATCGCCGACGGCGTGGACGCCTCGTCGCTGCGGCTGCCTCCGCTGGGGTACGCGGCCGCGGCGCGCGCGTCGTACCGGATCTTCACGCGGCTGCGCGAGGAGGGCATCATCGCCGCCGGCGTCCGGTTCCAGGTCGCGCTGCCCACGCCGGTGGCGGTCGTCGGCTCCTTCTTCTCCGGCGACGATCGGGCGGCGTTCGAGCCGGTGTACCGCGACGCGATGGCGCGCGAAGTGGACGAGATCCTCGCCGCGATCCCTCATGAAGACCTCGCGGTGCAGTGGGACTGCGCGGTTGAGTTCGCGCTGATCGAGACGCACATATACTCCGGCGGCGTCCAGCCGTGGTGGGACAGCGACCTGTGGGAGGGTGTGGTCGCCCGCGCCGCCGACGTCATCGACCTCATTCCCGCTGGCGTCGAGGCCGGCGTGCACCTGTGCTACGGCGACGTCGCGGAGAAGCACTTCGTCGAGCCCGCCGACACCGGCAATCTCGTGCGCTTCGCGAACTCGCTCATTGAGGAAATCAAACGCCCGCTCACCTGGCTGCACCTTCCGGTGCCGATCGAGCGCGACGACGACGCGTACTTCGCCGCCCTCGAGGGGCTCGCCCTGCCCGCGGGCACCGAGCTGTATCTCGGCCTCGTCCATCGCGAAGACGGCGCCGAGGGCGCCCACCGCCGCATCCAGACGGCGCTGCGTCATGCCCCCGCGTTCGGCGTGGCAACCGAGTGCGGCATCGGCCGCGCCCCCGCCGGCACGACCGAGGGCATCCTCCGCACCCACGCCGAGGTCGCCGCCCCCTGGTGAGCGCGGCGACACAGAGGTGTCAGGTTCTGCCGTGTGGCGCCCACCCGTCACCCTTTGGGAGACTGGATGCCATGACCACCGCGACGCTCCAGACCTTCGAACCCTCCGAACCCGACGCACCCCGAGGCCGCACCATCGGGTACATCGACGAGGGCACGGGGCCCGCGCTCGTGCTCATCCCCGAGACCGGCCAGGACGTCTCCTCTCTCGGCACCCTGGCAAGCATCCTCGTCGAAGAGGACTTCCGCGTCCTGCGCCTGGGCGCCCTCGACCCCGCCACGGACGTGCACGCCCTCGCCCGCACGGTCGTGGACGTGATGGATGCCGTGGGCCTGGACAACGCGTGGATCGGCGGCCACGGCTTCGGCGGCACGGTCGCGCGCGCCGTCCCGCAGAGCGACCCGGACCATCACGACCGCGTCAACGGCATCCTGCTGCTGGCTCCTGAGCCGGCCGACATCCCGCTCGCCGCCGACATCCCTGTGCTCGTGATCCACGGCACCGACGACGAGGTCACTCCCCTGTCCGAGAGCGAGCGGCTGGTGGCATCCGCCCCCGCGATCGCGAGCCTGAAGACCGTGGAGGGCGCAGGTCACCTGTTCCCCGCGACGCACCCGGGCGAGGCGTCGTGGTTCATCGAGGACTACCTCGACTGGGACTGATCGCTACGCGATCCGCGTCCCGGGCGGCAGGGCTCGTGCCGGTGTGCGCGTGCGCGCCCAGGCCCACCACAGCAGCAGCACCGCGAGCGCGAGCTGCACGCCGAGGCCCACGAACCAGCTCGGCACCGTCTGGGCGATGACCTGCTCGGGCGTGGGCGAGTCGTCGGCCGTGCTGTCGTACGCCGGGTCGCACTCGTCCCACGACGACTCCAGCTCCGGTGTGAGCTGGGCGCTGCGCACGCTGTACTTCAGCCACCCGAACGTGTCGTCGGGGCTGCCGTACTCGTCGAAGCGCGTCGGCGCCGCGTCGGCAAGGATCACGAACGGGTTGGCCGACAGCATCCACCACACGTGGTCGAAGCGCGGCACCGACGAAGTCACGGTCTCCCACTCGCCGCAGACCATGTTGTCGACGTCGCCGTAGCAGTCATCGGCGCCGTCGGCGCAGAGCATGTTCCCGAGATCGTCGTACTCGGCGTAGCGGTAGGTCGTGACGCCCTCGCTCGCGACGGCCGAGCCGATCAGCCCGAAGGCGAGGACGCTGCCGACCGCGAAGGCGGCGACGACGAGGTAGGCCGTGGCGACCGAGAACAGCGGGCGGGCGAGGATGCCGGAGAGCGCGACTCCGATCGCCGCGATGATGCCGGTCTCGACGACGAGCACGACGAGCGAGACGACGACGGTCGCCGCGTCCGCCCCTCCGCCGGCGAGAGTCGCGATCACGAGGAAGGGCACGGCCACCACGGCGAAGGCGAGACCCGTGATCCAGGCCGCGAGGAGCTTGCCGAGGAGGATCTCCCCGGTCGTGGCGAGCGTGACCTGGAGGGGAGCGAGGGTCGCGGCGTCACGGTCGCCGTTGATGCTGTTGCCGCTGAAGGTCGGCGAGACGAGCAGCACGAGCAGCAGCGTCACGAGGACGACGACCGAGAAGACGCCCGCACCTCCCGTGCCCCAGCCGCCGTAGGCGAAGAAGGCGAGGGTCGTCACACCCACGAGAATCGCCGCGAAGACGCCCAGCAGGACATACCACGACACCGTGCGCACGCGCTGCAGCAGCTCGAGGCGTGCGATCGTCCACAGCCGCCCGGCGCTCATGACTGGCCCCCATCGAGATCGAGGAAGGTGTGTTCGAGCATGCCGCTCGTGGCCGCGAACTCGGCGACCGGCAGGTCGGCGGCGATGAGGGCGCGCAGGGCGGATGCCGCATCGGCGTCGGAGCCGAAGGGCACGAGCAGGTCGCGGCGGTCGATCCGGATGAGCGCCGCATCGAGACCGAGCGCTGCGGCGACCGGCGCCGCGGCCGTCCGGGGGTCGAGACTCACGAGCCGGATGCGCCACGTTCGGGTGCGGCCGGCGGCTGCGGCCACGCGGTCGGCGGCGACCGTCGCGCCCTCGACGAGGAACACCGCCTCGTCGACGACCTCTTCGAGCTCGGACAGCACGTGGCTGGAGATGAGGATCGTGCGCCCCTCTGCGGCGAGCCGGCGCAGCAGCACGCGCAGCTCGATGCGCGCCTGGGGGTCCAGGCCCGACGCGGGCTCATCGAGCAGCAGCACGCGGGGGTCATGGACGAGGGCGCGGGCAAGGCCCAGCCGCTGCTTCTGGCCGCGAGAGAACACGCGCGCGGGGCGACCGGCGAGCTCCCGCAGGCCGACCTCGTCGAGCAGGCGCTCCGCTCCGGCTGCCGCACGGTCGCGGTCGATGCCGTAGAGACGCCCTGTCGTCACGAGGGTCTCGCGCGCCGTGAGCGACGGCCACGCGCCGAGCGCGTCGGGCATCCAGCCCGTGACCGCGCGCACCGCGGCCGGGTCGGCGACGGGATCGGCGCCGCCGATGCGCAGCGTCCCTGCGTCCGGAGCGAGAAGGGAGGCGAACATGAGGAGCAGCGTCGTCTTGCCGGAGCCGTTCGGACCGACCAGGCCCGTGACGGCGCCGGGACGTGCGTGCAGGGAGACGTCGCGGACCGCGCGCACGTTCCCGAAGGAGCGACGCACGCCGGTGGCGACGATGCCGGTGGAGCTCATGGGGCGAGCCTATGCGCTTGCTGTGGGCACACCGCGCACGGCACAGCCGACTCTCAGCCGCGCCCTCCGCGGAAGAACGCGACCCCGAGGTCGGCGTGATCGACGAAGACGCCGTCGACACCGGCATCCGCGATCACCTGCCATTCCGAGGCGTAGTCGCCGAAAGCGCTCTTGTCGCGGCCGCGGCGGAACTGCGGGATCAGGAAGGCGTTCTCGGGGCGGCAGGTCCAGGCGAAGACCCGCAGCCCCCGCGCGTGCGCGTCGGCGACGACGCGGGAGGGGCCTGCCGTGCGGCCGAGCCGGTCGGGCGCGAGGATCATGCGCTTGTCGAGGCTGACCCCGTCGACAGCGCCCGCGAGCGCGTCGAGCCCGCGCGGCGTCGCCTGCTCGCGGTAGCTGGGCGCGGACGCTCCGTGTGCGGCGACGAGGTCGTAGGGCGCGCCGGATGCCTGCAGCAGGTACACGTACGTGCCACGGATGCCCAGGGCGCGCACCCCGGTGAGCACGCTCGCCTCGAACGACTCCAGATACAGCGGCAGCTCGCCCTCGCCCCAGCCCGCGGCGCGCAGCTCGGCGGCCACTGTCGCCGCGACGTCGAACCCGAGCCGCTCGAAGGAGGTGGCGTGCTTGATCTCGAGGACGACCCCGATCTCACGCCCCTGGTCGAGGGAGGCCTGACGCACGAGGTCGAGCACATCCCGCAGCCGCAGCGGCGGCTGCTCGAGATCGAAGCTCGCGCTGCCGGGCCGCAGCTGCGGCAGCCGCTCGCGGCAGCGCAGCGTCGCCAGCTCCGCCCACGTGAAGTCCTCCGTGAACCAGCCGGTGTGTTCGGCGCCGTCGATCGTCTTGGTCGTGCGCCGTGCGGCGAACTCGGGGCGGGCGGCGACGTCGGTCGTCGAGCCGATCTCGTTCTCGTGGCGTACGACGAGCACGCCGTCGGCGGTGAAGACGACATCGGGCTCGACGGCATCCACGCCGAGTGCGAGCGCGAGATCGTACGACGACCGGGTGTGCTCGGGGCGGTAGCCGGGGGCACCGCGGTGACCGATCACGAGCGGACGAGGGCGCGGCATTGCCCCAGGCTATGCCCGGCCGCAGCGCCGGCCGGGTGCGGATGCCGCATTGCCCCGCGTTCAAAGCGTGCTCACAGGATCGCTCCGGCTCCGCTGTCGGACGGTCGGTTACGCTGGTGTCACGCGGATCCCCCGCGCACCCCCGTCATTGGAGATGAGACCGCTATGGCCTCGAGCAGCAACCCCGCATTCAACACTCCGGTCTTCCAACAGCAGGGCACCGCGCAGCGGCCTGGGCTCACCCCGCCTGCGGCCCCGACCCAGTTCGCGCCGTCCGTCGACCTCGCCGCACAGGCGCAGCTCGAAGGGGCCTTCGCCGCCCCGCCCGCGAGCGCCATCCAGACCGGCCGTATGACGGTCGAGGACACCGTCTACAAGACGGTGGGGCTGTTCGCGATCCTCCTCGTCACCGCCGCCGTCGGCTGGATCTGGACGATGGCCCCCGTGACCGCGGCGAGCCCCGTCCCGACGATCATGCCGTGGATCATCGGCGCGCTCGGCGGCTTCGCCCTGTCCATGGCCGTCATCTTCACCTCGCGCACGCAGGTGCGTCCGGCGCTGATCTTCGCCTACGCCGCGTTCGAGGGCCTGTTCGTCGGCGGCATCTCGGCGTACTTCGAGTTCGTCTGGCCCGGCATCGTGATGCAGGCCACGATCGCGACGCTCTCGGTCGTCGGCGTGACCCTCGCCCTGTTCGCCAGCGGTAAGGTGCGCGCCTCGGCGAAGGCCACCAAGATCTTCATGATCGCGATGGTGGGATATCTCGTCTTCTCGCTGATCAACGTCGTGCTGATGATGTTCGGCGCCGCGGGCGAAGGCGGCGCGTTCGGCCTCTACAGCAACGTCACGGTCGCCGGCATCCCGCTCGGCGTCATCGTCGGCGTGCTCGTCGTCATCATGGCCGCCTACTCGCTCGTGCTCGACTTCGACCAGATCCAGCAGGGCGTGCGCAACGGCGCCCCGCGCCAGTACGGCTGGCTCAGCGCCTTCGGCCTCATGGTGACGGTCGTCTGGCTCTACGTCGAGATCCTGCGCATGATCGCGATCCTCCGCGGCGACAACTGAAAGCGACTCGGATCAGTGCCGCGCAGCGGCGTTGATTTGAGGGGGCCGTCCGGCATCCGCCGGGCGGCCCCTTCCGCGTCACGGCGGCTCACGCCCCCGATACCCGCGCCCCGCCCCGCCCCGCCCCGCTCGCGCCCCCGATACCCGCGCCCCGCCCCGCTCGCGCTGCCGAAAACCACACGGGCGCCAGAAGGAAACGCAGCGCGAGCAGCACACCGCAGCGCGAAGCACGGATGCCGCGAGACCCAGCCCGCGCCCTGCGCTCAGACCCGCTCGATGCGGAAGACCGGGAAGCCCGGCGCGATCTCACGCAGCCGCTCGTCGGGCGACGAGGCATCCACGCCCTCGAAGAAGCGACCGACCTCCCACGCCCACACCCGCAGGTACGCGCGCAGGATCGCAGGCTTGACGGCATCCTCGACCTCGGTCGCGCGGAACGCCTCGACCCGGCGCCCCGTCCGCAGCTCCCCGGCACCGGCGGCCCGGAGATTGCGCACCCACTGCGTCTGCCCGCGCGGGGCGACGAGATAGCGCTCACCGCCCACGCGCAGCGGGTTTCACCGGCGTCGTGCGCCACTGGCCCGAGCTCCGGCCGCGCACGGCGAGCATGCGGCTGCCAGCGAACGGCACTCCGAGCCGCGCCAGAGCGCCGACCGCGCCGTTGAAGACGGCGTCGAACCCGGTCGGCCTGACGTATCGCACCGTCACTCCCACTCGATGGTGCCGGGCGGCTTCGACGTGACGTCGAGAACGACCCGGTTGACCTCGCGGACCTCGTTCGTGATGCGGTTGGAGATGCGCGCGAGCACATCGTAGGGCAGGCGGGTCCAATCGGCGGTCATCGCGTCCTCCGAAGAGACCGGGCGCAGCACGATCGGATGCCCGTAGGTGCGACCGTCCCCTTGCACGCCGACCGAGCGCACATCGGCCAAAAGCACGACGGGGCACTGCCAGATCTCGCCGTCGAGCCCTGCGGCTGTCAACTCGGAACGGGCGATGGCATCGGCATCCTGCAGAATCGCGAGACGGTCAGCGGTGACCTCACCCACGATCCGGATGCCGAGGCCCGGCCCCGGAAACGGCTGCCGCCCGACGATCGCCTCGGGCAGGCCCAGCTCGCGTCCGATCGCCCGCACCTCGTCCTTGAACAGCGTCCGCAGCGGCTCGACGAGCTCGAACTGCAGATCTTCGGGCAGCCCGCCCACGTTGTGGTGGCTCTTGATGTTCGCCGTCCCGGCGCCACCCCCGGACTCCACGACGTCGGGGTAGAGCGTGCCCTGCACGAGGAACCGGATCGGCTCGCCCTCCGCCGCCGCCTCGGCGACGAGGTCCGCCTGAACCTTCTCGAACGCACGGATGAACTCACGGCCGATGATCTTGCGCTTGCGCTCGGGGTCGCTCACCCCGGCGAGCGCGGTCAAGAACGTCTCGCGCGCGTCGACCGTGATCAGACGCACGCCGGTGGAGGCCACGTAGTCGTTCTCGACCTGCTCACGCTCGCCCTTGCGCAACAGGCCATGGTCGACGAACACGGCGACGAGCTGGTCTCCGACGGCCTCGTGCACGAGCGCTGTCGAGACGGCCGAGTCGACACCGCCCGACAGCGCCGACAGCACCCGACCCGACCCGACCTGCGCGCGGATGCGCGCGACCTGCTCGGCGATGACGTTGCCGCTGTTCCAGTCGGCGGCAAGCCCCGCGGCCTTGTGCAGGAAGTTGACGATGACGTCCTGGCCGTAGTCGGAGTGCTTCACCTCCGGATGCCACTGCACGCCGTAGAAACAGGTCTCGGCGTTGCCGAACGCCGCGACGGGGGTCGCCGCGGTCGAAGCCAGCACTTCGAAGCCTTCGGGCGCGGCCGCGACCTGGTCGCCGTGGCTCATCCACACGTTCTGCGTCGCAGGCTGCCCGCCCAGCAGCACCCCGCCGGAGCCCGCGACCGTGGCATCCGTCGCGCCGTACTCGCGCAGGCCCGTGTTGGCGACGGTGCCGCCGAGCTGCTGCGCCATCACCTGGAAGCCGTAGCAGATGCCGAGGGTCGGGATGCCGAGCGCGAGCACTCCCGCATCGAGCGTCGGCGCGCCGGGCTCGTACACCGACGACGGCCCGCCGGACAGGATCAGTGCGACGGGCTCGCGTGCGGCGATCTCGGCGGCCGTCGCGGTGTGCGGGACGATCTCGCTGTAGACGCCCGCCTCGCGCACACGGCGCGCGATCAGCTGGGCATACTGTGCGCCGAAGTCGACGACGAGGACCGGCCTGTGGGCTGTTTCCTGTGCGGTCACCGGATACCTTCCGTGGCTGGGGCGGATGCCGCGGCCTCCCGCCGGGCGAGGTAGGCCGCCACCTCTCGGGCGACGCGCACCTCCATGAAGAACGACAGCAACGGCACGATGCCGCCGAGCGCGAGCGTCACGAACCGCACGAAGCCCCAGCGCATGAGACTCCACACGCGGAAGCACGCGAAGAGGTACACGACGTAGAACCAGCCGTGCGCGATGAGGATGCCGAGGGACAGGTTGGTCCCGTCTCCGGTCGACTCGTGCCCGGTCGCGGTCTCGACGACGGGCGCGAACCAGAGGAATCCCCCCGACCCGCCGAGGAACAGCTCGTATCCGAGGCCGTACTTGACGACCATCTCGGCGCACAGCGACAGCAGCATGACGCCCGTGACGACCGAGGCGATCTGGTAGAACCTCAGTGCCCCGCGGATCGCCGGGAACGTGGCGAGCTTGGGCTGAGGCATGTCTCGAGTCTAGTCGGCGGGCGGGGCGGCCCCGGCGGGAGCCGCCCCGGCCTCGTCGAGGGCCTCGACTTCTTTCTCCCAGGCATCCTTGGCCAGGCGATACCACATGTAGAACGCGAAACCGGCGAAGATCGCCCATTCGGCGGCGTAGAAGATGTTGAGCCAGTTGACGCTCGAGCCCTCGTCGGGGGCGGGCGAGTCGATCGCGACGAGCCCGTCCGGCAGCGTCACGCCCGCGTCGGCGACGAGGTAGGGACGGTAGACGTTCAGCCCGTCGACGTCGTGCCACCAGCCGAGCAGGGCGGCGGGCGACATCGTCGTCATCTCGGTGGGCGCAGCCCCGCGCGCGGGCAGCGCCGGCCCCTCGTCGGAGATCAGCCTGCCGACGAGGTCGACGCTCGCACCGGGGTTCTCGTTGAGGGCGGATGCCGCGGCATCCGCGACGTGCCGGTCATCCGTCCAGCCGATCGCGACGGCGAGCGAGGTGGGGTCGGCGCTCACGCGCAGCTGGCCGGTCACCCAGTAGCCCTCGACGCCGTCGTTGAACCGCGACGACACCACGAGGAAGTCACCCGCGACGAATGCCCCCGACACCTCGACCCGCTGACCGACGGAGGCCGCGGCGAGGTACTCCCCCGGCGCGACGACGTCGGCGATCGGCTGCACCTGCTCGGTGGCGCCGGGCTCGGCCGGGTCGGTGTCGATCGCCCGCGAGAGCTGCCACTGGCCGAGCCACGCGAACACGGCCGCGACCAGCAGCGCGAACGCGAGCATGCCGAGCCACCACGGTCGCAGCATGACCTCGCGCAGCGTCGGCGGGAAGTCCCCGGGTCGAGGCTCTGCCAGGCCCATCAGTGCCCGGAGTACGGCGCGACCACGACCTCGACGCGCTGGAACTCCTTGAGGTCGGAGTACCCCGTCGTCGCCATCGACTTCTTCAGCGCGCCGATGAGGTTCGCCGTGCCGTCGGCCACCGGCGCGGGGCCGTAGAGCACCTGCTCGAGGGGGCCGACCTGCGCCACCGAGACCCGCTTGCCGCGGGGCAGCTTCGCGTGGTGGGCCTCGGGCCCCCAGTGATAGCCGAGCCCGGGCGCGTCGGTCGCGCGTGCCAGAGCGACGCCGAGCATGACGGCATCCGCCCCCATCGCGAGGGCTTTGACGATGTCGCCGGAGGTGCCCACGCCGCCGTCGGCGATGACGTGCACGTAGCGGCCGCCCGACTCGTCGAGGTAGTCGCGGCGCGCGCCGGCGACGTCGGCGACGGCCGTCGCCATGGGGGCCTGGATGCCGAGGGTCGCCCGCGTCGTCGACGCCGCTCCCCCGCCGAAGCCGACGAGCACGCCGGCAGCCCCCGTGCGCATGAGATGGAGGGCTGCCGTATAGGTCGAGGCGCCGCCGACGATGACGGGGACGTCGAGGTCGTAGATGAACTTCTTGAGGTTCAGCGGCTGGGCGTCACTGGAGACGTGCTCGGCAGAAACGGTCGTGCCGCGGATGACGAACAGGTCGACACCGGCCGCGACGACGGTCTCGTAGAGCTCCTGCGTGCGCTGCGGGGTGAGGGCGCCGGCGACAGTGACCCCGCCGGCGCGGATCTCGGCGAGCCGGTCGCGCACGAGCGCGGGCTTGATCGGCTCGGAGTAGAGCTCCTGCATCCGGCACGTCGCCTCCGCCTCGGGCAGCGAGGCGATCTCGGCCAGCAGCGGCTCGGGGTCGTCGTACCGGGTCCACAGGCCCTCGAGGTCGAGTACGCCGAGGCCGCCGAGCCGGCCCAGAGCGACGGCGCTCGCGGGGCTCATGACCGAGTCCATCGGTGCGCCGAGGACCGGGATGTCGAACCCGTACGCATCGATCGACCACGCCGTCGAGACGTCCTCCGGATTTCGCGTGCGCCGCGAGGGCACGACCGCGATGTCGTCGAACGCGTACGCGCGGCGGGCGCGCTTGGCGCGGCCGAGCTCGATCTCCATGCTCACCCACCCAGCCTACCCGCGGCGCCTCTGCCGCCCGGGCCTTGTCGCGAACTCCGGAGAATGCCACCCACTTCGGAGCGCTCCGCGGCGATCATCCGATCTTCGCGACATTCTCCGAAGTACACGACGGATGCCGCGGCTCACGCCAGGTGCAAGCCTCGGGCGATCGTCGTGCGCAGCATCCGTTCGGTCGCCGGCCACTGGCGGACGGCCTGGTGGTCGCTCAGGCGGACGACGGTGTACCCCCACAGACGCAGCTCGGCATCGTGCGCGATGTCGCTCGCGCGCCGCTTCGCCGAGGACTGGAACTCGTAGCCGTCGACCTGGATGACAAGCCGATCGCCGACCAGCAGATCGACGGGGCGGGCTGCACGCACGACCTGCTGGCGCACCCGCAGCCCCCAGCGCCGCAGCCGCAGCACGAGCAGCGTCTCCAGCCCCGACTCGGACAGCCCCACCACCGAGGCGGCGAACGCGTGCGCGGCGGAACTGTTCCATGCGATCCCTCGGAACGTCTCAGGTGCGATCTTCTCGACCTTCGCGGCAGACTCCCACAGCACCAGAGCGGCTGCGCAGCCAGGTGTCGAGATCGCGGTCCATTCCCGCGCAGTCTGCGCTCCTCACGCGACGCACAGGCGCCCACCCAGCCAGTCCGTGAATAGATCCGAGAAGTGGTCGCCCGTGGAGGAGGCGATGAAGCGTCACGAACTCCGGAGAGTGTCGGCAGACTCGGAGCGATCCCGCGAAACCGCCCGAAGCCTGCGACATTCTCCGGACATGACGACGCGGCGGATGCCGCAAAGAACTACCGCTTGTAGTTGGGCGCCTCGACGACAATCTGCACGTCGTGGGGGTGGCTCTCCTTCAGGCCCGCGGGCGTGATGCGGACGAACCTGCCGCGCGCCTTGAGCTCTTCGATCGTGCGGGCGCCGACGTAGAACATCGACTGCCGCAGTCCTCCGACGAGCTGGTACGCGACGGCGGACACCGGCCCGCGGTAGGCGACCTGCCCCTCGATCCCCTCGGGGATGAGTTTGTCGTCGGAGGGGATGTCGGCCTGGAAGTAGCGGTCCTTCGAGTACGAGGTGCGCTTGCCGCGCGTCTGCATCGCCCCGAGCGAGCCCATGCCGCGGTAGAGCTTGAACTGCTTGCCGCCCTGGAAGACGATCTCGCCCGGCGACTCGTCCGTGCCCGCCAACAGCGACCCGAGCATCACGGTGTCGGCCCCGGCGACGAGAGCCTTCGCGATGTCGCCGGAGTATTGCAGCCCGCCGTCGGCGATGACCGGGATGCCTGCCTCCCGCGCAGCCTGAGAGGCCTCCCAGATCGCGGTGATCTGCGGCACGCCGACGCCCGCGACGATACGGGTGGTACAGATCGACCCCGGTCCGACGCCGACCTTCACGGCATCCACCCCCGCCTCGATCAGCACCTGCGCGCCCTCCCGCGTCGCGACGTTCCCGCCGATCACGTCGATGTGCCCGAACGACGGGTCGGCCTTCAGCCGCCGGACCATGTCGATGACACCCTGCGACTGGCCGTTGGCGGTGTCGACGACGATGACGTCCACGGCCGCGTCGCGCAGCGCCTCCGCGCGCTCCCACGCGTCGCCGAAGAACCCGATCGCGGCCCCCACGCGCAACCGCCCGTGCTCGTCCTTGGTCGCGAGGGGGTACTTCTCGCTCTTGTCGAAGTCCTTGATCGTGATGAGGCCCGCGAGCCTGCCGTCGCCATCGATGAGCGGCAGCTTCTCGACGCGGTGCTGTGCGAACAGTGCGATGACCTCGTTCGCACCGATGCCGACCCTGCCCGTCACCAGACCCTCGCTGGTCATGACGTCGCGCACCCTGGTGCTCTGACGCTCGAAGCCGGAGACGAAGCGCATGTCGCGGTTCGTGATGATGCCGACCAGGCGCCGGTCCTCGTCGATGACCGGCAGCCCGGAGATGCGGTACTGGGCGCACAGCGCGTCGACCTCGTTGATCGTCGCATCGGGGTGCGTCGTGATCGGGTCGGTGATCATGCCCGACTCGCTGCGCTTGACCTGGTCGACCATCGCCGCCTGGTCGGCGATGGAGAGATTGCGGTGCAGGATGCCGAGGCCACCCTCGCGCGCCATCGCGATCGCCATCCGGGTCTCACTGACGGTGTCCATCGCGGCCGACAGCAGAGGGGTCGCGACCGTGATGCGGCGGGTGACGCGCGACGACGTGTCGGCTTCGGAGGGGATGACGTCGGTGCGTCCCGGCAGGAGCAGCACGTCGTCGTAGGTCAATCCGACGAAGCCGAAGGGGTCGTTGTGCTCCACGTGTTCTCCCTGCTGGCCGGTGACGGTCTCCTCCAGTCTAAGTCGCGCGCGAACGAGATCATTCCGTGATCATCGACGGCCGCCCGGAAACACTCGACACGGCAACGGAAACAAAGCCGACATATTACGCTCGTAGCGTCGTGCTCGATGTCGACTCGACCGTATCTCCCGAGGTGCGTGCCGGACAGGAGGAGCCTGTGAGTCCCACGATCGCCCGTGCCCTGCGGCCCGCCCGATGGGTGGTCGTCCTTCTGGCCGCCGTCGCGGTCCTGCTGGGCGTGCTGACCCTCGCCCCGTCCGCGCGCGCAGACGACACCGAGACCGAGACGACGGTGCAGACCGAGACGTGCACCCCGAGCTCGACCGTCGGATGCCTCGCCGGCACGCTGGCGGCAGCGGGCGAGGGCGTCACGGTCACCGCCACGGGCCCCTCGGGAACCGTGTTCTCCGCCGTCACCGACGAGGACGGCAAGTGGTCGATCTCGGTCGAGGAGGAGGGCGACTGGACGGTCGTCGTGGATGCCGACACGTTGCCCGACGGCGTGACGCTGGGCAGCGAAGACCCCCAGGTGCGCCCCGTGACCCTCGGTAAGACGACCGCCGTGCTGTTCTCTCTCGACGGGTCGATCTCGGACGACGCCGACACCACCACGACGACGAGCTTCTGGGATCGCTTCGCGCAGCAGGCGGCTTCGGGACTTCGCCTGGGCCTGCTGCTGGCCCTCGCCGCGATCGGCCTCTCGCTCATCTACGGCACCACCGGCATCTCGAACTTCGCGCACGGCGAGCTGGTGACCCTCGGCGGCCTGCTGGCGTATGTCTTCGCGAACCTGATGGGCATCAGCCTCTGGGTGGCGGCGCTCATCGTCGTCGTCATCTGCGCGCTGTTCGGCTACGCGCAGGACGTCGTGCTGTGGAAGCCGCTGCGCAAACGCGGGCTGAGCATCACACAGCTCATGATCGTGACGATCGGTATGTCCCTCGCACTGCAGTACGTCTTCCAGTTCTTCATCGGCGCCTCGACGGTGCGCATCGTCCGCGCCAACCCCGTGGCGGTGCAGCTGGGGCCGGTGACCTTGAGCCAAGACTCCTTGATCGCCATGGTCGTCTCGGCGGTCGTGCTGGCGATCGTCGGCATCTTCCTCCTCAAGTCCCGCATCGGCCGGGCCACCCGCGCCGTCAGCGACAACGCCGCCCTCGCGGCGGCCTCGGGAATCGACGTCGACGGCGTCATCCGTCTCATCTGGATCGCCTCGACCGCCCTGGCCGGGCTTTCCGGCATCTTCCTCGGACTCGTGTTCAACGGCATCAACTGGATGACGGGCATGCAGCTGCTGCTGCTGCTGTTCTCCGCCGTCACCCTCGGCGGGCTCGGGACGGCGTTCGGCGCCCTGGTGGGCGCTCTCGTGATCGGCATGACGGTGGAGCTGACGAACCTCTGGCTCCCGGGCGACTTCAAGTACGCGACGGCGCTGCTGCTGCTGATCCTTCTGCTGCTGGTGCGGCCACAGGGTCTGTTCGGACGGAAGGAACGGGTGGGCTGACATGGACTTCGTGAATCTGCTGTACCAGATGTCGGCGATCGCGATCTCGCCGTCGACCGCCGCCTTCGCGATCGCCGCGATCGGCCTGAACCTCCACTTCGGCTACACGGGCCTGCTGAACATGGGGCAGGCCGGCTTCATGCTGCTCGGCGCCTACGGCTTCGCGATCTCCGTCATCGCGGGCATCGGCTTCTGGGGGGCGCTCCTGATCTCGCTGGCCGTGGTCATCGTGTTCAGCTTCATCCTCGGCATCCCGACCCTGAAACTGCGCGGCGACTACCTCGCGATCGTGACGATCTCGGCGGCCGAGATCGTGCGCATGGTGGGCCGCTCGAGCGTCCTCGGCCCGATCACGGGCGGGTCCAACGGCATCCCCGGCGCCCAATACCGCGACGCTTTCAACGCGCTGTCGTTCTTCCCCGAGGGCACCACGACGATCCTGTGGTTCACCTACGAGAACGTCGGCGTGAGCGGCTGGTGGGTCCGGTTCGTCGGCTGGGCCCTCGTGTTCCTGCTCGTCCTGCTGATGTGGGCGCTCATCCGCAGCCCCTGGGGGCGTGTGCTCAAAGGCATCCGCGAGGACGAGGACGCCGTTCGCAGCCTCGGCAAGAGCGCCTACGCGTTCAAGATGCAGTCGCTCATCCTCGGCGGCGTCATCGGCGCGCTCGCCGGCATCATCTACGTGATCCCCAGCTCCGTCCAGCCCGACGCCCTGGGGCGGTCGACGACCTTCTTCATCTGGACGGCGCTGCTGCTGGGGGGTGCTGCGGCACTGTTCGGCCCCGTGCTCGGGGCGATCCTGTTCTTCGTCGTCCGCATCTTCATCCAGGGCATCACCGACATCGTCGTGCCGGACTCGGTCATGTCGACGCAGCAGACCGAGCAGTTCTCCTGGATCGTCGTGGGAATCGCCCTGATGCTGTTGGTGATCTTCCGACCACAGGGCATCCTGGGCAACAAGAAGGAGTTGAGATTCAGTGTCTGACACCGGCATCGCGGCGAACGCCGCGCAGCGCGCGCTCAGCGACGTTGCGCATGTCCCCGGGTCGGCCAAGCCCGACCCCATCCTCGTCGTCGACAACATCGTCCGGCAGTTCGGCGGCATGACCGCCGTCGACGTCTCGCACCTCGAAGTGCAGCGCGGGGTCATCACCGCGCTGATCGGGCCGAACGGTGCCGGCAAGACGACGTTCTTCAACCTCATCACGGGCTTCGACAAGCCCACGAGCGCCGGCCGCCTCATCGGCGGCCCACCCGCCGACAAGACCGCGCGGTGGTCGTTCGACGGCAAGACGCTCGGCAACACCGCCGCCTCGATCGTCGCACGCAACGGCATGGTGCGCACCTTCCAGCTCACCAAGGCGCTCTCGCGCATGACGGTGCTCGACAACATGCTGCTCGGCGCGCGCGACCAGCGCGGCGAGAACATGCTCCTCGCACTGATTCCCGCGGTGTGGAGCGGACGCGAGAAGGAGATCACGGCCAAAGCGCTCGACCTGCTCGACCGGTTCAAGCTCCTCGAGAAGAAGGACGACCTGGCCGGTTCCCTCTCGGGCGGTCAGAAGAAGCTGCTCGAGATGGCGCGCGCCCTGATGAGCGATCCCAAGATGATCATGCTCGACGAGCCGATGGCGGGCGTCAACCCCGCCCTCACCCAGTCGCTGCTGGGGCACATCCAGTCGCTGCGCGACGAGGGCATGACAGTGCTGTTCGTCGAACACGACATGCACATGGTGCGCCACATCTCGGACTGGGTCGTCGTGATGGCCCAGGGCGTCATCGTCGCCGAAGGCCCGGCCGCGGAGGTCATGGACCAGCAGGCCGTCATCGACGCCTATCTCGGAGCACACCACGATGCCGACCTGGGCGACGACGAGATGCTGTCGGAGACGGCCGCGATTCGCCTGGCCGACGAGGTGGCCCGCGCAGACGAGGCGGAAGAGGCCCGCGTGGCCGAGGCCCTCGGCAAAGAGGTCAAAGAGGAGGAGCACTCGTGAGCACGCCCGCCGCAGCCGCAGAACCGGTTCTCATCGCGAAGGACCTGCACGCCGGGTACCTTCCGGGCATCAACATCCTCAACGGCGTGAACATCGAGGCCCGCCCCGGAGAGCTCATCGGCATCATCGGCCCCAACGGCGCCGGCAAGTCGACGTTCCTGAAGGCCGTGTTCGGGCAGGTGTCCATCCGCCACGGATCGGTCACCCTCAAAGGCCAGGACATCACCGGGTGGAAGCCCAACAAGCTCGTCCGCACCGGCGTCGGATTCGTGCCGCAGACCAACAACGTGTTCCCCTCGCTGTCGATCGAGGAGAACTTGCAGATGGGCATCTACCAGAAGCCCAAGGAGTTCAAGACCCAGCTCGAGCGCATCTTCGAGATCTTCCCCGTGCTGGCCGATCGGCGCCAGCAGCGCGCCGGGTCGCTGTCGGGCGGCGAGCGCCAGTCGGTCGCGATGGCGCGTGCGCTCATGATGGACCCCTCGGTGCTGCTTCTGGACGAGCCCTCCGCAGGCCTGTCGCCCGTCCGCCAGGACGAGACCTTCATTCGCACCCGCCGGATCAACAAGGCCGGCGTCAGCGTCATCATGGTCGAGCAGAACGCCCGCCGCTGCCTGCAGATCTGCGACCGGGCGTACGTGCTCGATCAGGGCCGCGACGCGTACACCGGCACGGGGCGCGAGCTGGCCGCCGACCCCAAGGTCATCCAGCTCTACCTCGGCACGCTGGCATCGGACGTCGAGGCCGAGAGTCACCACAACGCGGAGTAGAGCCAGAGCTGGCACCCGACAAGCGGCGCCCGGCAACCCCCTGCGGATGCCGGGCGCCGCTCTTTGCTCCGCTGGCGCTACCTCGCACCGGCATCCGCCCACGCACAAGAGACCCCCGGGTCGCCCCGGGGGTCTCTTGGTTCGGATCAACCGATGATCAGGATGCGCCCTCGACCGCGCTCACCCAGACCGGAATGTTGTCCTCATCGAACTCGTAGATGCCGATGAAGGCGCTCGACGGGTCATTCAGCTCGTTGAACGGGCCGATCCCCGAGATCCCGGTGTACTGGATGTCGGAGCCGTCCTCCAGCAGAGCCTTGCAGTCCGCGTACGTGCTGCACTCTTCGCCGCCGTCCGCGCCGGACACCGACGCCAGGTTCGCCTGGATCGTCGCCGGGTCGGTCGCACCACCCTTGATGGCCGCGAGGGCGGAGAGGATGACCGCGTCGTACGACTCCGCCGAGTAGGAGTAGTCCTCCAGAGCCGAGCCCTCGACCTGCTCATGCCACGCCGAGACACGGGTCTTGAAGTCGTCGGCCGGGTTGGCGCCGGGGATGGTGCCCTGTGCGCCCTCGAGCGTTCCGGCGTCGAAGACCTCGGAGTAGTCCGAGGTGTTGCCGTCGGTGAAGTAGGTCTTCGACATGTCCCATCCCTGCGCGACGAGCTCGGGCACGATCGCCTTGGTCTCGTCGAACGCGATCACGACGATCGCGTCGGGGTCGGTCGCGATGGCCGCCGTGACCTCGGACGAGAAGGTGGTCTGACCGGGAGGGAACTCCTGACCGGCACCGTTGGCGCCGTAGGTCACGGTGCCGCCGGCCGCGGTGACCGTCTCTTCGACGACGTCACGCAGGCCGGTGCCATACGTGTCGTTGAACACCAGGAAGGCGATGTTCGCGTTGCCGTCGCTCGAGATGAGCGAGCCGAGCGCGGCGCCCTGGACGGTGTCCGGCGGAGCGGTGCGGAAGTAGAAGTCGGAGTAGCCGGACAGATCGGAGGCGGTGTTCGCGGGCGAGATCTGAACGATCGGGCTGGAGCCCCCGGTGATCTTGTCGACGACGTTCAGGGAGACCGACGAAGAAGCGGCGCCGATGACGACGGAGACCTCGGCGTCGATGAGCTCATCCGCCGAGGCCGACGAGACCGTCATGTCGGTGCTGTCGCCCGAGTCGGTCCAGAAGGTGCAGGCGCTGTCGCCAGCGGCCGTGATGTCGGCGACGGCGAGACCGACGCCTGCGATCTCGGGCGGGCCGAGGAACGCGAGGGTTCCGGTGACCGGCAGCAGGGTGCCGACCTTCAGAGTGTCAGCGCTCGTGGTGTCCGAGGCGCAGTCGAGGCTCTCGAACGTCTCGTCGGACGCCGTCGTCGTCTCGCTGTCGGTCGAGTCCGAGCCGCTCGCACAACCCGAGAACACGAGGACCGAGGCACCCAGCAAAGCTGCCCCAGCCAGCCATGCCTTCTTTGAGTGAACCATCTGGTTCATCCTTTCGATCTGTCGGTGCGGCGTCAAAGGCCGCTGTGTGATCGAAAGTAGTAAGCGATTGTTACCGCGGTGTGTTTTGGCGCCTCTCTGCGCGGATCGCGACGCAATCGTTATCCAATCTGCGTCTCCTATGTGGCGAGCATGTGGGCGCGCATCGGGGCGAGCCGAACGGCCCGCTCAGACGAGGTCCGCGATGCCGGATGTCACACGCGAGCGCCGCGCGGCGATCACCGAGTCGATGCTCAGCACGAGGAGCGCGACCCACACGAGCGCGAAGCCGATCCAGCGCTCCAGCGGCATCGGCTCGTGCATGATCGCCCAGCCGGTGAGGAACTGCATGATCGGCGCGACGAACTGCAGCAGGCCGATCACCGTGAGCGGCGCGCGGCGGGCGCCCGCCGCGAACAACAGCAGCGGAATCGCCGTGATGATGCCCGCGAGGGCCAGCAGCACCGTGTTCGCTGTGCCCTGCGTGCCCCAGACGATCCCCGTCGTCGCGGCGACGACGCCAAGTTGGATGAGGGCGACAGGAGTGAGCCAGAGCGATTCGAGGGTGAGCCCGCTGATGGCATCCACGCGCGGCCCGATCTGTTTCTTCACGAGGCCGTAGGTGCCGAAGGATGCCGCGAGGGTCAGCGCGATCCACGGGAACGAGCCGTAGGCGACGACGATCACGAGCACCGCGATCGCAGCGATCCCGATCGCGATCCATTGACCGGTGCGCAGCCGCTCGCCGAGCACGAGCACGCCCAGCAGCACCGTCACGATCGGGTTGATGAAGTACCCGAGGCTCCCCTCGATGACGTGGCCGGTGAGGATGCCGATGAGGAAGACCTGCCAGTTGACGTAGATGAGCAGGCCCGCGACGGCCGTCCACAGCATGAGCCGCCGGTCTCGCAGGATCGCACGGAGCTTTCCCCACGTGCGCGTCACGGTCAGCAGGATCGCGCAGAACACGAGCGAGAAGACGATGCGCCATGCGACGATCTCCCACGGCCCGATCGGCGCGAGCACCAGGAAGTACAGGGGCATGAATCCCCAGAGGAAGTACGCGCCGAAGGCGTAGAACCCGCCGAGGCGCGCTTCACGTTCGGATTCCTCGGCTGTCATAACTCCAAGCCTAGGACGGTCATGACATCACCGCCGCCGCGGCGACTGCCATCCTCCGTCGGATGCCCGCCACGCACGACGAAGGGTCCGGATGCCGAGGCATCCGGACCCTTCTGTACCGGTGATCGAGTGCCGCGCCACAGGCGCGGTGTATCGAGATCAGAGATCAGCGGACGACGACCGCCAGGACGTCGCGGGCCGACAGGACGAGGTACTCGTCGCCGCCGAACTTCACCTCGGTGCCGCCGTACTTCGAGTAGATGACGCGGTCGCCGACGGCGACGTCGAGCGGCACGCGGTTGCCGTTGTCGTCGATGCGGCCGGGGCCGACCGCCACGACCTCGCCCTCCTGGGGCTTCTCCTTGGCGGTGTCGGGGATGACGAGACCACTGGACGTGACCTGCTCGGCCTCGACCTGCTGAATGACGATGCGATCCTCGAGCGGCTTGATGGAAACCGACACGGTCTACCTCTTTCTGGCTGGGCGTGATGCTGTAAGACTCGTTAGCACCCACCGGGGTGGAGTGCTAACGGCAAGTCTAGGGCGCGGCTGGCACTCTCGCAACGCGAGTGCCAGCCAGCTCACGGTTCGCCCGCGCGCGTGGTCGCGGGCGCGCCCGCTCGCGCTGTCGAAATCGGCATCCGCTGCGGAAACTTGCGCAGCGCGCGCAGGCTTGCGCAGCGCGGGGGCTCGCGGATCTCGGGCACGAGCGTCGTGGCCCCGGCCGTAGGCTGGGCGGATGGACCGCGCCGAGCTCACCGCGCTGCTGACTCCCGAGGGCCTGCGGCTCGCCGATGAGCTGGGCGCGATCGACTCGACGGCGGCAGTCGCGGCCACCGTCACGCGCCTGCGAGCGGCGGGGCTGAGCCCCGACCTCGTCTCGGCCGCCGTGGGCCAGGCGCGGCTGCGCACGCGCGCTCGCGCCAAGTTCGGCGCGTTCGGCGACCGCATGCTCTTCACCCGTGCGGGGCTCGAGCAGGCGACCCGCCTCGAGGTCGGCGCGCGCCACGCGGGGAGGTTCCGCGACGCCGGCATCCGCCGGGTCGCCGACCTCGGCTGCGGAATCGGCGGCGACGCGCTCGCCCTCGCCGGGATCGGGCTCGACGTCGTCGCGGTGGATGCCGACGAGGCGACCGCGGCGCTCGCCGCCTACAACCTGGCCCCCTTCGGCGGCAGCGTGCAGGTGCGGCACGCGCGCGCCGAGGAGCTCGACTTGTCCGACGTGGATGCCGTGTGGCTCGACCCCGCGCGGCGGACGGCGGGCCACGGCGAGACGATGCGCGTCCGTGCGGATGCCTGGACGCCGCCGCTCGACTGGGTCTTCGCGCTGGCGGCGCGGATGCCGGCGGGCATCAAGCTCGGCCCCGCGTTCGATCGCGACGCGATCCCGGAAGGCGCCGAGGCGCAGTGGATCTCGGTCGACGGCTCGACGATCGAGCTCGTCGTCTGGACCGGTGCGCTCGCCCGGCCGGGCGTGCGGCGGGCAGCGCTCGTGATCCGGGGCGGCCAGGCGGCCGAGCTCATGGCATCCGGCGACGCGGACGACGCACCCGTGCGGGCGCTCGGCGCGTATCTGCACGAGCCGGAGGGCGCGGTCATCCGGGCACGGCTGATCGGCGAGGTCGCGAGGGCGATCGGCGCCGGGATGCTCGATGCGAAGATCGCGTACCTGACGTCGGATGATGCGGCGATCAGCCCGTTCGTGCAGAGCTTCCGGGTACGCGAGCAACTGCCGAACGACCTCAAGGCGCTGGCCCGCGCACTGCGCGAGCGCGGCATCGGCACTCTCGAGATCAAAAAACGCGGGGTCGACGTCGACCCCGCGACGCTGCGCACGAAGCTCGGGCTGCGCGGCCCGGAGTCGGCGACGCTGTTCGTCACGCGGGTCGCGGGGCGCCGCCTGACGCTGCTGACCGACCGCGTCTGAGCGGCGGGCCCGGCGAGAGGTTCCTTCACGAAGCGCCCCGCCCAACCCCTCGGCATCATCTCTCAGCCGAAGAGCGGGCCCTGCGTCGAGGCCCACCACAGCCAGCCCGCACTGTAGACGAGCGACTGCACGCTCAGGCACAGCGCCCACACCGCGACGGCGCGACTCTCCCACGGCCGGCGCAGCGCCGCGATCGCAAGCACCGCGCCGACGACCCCGATGAGGAAGGCCCACCCCACGAGAAACGAGGCCGTCAGACCCAGGATGCCGAAGACCAGTGCCCACGGGGCGCTGCGCGGCATGGGGGGCGAGACGATCGGAGCCGCCTCCGCCCACCCGACCTCGTCGTGCGCGGTCGTCGTGATCGGCACCGGCTCGGTCAGCTCACGCGAGAATCCGCCGCGATGCCCGCCGGGGAGGGGCACCGAGTCGACCAGAAGGACGTCCTCGAACGGCGCCTGGAGCCCGGGCGCGGCGGGCAGCTCGTCGATGAGCTGCCCGGGCGAGCCCTCCTCGGTGACCTGCGGCGAGGGGGCGGATGCTGGCGCCGTCGGCGGCTTCGACACGTCGGAGGCCCCCGACGGAAGCGCCGGCATCGGAGGCGCTGCGGGGATGCCCTCGTTCTGGCGGGCCGGTCCGCTCTGCCCGGCCGGCTCGTGCGTTTCGCTCATCGGACCCCCGGCATATCCGGCTGCACAGAGATACCCGAGCCTGGGACATCCGAGCCCGGGATATCCGAGCCCGGGACATCCGAGCTCGGGACATCCGGAGCCGCGGCGTCCGCAGCCGTTGCGGCATCCGCTCTCGGGGAGACCTGGATCTCGGTGACCGGCAGCGTCGAGTCGGCACCGAACTCCAGCGTCGAGGGCGGGCGCCCGCTGGCGATCAGCTGCGCCGCGAGCGCGGCGATCATCGCCCCGTTGTCGGTGCACAGGCTCAGCGGCGGGATGCGCACCGCGACGCCGGCGGCCGCGGCCCGTTCGAGCGCGACGTCGCGCAGGCGACGGTTCGCGATGACGCCTCCGCCCAGCAGCAGCCGCGGGATGCCGTGGCGCTCGCAGGCATCCAGCGCCTTCGTCACGAGCACGTCGACGACCGCCTCACGGAACGACGCCGCGACGTCCGCGGTGTTCACCGGGGCGCCGGATGCCTCCGCCTGCTCGACCCAGCGGGCGACGGCGGTCTTCAGGCCCGAGAACGAGAAGTCGTAGCGGTGCTCGGCCATGTCGGAGGCGCGCGACAGCCCGCGCGGGAAGCGGATCGCCCGCGGGTCGCCGGCCGCGGCGGCCCGGTCGATCTCGGGGCCTCCGGGGTAGGGCAGTCCGAGCAGGCGCGCGACCTTGTCGAACGCCTCCCCAGCGGCGTCGTCGACGGTCTCGCCGAGCAGTTCGACATCGCTCACGAGATCGCGCACGAGCAGCAGCGAGGTGTGGCCGCCGCTGACCAGCAGCGCGACGGTCGGGTACTCGACCTCGTCGCCGGCGAGCAGGTCGGCGGCGATGTGCCCGACGAGGTGGTTGACGGCGTACAGGGGCTTGCCGAGGCTCACGGCGAGCGCCTTCGCCGCGCCGACGCCGACCATGAGCGCCCCCGCGAGGCCCGGGCCGCTCGTGACGGCGACCGCGTCGAGCTCGTCGAGGGTGATGCCCGCCTCGGCGGCGGCGGCCTCGATCGCGGGCTGCAACGCCTCGAGGTGAGCGCGGGCAGCGACCTCGGGCACGACGCCGCCGTAGCGGGCATGCTCGTCCATCGAGCTCGCGATCGTGTTGGAGAGCAGGGTCCTGCCGCGGACGATGCCGATGCCGGTCTCGTCGCAACTGGTCTCGATCCCGAGGATGAGGGGTTCGATGCCGGTCACGTGAGCCCTCCGACGGGAGTCGGGTCGACCGGTGCCGAAAGGTGCGTGTCCCGCGAGCAGGCCGAAACGGCCCGTGCGAAGGCACGACGCGAGGAACCACGCGGATCGGCCTGCTTCCGGCACACGTTCACGAGCACACCCCCGCATCGGTCGCCGGGTGGGCCGCGGCGTGAGCCTGTGCCGCGGCCCACCCGGCCAGGTCGAGCTTCATCACGATCGCATCGACGTCGTCGGGCTGGTAATAGCGCGGGCGGTGCCCGATCTCGGTGAAGCCCTCGGAGAGATAGAGCGCGGATGCCACGGGATTGTCCGCCCGCACTTCCAGGAACACCTCGCGCGCACCGCGCTCGCGCGCGTTCTCCAGCAGCGCCCGCAGGAGCGCGCGACCGCGCCCTCGCCCTCGGGCGGCTTCGGCGAGCGCGATGGTCTGGATGTCGGCATCCGCCGCGCCGGACACGGCGCGCACCCCGCCGTAGCCGACGACGCGGCCCGCCTCGACGTCGACGAGGTAGCGGCTATGCGGCGAGGCGAGCTCGGCCGCCATCATCGACGTGCTCCATGAATCGGAGGGAAACGACGCCCTCTCCAGCGCCATGATCTCGGCGAGGTCGTCGCCGGTCGCGGTCCGAAGGGTCATGGGCGGGACTCCTCGGCGAGGCTCGTCGGGGTGTGCGTGGCAGCGGCAGGGTGCGGTCCAGCCGGCTGCGCGACGGCTGCCGGTCGCCGGTCGCCGGCGGGCGGTCGAGAAGCGGGCTGTTCGGTGGCGACCGCGCGGCGCGCCTTCGGCGGCGTCACGTCGGGTGCCCGAAGATAGAGCGGCTCGGAACCGGTCAGGACACGGCCCGCAGCGACGGCGCGCGCCGCGAGGGTCGCGGTCATCGCGGCCGAGATCGCCGCGACGTCGCGGCGCTCGGCATCCCGCTCGGCGAGCAGAGCGTCGAGACCGTCGCGCGCAGCGAGCGCCGGCCCCGCGATGCGCACCGGGATGCCGTCGTCGTCGAGCCCCTCGTACACCGAGTAGGCGAGCTCGCGCCGGCGCGCGTCGGTGACGATGGCGAATCGTGGAACCTCAGCGAACGGGTCGGCCAGCGCCGCCGCCAGCAGAACCTCGAGCGCCGCCGCGTCGTGGCTCGGCACGGGCACGACGGACAGCCCTCGTGCGAGCGCGAACGCGCGCGCTGCGGCGATCCCGACGCGCAGCCCCGTGAAGGGGCCGGGGCCCATGCCCGCCGCGACAGACGTCACGGCGACCGGGCTGGCCTCTCCCCCGGCACCGATCGGGCCGTGCGCGGCATCCGCCAGCACCGTCTCGAGGAGTGTGCCGATCGCCTCGGCGTGCCCGAGGGGATTGTCGCTGGAGGCCTCGGCCCGCACGACCCCGTCGTCCTCGACCACGGCGACCGCCGTGCCAAGGGAGGTGTCGATGCCGAGGATCACGCCTTCCAGGGTAACGGGGGCGATCTCGATACGCCCGCCGCTGCGCGGCGGGCACTCGATCACCGGCTGGGGCGGGAGTCGGGGACTCGATCACCGACGGGCGTGGGGCACGAGGGCTCGATCTGTGACGGCCCGTGCCCCCACCCGAGCACTTCGCCCCGTAAACGTGGCGCAAACGGCCGTTTCCGGCTCGGCGAACCGACCAGATGCGCCACATCTCGCTCGCCGGCGGAGGCCTCCGCCGGCGAGCCGAGCGGCGTCGCACAGCCTGTCAGCCGCGGCGCGTGATGGTGACTTTCCTGGGCGCGGCGTCCTCCATGTCGGCGGTGAACCGTCCGGCCGTGCCGCACGCGTTGTCGACACCCGTGCCACTCCAGCCGCGCTCGATCTCGACCTCCCACCAGCCGTCGGCGACGGCATCGGCGAAGGGCGCCGCCCACTCCGCGACGACGACCGAGCCGGCGAAGTCGATGTCGAGGTCATCGAACTCGGCGTCCGCGCCGAGCCGGTATGCATCGACGTGCACGAGCGGCGGCCCGTCATCGAGCGAGGGATGCGTCCGCGCGATCACGAAGGTCGGGCTCTGCACCCGCCCGCGCACGTTCAGACCCTGCGCGATGCCGCGGGTGAGGGTCGTCTTTCCGGCGCCCAGCGGCCCCGTGAGCACGACCAGGTCACCCGCGCCCAGGCGTGCACCGAGCTCGCGCCCGAAGACTTCCATGTCGGCGGCCGAGGCGATCTCGCGCTCGCCGACAAAGGCATCCAGACCGGTCATCTCACACCCGCTCTCCATGACTCAGGAGAACCGGGCCTCGCCTCGCACGCGACCCCAGCGGTGACGCGGCGAGAGGGCGCGGGGCGCACCAGATCTCCTGAGTTCTTGCGGCAAGCCACCTCATGCCCGAGCGACGTGATGCCTCCGCCCGCAGCGCCCTCCCTCACGGCGCGGCCCGCCCGGCATCGCGGCGCGGCACACGCGCCCCGATGCGCGTGACGATCTCGTAGTTGATGGTGCCGGCGGCATCCGCCCACGCCTCTACGGGCGGCAGCCCCCGCGCCGGGTCGCCGAACAGCACGGCCTCGTCGCCGACCGCGACCGGGCTGTCGCCGACGTCGACGACGAACTGGTCCATCGCGATGCGCCCCGCGACGGGGAAGACCGCCCCGCCGATCCGCACCGCCGCTGCGCCGGATGCCGCGCGCGGCACCCCGTCGGCGTACCCGAGCGGCACGAGCGCGAGCGTCGTCTCGCCCGCTGTGCGATGGAGGTAACCGTACGAGACGCCCTGACCCGCGGGCACACGACGGACGGCCGTGACCGCCGCCCGCAGGGTCATCGCCGGCCGCAGGCCCAGATCGGCTGAGGTGCGGTCCGCAAAAGGCGACAGCCCGTAGATGCCGATGCCGACCCGCACGCAACCGAGGCGCGTCTCGGGCAGGGCGATCGCGGCCTGCGTCGCGGCCAGGTGCGTGAGCGCAGGCGTGAGGCCGTGCTGCGCGGCGACCGCGAGGGCGGCCTCGAACCGGCCGAGCGCGGCCCGGTCGTCGGCGTCGCTCGTGTTGGAGAGATGGCTGAAGATCCCGACGACGCGCAGCCGGCCGGCGCGCTCGAGCCGTGCGGCCTCGGCGAACACGACCGCGAGGTCGGCGGGGGCGATCCCATTGCGCCCGAGCCCCGTCTCGACCTTCAGATGCACCGCGACGGCGCGATCGGCGGACGCCGCAGCAGACGCCGCCTCGAGCTGGTCGTAACGCGAGATCCCGAGCTCGATCCCGAGCGCGGCGGCCTCGGCGAAGGAGGCTCCCGGGGCGTGCAGCCACGCGATGACCGGCGCGACGATGCCTGCGCGCCGCAGCGCGAACGCCTCCCCGAGGTCTGCGACGCCAAGGCGCGTCGCACCGCCGGCCAGCGCCGCGGAGGCCACGCGCACAGCACCGTGCCCATAACCGTCGGCCTTGACGACAGCGATCACCTCCGCTCCGGTGAGACGGCGCAGGTGCCGCACGTTGTGCGTGATCGCAGACGTGTCGATCAGCGCCTCGCGCATCGTCCCCGCCGGCAGGCCCGGCAGGCCGCGCAGGCCCGTCATGCGGATGCCTCGGCGACGACGTACGCCGCGGCGATCCCCGCGTCGTGGCTGAGCGACAGGTGCAGCGTCGTGATGCCGCGAGCGGAGACGGTGGCATCCGTCTCACCGGTGAGCGCGAAGACGGGGCGTCCGCTGGGCTCGGACGCGATCTCGATGTCGGTCCAGTGGACGCCGTCCGACCCGCCGAGGGCCTTGATCAGCGCCTCCTTCGCGGCGTAGCGCGCCGCGAGCGAGTGAGGTTTGAGCGCCCGTTCGGCCGGCGCGAACAGCCGCTCGAGCAGTCGGGGCGTGCGAGCGAGCGACCGCTCGAACCGCGGTACGTCGACGAGGTCGATGCCGATCCCGACGATCACGACGTCCCCTTCCGAACGCGGACGGCCGCGCACCGCGGCCCCCGCCAGCCTACCCGCGCGCCCGAACGCGAGCCCCGCAGCCACACGTCACCCATGACCGCAGGGACGCCTGGACCGACGCGCGACGACCTGACAGTCATGCCCGCCACGCCACGGGACGACCGGCCACAACCGCCACCCGAACACGGCAGCCGCTGCGCCGAGCGCGCTCACCTGGCACTCGTGGCCGCCACCCACCCCACGACCCGGCCACAACCACCACCCGAACAGGACAGGGTCACGTCCCACCGCGCCCCGGTCGTAGAGCGAGCGCCGCAGGCGCGAGTCGAAACGTCGCAAGCAGCTCAGCGGTGCGTGCCAAGAGCATCCGTGACACGCGTTTCGTCTCCGGGATCCTGCGGATTCCTGCGCTCAACGACCGGCTGAGAGAGCAGCCCTACTCGACCGTGACGGACTTGGCGAGGTTGCGGGGCTGGTCGACGTCGAGGCCCTTGGCCGTGGCCAGGCCCATCGCGAAGATGTGCAGCGGCACGACGGCGAGGATCGGCTCGAACAACGGCCCCGCGAGCGGGATGCGCAGCACCTCGTCGGAGATCGGGAGGACCGCGGCATCCCCCTCCTCCGCGACCGCGATCACGCGCGCCCCGCGCGCATGGATCTCGCGGATGTTCGACACGACCTTGGAATGCATCACCGGCGACTCTCGAGGCGAGGGCACGATGACGAAGACCGGCTGACCGGGCTCGATGAGTGCGATCGGACCGTGCTTGAGCTCGCCGGCAGCGAAGCCCTCGGCGTGGATGTAGCTGATCTCCTTCAGCTTGAGCGCCCCCTCCAGGGCGATGGGGTACCCCGCGTACCGGCCGAGGAACAGCACCGATCGGGTGTCGGCCATCCAGTGGGCGAGCTGTTCGATGCGCTCCTGCTCGCCGCCGAGGATGTGCGAGATCTTCTCGGGGACCGCCTCGAGCTCGAGCACCTGCTGGGCGACCTCGGTGTCGGAGAGGATGCCACGCACGCGCGCGATGTGCAGGGCCAGCAGGTACTGCGCGGTGATCTGCGCGACGAACGCCTTGGTGGATGCCACAGCGACCTCGGGCCCCGCGTGGGTGTAGACGATGGCATCCGACTCACGCGGAATCGTCGCGCCCTGCGTGTTGCAGATCGACAGGGTCTTCGCTCCGTGCTCACGCGCGTACTTGACGGCCATGAGCGTGTCCATCGTCTCGCCGGACTGGCTGATCGAGACGACGAGCGTGTCGGGGCCGATCACGGGGTCGCGGTAGTGGAACTCGTGCGCGAGGTCGACCTCGACTGGGATGCGCGTCCACGCCTCGAGCGCGTACTTGCCGACCATTCCCGCGTAGGCGGCGGTGCCCGCCGCGATGATGACGATCCGGTTGATCTCGCGGAACAGCTCGTCGAGCCCGTCCAACTCGGGGATCGCGACGGTGCCGTCGCGCAGGCGCCCGCGGAGCGTGTTGGCGACGGCCTCGGGCTCCTCGGAGACCTCCTTGGCCATGAAGCTCGACCAGCCGCCCTTCTCGGCCGCAGCCGCGTCCCAGGTGACATCGAACGGCTCGACGTCGACGGGGTTGCCGGCGAAGTCGGTGACCGTGACCGCGTCCGGGGTGATCGCGACGATCTCGTCCTGACCGATCGCGAGCGCGTGGCGGGTGTGCTCGACGAAGGCGGCGACATCGGATGCCAGGAAGTTCTCCCCCTCGCCGATGCCGATCACCAGCGGCGAGTTGCGCCGGGCGCCGACGACCAGGCCCGGGTGCTCCTCGTGCAGCGCGAGGAGCGTGAACGCTCCTTCCAGCCGGTTCACCGTCGCGCGGAACGCCTCGACGAGGTCTCCGCCGTTGGTGCGGTACTCGCGCCCGAGCAGCACGGCAGCCACCTCGGTGTCGGTCTCGCTGCGGAACGTGTACCCCTCACTGAGCAGGTCGGCCTTCAGTGCGGCGTAGTTCTCGACGATGCCGTTGTGGATGACGGCGAGGCGGCCGTCGTCGGCCAGGTGCGGGTGCGCGTTGGCATCCGTCGGGCCGCCATGCGTCGCCCACCGGGTGTGGCCGATCCCGGTCGTGCCGTCGGGCATCGGCGTCACCGTCAGATCTTCGCGCAGAACGGCGAGCTTGCCGGCGCGCTTGCGCATGTCCAGGCGGCCACCGTCGTCGATGACGGCGATGCCGGCGGAGTCGTAGCCCCGGTACTCGAGGCGGGCCAGGCCCGCCAGCAGGATGCTCTGGCACTCCCGCGGGCCCACGTAACCGACGATTCCACACATGCGCTCCATCGTATGCGAGAGCACCCGGGGAGCCCCCGGAGAGCCCCCGGAGCCGCGACCGGCCGGCGGGCCCGCCCTCGCCTACAGCTTGCGCAGCAGCACCGTCTCGACCGCGTGATCGGCGGCCTTGCGCAGCACGAGGGTCGCCCGGTGCTTCGTCGGCTCGACGTTCTCGCGCAGATTCGGCAGGTTGATGTCGTTCCAGTAGCCGAGGGCGGTCTCGACCGCCTCGGCGTCCGACAGTTCGGCGAACACCTTGAAGAACGAGTTCGGATTGGTGAACGCGCCCTGCCGCAGCGTGAGGAACCGGTCGACGAACCACTGCGCGATGTCACGCTCGTCGGCGTCCACATAGATCGAGAAGTCGAACAGATCGCTCACGGCGACATCGTTCGGCGACGGCGGAGGCGACAGCACATTGAGACCCTCGACGATCACGACGTCGGGCCGCCGCACGGTCACGTGCGCGTCGGGCATGATGTCGTATCGCATGTGCGAGTAGAACGGCGCGTGCACCTCCGCCGCACCCGACTTCACCTGGGTGAGAAACCGCACGAGCGCGCGCCGGTCGTACGACTCCGGAAAGCCCTTGCGGTCCATGAGTCCGCGCCGCTCGAGCTCTTCGTTGGGGTAGAGGAACCCGTCGGTGGTGACCAGCTCCACCCGCGGCGTGCCCGGCCAGCGGCTCATCAGCTCGCGCAGCAGGCGCGCGATCGTCGACTTGCCGACAGCGACCGAGCCGGCGACGCCGACGACGAACGGCGTCGTCGTGTCGGCCTCGCGCAGAAACGCGGCGGTCTGGGCTCCGAGGCGCTTCGTGTTCTCGGCATACGTCGACAGCAGGCGGCTCAGCGGCAGATACACCTCGCGCACCTCGGTGAGATCGAGGACGTCGCCGATGCCCCGCAATTGCACGACCTCGGTCTCGCTGAGGGGGTTCGGGATGCCGGGGGCCAGCGCCGCCCACTCCGCACGGTCGACCTCGCGATACAGCGAGGCGACGTCGGTCGTCACGTCATCGGTGGCCATCGCGCCCACTCTAGCGGGCCTGGCGCGAGACCAGCCCCGGGCGTTGAGCGAGCGCAGCGCGACGAGACGCCGTGACCCTGCCGGTTCGTTTCGCCTCTTCGCTGCGCTCGTCGCGAGGCGATCTCAGCCCCGCACGACCTCCGCGAGCCGATCCGCGATGCGCGCGGCGTCACCCTGCGAGGTGGCCTCGACCATGACGCGGACCATCGACTCGGTTCCCGACGGGCGCAGCAGCACGCGGCCGCCGTCACCCAGCTCCGCCTCGGCGGCGGCCACGGCAGCGAGCACGTCGGCATCCGTCGCACGAGAGCGCTCGACGCCGCGGACGTTGACGAGCACCTGCGGGAAGACGGTCATGACGGATGCCAGCTCAGCGAGCGACCTGCCGGTACGCGCCATCTCGGCGCACAGATGCAGCCCGGTCAGCACGCCGTCGCCGGTCGTCGCGAATCTGCTCAGGATGACGTGTCCGCTCTGCTCTCCGCCGAGGCTGAAACGCCCCTCGGTCATGCGCTCCAGGACGTAACGGTCGCCGACGGCGGTCGTCTCGACCCGGATGTCCTGCGCCGCCATCGCGCGGTGCAGCCCGAGATTGCTCATGACGGTCGTGACGAGGGTGTCATCGCGCAGCACGCCGCGCTGCTTCATCGACACCGCGAGGATCGCCATGATCTGATCGCCGTCGATGAGGTTCCCGTTGGCGTCGACCGCGAGGCATCGGTCGGCGTCGCCGTCGTGCGCGATGCCGACATCCGCGCCGACGCGCACGACCTCGGCGGCAAGCCGTCCGAGGTGTGTCGAGCCGTAGCCGTCGTTGATGTTCAGACCGTCGGGGTCCGCTCCGATGACGGTCACCTTGGCGCCGGCGTTGCGGAACGTCTCGGGCGAGACGCCGGATGCCGCGCCGTGCGCGCAGTCGAGCACGA